>NZ_JBIASV010000006.1:220558-444671 GCF_042891165.1 Streptomyces sp. NPDC001922 | reverse complement strand
CACCCCCCCCCCCACCCCCCCCCCCCCCCCCCCCCCCCCCCCCCCCCCGGGGGGGGGGGGGGCGCCCCGCCCCCCCCGCCCCCCCCGGCCGTTCGCGTGTCTCCGGCCCGTCCCACCGTGCTTCTCCCGCCGCACCCCGTCCCACCAAAGGCCCGCAGGGGCGGTTCCCCGCCCCGGCGGCAGCCCGGGGCCCGCAAGGGGCAGATGACAGTCCCTGCCGCTTCTGAGAAATACTGGGGAGAGCGGCACCAGCCGCCGCCGGGGAGAACCCCGAAGAGGACAGCCGGAGAGGGTGCTGACGTGCACAACACTGGGGCCGGCGGCCCCGAGGAGACTGCCGGAGCCGACCGCACGGACGGCGGGGACCAGGCCTTTCTCGCGCTGGAACGGGAGTTGGCGGTCTTCCTGCGCCGCGCCCGGGCCTCCTCCGGCGAGATGGCCCGCGCGGTGCACCCCGACCTCGAACCGGCCGCCTACGGCCTGCTCGTCCGGCTGGAGGACGCCGGAGCGCAGCGGGCCACCGATCTCGCGGGCTACTTCGGCGTCGGCAAGGCGACGATGAGCCGTCAGCTGCGGGCCCTGGAGGAGCTCGGACTGGTCGTCCGGGAGCCGGACCCCGCCGACGGCCGGGCCTCCCTCGTGGCGCTCACCGACGAGGGCCGCACCCGCTTCTCCGCCGTCCGCAAGGCCCGCCGTGCGCGGTACGTCCGGAAACTCGCCACCTGGGACAGCGGCGAGATCGCGGAACTGGCCCGGTTGCTCAACCGTCTGAACGTGGAAAGCGAAACCGACGAGTAACCACCGACGGGCAACTACCGGGGAGCGCCCCCGCAGTTCCGAAAGGGAGCTCACCATGACGACGGAGACCTCCGCCGAGCGCGAGGCCCTGCCCCAGCCCTTCGACACCGCGTGCCTGAAGGACCCCTACCCCCTGTACGCGCGCCTCCGCGCCGAGCACCCCGTGCACCGCATCGCCCTCCCCGACGGGTCGCCGGTCTGGCTCGTCACCCGCGAGGCGGACGTCCGGGCCGGTCTCGCCGACCCCAGGCTGTCGGTGAACAAGGACGATTCCGGGGAGGGGTACAAGGGCTTCTCGCTGCCCCCGGCGCTGGACGCCAATCTCCTCAACATCGACCCCGACCACCACCTCCGCCTGCGCCGGCTGATCTCCAAGGGCTTCACACCCCGGTCCGTCGAGGCCCTGCGCGAGCGCGTCCGGGCCACCGCCGACCGGCTCGCCGACGGCCTGGCGCAGCGCATCGAGAAGGACGGCTCGGCCGACATCGTCGCCGACTACTCCCTGCCGTTGCCACTGGCCGTCATCGGCGACCTCCTCGGCGTGCCCGAGGCGGACCGTCGGCCGTTCGCGGACCGCACCGCCGAGATGTTCACCCCGGAGCACCCCCGCCAGATCCCCGAGGCGGTCGACTTCCTCCACCGCTATCTGATCGATCTCGTCGCGCTGCGCCGCGCCGAGCCCGACGGCAATCTGCTCTCCGAGCTGATCGCCGTCCGTGACGACGGCGACCGGCTGAGCGAGGACGAACTCGTCTCCCTGGCTTTCCTGATCCTCCTGGGGGGCAGCGAGAACGCGCAGCACCTCATCAGCGCCGGCTTGCTGACCCTCTTCGAGCACCCCGAGCAACTCGAAGCCCTCCGCGCCGACCCCGGCCTGCTGCCCGGGGCGGTGGAGGAGATCCACCGCTTCGCCATGCCGCAGCAGATGGCCATCCGGCGCTTCCCGCTGGAGACGATGGACGTCGGCGGCGTGGACATTCCGTCCGGCGACACGGTGCTGCTGTGCCTGGCCTCCGCCAACCGCGACCCCGACCGCTACCCGGATCCGGACCGTTTCGACATCCGGCGCGAGGACACCGGTCACCTCTCCCTCGGGCACGGCATCCACTACTGCCTCGGGGCGCCCCTGGCCCGCATGGAGATCGGCATCGCCCTCGACACCCTGCTGCGCCGCTTCCCGGACCTGGCGTTGGCGGGCCCGGCGGACGAACTGCCGTGGCGGACCTCGTTCCGGTCCCGCGCGCTCGTCTCCCTGCCGGTCAAGGCCTGACGCCCCCTTCGCACACACCGCACGGAGGCCCGGCAGCCCTCTAGCAGGGCCGCCGGGCCTCCGGCCTGCCCAGCGCAGCCCGGCCGGCCATCGCAACCTCCGGCCTGCCGTCAGACCCCACGGCTTGCCGTCAGAGCTCCGCGAACACCACTGACGCGTCGTCCCGTGCCTTCCCCCGCGGGTACGCCTCGCCCTCCGGGTCGGCGGCCTCCGCCTCCCGTACCGCGGTGACCAGCGCCCGGGTTCCCGCCCCGCGCAGCACCGAGAGGCACGCCGCCCAGTCGCCCCTGCGGAAGACCTCGGTCCAGCGGGCCGCGCCGTCCGTCAGCGCGGCGACGGACCGCACGTCCGCCCGCGGCGTGCTGCCGGTCACGGCCAGCCGGGCCACCTCCGGGTCGGCGGCGGCGGTGAAGAACCCGCCCGTGGCGTTGCGCAGGGACTCGACGGCGCGGCCGTACTCGGCACGCGCCGCCGCCCGTTCCGCCGAACCGCGCGGCAGGGAGCGCGCGGTGGCCCCCAGCTCCCGGACGGAGTCCGGGAGCCGGTGGAGGCGGTCGTCGAGGACCGGCGTGACGGTGCCGTCCGCCGCCTCGAGCAACAGCACGGAGTCCGACAGCACCAGATGCTCCACGACGGCGTCGTCCCAGCGCACAGCCACGACGGTGGCCTGCGGCGTGCGGACGTGAGAAAGGTCACACACCCCGGAGTGAGCGTCCGCGGCGCGCCTGATGGCGTCCGCGAGGCAGGACGTCAGCGTCATATCCCGCCGCGAACCGGACAGTTCGAGCAGGGCGCCGCCGAGGCGGGCGGTGAACCACGGAACACCGTGCGTGCATCCGGCCTCGTCCGCCGGTGGGGTCACCCCGTCCAGCAGGACGAGCGCACCGCCTCGGCCCGACGCTGGTAGGGCCACCGATGCGTAGTCCTCGTTGGGGTGTTGGGGATCCCCGGGTTCGGTGGTGACGTCGATGCGCATGCGGCCAGTCTGCCGGACGTCCGAATGCTTTCGGCCAAACGGCTCTGACCTGCGCGGGAACCGCCCCGGCCGGTGTCCCGGCTGCCGGGATTCCACCGGATTCGACGGGCTCCGGCGCGCTGCGGGCGGGCATCTTGCCAGGCCCCCGCGGTCTTTTCCAACCGGCGCGCGCGGAACGCGTTAGACAGGGTGTCGAGGGAGTTGTTCCTCAACTCAGTCGTGATGTTCACTCGTTCGGGTGGCCAGCCGGGCGATGAATGCCTCGCCCACACCGGTACTGGAATGGTCGATTTCGTACCTGGGGGTGGGGGTGGACGCCCGTCGCGCTCCGCGCGCAGCAGGTCAGCCAGTGAACTGTCGTCACCTCGGCCATGGGCGGACGAGTACAGATTGCGAGCACCGGTGCAGAAGATGTGGCCTCGGGGCAGAGATCGTGGACCGAAGGGCACGGAGGGCGGCGGGGCGAACCCCACGCCGCAGCGCACCGCGCGGGTCCGTAACCGCCTGGTCGCGTCGGTGGCCGTCGTGGGCGTCGCCGTCATTGCGGCGGCCGCCCCCGGTGTCGCCGGCCCGTCACACGACCTGACGGAGTCCCAGCGGCTCGTCACCCTGTCGGAACTGAACGGGCAGGCCGTCGCGCTCGCCCATTCCCTGGCCGACGAGCGGGACGTGATGACGGAGTTCGTCGCGGCCCGCCGCAGCAACGCCTCCGGCGCCGCGGCCGTCTCCGAGACCCGCCGCGCCCGGGTCGACCGGCAGGTGGCGGAGATCCGTCCCGACGCCCCGGCCGACCTGCGGCGCGTCCTGGACGCCCTGCCCGAGCTGCGCCAGGAGGCGCTCTCCGGCCGGGGCGACGCGCTGCACACCTTCACCGCGTACAGCGAGACCGTCCAGGCGCTGCACGGGGTCTCCACCGATCTGGCCCGCCGGACACCGCCGCGCGCCACCGACGGCTCCACCGAGGCGCTGCCCGCCCTCGGCCGCGCCGTCGAACAGGCCTCGGCCACCCGCGCGCTGCTCCTCGGCGCGCTCTCCGGCGGCGGCAGCCAGCCGCAGCTCACCGCCGCCGGCCAGCGCGCCCGGGTGCAGGAGCAGGCGGCGCTCGCCGAGTTCGACCAGACGGCCCCCGAGGCCGCGGCCGACCGCTACACCAGCACCGTCAACGGCACCGAGGTCGGCACCGCCGAGGCCTACCTGGCCCGGCTCACCGACCAGCCGCGGCTCTCCGCGCAGGACGTCCGGCTCAACCGCAACCGGGTCGACGCCGCCCTGTCCGCCCGGGTCGACCGGATGCGGGCCGCGGAGTCCGCGCTCACCTCCACCGGGACCACCCAGCTCGCCCAGCTGCGCGACGACGACGTCTCCGCGCTGGAGATGCGGATCGCGCTGGGCGTGGTCTGCCTGCTGCTCGCGGTCGGCATCAGCATGTCGGCGGCCCGCTCCATGACCCGGCCGCTGTCCGCGCTGCGGCGCGGCGCCCGCCGGGTCGCGGCCGACCCGCTCGCGGAGGAGCCGGTGCGCTACACCGGCCGCAACGACGAGTTCGCCGAGGTCGTCGCGGCCGTCAACGAGCTGCGGGAGGCCGCGGCCCGGCAGCACGCCCGGTCCGAGCAGCTCGGCGACGACCGCACCCGGCTGGTCGCCGAACGGCAGCGCCTCGCCGACCAGCGGGAGGAACTGCTCGGCAAGCAGAAGGAGCTCACCGAGCTGCTCGCCGGCGTCCAGGACCGGATCCACGGCAGCCACGTCAACCTCGCGCTGCGCACCCTCGGCCTGGTCGAGCGGCAGCTCGGAGTGATCGAGGGGCTGGAGGACCGGGAGCAGGAGCCGGAGCGGCTGGACACCCTCTTCAAGCTCGACCACCTGGCCACCCGGATGCGGCGCTACAGCGAGAACCTGCTGGTCCTCGCCGGCTCCGAGTACGGCAACGGGCACAGCGGACCGGTGCCGCTGCTGGACGTGCTGCGGGCCGCCATCAGCGAGATCGAGCGCTACGAGCGGGTGCAGATCCAGTCCCTCCCGCCGCACGCCCGGATCGCGGGCTTCGCCGCCGACGCCGTCAGCCACCTCGTCGCGGAACTGCTGGAGAACGCCACGGCGTTCTCCCCGCCGGACGCCGACGTCCAGCTCTCCGGCTGGCTGCTGGAGAGCGGTGAGGTCATGCTCTCCGTCCAGGACGAGGGCATCGGGATGACCGAGGAGCGGCTGGCTGAGCTGAACGCCCGGCTCGCCGACCCGCATCCGCACGACGCCGCCGGTGTCACCGGCGAGGACCACGCGCTCGGGCTGGGGCTCTACGTGGTGGCCCGGCTCGCGGCCCGGCACGGCGCCCGGGTGGAGCTGCGCGACCAGAAGCAGGGCGGGGTGGCGGCCGTGGTCGTCCTCCCCAAGTCGATACTCCCGACCCGTCCCGCGCCGACCGCCGCCGGCGGTTCCGCGTCCGGGAAGCCGGGCGCTACCCCCGCGGTGAGCCTGCCGGGCTCGGTCGCGGAGGCCAACTCCAACGCGCTGCCGCACCGTACGGCCGTCCTGCCCGCGGCGCGGTCCGCGGCGGACGCCGGGCCGCAGGAGCCCGCGGCCCCGGCGGCGCCCGGCGGCACCGTTCCGGAGTCGGCCGCGGAAGCCCCGTCCGGCCCGGACCCGGACGGCGCCCCGACGGGCGAGACCCCGCTGCCGGACCCGCTCATCGTGTCCCCGGCGACGCCGCAGCCGTCGGAGACCGAGCGGCCGGCGCAGGAGGACGCCCGGGAGCCCGGTGTCCCGTCGCTGGCCCTGACCTCCGAAGACCCGCTGGTGGCGGCGGCCGAACGGGCCGTCGCGGAGGCGCAGTCGGTGCCGGAGCCGGAGCCGGCCGACGGGACCGCCCCGTACGCCGCCGGGTCCGAGGAGCACGCCCGCACCGCGGACGAGGGGACGACCGGACGGCTCGACCAGCCGACCCAGCCGCTCCGGGTGCCGCAGCAGGCCGACCCGGCGAGCGCCGCACAGCCGGCGGACACACCGGCGGCCGGCGACGCGAGCGGTGACTCCGGCCCGCGGGCGGCCCAGTGGGAGCGGGTCGACGGCCCGGCCGGGGCGACCCCGGCCGCGGAGCCGGCACAGGACGCCGCGGAGCCTGCGCAGCAGCCGTCCGCGGAGGGGGAAGAGCCCGGTCAGCGGGCACCGAAGTGGGAACGCGTCACGGACAAGGGGCTGCCCAAGCGGACGCCCCGGACCGTGGCGCCCACGGGACCCAAGCGGGAGCGCAAGGGTTCCGTCGACGCCGATGCCCTGCGCCGCAGGCTCGGCGGGTTCCAGCAGGGCAGTCGCGACGGCCGACGCGACGCCGAGGCCGAGACCGTGGAACGAACCGGACAGCACCAGACGGGGGCACAGGACGACGGTGGCACAGTCGAGGAGGCACGCGGTTGAACGCGTATACCAAGGCCGGCCCGGAGCACCGGGCGCCGGGTCACGGCGGGAGCAACGAGGCCCGTAACCTGCACTGGCTGCTGAGCAACCTGGTCGACGAGGTGCCCGGCGTCCACGCGGTCGCGGTCGTCTCGTCCGACGGTCTGCTGCTGCTCGCCTCCGACCCGGGGCTCGCGGCGCAGCGGACGGGCGAGCAGCAGGAAGGCCCCCGGGGATCGAGTGCCGACCTCGCCACCATCGTGTCCGGGCTCGGCGCCCTCACCACCGGCGCCGCCCGGCTGATGGACGCCGGCAACGTGAAGCAGACCATGGTCGCGATGGACGAGGGCAGCCTCTTCGTCATGTCGATCAGCGACGGTTCGCTGCTCGGTGTGCACGCCACCCCGGACTGCGACATGAGCGTCGTCGCCTACCACATGGCCCTGTTCGTCGGCCGTGCCGGCCACGTGCTCACCCCCGAACTCCGCAGCGAACTGCGCAAGTCCATGGAGAGGGACCAGTGACCTCCTCACCCAAGCTGCCCACCCGAAGCGGGGACCGCAAACCCGCCCGCGTACGCCCCTACTCGCTGACCGGTGGCCGCACCCGGTTCGGCCACGTGCTGCTCGTCGAGACCTTCGTGGCGGCCCTCGACGCCCCCGAGGAGCGGCGGGAACTCACCTCCGGCGGGTGGGCCGACCGCGTCATGCCGGAAATGCGGATGATCGTCGAGCTGTGCCGCCGCATGCGGTCGGTCGCCGAGATCTCCGCGCTGCTGAGCATGCCGCTGGGCGTGGTCCGCGTACTGCTCAGCGACTTGGCCGACCAGGGAAAGATCCGCGTCTACGGCTCCGGGAACGACACCGGCCGGCCCGACCGCGCGCTGCTCGAAAGGGTGCTCAGTGGACTTCGAAGGCTCTGACGCCACCACCATGACCACGGGCGGGGCCACCGAAGAAGGCCTGCAGAGCTGGCAGACGGACCACACCCGGGCCCCCATCGCCACCAAGATCGTGGTGGCCGGCGGCTTCGGCGTCGGCAAGACGACCTTCGTCGGCTCGGTCTCGGAGATCACTCCGCTCACCACCGAGGCGGTGATGACGCAGGCCAGTGAGGACATCGACGACCTCGCCGCGACCCCGGACAAGGGCACGACGACGGTCGCCATGGACTTCGGCCGCATCACGCTCGACCAGGACCTGGTGCTCTATCTCTTCGGCACCCCCGGCCAGCAGCGCTTCTGGTTCATGTGGGACGACCTGGTGCGCGGCGCGATCGGTGCCGTCGTGCTGGCCGACACCCGCAGGCTGGACGACTCCTTCCCGGCCCTCGACTACTTCGAGAGCTGTGGGTTCCCGTACGTCGTCGCGGTCAACCACTTCGAGGGCACGCCCGAGTACGAAGTGGCGGATGTGCGCGAGGCGTTGTCCGTTCCGGCGCACGTGCCGGTGGTGATCATGGACGCGCGGAAGCGGATCACCGTCGTCGAATCGCTGTTGCAGCTGGTGGGCCACGCGCTTGACGTCACTGCTCAGTGACGTAGCCTCGGCCCCGCTGTTCCGGAACGCAGCGTTCCTTTTATGTGTTGAGAGAGAGTCCAGCCATGCGGAAGATACTCGTCGTGGGGGCCGGCCAGTCCGGTCTCCAACTCGCCTTGGGCCTGCAGTCGCAGGGGTACGAGGTCACCCTGATGTCGAACCGCACGGCGGACGAGATACGCACCGGTCGCGTGATGTCCACCCAGTGCATGTTCCACACCGCGCTCCAGCACGAGCGCGACCTCCAGATCAACTTCTGGGAGAGCCAGGCCCCGCGGATCGAGGGGCTCGGCGTCTCCGTGGCCAACCCCGAGCCGCCGGCCGCGGGCGAGAGCCGCGGGCGGATCATCGACTGGCTGGGTTCGCTCGACGGCTACGCGCAGTCCGTCGACCAGCGGGTGAAGATGGCCGGCTGGATGGAGACCTTCGCGCAGCGCGGCGGCCAGCTGGTCATCCACGGCGCCGCCGTCTCCGACCTCGACTTCTTCTCCCGCCGCTACGACCTGGTGCTGGTCACCGCCGGCAAGGGCGAGCTGGTCTCGATGTTCGGCCGCGACGCCGCCCGTTCCCCGTACGACACCCCGCAGCGCGCGCTGGCCGTCTCCTACGTGCACGGTCTGGGCCCGCGCCCGGAGCACCCGGAGACCGACGCCGTCCGCTGCAACCTGGTGCCGGGCGTCGGTGAGCTGTTCATCATGCCCACCTACACCACCTCCGGCCGGGCCGACATCCTCTTCTGGGAGGGCATCCCCGGCGGGCCGCTCGACGCGTTCCAGGGCGTCAAGGACCCCAACGAGCACCTGGCGCTGACCCTGGAGCTGATGGAGAAGTTCACTCCCTGGGAGTACGCCCGCGCCACCAAGGCCGAGCTGACGGACGCCAACGGCACGCTCGCGGGACGGTACGCCCCCACCGTGCGCAACCCGGTCGGCCGGCTGCCCGGCGGCGGGCTCGCGCTGGGCGTGGCCGACGTGGTCGTCGCCAACGACCCGATCACCGGCCAGGGTTCCAACTCGGCGTCGAAGTGCGCCGCCGCCTACCTGGCGAGCATCGTCGAGCACGGCGACAAGCCGTTCGACGAGGAGTGGATGCAGGCCACCTTCGACCGCTACTGGGCCACCGCCCAGCACGTCACCAAGTGGACCAACGCGATGCTGGCCCCGCCGCCGGAGCACATCCTGAACCTGATCGGCGCCGCCGGCCAGCTCCAGCCGGTCGCCGACCGCTTCGCCAACGGCTTCAACAACCCGGCCGACTTCGAGAACTTCTTCTACGAGCCGGAGAAGACGGCGGCGTACCTGGGGTCGGTCGCGGGAGCCTGACGGCCCCGGCCGGCGGGCCGGCGACGGGCCGGTACCGCCGCCTTCGGACGGCCCGCCACCGGGCGTCCCGTGTCCCCCTCACGGTGACGCGGGGCGCCCGGTGGCCCGTCCGGGCGGGGATCCGGACCGGGCTCCCGACCGGCAGCGCGCGGCACGCACGGAGCACCCGGAACCGTCCGGGACGGCCCGCCGCGGATCACACCGCCCGTTGCCCCGGGGCCCCGG
The DNA here is from genome assembly GCF_042891165.1 of Streptomyces sp. NPDC001922. Lineage (NCBI taxonomy): Bacteria > Bacillati > Actinomycetota > Actinomycetes > Kitasatosporales > Streptomycetaceae > Streptomyces > Streptomyces sp. NPDC001922. Next base: position 435,152 of record NZ_JBIASV010000006.1, on the reverse strand, counting down.
AGTATCCCGTGTCGTCCCCGTCCGCCGCGCCCTCGGGGAGCTCCGGCGGGACGTAGCGCGCCAGCGACGGCTCGTGGTCGTCCGGCCGGACCACCCCCAGCAGGGGGTTGGCCGCCAGCGGCGAGACCTTCACGTCCGTGCCCGGCCGCGGGGCGTGCACCACCATGCCCTCGCCGACGTACAGGGCCACATGCGTCGCCTCCGGGAAGTACACCACCAGGTCACCGGGCCGGACGTCCCGCAGCGGCACCCGCCGCAGCCGCTGCCACTGCTCCTGGCTGGTCCGCGGGATGGACCGGCCCGCCCGGGTCCACGCCTGCTGGGTGAGCCCGGAGCAGTCGAAGGAGTCCGGCCCCACCGCGCCCCAGGCGTACGGCCGGCCGATCTGTTCGACCGCGTAGCGCACGGCCCGGTCGCCCGCCCGGGACGGCGCTCGCTCCGTGTCCAGCGCGCCCGACCCCATCAGGGCCCGCTGGGCGGTGCCGGTGTCCTCCTGCTCCAGCCGGCCCAGCTCCGCCAGCTGCTCCGCGGACAGCGAGGCGAGCATCCGCTCCACCTCGTCGAGCCGGCGCTGCGCCGTGTCCCGCTGCTCCACCCTGCGCCGCGCCAGCGTCTGCTGCCGCTCCAGCGCGGTCCGGGCCTCGCGCGCCAGGCCGGCGAGCCGGCGCTCTCCCCGGGCCAGCCGGACCAGTGCTTCGGCGCGTTCGTCCGCGGCCCGCTGGAGGAGGTGGCTCTCGTCGAGGAAGGTCTGCGGCCGGCGGCTCAGCAGCAGCCGGAGATAGGGGGAGAGCTCGGCGGTGGCCCCCTGGTACTGGTCCCTGACCAGGCGGTTCGCGTTGCCCTGCCCCTTGGTCAGCTCGGTCCGGGCGATGGCCAGCCGGCCGTTGAGCCGGATGACCTCGGCCCGCTGCTTCCGGAACCGTTCCGCGGTGGCGTTGTACGCCTCGCCGGCCTCCTCGGCCTTCCGGTAGTAGGTCTGAAGCTGCGTCAGCAGCTCCCGGACGGGCGGGTCGGCGGGAGCGGCGCCTGCGAGCGGCGGCGGAGCCGACACCGCGAGCGCGGTTCCGGCGACCACCGCCGCCGTACGGACCGACCGTGCGAACCGTCCTGACACGGACTCACCTCCGGTGCATCAGAGAGCTGGGCAGGTTGCCCGGTCTTCTGACACTATTTCAGAGATGGTCGTATTGTCGGGATCTATGGTCGGGGCCGGGCCAAGCGGCCACGCATGGACCACCCCGCGACCCCCGGTGCGCCCCCGGCGTCCGGTCCCGGCGGTTCCGTGCCGGCCGGTCCGCGACCGCGGCCGGTGTCACCGGCCGGGCTTCGACCACGGCCACTTCGGGCCGCCCGCCGGCCGGCCCTCCGGCGCGTACGCGTACTTCCACCCGCGCTGGATCCCCAGCCTGGAGTGCCCGGCCGGGACCCGCAGATAGACATGGACCGTCGGCTCGCCGCCCTCCGGACCGGGCACCGGAACCTCGTACACCTTGGGCGGATGGCCGGTGATCCCCAGGAGCACCGGCAGGACCCTGCCGTCCAGCGGGCCGCCGACAAAGAGTGTGTCCTCGCTTCTCACCGCACCATCTTCACCCGGTGCGCCGGGCGGCGCCCGCCCGGGCCCGCCGTCAGCCGGCGTGCCCGGTACCGCCCGCCGGGGGGCCGCCGTCCAGCAGGTGGGCGGCCTCGCGCACCAGGGGTACGACCCGCCGGGCCAGGGACCCCGCCGGTCCGTCGGCCCGCTCCAGCGCCAGCGCGGCCACCGTCACCCGCGCGGTCTGCGGGTCGCCGGCCGCGGTGGCGGTGAGCAGCGCGACGAAGTGGTCGACCAGCCAGTCGCGCAGCTCGCCGGCGGTCGGCCGGCGGCCCCGGGGCGCCCCGGCGGTCTCGTCCAGCCAGATCAGGGAGGCCGCCTCCACCGCGGTGATCCAGGTGCGGACCATCATCCGCAGCCGCGGCCCGGGGTCCGGCGCGCCCATGTGCAGCAGGATCTGCTCGGCCGCCGCCCGCCGGACCTCGTCGACGATCGCGCCGGTGCGGGAGGTCTCGGCGACGCTGCCGCCCTGCAGCAGAGCCGTGAAGCCCGCGTCGTGCTCGTCGACGAAGGCCAGATAGCGGTCGAGGGCGCGGCACATCCGGACGGTCAGCGGGCCGGTCTGCGGCTCGGCGAAGCACTGCTCCAGCTCGTCGGCCGCACTGCGCAGCGCGGCCTCGTACAACTGCTGCTTGCCGCCCGGGAAGTACCGGTAGACCAGCGGCCGGGAGACCTCCGCGGCGTGGGCGACGTCGTCCAGCGAGACGTCCTCCGGGGCGTGGCGGGCGAAGAGTTCCAGCGCCGCGGTGAGCAGCTGGGCGCGGCGCTGCTCGACGCTCATCCTGCGGTACGCGACGTCGTGCCCTCCGCCGCGGGAGCGGGTCGGCCGTGCCGTGGGGGCGGTTCCGCTGCCTGTCATGTCCCGCAGGGTAACCGCCGTGCCACCGGGGGAGCAGGGTGCGTGGACGGCGCGGAGGCGGCGGTGCGCCGGCCCGGTCCCTGCGGAACGGGCGGCGGGCCCGGCGCGATCCATGGGCCAATACACCGACAGGCCCTACGCCAGCAGCCCGGAGCTGCGCCACAGCCGGCGGCCCACGCCCTGCAGCACGCCGATGTCGTCGAGGAAGTCGGTCAGCCGCCGGGCCCCGGTCCGCATCACCTCGCGGCGATGGCCGCTGGCCTTCACCTGCGCCACGGCCTCCCGCCGGTCCAGCCCGGCATCGGTGTAGACCTGCGGATTGACGAAGGCGAGCGAGAACACCCGGGCGGCCTCGCCCGAGCTGATCCGGGTCAGCTCGGCCTCCCACCGCGGGCAGGACGCCATCTGGCGGCGCAGCTCCTCGCGCGCGTAGCGGACGTGCCGGGCCTCCTCCACCACGTGGATGCGGGTGACGCCGCGGATCAGCGGCTGGATCCGCTCGTCCGGGAAGGTCAGCCGCTGCATGTAGTCGAGAATCTCCTCGCCGAGCAGGGTGGCGGCGAACGAACCGGGCGTCGTGGAGACCGTCTTGAGGATCCGGGCGAGGTTGTGGTGCAGCCGGGACACGGGGTAGACGGGCGTGCCGCCCTTGCGGATCAGCCGCGCGAACATCATCGAGTGCCGGCACTCGTCGGCGATCTCGGTGAGCGCGTAGCGCACGTGGGCGCTGGTGACGGGCTTGTCGTAGATGTGCCGGACGAGCAGCTGCATCAGGATGATCTCGAACCAGATGCCGAGCGAGGCGAGCGACGCGGCCTCGTGCCGGGCCAGCTCCCTGCGCTGCTCCTCGGACATCCGGCGCCACAGCGGGGTGTCGTAGAGCGAGACGAGCTCCGGCGGCCAGAACCACTTGTCGTCCTCGAACGGGGCGTCCCAGTCGAGTTCGGTGTCCGGGTCGAAGGAGTGCTTCGCGGAGGAGTCGAGCAGCCGCTGGGCGACCTGCTCCCGGTCGCGGAGCGGTCCGAGCGCGTCCCGGAGGGCGGAGGGCCGGGCCGCGGCGCTGTCCGGTGTCGTCATCATCGCTGGAACACCTCGCTGATCGGCGCTTCGGGCCCGGGGAAGGGCCACGGGCACGCCCGGAGCTCGGTCACCAAATCCCCTGTGGCATCAGAGAGTTGATCGCTACGGGCGTGGCGGAACGAGCTTCCGGAGTGATGCCCTCCGAAAGCTTCCCCCTTATGAGACTGCTTGTCAGCAAGACCGTCAATCCCTTGCGCCCGACTTGTTGACCGTTGGGTAACCGGCGTGTGAGCCTGCCAACCATCCGCCCCTGTACGGGTGTCGTGAAGGCAAGGAGGCGTCCATGACGACGCATGAGCTCTACGCGCAGAATCCCGGGGATGGTCAATGGCAGGTGCCCGCGTCCGGCGCGGCCCGCTTCAACTGGGACTACGACGACGGCCGCGACCGGCTCCTGGCCCTCTACCAGAAGGGCAAGGACAAACAGTGGGACGGCGCCAAACGGATCGACTGGGACCTGGAGGTCGACCCGTACGATCCGCTCGGCACCCCCGACGAGGCCATGGCCCTGTACGGCACCCGCTACTGGGACCGGATGACCGAGCGCGACCGCAGCGAGCTGCGACGGCACTACGCCTCCTGGCAGTTCAGCCAGTTCCTCCACGGTGAACAGGGCGCGATGATCTGCGCGGCGCGGATCGTGGAGTCCGTCCCCGACCTCGACGCGAAGTTCTACTCCGCGACCCAGACCATGGACGAGGCCCGGCACGCCGAGATCTACGGCCGCTTCCTGCACGAGAAGGTCGGGATGCTCTACCCGATCAACGACAACCTCCAGGCCCTGCTCGGCGACACCCTCCGGGACTCCCGCTGGGACATGCCGTACCTGGGCATGCAGGTGCTCATCGAGGGCCTCGCCCTGGCCGCCTTCGGCATGATCCGGGACACCACCGACAAGCCGCTGCCGCAGCAGATCCTCGCCTACGTCATGCAGGACGAGGCCCGCCACGTGGCCTTCGGACGGATGGCGCTGCGCGACCACTACCGGCAGCTCAGCGACGCCGAACTCCGGGAACGCGAGGAGTTCGTGATCGAGGGCTGCTATCTGATGCGCGACCGGCTGCGCGGCACGGAGGTGCTGGAGAACTTCGGCGTCCCGCCGCAGGAGGCCGCCGAGTTCACCGAGCAGTCCGAATTCCTGCACCTCTTCCGGAAGCTGCTCTTCAGCCGGATCGTGCCCTGCGTCAAGGACATCGGCCTGTGGGGCGAACGGCTCCAGCGGGCCTACCTCGACATGGGCGTGTTCGACCTGGGCGACTCCAGCCTCGATCTGCTGATGGCCCAGGACGAGGAGCTGGCCGACCGGCTCGACGCGGAGCGGTTCGCCGCGGAGGAGGAGGCCCGCGCGAAGGAGGTGACGGACGCCATCGCCGCGGGGGCCACCGCGGCGGACGGCTGATCCAGGGGCCGAGGAGGGGGGGGCCGGTCCCCGGGAGCCGACGGGTGCCCGCCGCGGCCGGTGGCTCAGTCCAGCGCGGCCCGCATCACCTCCCGGGCGATCGGGGCCGCGCTGCCGCCGCCGCTGATGTCCGCCCGGTCCGCCTCCGCGTCCTCGATGACGACCGCCACGGCGACCGCCGGTTTCGCCGCGCCCTCGGCGCGGGCCCAGGAGATGAACCACGCATAGGGCGTACCGGAGTTGTCGACCCCGTGCTGTGCGGTGCCCGTCTTGCCGCCGACCTCGGCGCCGTCGATGGCGGCGCGGGTGCCGGTTCCGTCGGTGACCACCGCGACCATCAGCTCCCGGAGCCGGTCCGCGGTGTCCCGGCTCATCGCCCGACGGTAGGTCTGGGGGCGGTGCGTGGAGACCGTCCGGCCGTTCGCGGCGGTCACCTTCCGGACCAGCGCCGGGCGCCGGATCACCCCGCGGTTGGCCACCGCCGCCGCGACCATGGCCATCTCCAGCGGTGTCGCCCGGGTGTCGAACTGCCCGATCGAGGAGAGCGCGAGCTGGGCCCGGTCCATCGAGGTGTCGAAGGTGCTCTCCGCCACCCGCACCGGGATCCGCAGACCACTGTCGTTGAAGCCGAAGCTCTCCGCGGCGTCCACCATGCCGCGCAGCCCCACGTCCACCCCGAGGCGCGCGAACACGGTGTTGCAGGACACCTCGAAGGCGTGCAGCAGGGTGGCGTTCTCGCAGCCGGAGGCCTCGTTGGTGAGCCGGGTGGAGGAGTTCGGCAGCCGGTACGGGTCCGCGGTGTCCGTGGGGTCCCCCACCTCGTCGACCACGCCCGCATCCAGCGCCGCCGCCGCGGTCACCACCTTGAACGTGGAACCCGGCGGATAGGTCTGCCGCAGGGCCCGGTTGAGCATGGGTCGGCTCGGGCTCGTGTTCAGCCGCTGCCAGGCCGCGGTCGCGGACGCGCCGGTGCCCGCCAGCGCCCCCGGGTCGTACGACGGCGAGCTGACCAGGGCGAGGATCCGGCCGGTGGCCGGCTCCAGCGCGACCACCGCGCCCCGCCGGCCGCTCAGCCCCTGGTGGGCGGCGCGCTGCACGCCGGCTTCGAGGGTGGTGTGCACATCGCCGCCGGGCTGCCGCTTCCGGATGAGGTCGTTCCACAGTGGCACCCGGGCCAGCCGGGAGTCGGTGCCGGAGAGGAGGTCGTCCTCGGTGCCCTCCAGCAGCGAGGTGCCGTACGTCTGCGAGGCGTAGCCGGTGACCGGGGCGTAGAGCGGGCCGTCGGAGTACCGGCGCTCGTAGCGCAGGCGTTCATGGGTGTCCACCGAGCCGGTGACGGGGGTGCCGCCGACGAGGATGTCGCCCCGCGGCCGGTCGTACCGCGCGATGGCGAGACGGCGGTTGGCCTCGTTGTGGTCGTAGTCGTCCGCCTCCAGGACCTGCACCCGGGAGGCGTTGAGGAGCAGCGCGACCAGGAGCAGCAGGCTGAAGGCGGCGACATGCCGGGTGCAGCGGATCACGGCCGGCCCTCCCCGGGGTTCTCCGGGGCGTCGGGCGCCACGGAGGCGATGACACCGGTGTCGGCGGTCGTCGGGCGGGGCCGCCGGGCGGCGTTGCTGAGCACGATGAGCAGCGCCACGATGATCCAGTTGGTGACGACGGACGAGCCGCCCTGCGCGAGGAACGGCATCGCCATGCCGGTGAGCGGGATCAGCCCGGTCACCCCGCCCGCGATGACGAACACCTGGAGCGCGACGATCGCGGCGAGGCCGACCGCGAGCAGCCGTCCGAACGGATCGCGCAGCGCGAGCGCCGCCCGGTAGCCGCGGGCCACCAGGAGGGCGTAGAGCAGAAAGACCGCGGTGAGTCCCCAGAGCCCCAGCTCCTCGCCCACGGTGGCGAGGATGAAGTCGGACTTGGCGGCGAAGCTGATGAGTATCGAGTGCCCCTGCCCGAGGCCGGTGCCCAGCATCCCGCCCGCGGCGAAGGCGAACAGCGACTCGGCGAGCTGACCGGTGCCGCGGCCGGCCTCGATGCTGGCGAAGGGGTCCAGCCAGGCCTCGACGCGGCTGTGCACATGCGGTTCCAGGGAGCCGACGACGAACGCGCCCACCGCCGCCAACAGCAGTCCCACGGCGATCCAGCCGGTCCGGCCGGTGGCCACGTACAGCATGATCACGAACAGTCCGAAGAACAGCAATGAGGTGCCCAGGTCGCGTTCGAGGACCAGGACGCAGACGCTGACCAGCCAGATCGCCACGACCGGCCCCAGCACCCGGCCGGTGGGCAGCTGGAGTTTCCGGATGCGGCGGCCGGTGTACGCCAGGGCGTGCCGGTTCGCGGCGAGATAGGTGGCGAAGAAGACCGCGAGCAGGATCTTGGCGAACTCGCCGGGCTGGAACGACAGGCCCCCGATCCGGACCCAGATCTTGGCGCCGTTGGTGTCGGGGAAGAAGATCGGCACGGTCATCAGGACCAGCGCCGTGGCCACGCTCAGATAGGCGTAGCGCTGGAGTACCCGGTAGTCCCGCAGCAGCAGGACGACGGCGATGAAGAAGCCGACGCCGAGTGCGGACCAGACGAGCTGGGTGGGGGCGGCGTGGTTCTCCGGGGTCTCCAGGTCGAGCCGGTAGATGAAGACCAGGCCGAGGCCGTTGAGCAGAATGCCGATCGGCAGCAACAGCGGGTCGGCGAAGGGAGCCCGTAACCGGACGGTCAGATGGGCGACCAGGGCGAGAAGGCCCAGCCCCGCGCCGTAACCGGCCGCGCCCCGCGGCACGGAGTCGTGCCGGGCCAGTCCGACCTCGATGTAGCCGAGGACGGGGATGAGCACGGCGCCGACCAGCAGGGCGAGTTCGACCCCCCGCCGCTGGGGGAGGCGCAGGGCCGGCGGGGGCGCGTCCGCTCTCGTTGCGGTCATGCCAGGAAACGTACCAAGCGGTAACGCCCAAGTCCGGCATGCCTGCCTTGTGTGGCTGTGCGGATGAGGGGAGTCCGGTTGCTCAGGGGATGCCGGCGGGGCCTCGTCGGGCGGTTCGCCGCAATGCGGTGCCCTCCCGGCGCGGAGACGCCGGGAGGCCGCGGTCGGCGCTCCGGTGGCGGGACGTCAGCACCAGGCCGGGGCGGGGCCGATGTTCTCGATGTAGCGCGCGGAGGCCCAGGCCCACTTGCCGTTCTCCAGCAGGTACCAGCGGGGGTTGCCGGCCACGTGGTCGCTGTTGGCCTTGCAGCTGATCCGGACGACCGTGCCGTGGGGGAGCTGTCCGACGATCCGGGCGTGGAGGCTCGGGGCGTCCCGCAGGATCAGGCCGGACCGGGCGGTGACCCGGCCCCGGTGGGGGGCGCGGTGGTCCCGGCCGTCGGAGCGCTGGTCGCCGTCGTCGAAGCGGCTGTCGGAACGGCTGTCGGAGCGGGGGTCGCCGCTGGGGTCGCCGCCGTCCGGGCGGAAGCCTTCGCTGTCGGAGCGCGGGTCCGTGCCGTCGGGGGAGTCGGCCACGGCGGGGCCGATGGCGGTGAGGGTGGCGAGGGTGCCGGTGGCGGCGGCGACGGCGAGCCTGCGGAGCTTCGACTGCGGCATCGTGGTCCTCCTCGGCGAGGGGTGTCCGGCGTGGCGGTTCCGGCAGGGGCGGTGTCCGGCAGGGAATCAGGAGGGGCGCCGGGCGCCGGGTGCCGGCGCGACGGGCCGGGCGTGCGCCCGGGACGGGCCTCACCCCGGTCTCTCCGGCGGAGACCCGGACCGGGGGTGAAGGGCGAAGAGCGGCCAACCCGCAGGTACAACGCTAAATCGGACACCTGTTGTGCGCAACTTGTCACGATGGGTGATTATTGCTGGTGGGGAGCGCTTCGGAAGTGCTTCGGGAGTGCTTCAGGGGGGCGGTTCAGGGATGCGGGCAGGCCGGCGTCCGTCAGGGGGTGGAATTCTCCAGGAGGCCGGCTTTGCGCTGGAGTGAGCCGAGCACGCTCGCCGGGTCGCCGTTCCGTTCCACGGTGCTCCCGATCGACGTTTTGAGTGCGCGCACCGTCGCTCCCCACGACCTCTTGCCGACCGGATAGAACTTCGCTCCGGGCAACTGGTCCAGGAACGGGCGGACTTTCCGCTGGGCGGGGTCCGAACGCATGGTGTCGGAGGCGGAGTTGGTCACCGGCAGCAGGTCGTACTGGCCGGTGAACTTCAGCACGTTCTTCTCCTCGTAGACGAAGTCGAGGAATTCTCCGATTTCCTTGCGGTGGCCGTTCCGCTGGAAAGCCATGATCCAGTCGGCGACCCCTGTCGTCGCCTTGGACGGGCCCTTCTTTCCCGGCAGCGGAGCCGTGCCGTACCGGATGCCGTTCTCCTGGGCGAGCTGCATCAGCGTCGGATGGCCGTTGACCATGGCGACGTCGCCCCGGGTGAAGGCGTCGAACGCGGCCCGCCGGTCCGTGCGGGACGGGGACTTGTTGGTGAGTCCGGCGCCGACGAGTTCGTCCCGCAGCCAGGTGAACGTCTCGATGTTCTCCGGGGAGTCGATGGTGTAGCTGCCGACCCCGTCGGTGTAGCCGCCCCCGCCGCTGAGCATCCAGTTCAACGTCTCCGCCTGCGCTTCCTCCGTGCCCAGCGGCAGCGCGTACGGCACCTGCACGCCGGCCCGCCGCAGCGCGGCGGCGTCCGACCGAAGCTCCTCCCAGGTCTCCGGCGGGTCCTGGATTCCCGCCTTCGCCAGCAGGTCCTTGTTGTAGAAGAGCACCCGGGTGCTGGCGACGAACGGCATTCCGTACTGGATCCGGCGCACCTGTCCCGCTTCGGCGAGAGCGGGGAGGAATGCGGCCTGAGTGGGAATGGAGAGCAGCTGGTCCGCCGGGTAGAGCTTGCCCTGGGCCGCGTAGTCGGCGTACGAGCCGGTCTGTGCGATGTCGGGGGCCTTGCCCGCTTTCACCAGGGCGTCGACCTTCTGGTCGATCGTGTTCCAGTCGTACACGTCGACGTCCACGGTGATGCCGGGGTGCTGGAACTCGAATTCCCCGGCCAGCTGGTCCCAGTAGCGCTTCGAACTGTTGCCGGGACGGTCCCCGTAGTCGGCCGCCACCAGTTTGAGCGTCACGTCGCCGGATCCGACGGAACTTCCGCCGCATGCCGTCAGCGTGCACAGCAGGGACGTCGCGACCCCTGCCGCGACAAAACCTGAGAATCGCCGCCGCACTGCCTTTACCGCCCTCTGTTGTGCATGCCCGCTCTGCAGCGCCGAATTGACCGTCGGAAAGGCCCGGCGCGAAAGCCGAGTCTCTCCCGCGGTCACCGGGAGGTCCACCGTCCACCGGTCTCGCTTCGGTATCGACGGCGGCCCCGCGCCCCGCGTGATGGCGCCATGTCCGGACTCCTCCCGCGCACTCCTCCCGCGCACTCCGCCCGCCGCGGACCGGTGCCGCGGCGGGCGCCGTGTGCCGGCTGCCGCGGCCTCCCGGCGAAGGGGCGCGGCCCCGCAGGAACAGGCGCCCGACAGACCGGCTTTCGCACGGATGTCCATTCTCGCGACAACCCTCCGAATTGCCCCTGAGCGGTGGTAATCATGTGTCGAGGGGGAGGAGCGGGGGATGTCCGATGAATTCCCGGTGGGAAGCCTGCTGGCCGGGCTCGGCTTGGAGGAGCGGGGGGAGCTGCTGACGCTCGGCACCGGCCGCCAGTACGGCGCGGGCAGCGTACTGATGCGCCAGGAGGAGACCGCCCACGACGTGTACATCGTCCTGGACGGCTATGTGAAGGTGACCGCGATCACCGCGGAGGAACAGCTGGCACTGCTCGCCGTCCGGTCCCGGGGAGACCTGGTCGGCGAGATCGGTGTCATCGACGGCAGCCCCCGCACGGCGACCGCCACGGCCGCCGGCGCCGTGGTCTGCCGCTGCATCGGGGGTGAGGCGTTCCGCGCCTTCCTGGCCCGGCACCCGGCGGTGTACGACGCCGTGACGCGCAGCGTCACCGCCAAGTTCCGCTCGGCCATACGGCGGCGGCTGGAGTACGTCGACGGCTCGGTCCGCGCCCGGCTGGCCCGGGTGCTGCTCGAACTCGTCACCCACTGGGGCATCCCCGCCCCGGAGGGGATCATGATCGCGGTCGGCCTCAACCAGGCGGAGATCGCCGCGCTGGTGGGCGCGACGGAACGGTCGGTGAACGAGACGTTCGCCGAATTCCGGGCCGAGGGCACCATTTCCGTCGGCTACCGCAGGATCGTCATCCGCGATGTCGAGGCACTGCACAAGGCGGCGCTCGGGATGCCCTGAGGGGGCGGGGGCTCACGCCCCCGCCCCGCCAGCCGGCCGGGCCGCCGCGAGCCGGCTCGGCGACGGGCGCCGGTCGCCCGGCAACTCATCGTGCCCCGGGGCCCGTTCGTCGGGAAGCGGCCGGGCCGCCGAATCCCGCTCCACCTCGGTGTGCGGGAATCCGGGCTCCGGCACCGTGAGCGGATGACACAAGGCCCCGTCGGGCAACCCCCCGACGCAACCCTGGAAGTCCCGCACGACGTCCGCCGCTTGTGCGTCGCGGTGGGTGTGCCGGACGGGACGGACGACGTGCTCCCGCTGCTGCGGGACGCCTGCGCGGTACCCGGACTGGACCGGGCGCTGTGGGAGGTCACCTCCGAGGGCGGTGTGCTCGGAGTGTGGCCGCCCGGAATCGACGAACCGGCCGCGCTGGCCACCTTCCTCGGGCGGCTCCGCGACCGCCTGGCGGCGCACAACGCGGCAGCCCGCCATGGACCCGCGGAAAGCTCGGGAACCACGGACGAGCCGTGGTCTGCGGACGCCTCGGAACCCGCGGACGCCTCGGACGACTCGGGGCCCACGGACGACTCTGGGCCGGACGGCTCGGCGCCTGCGGGCCACGTGCGGGCCGCGGTCCCCTCGGAACCTGTGCGCCGCGCGGGACCCGCGATGCCCCCCGGACCTGCGGCCGGACCCCCTGCGCACCCGGCCACCGCGGACCACCGGGTCCGCACACTCCCCGGTGCCCCCCACCGCCTTCGGCTCCGGATCGCCGTCGCCGAAGGGCTCACCCGGCTCGGCGAAGCCGGCTTCGGCGGAGGGGCGGTGGTCGCCGTCCGCCGCGCCTGCTCCGGTGCCTGGCTGGAGAGCCGGCTCGCCGTGCGGCCGGACACCGACCTCGTCGTGGTGGTCGCCGAGCCACTCGCCCACGACCTCTCCGTCTCCCGGACCGACGTCTCCACCGCCGGCCTCCATCTCTCCACCGCCGGCGCCCCTGTCTCCACCGCCGACGACCCGGGCCCCACCGCGTCCGGCACGGCCCACGACGCCACCGTGTCCCGTCCCGATGCCGCCCCCGGCCCCACCGCGTCCCGCCCCGATGCCGTACCCGCGGATCCCCACCGCGCCGACTGCTCCGCCCTGCCCCGGCACGGCTCCTTCACCGACGGCCGGTGGACCTGGTGCGAACTGTTCGACACCCGCGGCCCGAACCCCGTCCTGGCTCGGGGTCCGCTTCCCCCGGCTCCCGTAGAAACGAGGCCATCGGCTGAAAGGAGTCCCGCGATGCGCATTGCGTTCCTCGGCAAGTGCGGGGCCGGCAAGTCCTCACTGATCAATGCCCTGTTCGGCCTGGATCTCGAAACGGGGCGGTTCCAGGCCACCACCCTGGACCTGCACCACGTCCCCGCCGTGCTCCGCACCACCGGGCACGGCGCCCTTCCCGTCGACGTCGTCGACACCCCCGGCTACGCCGAGAGCCAGGAGACGGAGGAGGCGTACCGGGAGCTGTACACCGCCCTGCTGCCCCGGCTCGACCACGCGGTCTGGGTCGTCCAGGCCCACCCGCGGGCCTTCCGCCCCGACCAGGAGGCGCTGCGGGCCCTCGCCCACACCCTCGGACCGCACACCGGCGTCACGGTCGCCATCACCCGGGCCGACACCATCGGCCCCGGCGACTGGGACCACGCCGCCCGCCGGCCCTCGCCCGGCCAGCGCGTCGCGCTGACCCAGCAGGTCGGCAACGTCTACGGGAAGCTCGCGCCCTACCTGCCCGCCCTCACCGAGGGCGACATCATCCCGTGTTCCACGACCGAGCAGTACGGCCTGGACACGCTCACCGAACACATCCGCGTCGGCCTCATGGCCGCTTCCACCACGGAGCGCTGACCATCATGGACAAGGACAAGACCTTCCTGAACGGCATGTTCGGGCTCACCCAGACCGGCAAGGCCCCCGACGCCCTCCGCCGCATCCTCGGCGACGAGAACACCGACAAGCTCACCCGGCTCGTCGCCGAGGAGCGCGCCGCCAACCCGCCCCGGGTCGCCGTCATCGGCAAGGCGGGCGTCGGCAAGACCACCACCATCAACAACCTGTTCTCCGCCGAGTTCAAGGTCAGCCACGCCCTGCGCGGCACCTCGGAGGCGCAGCTCAAGGAGTTCGCCCTGCGCGGCGGCGGTGCCCTGCACATCCTCGACATGCCGGGGCTCGGCGAGGGCATCGAAGAGGACCGGATCTTCGAGGGCATCTACCGCGAGCACCTGCCCCAGGCCGACGTCGTGCTCTACGTCCTGGAGGCCACCGAACGGCTCCTCGGCGAGGACCAGCGGATCTTCAACGACGTCATCCTGCCGATCCTCAACGACGGCCGGCGCCGCCGCCTGGTCATCGGCCTCAACAAGGTCGACCTCATCGGCCCCGGCAGCTGGGACGCCACCCTCAACTTCCCCGACGTCGAGCAGGAGAAGTCCATCGACGGCCGGTGCCGCGACATCGCGCGCAAACTCGCCCGCCAGGTCCCGGGACTGCGCGCCGGAAACATCGCCCACTACTCCGCAGAGCGCCGCTACCGGCTCGACGACCTGCTGATCACCCTCATCAAGTCCGCCGGGAAGGCCGCCTGGAAACTGCCCGTCGACACCGCCGACCCCTTCGAACTGGCCGCCCCCGAGGTCCAGGAGTACGTCGCCCGGCGGCGCGCCGAGGGCCACGGCTCCGGAAAGGCATGACCGCGGTGACCCTCTCCAACCGCCAGCAGGCCGAGATCCACCGCCTCCTGGAACGCGAATCCCAGACCTCCCTCGCCGCGATCCTGCGCTCCGTGTCGGCGTTCCTGGAATGGCTGGCCGACGTGCTGGACGCGGGCAGCGAACTCCTCAGGCGCGTACGGGCCTACGCCCACGACATCTGGCAGCGGGTACGCCGCCTCTTCATCTGAGAACCCGGGAAAGGAAACGACCACCGTGGCCACACTCACCAGCGCCCAGCGGGCCAGACTCGAATCCATGCTCGACCAGCTGTCGCGCAGCAAACTGGAACAGGTCCTCGCGAACGTCGACGCCTTCCTGAGGTGGCTGCGCGACGCCGCCCGGAGCCTGTGGGAGTCGCTCAAGAACACCATCGGCTCGATATGGGACAGCATCGTCGACTGGTTCCGGTACTGACCGGCCGCATGATGCTCTCCGGCGAACGGCGGCTCTGCGCGGGCGTGGACATCGTCGCGTGGAGCCGCCGCACCCGCGCCCCGGAGCGGGAGGCGCTGCAACGGCTGCTGCACCTCCTGCTCCGGGCCACCGCGATCGACGGCGGAACGGACTTCCGGAAGTGGCGGCTCCAGGCCGCCGGCGACGGGGCGTTCATCGTCCTCCCCGCCGGGATCGACGAGGCCCGGACGATCGCCGCGTTCGTCCGGGTCCTCGGCGCCGGCCTGCGCCACCACAACGCGACGGCGCCGGACGCCGCCCGGATGCGGGCCCGGCTCAGCCTCGGCCAGGGCATGCTCCGCGAACAGCCGCTCGGCTACTCCACCAACGTGGCCATCGAGGTGCCGCGCATGCTCGACAGCGACGCCCTGCGCGGCGCCGTCGACGCCTACCCCGCGGCCGGGCTGGCCGTCATCGTCTCCGACGACCTCTACCGGGACGTCGTCGCCCACGATCTGCACGGCACCTCCTCGGCGGCGTTCTGGCGCGTCGACGTGCAGGTCAAGAACTTCCGCGCGCCCGCCTGGGTGGCCGTCGACGACCGCACCGGCGGCCCGGCCGACCCCGCCCGCACCCTCGGCGTACCGCCCCGGCGCGAACCGGTCGCCCCGCCGCTGCCGCTGTTCGTGCCCGGCTGGACCTCCCGCACCGGAGCCCCGCCGGACCGGGCCCTGCGGGCCGACACCGTCGACGCGGTCCTCGACGACTGGCGCCGGCGCGTCGCCGGACCGGTCCTGCCCGCCGAGATCCGCATGGGCTTCGAGGAGATGAACGGCACCCTCCGGGCCGCGGCCGAACTCCTTGGCGCGGGCCACCCCGAGGCCGCCCTGCGGCGTCTGGCCCCCGCCCTGGAACAGGCGCCCCACAGCGGGCCGCTGGTCGTCGGAGCGGCCAGGATCCTGCTCTACGGAGGTTCCGGTCACGCGCCCCGGGTCCGCGAACTCCTCGACTGGGCCCTGGTGCACGCCGCACCCACCCTGGAGGACACCGTCGAACCCCTGCTGATGCGGGCCGAATCGGCGTACGACAGCGGCGACGCCCTCACCGCGGAACAGGACCTCCGCCACGTCCTCGCCGCCCTCCCCGCCCCGGCGACCGAACCGGGCCCGCTCGCCCTGCTCCGCCTCGGCGACTGCCAGGAGTGCCTGGGACGCACCGCGGAGGCCGAGAAGACCTGGACCGAACTCCTCGTCCTGCGGCCCCTCAACCCCGATGTCCTGCTGCGCCTGGGCCACCTGGCCCTCACGGCCCGCGCACCGCACCGCGCGGACCGGCTGTTCGGCAAGGGCGCCGAGGCCCTGCGCCAGGCCCCCGGCACCGCCATGGCCGCGGACCCGGCAGGCCTGCGGCACGGCCTGGCCATGGGCCGCTACAGCGCGGCCCTGGCCTTCGGGGACCGGGACGCCGCGGCCCGGCACCTGACGGAAGCCGCCGAAGCCGCCCCCGACGACCCCTTCACCGCCGCGGAACAGGCCTTCGACGCCCACGACCGGGGCGACCCCGCCCGCGCCCACCCCGCCCTGCTGAGGGCCCTGACCACCGCGGTCCGGGCCCCGCGCGGCGACATCGTCCTGGACCGCCTCCGGGACCGCGGCCTGATCACCCAGGAGATCTGGACCCGCTCCCGCGCGGCCCACAGCGAGGCCCACGGGGGAGCCGGCTCGGGGCCGGGAGCGGGAACGGCTGACGCGGACGGCTGACGACGAGGGCTGATGTCGAGGGCTGAGGCGGAGGCCGGGCCGAGGGCTGACACCGACGGGCGCGGTGGCGCGCACCGGCGCACCGGCCTTGTCCCGCGCACCGGCCTTGTGGCACCTGCTCGACAGACCGTGTGGCCCCTGCCGAAAGGCCGTGCGCCGCGCACCCGTACCGGCCGCGTGTGTCAGCCCTCCACCCGCCTCCCGCGGCGGTAGCCTCGCCCCGAAGCCCTGCCCGTGCCCGTCGCCAGGGGGATGCGTTCCGTGCAGCAGTCGTTCTTCGTGCTCTTCCTCGGCCGGCTGCTGGGCAAGAAGTGGTGGCGCACCTTCCACGTCCGGGCCGCCCTCGGCATGTCCCTGGCCACCGCGCTCGTCCTGCTGGCGGGCTCGGCC
This sequence comes from Streptomyces sp. NPDC001922, assembly GCF_042891165.1. Classification (NCBI taxonomy): domain Bacteria; kingdom Bacillati; phylum Actinomycetota; class Actinomycetes; order Kitasatosporales; family Streptomycetaceae; genus Streptomyces; species Streptomyces sp. NPDC001922. The sequence continues at coordinate 418,696 of NZ_JBIASV010000006.1, read as the reverse complement.
CTGGTCGTCCCCGCCGAACACGGCGCCCCGGGCGCCAACATCACCTCGTACCCCAAGGCCGTCTGGTGGTCCATCGAGACCGCGACCACCGTCGGGTACGGGGACCTGTACCCGGTGACGGCCTGGGGACGGGTCATCGCCGCGGTCGTCATGCTGGCCGGCATCACCACCTTCGGCATGGTCACCGCGGCGATCGCCACCTGGTTCGTCGGCAAGGCCCAACAGGACGCCCACCGCCTCGGCACCGAGGTCCGCCAGTACACCCACGAGGGCGAGGAGGCCCTGGACACCGAACTCCGCGCCCTCCACACCCGCTTCGACCACATGGAACGCCTCCTGACGAACCACGGCGACCGCTGAGCATCCCGGCGCACGACGCCCCGTCGCTGCCGCATCCTGTGGAAACCGACGGGGCACTGTGCACCGGGTGCACCTCGGCGAACCCCACCCGAGTGCGCGCAACGACGCGACCGGGCGGGACGCGGCCGACGCACGTCGGTTCACTCAGCGGCGGTGCGGGGCAGACTGGCGCGGTCGAGCAGTTCGTGAAGGCGTTCGGTGGAGAGGCCCGCGTTGGCCGCCGCCCCTTCCGCGGTCTCGGGGCGGTCCAGAAGCGTCGCGATCAGGTCGAGAGGCAGCAGCGGGTTGGCGGCGGCGGCTCGGCGAACCTTGGCGTCGGCGTCGGCGATCAGGTGGACGGGCGGCCGGTCCAAGGTGGCGTCGGCGGCAGCCAGTTCGCGTACGTCCGGGTCCTCGTGGTCGAGGAGATGGTGCAGGCCGGTGCGGGGCAGCTGAGGCAACGTCAGGAGATACGGGCGCTGCCGTGGAGTGGCCAGGAAGGCGTCGAGGACGGTTTCGGCCGGCGCGAGCGGGTGGTTGTAGGCGAGCAGGTATCGCACCTGTGGGTCGGGGTCGTCGGCCAGACGCTGCACCAGGTCCGGAGGAAGCCCGGGACAGGTCGCGGCGACCCGGCGGAGCAGGGGAGAGGCGGAAACGGCACATGCGCTGTACCAGCCGGTGTCCGGCTCCACCCGCAGCTCGTCGACCGGGCCGATCTCCTCGGCGGTGCGACCGACGACCCCGTCAAGGGCCTGACGCTGCGCCCAAGTGCGTGGCAGAGGATGCACCCGGGCCCGGGTCCGCACGGTGTCGTCCGCATCCTTGCCGAGTTCCTCCAGCAGGGAGGGATCGAGATCGGCCCGGGCGGCCACGCGCTCGCGTACGCGGGGATCGGGATGGCCCGCAAGGCGCGCGACGACGTCAGCCGGCGTGTGGCGGTTGTCGGCCAGGGACCACAGGTCACGTCCGTCGGCGAGGCACGCGGCGGCCACCTTGCGGGAGACGGCGTAGTTGACGAGCAGGAGCGACCGGTGGTGGCAGTCGGTGTCCGGCAGCTCGGCCTCCATGGCTGCCGGAATCAGGATCCGACTGTGCTTGCGCGCGGCGTCGCGTACGGCAGGGTCCGGATCGGTCAGCAGGGCACGGCGTTGCCCGGGCGTGAGCCAGAGCCAGCCGCCGGCTGCCTGCACCCGTAGTACGGGGTTCCTGTGAGCCCACATCTCACGGTGGAAGGACATCGGTATCTGCCCGGAGAACGCCAGCTCCTGCGCGACCTCGGGAGCGGTGACCAGCTGATCGTGACCGTCGTCGTCCTGCCCGGTCAGCAGCGTTTCGATGACATCGGCGGGGAGCGCTTCGACCCGCCCCAGCCGCGGGCGGGGGCCAGCGGCGAGGTCGGCGCGGACGAAACCGTCGGGGTCGCCGACCAGCCGTCCCCGCTGCGCCGAGGTGGCATGGCGATTGCGAGCGAAGGCCCGCCGAACCGCCCGCGCCGGATGCCCGATCACCGCATCGACCACATCCGCGGGAAGAGCCCGCTCCTGGCACAGCACCGTCCAGGCGGGGCGCGCAGCCGGATGCAGCAGGCGCAACAGGACGTCCGATGGCGCGGCCGGATTGGCGGCGACGCCGCGAAGCCACAGCTCAGCAAGAGGGGAGGGCATCGAAAGATCATCGCAGCGATCACCCTCCCTATGATGTGCAAGCTTGGCGCGCCCAACTGCGGCCCGCCGGCTGGCCCAGGACGTTGTGGCCGCAACCGTCGGGGATGTTGCCGAACAGGGTGCCGACCAAGACCGAACCGCACGCTCGGCAACCTCGGTCGCGTCGACGCTGCTCGTATCGCTCGTCCGGCCTGCCTCTGCATGCGCATGACGCGCCATGGTGCTCAGCATGGATCGAGATGTGTTGTGTCTCCTTCATAGGGGTGAATGACCATGCCGACGTTTGTCTCGCTGCTGAACTGGACCGATCAGGGGATCCGGGGCTACAAGGACACCCCGCAGCGCGCCGAGGCCTTCGCCGCGGCGGCACAGAAGCTGGGGGTGAAAGTCCTGAACCTTTACTGGACCGTCGGTCCGTACGACCTCGTGGCAGTGGTGGAGGCGCCCGATGACGAGACCGCCACTGCGGTGTTCTTGCAGGTCGCCGGGCTGGGCAATGTCCGTTCCACCACCCTGCGGGCCTTCGGCCGGGAGGAGATGGACCGCATCATCGCTAAAGCCACTGGCTGAGGCTTTGCAGATCGAGGACCCGTTTCGCGCATACGAGTGCCCCGCCCACGGTGGACGCTCCGAAGCCCCCGGACACCGTCCCGGGCTTTGCCATGCCGCGGTGACCTGCGCCGATGACCCCGCCTTCCTGCCCACGCACTAGTCCATGGACGCCAACATACGGCGGCACATACGCGAAGACCCCGTCTCAGCGAAAGCGCTGATGGCGGGGTCTTTGGGCACCTCGTACAAGGTGCCCCCGGCAGGATTCGAACCTGCGCACACGGCTCCGGAGGCCGATGCAATGCATAGGGTTGCCCCAGGTCAGCGGACCGATTGGTCGCCTGAAGGGACTGCCCGTCCACAGGCGGTCCACGGGCTCGCTGGGCTAGCGGGCGGCCTTCGGGTAGGCCTACCAGCCTGCACCATATGCTGCGCCGAGCAGTGAACCGGCGGTCGTGCACCACCCCACAGAGTGGCAGCTCGCGGGCTGAAGTCGTAGGGGCGCCTTCGTGCTGTCAGTGCACCGCTAGATGCTGGGCAGGTGAAGAGACCGAAGATTGACCACGCTACTGCGACGCTCGAACTGCGTGCATCTGGTGTCGAACCTGTGCAGGAGTACCCAGGTAGAACGTCGATTCCCTTCCTCGTTCGTTGCCTGAAGCCGGGATGCGAAGGACGCGATAAGCCGTTCCGAACATACCTAAGCTCCGTCCGAGCATTAGCGAAGAAGGGAAGAGTCGCATGCACGCGCTGTCTAAAGCGAGAGCGTGCCAATCAGCGCAGATCAGAAATGATCAAGCTTGGGCATGTCCTACCCATGGTCGAGGTCGTCGACGCCAGAACCACAACACGGGCTTGGTGTCTGCGTTGTTGGACAGTCTGTGACCCTGGACCTCGACTCGACAACATTAAGCATGGTCAGGGAGGCTGTGAGCGCTGCGGTGGCAAGAAGCGGCATCCCGAAGAATACGCCAGACAGCTGGCACGAGAGTGGGGGTACCTTCCTGACCCGGCGATCCCGTACCGGAACGATGCCACGAAATGGCCCGGACACTGTATCGCCAAGGGGCATCGTTGCTCACCAGTGCTCAACAGTAGGTTTCGCAGTGGGCCGTGCGAGGAATGCGCAGAAAACGGCTTCAAACCCACGAGGCCAGCACTGTTGTATCTAGTCGCGTCACCCCGGCTGGCTGCCGCCAAGATCGGGATATGCGAGGACAGTCCCAAGAACACGAGGCTCGCTGATCACCGCCGGTCTGGTTGGAACGTAGTTGAGACGATGCGGTTCGCAGTCGGCGCTGCGGCTCGTGCTGTCGAGAACGAGGTTGTGCGGTATTGGCGTCGCTCGGGTTTCCCTGTGGTCCTGGACAATGGGATCGCCTACATCGGCTACACCGAGACGGCCCCGCTGTCCGAGGTCTCCGTAGTGGAAATCTGGACAATGGTGTGCGCGTCGGCAGGACGAGAGATGCCATAGCTCAACGGCCTGAATAGAGATGAGGCAGACGTCTATCAGACTCCATAGCAACCGACCATTGCTCCGGTCGAAGCGGGCGACGGCGGAGTCAGGACCGTGGGCGCTGGCCTCAGGTGCCGGGTTCGGGTCGAACACGTGCACGGATTTCGACACGGAAGTTCCTAAGTGCACCTCTTAGGCCGGCCACGGGGAGGGGGGCACCTGAGGGCTGGCGGCTGATATGCACGCATGGCACTCAATGGGCAGGATGCGGCACTTCAACGAGCTGTCCGCGAGACGAGCGTGACAACCATAACGAGCCACTACGTCGAATTTCAGCCACGCGCAGTGCGAGAGGTTGATCCACTTTTCACACAGTGCACGTTGTGGGAACATGTCAGCTGCACATGCATCCCAGGGGGGAGGAATAGTGTCTGTCTCGCTGTTTCCCGGAGTAGGGGCTGGAACGCTTCTTGAGTCGACGCTTCTCGCGGAGACTCGGTCGATCCGCATCGGGGCGATTCATCGTCTCGACTATTCCGAGGCGATCGTTCTGACGCACGACAAGTGGAAGTTCGAGGCTGGCGGTATCCCGCAGTACACCTTCCTCCTGGCCACGGCGCGAGACATCGATGGGGATTCCCATGATGATGACGAAGTGCTGCTGCTGCGCGTAGATGGAACTGCGCCGCTCGCGATGGAATCGGATTTGCATGCAGTCCGAGAGGAAGCGTTGCGGGCCGCATTGTCGAGCAATGGCGACGCGTCTCCCTCTGTGGTCCTGGATATTAACCTCGATCCCTTCACCAAGAACCGAGTCTCGTTCACTGGCCTCAGGTGTCGAATCTTGGGCACCTTTTATGAGACCGACATCGACGGTCGTAAGCGACTCGACTTCGGTGCCGACGTCGACAATTTCTATGCCACGTCGACGTATCGAGTCCTGAAGCCGATCGGTGATGGTCTTTCTGAAATCGCCTCGTATCTGAAGCCCTCCGAGAAAGATGTGGAACGTGTGCGAATTGGCGCCGTGCGCTACTCGGCCACGCGTCGGCGGGCTAAGGTCGCAAAACAAGACGACTCAGCCGTGACGGTCAATATCCACGACTTCATCGGCACGAAGACTGGCTTGCTTGGAATGACCCGCATGGGCAAGTCCAACACCGCGAAAATTATCATTGCCCGGACTTTTGTTGTGTCTGAGCGGCGTCGGTCTAATGGTGAAGGGCCGATTGGTCAGCTGATCTTCGACCCACAGGGTGAGTACGCGAACCCCAACACTCAGGACGGGACAGAGATTGCGGCGATTGGTGAGAAGCACGTCCGCATCTTCAAGTTTGGGGCGGATGGCACGCAGCCGCATGTACGACCACTGGGTATCAACTTCTTCGACCCGGAACAAGCCGGCGCCGTACAGGGGCTGATCGCCGACAAGCTGCGTTCCGACGGATCGGCTGGCTATATCAACGACTTCGCGGTGACTAGGTTCACGGATGTCCAGGGAAACTTCAGTGAGACCACGCGTGCGCAACGAGGGCGTTTGATTCTTTACGCCTCGCTAATTCGCGCCGGATTCACGCTGCCCAAGCATAACGCCGGAACTGCCTACCCCTTCTCCGTCCTCATCGGCATGAGGGAACCGCTGCGGAAGGCGGTAGAGCAGAAGAAGAACAAGAAATTCTTCACTCCGGCAGGTAAAACGACGGTTTCCGTAAAGGGAGGCGACATCCGGGACGTAGTCGATGCGATCATCGAGTTGCGTAAGGATGGCGATACTGAAGCCGAAAACTTCTGTGATGATGTGCGGTGGACGTCTACAGAGCCGATTTATACAGGCCAAACCGGTCAGTCCGGCAACGTCCGAGGATGGCGAAACCTGCTGGATCTGAACGACTTTCATAACGAGGCGACTCAGGCTGATCCCGCTGAGGAAATCTACGATGAGCTGACCAAGGGAAGGGTCGTCATCGTTGACCTTCATGTTGGGTCTCCGCCAATCGTTAAGACGTTGTCCGAGAACATCACCCGTAGGCTTCTGGCGAAGCAGACGACTGCGTTCACTTCCGGAGATGTTCCGCCTTCGATTCAGGTGATGCTGGAGGAAGCGCATAACCTGTTTTCGTCGGACAAATATAAGGACGACGCAGATGTGTGGGTAAAGCTCGCGAAGGAAGCAGCCAAGCTGAATATCGGCATGACCTATGCAACTCAAGAAGTTTCAGGAGTGGCGCACCAGGTAAAGGCCAACACTGCGAACTGGGTCGTGGCGCATCTGAACAACACCAAGGAGTTGCAGGAGTTGTCGAAGTTCTATGACTTCGGCGCCTTTGCTCCGGCCATCCTCTCTTCGGAAGACCGAGGGTACGTGCGATTGAAGACATTGTCTTCTCCGTACATCGTGCCGGTTCAAATCGACAAGTATGACATCGACCTGGTGAACGAGGCTAGGGCGGCGGCTGGCGACTCTCCTCTGGCTCCAAAGAATTAGAAGCGGAAGTGCCATGGGCTACGAAACTGTGAATGGTTCCCCAGAGCGGGCCTCACGTGTAGGTCACACAACTGCAGCACTCCGTGCCCTTGCTGATAGGGCAAGCTTCTATGTCCCCGCGGATAAAGTGGGAGACGTCAAATGGCTTGTGCCGAAAATCAAGCGTGCTGGGGCGTTCCCGTCACCTGTCATACCGGAACACCTCACATCGGCGATTGCCATCGATGGGTCTCGGATCACTGAGCGAGTTCGCGATGGTCTTCCGTCTGTCGTGTACGGCTACGCGCAAGCTGCTGCGGCCTACGTTGACTTGGGGGTCATGGAGTTTCAAAGGTCTGCTCGCTTCGTTGACCCCGTTGCGATTGAGAAGGCTGTCAACACAGCTCTGGTCTCACTCGACCTACCCGTTGCTGGCGCTTACAGCCGAGAAGGGGTCGGCATCAGCACGTCTTGGAGGGAAAACCTCGACCACATTTTTAGAAGTAAGAAGGTAGAGGTCAACCGGCTTAACCAGTCTCTCCTAGATCTCCTGTTTCTGCTTCACGGACAGCCAGGTAAACCGGCGGCTACAGTCCCGGTTAACTGCCCATCCAGCGAATGCAGTGCCAAGGACGTTGCAGTCTCCTTCCGAGGGGGAAGCTGTCCTTCGTGCAAGGAGCCCCTGTATCCGACTGACGTACTTCGAATTCATGAAGAAGTCACGGAGGAGGGGGCGAACGAATCAGCCCTCGGTCGACTGATGTCTGTGCTGGAGCTGCTCGTTCTCGTCGGGCTGACTAGCCTCCTCTGGGAGCAATCCCGGAATGAGCTACTGCGTTCCACGCTATTCATCGTGGATGGCCCCTTGGCCATGTATGGACCGCCAGCGAAACTTCGCGGACGCGCCCAGGAGTATTTCCAGGCGATGACTTCAACAACTCCGGGACACGGACCGTATATCTGCGGTCTGGAAAAGACCGGAGCGATGGTCGACTACGCTCGCCAGCTCGCTCGTCATGATGTACTGGAGCCTGGTGACTTGCTTGTTTGTGATCAGGAAGTAGTCAAGGTCATAACGAACACGGAAAATCCGGCTGCCTACGGAAAAGAGACGTACTGGGGGCGGAAGTTCGCCTACCGGGCAAAGGATGGTCGTATCGTCGTACCGACCGTCATGCCTGAACTGGGTGCTGCGTACGACGCGGCTGGGGGGCAGCCCGGTCCTGATGGCTACCCAACCCTGCCTGCCATTTTGGACGTCATCGATCGGACAGGGTCCTCCATGTATCAGGATGGAATTATTCCTGTCGCTGTGGCACACGGTAAGGCTGCGTTCCCGATTGGTGTCGGCACCGACGTGTTGAGGCTGGTGGCGGAGCACAAGCTAGGCTTGGGAAGCGCGTCGACACCGAACCCGTAGCAACGAAGTGGGAGGGGCTGCATGAGCTCGGTTAGTGCTTCAGGTGACTCCGAGATCCGGTCCAGCGGACGTAGCTCGCAGCCGCATAATGCCCGCCTTGCAGCGATTCCGAGCGCACCGCGGAGCATCCCTGGCCGGCCAATGGCCAACCTGGAAGTAGGCCAGCTCACGCATCCCCTTGCGATGGGTAGGTACCAGACGCCACTTCGGTATCCAGGCGCCAAGACTGGCTTGTCAAGCCTCATTAGCGAGTTGATTGAGGCCGCGAAGAAGTCTTCCCAGACCAGGAAAGTGGACCTGCTCGTCGAGCCATTTGCCGGAGGAGCATCTACATCCCTGCGGCTTGTTGGCGCTGGAGTTGTCAACCGCATTCTTCTGGCTGACGCGGACCCATTGGTAGCAGCATTTTGGCAAGTTGCGGCTTCCGATGCGGAGAATCTCGTAGACAGGATGGCGGAAGAATACTCGCTCTACGTCAGCAAGGGCGGGGTGACTGCCCTGGATCGTTGGGACTTCTGGCGCTCGTGGATTCCCTCGCCTGGCATGACGGAATCGACTGCGCGCTTCGAGACAGCCATGAAGTGCCTATTCCTGAATCGCACTACCTTTTCGGGAATCTTGCACGGAAGTGCTGGACCTATCGGAGGACGTCGACAGGAGTCTAAGTACTCAATAGGTTGCCGCTATAACGTCGATGCATTGGCTGAGCGTATCCGTTATGTCGGCTCTCTGTATGATGCGAATCGTCTGGTCGACGTGTGGTGCAAAGATTGGAAAGACACTCTAGCTGACGTACCAGAATGGTATGCCGATCTAATTCCTGATCGAGTCTTGGCTTATCTGGACCCCCCCTACTTGGAAAAGTCGCAGAAGCTGTACCAGACTTCGTTTGAGCCGCAAGGATACCCGAATGCGCCTGTAGCAGATTTGCAATGGGATGACAATCTTCTGCACTATCGTTTGGCGGATTACCTGAACCATCGCATGCAGTTTAGGTGGATTTTGTCGTACGATGCCAAGCCGGAATTGCTCACGGATTCTGGACTGTATGCAGCGAATCGGATGAGCCCCAATGCGAGTGATAGGGAAATCCTCGGGGTCAGGAACTGGAATATTGCAAAACGTGTAGTTACGCTGCGATACACGGCCTCGGCGCGCCAAGGTCGGGGGGCAGCCGAGGAAATCCTCATCACTACTCTTCCGCCCGCTACCGTTCCACTGAATGATGACTTCAGGTCTGTCGACAGCATACTCAAAAACGAGACTGATAGTCCGAGCTAACGCTTCCGACGAAAGGTCGGTGGAGCGGCTTTGGGCTGGAGCTGCTTTGGCGCGAGTGATCATGGCCCCATAAGCTTCCGGCGCGTCGGGCAGTCTGTGGACCTGCCCGCTAAAGCACGACGTTGGGGCCATGATCTGCGAGGCTCGCGCCAAAGTGGCTGCCTAAAGCCGTGGAGCCGACCGCCCCAGCCACGACGTGCCCCTTCTCTGGCGCCAGGTGGCTGACTCTGTGCGCGCGGCCCGGGCGCCGGCCGGGCTGGAGCGGGGCGGAGACAGGAGCGCAGGCCCGGCCGTGGGCCGGGCCGCGCGCGGGGAGCGGAGCGAGCCGCCTTGAAACCCGTAAAGAAGGTTGTTACTCAGTAGTGGATGTGATGCGCCACAGGGGCGCGTCGTACTGCTCCGGGCGGCTGTTGATGAGCAGTTGGCGCAGGTCCTCGCGTAGGGAGCCGTTGAGGTTCAAGGCCTCGGTGACGCGGCGGAATGTCGTGTGGGTAACTCCGCGGTTCTGCGCCTCCGCTTCGAACTGGTCGAGCTCGGATAGTACGGTCTCCGGCACGAGCTGCACCGGTGGCTGGTCCTTGAGCCAGGCGGCCTTGTTGCGCTCGTAGTCGATTTCCGAGTAGCCGCAGATCTCACGGCTGTGTGCCTCTGCCTCGTCCAGGGTGGCGGTCGTCAGGATGGCGCGGGCCAGCTGGTTGCGGTTCAGCGCTTCGTCCAGGTCGACCTCGTGGACAGCTGGGCCTTCGTCGGTGAGGGGAACGGGGAGCCCGGCGTCTCGCATCTCGCATGTGCCGCGTACGCCACGGGCTGTCGCTGCGAGCATTCCGGTTGCCTCGGACGGATGCCACTCCAGGACTGAGCTGACCGGCTCGACGTCCTTCGCGGTGAAGGTGTGGACGATTGGGCCGAGCATGTTGCGTATGTCATGAAGGGGCAGTTCACCGTCCAGACCTGGGCCTGCCACCAGGAGGCGGATCGTTGCGTTCACCTGGCAGCACGCAGCGAGCATGATGGCGTCGGCAAGTGGGCTCTTCAGCGTCGGCTCGTCGCCGCGGGCGAGGATGTCTCCGCCTACGTCCAAGAGGTCGATCGACTCGGGCGACAAGTGGTCAACCAAGTCTTCGAGTTGGTGTGTGACGCCCTCGACCCCGTGGCGCGGGTCGATCAGCGCGAGCGTGTGCGGGAGCTCTGCCGCGAGTCGGGGGAGGGTGGAGCCTGCCGGAGCGATCGGGCGGGCCTCGGCCGGCACTGCCCGGACTGCTGGGGTGAGCGGCTTGAGGCCAGTGAAGTTGTCTGGGCCTCGGGGGCCCGGAACTGGGTCGATCAGGAGGCGGTCCCACGCGTACGTGAGGATCACCACCTGGTCCTCGTCGCCGTAGAGGGCGGCGTGAAGCATTGCGGCGGCGACTGCGTCGCCCCCTCCTCCTGCTGCGACGATCAACCGCGTCATGCGGTTCAGCCTACGGGGTACGGGGTTGACTACTCACCCTATAGTGGCTAGAGGTCATAGCCACTTGTGTCGAGAATCGGCCTCAGGCCGGTAGCGGGGTTCCCCACTACTCACCTGGAGCCCACGTTGGGTGAGGAGGACTGATGCCGCAGATCGAGGAGGCTCAGCCGAAGTATCTCCAGATCGCGCACTACATCCGTGATCAGATTCTTCGAGGTGACCTGCGACCGGGCGACGAGGTGCCGTCCGAACGGCAGTTGGCGGCAGACTGGAAGGTCTCCCGGCCCACGGCCGCACGGTCGTTGGAGGCGCTGAGTCATCAAGGGCTCGTCGAGAAGCGCCAGGGATCGGGCACGTACGTGCGGAGCCTGGAAGTGAACCGGCGAGCACGGGAGTTGTACGGGCGGGCCCGGCAGACGGGGAAGATCTACACGCCCGGCGAGTACGCGGTGATCACCTCGACCGGTTGGATGGAGGTGCCGGCTCACGTTGCTGAAGGGCTGGGCCTGGTCAAGGACCGTCGGGCTGTGCACCGGCGGCGCGTGACCAACAACCAGGACGGGCCGATCACGCTGTCCACCTCGTGGTTCGCTCCGGATGTCGGCCACCGTGCGCCGAAGCTGCTTGAGCCGGAGCGCATCCAAGAGGGCACGCTCATGTACGTCGAGAACATGACCGGGCGGCAGGGCAGTTACGCGGAAGATCGCATGTGTGCCCGGGGTGCCACGGAGGAGGAGGCTGTTGACCTTCAACTGGAGCCCGGCTCGGCCGTCCTGATCGTCCACCACGTCGTCTTCGACCTCCAGGACCGGCCGTTGGAGTTCGCCGAAGCCACGTACCCGCCGCATCGTTGGGCTTTCGAGCAGGGCTACCCGCTCACCTGATGGCGCGGTGAGGTCCCGCGAGTTGTGGCGAACGGGTTGCGGAGCGAAGTGGCTAATGCCACTATCCAGGAAGTGGCTAAGGCCACTTAATTCGGAAGGGGGCACGGGTGACGAGTCGGCGGCCGGACGAGGACGCGCACTTAACTTGCCGGGGTTGTCGCGGGCGCGGTTGGAAGCGCGTTGGCTCCCGTACGGCTGTGGCGCTCTCCACGGCCAACGATCGCCACCGTGTCACATCGAAACGGCGCTGCCTCGACTGTGACGGCGGCGGCAAGGAGTGAGCGCGGATGGCCTACATGATCGACCGCTTTCCTTCTGAGGAATGGCCGCGACTCGGTGCCATGACTTTGCACCCCGTCGCGGAGTCCGTGCCTCGGGCCCGGTACTGGTTCCGGAAGTTCCTCGCCCCGTACAACCCGGCCTGCTCGATCGACGACTGCGCGTTGATGATCTCGGAGCTGGTGACCAACGCGATTCTCTATGGGCGGGCGGATGAGTCCTGGGTGGTGCGCGTCGAGTGGTTTCGGGTGGCGACGTCGCTTCGGATCGAGGTGCACAACCCGGGATTCCCTGCGAATGTCCAGATGCGGCGGCCAGAGGCCGACGACGCCCACGGTCGCGGCCTGCTGTTGGTCGACTCCATCGCTGAGTCGTGGCACTCCGGGCCCAGCCGCTTCGGGGGGACGATGGTCTCCTGCGACGTGGCCGGCGCCTGGGCGTCCAGCGAGGGCTTCACTCCGCTCCTGTTCTGACGCTCCAGAAGGGTTCGGTCGTCCCGTCCTCGACCTACTACCGCGTGTGGCAGGAAGCTCGGCTCCTCGCGCTTCCGCCGGCCGTCGCGGCCTCGCCGCTCGCGAGTCGGCCGTACGACCTGAGGCACTCGGCGCTGTCGACGTGGCTCAATGCCGGTGTCGACCCAACCGAGGTGGCCGAGCGCGCCGGCAACAGTGTGGAGGTCCTGCTGACCCGCTACGCCAAGTGCCTCGACGGACGGCAGGACGTCGCCAACCGGCGTATCGAGGACCTGCTTCGCGAATACGAGTGAGCCACGCTGCACTCCACCGAGGCCCCGGGCATCTTGTCCGGGGCCTCTCTCGTTTTGAGCCCTACCTGCTGCGATGCTTCGAGTGGAGATCAGACGAGGGGGGGCTCGTGGAGCTGAAGGTCACGCGCTGGAAGCGGTACGGACATGATCGCCTGTACGCGAACCTGCCGGATGGCACTGCTGTCGGCTGGGCGGACGTGAGGGCGGGGGACATCACGGTCTTGGTCGCCGAGTATCGCGACGATGTGATCGCCGTGTTGACACACCACTTACGGGACAGCCCTGAGCCGGTCTTGCCACAGGAGGCGCCTGATGAAGCCCGCCCGATGCTGGCTCCTCTGACGCCGGCAGACGACCTGTCCATCAACCGTCCCGGGGAATCCCTCCGTGATCTGCTCGCCGAGTCCGGCCCAGGCGTCATCGAGCGAGTCGTCTCATTACTGCTGCGGCGCCCCACTGAGTGGGACTCGTGGCGTAAGGGTCTGGCAGGGGAGAGGAGAGTGGGAGCCGAGCTGGACCGCTTGGCGCGGCGCGGGTGGCGGGTCCTGCATTCCATCCCGTTGGCCAACAATGTGGACGTCGATCATTTGCTGATCGGGCCTGGCGGGGTGTTCAGCATCAATACGAAGCACCACCACAACAAGGCCGTATGGGTCGGCGACGATGCCGTAAAAGTCGATCACGGAAAGCCGGCGCCGTACGCACGTAAGAGCCGAGCCGAGGCCAAGCGAGTCGTCCGGGTGCTTGAGCACTACTGCGACTTTCCCGTGCCGGTCGAGCCAGTACTTGTCTTTGTCGGCGTCACCGACCTCAAGGTGGTTGCCACGCAACTCGACGTCCGGGTGTACCAGGAGCGCCAAGTCTCGGCACTGGCCCCGCTCTCAGGCATGCTGACCGCCGAGCAGGTAGAGCAGGTGTACAGCGTCGCTCGCCATCGCCAGGCCTGGAGCAAGGCTTGAGTCCGTGCCCCGCATCGTGTTGCCGGGCGCTCCCCTCGCTACTGTGGGCTCCCGTCCTTTTACGGACGTCACCTGCGGCGATGCCTCAAGATCCCGTCCACGCCTCGTCCACAGACCCCGGCATACGGCCGCTTCGGCCCGCACACGCCTGCACATATGCGAAGACCCCGGCCTCAGCGTTTCCGCTGGTGACGGGGTCTTTGGGCACCTAATCCACGGTGCCCCCGGCAGGATTCGAACCTGCGCACACGGCTCCGGAGGCCGTTGCTCTATCCCCTGAGCTACGGGGGCGTTGTCGCTGCTGCTCGCGGCGACGAACAGAACACTACCAGCTCCGATGGGGTGCTCATGAACGGGTTTCTGCAGGTGCTCGCCGCCATCAGTGGAGTTCGGTGGCGAGCGCGCTGCGCGCCCCTCGATTCCGGAGGAAGCTGTGCTGCCCCGATGGCTGGGCCCAGGACTGGCCCCGAGCCCCTTGGCCCCCTCGGGCCCCATCCCGCTCGCTGGTCTGCCGGAGTCGAGGTCGACCGAGCCCGGGGCGTGCCGAGTCGGGACGTCGAGGCTCGGGGCACGTCCCCGGGGGTGGATGGCTCAGTCGTGGGCGGAAGTGGCGCAAAGGGGCGTCAACCCTCGTGTGCGGGTCCCTCGCAGGGGGTGGAAGTGGGCAAAACCCGGACGCAGTCGGAGGGGCGGACCTACTCTCGGGTTTGTGCCTGGCTCCTCCGGCCGGGTCCTTGTGGTCGACGACAACAAGGTCATCCGGCAGCTGATCAGGGTCAATCTCGAGCTTGAGGGGTTCGAGGTCGTGACCGCGGCCGATGGTGCCGAGTGCCTGGAGATTGTGCACCGCGTGCGCCCCGATGTGATCACCCTCGATGTCGTCATGCCTCGGCTCGACGGCATGCGTACCGCCTCCCGACTGCGTTCCGATCCCACGACCCGCGACATCCCGCTGGCGATCGTCAGTGCCTGCGCGCAGCAGGAGGTGGATCGTGGGCAGACCCTGGGTGTGGAAGCGTTCCTGGCGAAACCTTTCGAGCCCGCTGAGCTCGTGCAAGTGGTGCGAAGACTTGTCGACAGCAGACGGAGCTCCGGCCCCGACGGCGGCATGTCCGGCTCCAGTGGCACGGGCAACGGGCCCGAGCCCGCTGTACGCCCCGCCGGCTGACCCGGTCTCTCCTCCCCGGACGTCTGCTGATCCGGCGCGTCCGTGTGTGCCGGTGGAGGTCTCCGTGGGAGTCGACACCCTGGTCGGCGGGCGGACTCCGCGGCCGGAAGGCAGGCGTGCGCGGGCGCGTGGCCCGGTCACGGCGTCGGACGGCGAGGCCCTCGGGCGAATCCGGTTCGCGGACCCACCCCCCTCCTCCCATACGCTGGTGCCGTGACACCCGCCGAGCTCTCCCGCACCGTGCTCCGCACCGTGCGTTGTGCCGTCGAGGCCGGTGAGCTGCGAGTGACCGTACCGACGCGTGCGGTGGTCCGCCGCCCGCCCCGCCCCGGCTGCGGGGACTACGCCACCAACATCGCCCTCCAGCTCGCCGGGAGCGCGGGGCACACGCCGCGCCGGGTCGCCGAGATCCTGCGCCCGAGGCTCGCCCAGGCGTCAGGGGTTGCTCGCGTCGAGATCGCCGACCCGGGCTTCCTCAACATCACGCTGGATTCCGCTTCGCACTCCGGGCTCGTGCGGCAGGTGCTCGGCCAGGCTGATGCGTACGGATACGGGGACGCGCTGGCCGGGCGGACCGTCGTGCTCGCCTTTCGTCATGAGACCCGCGCCGCCGTCACCGCGGACGCCGTCGCTCGCATCATGCGCACCCAGGGGGCGGACATCACCCTCCGTTGTGAGCCCGGGGCAGGACAGTCCCGCGCTTCCGGCGGCGATCCGGACTGGGCGGGGCTCGGTGTCAACGTTCCCTCTCGCCTGTCGGCCGCCGCGGACGCCCCTGAGAGCTTCGGCGACGAGGCGTCCGTCAACGTCGACGGGTCCCGGCCGGCCCGGCCCGGGACGGGTTCCGCATCTGCCGCCGGAGCCGCCTCCTCCGCCGTCGTCAGGTCCTCATCTGCCTCCGCCCCCTCCGCCTCCGTCATCCGGCCCGTGCCCGTCGCCCTGTCCGCGGACGAGCTGCTGCGCACCCTCGGTCCCGACGCCGCGCGCTGGGCGCTGTTGCGTCCCGCGGCCCACGATCACGTCCGGGTCGATGCTCAGGAGCTCCTGGCTCAGCGTGAGGTGAACCCGCTCTTCCGCATCCGGTACGCCCACGCCCGCACGTGCGCGCTGCTCCGTAACGCTGCCGACCTGGGCGTTCCCGGCGAAGCCGGCACCCTCCACCCCGCCGTGGACGACCTGCCCGCCATCGACGACCTGGCCGCCCCCGACGACTTGGCCACCCCCGATGACCTGGGCAGCCCGGACGCCCTGCCCGTCGTCGACGATCTCCTCGGGGCCATCGGTGAGTACCCCGCCGTTCTGGCCTCCGCTGCCCGGCTGCGTGCCCCCGACCGGGTCGCGCGGCATCTGGAAGCGACCGCTGACGCCTTCTTCCGCTTTCACGACACCTGCCCCGTACTGCCCCGCGGTGACGAGAAACCCGAGGCCGCCCACCGGGCCCGCGTCGCCCTCGCCCAGGCGGCCGGGACGGTGCTCGCCGGCGGCCTGCACCTGCTCGGCATCACCGCACCCGCACATCTCTGAGGAGTTCAGAGCCCCCGTGAACGCATCTCCCGTGAGCGCAGTTCCTGTGCACACAGCCCCCGTGAACACAGCTCCTGTGCACACAGCTCCTGTGCACGCATCCCCCGCGTTCGAACGAAGCGAGGCCCCCATGAACAGGCGGGACCGCATGTCCACCCTGTACACCCCCACCGCCCACGCCCCCACCGCGCCCCTCGCCGGCACCCGCGCCCACGGACTGGAGGCCCGCGCATGAGCCGTTCCGCACACCCCGCCGGCCCGCGGTACGCCGACGTCATCCCCGAGGGGCACTACAGCGCTCCGCCCGCCGACCTCAACGCCCTCGACCGGCGCGTCTGGGCCCGGACCGTCGGGCGGGACGCCGACGGGGTCGCGACCGTCGGCGGCCTCGATGTGCAGCGGCTCGCCGAGGAGTTCGGCACCCCCGCCTACTTCCTCGACGAGGAGGACTTCCGCGCCCGCTGCCGTGCCTGGCGCGAGGCGTTCGGGGACGGTGCCGACGTGTTCTACGCCGGCAAGGCGTTCCTCTCCCGCGCCGTCGTGCGGTGGCTGCACGAGGAGGGGCTGAATCTCGACGTCTGCTCCGGCGGCGAACTGGCCACCGCGCTCGCGGCCGGAATGCCCGCCGAACGCATTGCGCTGCACGGGAACAACAAGTCGACCGAGGAAATCGAGCGCGCCGTCCGGGAAGGCGTCGGCCGTATCGTCCTCGATTCCTTCCAGGAGATCGTGCGGGTCGCGCACATCGCGGAGAAGCTCGGAAAGCGCCAGCGGGTGCAGATCCGGGTGACTGTGGGCGTCGAGGCGCACACCCATGAATTCATCGCGACCGCGCACGAGGACCAGAAGTTCGGTCTCCCGCTCGCCGGGGGCCAGGCCGCCGAGGCGGTGAGCCGTGCGCTGCGGCTCGAGCACCTCGAGCTCGTCGGCATCCACTCCCACATCGGATCGCAGATCTTCGACACCTCCGGCTTCGAGGTGGCGGCCCACCGGGTCGTCGGGCTGCTGAAGCAGGTCCGCGACGAGCACGGGGTCGAGCTGCCCGAGATCGACCTCGGCGGCGGCCTCGGCATCGCCTACACCGCCGACGACGACCCCCGCGAGCCGCGCGAAATCGCGAAGGCGCTCAGCGAGATCGTCACCCGGGAGTGCGAAGGCGCCGGGCTCGCCGTGCCGCGGATCTCCGTGGAGCCCGGCCGGGCGATCGTCGGCCCCACCGCCTTCACGCTGTACGAGGTGGGCACGGTCAAGCCGCTGCAGGGGCTGCGGACCTACGTCAGCGTGGACGGCGGCATGTCCGACAACATCCGTACCGCGCTGTACGACGCGGAGTACTCGGTGGCCCTGGTGTCCCGGACCTCCGACGCCGAGCCGATGCTCTCCCGCGTCGTGGGCAAGCACTGCGAGTCCGGCGACATCGTGGTCCGCGACGCCTTCCTCCCCGCCGACCTGGCGCCGGGCGACCTGATCGCGGTGCCGGCGACGGGGGCGTACTGCCGCTCCATGGCGAGCAACTACAACCATGCGCTGCGCCCGCCGGTGGTCGCGGTCAAGGACGGCGAGGCGCGGGTGATCGTCCGGCGGGAGACGGAGGAGGACCTGCTCCGTCTCGACGTCGGGTAGGCCGCCGGCGGAGGGCCGCGGGCCGTCACAGGCCCCGGCCCGGACCCGGTCCGACGTCTGCACGGATCCCCGGCCACCGGGTCCGCCGGCGGGCGGAGGAGGACCGGAGGTCGGCCGCACAACGGGCGGCGGAGATAATTGAGGAGCCGTTCTCAGCATTACGAGAACGGCATCTCGAATTCTGGAACGGGGATGGAAAGCCCCGTCCGGTGAGTGAGACTGGTGCAACACCACGATGGATGAGAAACGAGGTCGGATGATGCGTACGCGTCCGCTGAAAGTGGCGCTGCTGGGCTGTGGAGTGGTCGGCTCAGAGGTGGCGCGCATCATGACGACGCACGCGGACGATCTCGCCGCCCGGGTCGGTGCGCCCGTCGAGCTGGCCGGAATCGCCGTGCGCCGTCCCGGCCGGGTCCGGGACGGCGTTCCGGAGGAGCTGATCACCACGGACGCGATGGCGCTGGTCAAACGCGGCGACATCGACGTGGTCATCGAGGTCATCGGCGGGATCGAGCCCGCCCGGGGCCTGATCACGACGGCCTTCGAGCACGGCGCCAGCGTGGTCAGCGCCAACAAGGCGCTGCTCGCCGAGGAGGGCGCGGCCCTGCACGCCGCCGCCGAACAGCGCGGCACCGACCTCTACTACGAGGCGGCCGTCGCCGGCGCCATCCCGCTGGTGCGCCCGCTGCGCGAATCCATGGCCGGCGACAAGGTCAACCGCGTCCTGGGCATCGTCAACGGCACCACGAACTTCATCCTCGACAAGATGGACACCAGCGGCGCCGGGTACAGCGAGGCGCTCGACGAGGCGACCGCGCTGGGCTACGCCGAGGCCGACCCGACCGCCGACGTCGAGGGCTTCGACGCCGCCGCCAAGGCCGCCATCCTGGCCGGTATCGCCTTCCACACCCGCGTCACCATCGAGGACGTGCACCGCGAGGGCATCACCGAGGTCACCGCGGCCGACATCGCGTCCGCCAAGCGCATGGGCTGCACGGTCAAGCTGCTGGCCATCTGCGAGCGGGCGGCCGACGGCCGGTCGGTCACCGCGCGCGTGCACCCGGCGATGATCCCGCTCAGCCACCCGCTGGCCTCCGTCCGGGAGGCGTACAACGCGGTCTTCATCGAGGCGGACGCCGCCGGGCAGCTGATGTTCTACGGTCCCGGTGCGGGCGGCTCGCCGACGGCGTCGGCGGTCCTGGGCGACCTGGTCGCCGTCTGCCGGAACAAGGTGAACGAGGCGACCGGGCCGGGCGAGTCCGCCTACACGCAGCTGCCGGTCAGCCCGATGGGCGAGGTCGTCACGCGCTATCACATCAGCCTCGACGTCGCCGACAAGTCCGGCGTCCTGGCTCAGGTCGCCACCGTCTTCGCCGAGCACGGCGTGTCCATCGATACGGTCCGCCAGCAGGGCAAGGACGGCGAGGCATCGCTCGTGGTCGTCACCCACCGGGCACCCGACGCCGCCCTCTCGGCGACCGTCGAGGCGCTGCGCCGGCTTCAGACCGTGCGCGGCGTCGCGAGCATCATGCGGGTTGAAGGAGAGTAAGGAACATGTCTGCAATCGTCGACCGGCCCACCGGCACTCATCAGTGGCGCGGCATCATCGAGGAGTACCGCGACCGGCTGCCCGTGACCGCTGACACGCCGGTCGTCACCCTCCGCGAGGGCGGCACGCCGCTCGTTCCCGCGCAGGTGCTCTCCGAGCGCACCGGCTGCGAGGTCCACCTCAAGGTCGAGGGCGCCAACCCCACCGGGTCCTTCAAGGACCGCGGCATGACGATGGCCATCACCCGGGCGAAGGAGGAGGGCGCGAAGGCCGTCATCTGCGCCTCCACCGGCAACACCTCCGCCTCGGCCGCCGCGTACGCCGTCCGGGCGGGGATGGTCTGCGCCGTCCTGGTTCCGCAGGGCAAGATCGCGATGGGCAAGATGGGCCAGGCCCTGGTGTACGGCTCGCGCATCCTGCAGGTCGAGGGCAACTTCGACGACTGCCTGAACCTGGCCCGCGGGCTCTCCGAGAAGTACCCGGTGGCGCTGGTCAACTCGGTCAACCCGTACCGGATCGAGGGCCAGAAGACCGCCTCCTTCGAGGTCGTCGACGCGCTCGGGGACGCCCCCGACATCCATGTGCTGCCGGTCGGCAACGCGGGCAACATCACCGCGTACTGGCGGGGCTACCGCGAGTACGCGGACGACGGCGTCTCCTCCCGCCGCCCGCGGATGTGGGGCTTCCAGGCCTCCGGCGCGGCCCCGATCGTCCGCGGCGAGCCGGTGCTCGACCCGCAGACCATCGCCACCGCGATCCGGATCGGCAACCCGGCCTCCTGGTCGTACGCGGAGGCGGCGCGGGACGAGTCCGGCGGCCTCATCGACGCGGTGACCGACCGTCAGATCCTGGCGGCCTACCGGCTGCTGGCCTCGCAGGAGGGCGTCTTCGTCGAGCCCGCCTCGGCCGCGAGCGTCGCGGGCCTGCTGAAGGCCGCCGAGGAGGGCAAGGTCGACCCCGGCCAGCGGATCGTCTGCACGGTCACCGGCAACGGCCTCAAGGACCCGGACTGGGCCGTGGCGGGCGCGCCGCAGCCGGTCACCGTCCCGGTGGACGCGGACGCGGCCGCCGAGCGGCTCGGCCTGGCCTGACCTCGGCCGACGCGCCGTACGGCGTTTTCCTCCGGGTGCCGCCCGGTCCCGGTGACCGGCCCGGCAGCCCGGGGGAAACGCCCGGTCCGGCCCCCTTCTCCCCGGGACATCCGGGGAGAAACGCCTCAAGGAAGCACAGGCTGGGGTGCGACACGCATCGTGCGCCTCCTGTGCGCCCTATGTCGCGGCAGAACCTTCCTTCGATAGGCTGGTAGTCGAAACCCCGCCCCGCCGCAGCTTGCCCGCGATGATGCGCGGCCGCCGGGCCCCTGGCGGGGGGCCTCCGGGATTCCTCACGGCGAGACCCGGGGAGGAAGTCCGGGGAGAATTCCCACGTTCCACACAAGGAGAGTCATCGACCGATGGCCGGTCCCGCTTTCCGCGCCGCCGCCGTACGGGTGCGCGTCCCCGCCACCAGCGCCAACCTCGGTCCGGGCTTCGACGCCCTCGGGCTGAGTCTGGGGCTCTACGACGACGTGGTCGTCCGGGTCGCCGACTCCGGTCTGCACATCGACATCGCCGGTGAGGGCGCCGAGACCCTGCCGCGGGACGAGAGTCATCTGCTCGTCCGGTCCCTGCGCACCGCGTTCGACCTGCTCGGCGGGCAGCCGCGCGGGCTGGAGGTCGTCTGCGCCAACCGCATTCCGCACGGCCGCGGCCTGGGCTCCTCCTCCGCCGCCATCTGCGCGGGCATCGTCGCCGCCCGCGCCGTGACCATAGGCGGCGCCGAGCGCCTCGACGACACCGCGCTGCTGGAGCTGGCCACCGAGATCGAGGGGCACCCGGACAACGTCGCGGCGTGTCTGCTGGGCGGGTTCACCCTGGCGTGGACCGACGCCGGTGCCGCCCGCGCGATCCGGATGACCCCTGCGGAATCCATCGTTCCGGTGGTCTTCGTGCCGTCGAAGCCGGTGCTCACCGAGACCGCCCGCGGCCTGCTGCCGCGCACCGTCCCGCATGTGGACGCGGCCACCAACGCGGGCCGTGCCGCGCTGCTCGTCGAGGCGCTCACCCGGCGCCCCGAACTGCTGCTGCCGGCCACCGAGGACCGGCTCCACCAGGAGTACCGCTCCCCGGCGATGCCGGAGAGCGTGGCCCTGGTCGGGCGGCTGCGGGCGGACGGCGTCCCCGCGGTCATCTCCGGCGCGGGCCCGACGGTGCTCGCGCTCGCCGACAGCAGCACCGCCGACAAGGTGGCGCAGCTGGCGGGCGAGGGCTGGGCGGCCAATCCGCTCACCCTCGACGCGGCGGGGGCGAGTGTCCTGCCGCTCTCCGGACGGGGCGGACACCCGGACGGCACCAGAACGCCCGACGGCACCGGCGAGGGCCGTATTCCCGGGTGAACACACGCTTGCCGGTCTTGAGTGAGGGGGAATGTTTTTGGATCCGGTAGTGTTAACCTCAAGTCTGCACCCGGCACCATTCAGGTGCGGTGCTCCGTGTCCCCCTTCGGGACCACCCTTCTTCCGGGAGCCTCCCAAACTGCCAGAGCAGCCTGCCTGAGCAGATTCGAGCACGCTCCGGAGTCGGCGCAATGCGCCGGAATTATCAATTGATCTCTCCGCCGTACCGGCGGACCACCGCCCCGGCCGGTCCGCAACCCAAGGACCGCAGCCGGACAGCACAACCGGTCGCCGAGCCAGACAGGCCGACGCCCGCTCCAGGGAAGGACCCTTCGTGAGCGACACCACCGATCTGATGGGCGTGACTGCCGACAACTCCGTCGGCGCTGCCTCCGCGCCCGCCACGGACGCTCCTGCCGCGCCTGCCACCGGTGCTGCCCCCAAGCGTCGCCGCTCCGGCACCGGCCTCGACGGCATGGTCCTGGCCGAGCTGCAGCAGGTCGCCTCCGGCCTCGGCATCAAGGGCACCGCGCGGATGCGCAAGAGCCAGCTGATCGAGGTCATCAAGGAGAAGCAGGCCGGGGGCTCCTCGGCCCCCGCCAAGGGCGACACCGCTGCCTCCGCCGCGGCCTCGGGCGAGACCAAGCCCAAGCGCCGTGCCACCTCCAAGGCCCGTACGGGCGAGGCGGAGCAGAGCGCCGACGCGCCGGCCGCGAAGGCCGTGGCCCAGCAGCAGATCGACATCCCGGGCCAGCCCGCCAGCGATGAGCAGCAGCAGCCGGCCGGCGAGCGCCGCCGGCGCCGCGCCACCGCGCAGGCGGGCAGCCCCGACGCCGCCGAGGGCGGCACCGACACCAAGGTCGAGGCCCGCACCGAGGCGAAGACCGACGCCAAGGCCGAGAACGCCGCCGACGCCGCCGAGGGCCGCTCCAAGGGCGGCGACCGCCAGGACCGCGGTCAGGGCGGCCAGGGCCAGAAGGGCGACCGCCGCGAGCGGGGCCAGCGCGACCGCCGCGGCAAGGGCGGCGACGACAACCAGGGCGGCGGCAACCGCCAGCAGCGGGACAACCGCGGCGGCGGTGGCGGCGGTCAGCAGGACGACGACGACTTCGAGGGCGGCCGGCGCGGGCGCCGCGGCCGGTACCGCGACCGCCGTGGCCGCCGCGGCCGCGACGACTTCGGCAACGAGCCGCAGGTCTCCGAGGACGACGTCCTGATCCCCGTCGCGGGAATCCTCGACATCCTCGACAACTACGCGTTCATCCGCACCTCCGGCTACCTCCCGGGCCCGAACGACGTGTACGTCTCGCTCGCCCAGGTCCGCAAGAACGGCCTGCGCAAGGGCGACCACGTCACCGGCGCGGTCCGGCAGCCGAAGGAGGGCGAGCGCCGCGAGAAGTTCAACGCGCTGGTCCGGCTGGACTCCGTCAACGGCATGGCGCCCGAAACCGGCCGCGGCCGCCCGGAGTTCAACAAGCTGACGCCGCTGTACCCGCAGGAGCGGCTGCGCCTGGAGAACGAGCCGGGCGCGCTCACCACGCGGATCATCGACATGGTCGCGCCGATCGGCAAGGGCCAGCGTGGTCTCATCGTCTCGCCGCCGAAGGCCGGCAAGACCATGATCATGCAGTCGATCGCCAACGCGATCACGCACAACAACCCCGAGTGCCACCTGATGGTCGTCCTGGTCGACGAGCGTCCGGAAGAGGTCACCGACATGCAGCGGTCGGTCAAGGGCGAGGTCATCTCCTCGACCTTCGACCGTCCGGCCGAGGACCACACCACCGTCGCGGAGCTCGCCATCGAGCGCGCCAAGCGCCTGGTGGAGCTGGGCCACGACGTGGTCGTGCTGCTGGACTCCATCACCCGTCTGGGCCGTGCGTACAACCTCGCGGCCCCCGCCTCCGGCCGCATCCTGTCCGGTGGTGTCGACTCGACCGCGCTCTACCCGCCGAAGCGCTTCTTCGGTGCCGCGCGGAACATCGAGGACGGCGGCTCGCTGACCATCCTGGCCACCGCGCTGGTCGAGACCGGCTCGCGGATGGACGAGGTGATCTTCGAGGAGTTCAAGGGCACCGGCAACATGGAGCTCAAGCTCGACCGGAAGCTCGCCGACAAGCGCATCTTCCCGGCCGTCGACGTGGATGCCTCCGGCACCCGCAAGGAGGAGATCCTCCTCGGCAGCGAGGAGCTGGGCGTGGTCTGGAAGCTGCGCCGGGTGCTGCACGCGCTCGACTCGCAGCAGGCCATCGAGCTGCTCCTGGACAAGATGAAGCAGACCAAGAGCAACGCGGAGTTCCTGCTCCAGATTCAGAAGACGACGCCGGGCATGAACAACGGCAACGACTGAGTCACCGGCTGACGGCGGCTCATCCGCCGGCCACCTCCGGGGCCCTCCCTCACCACGCGGTGACGGAGGGCCCCGGTGCGTGCCGGGACGCCCGTGGCGGGACTGTTGAGCTGCGGTCGGGGCGCCGGGGCGGGACGTGACATCAGGGCCCCGGGGCGGCCGCGAGCGGCCGCGGGGCCATCTCCCGCCGCGGCAGCCCGCGTTGACCGATCGAGCGCGTCACCCAGGCGCCTGCGTCCTTCCCCGGGCCGATGGCTGTCGCCCCGCCGTGGTGCGTTTCCGCGACGACGGCCGTCCTCCGCGTCGGCAAGAGGGTCCCGGAGAGACGTTCGCCACATCCGTCAAGATCGGATCTGGCCGGAAACCGCCCCTTTTCTCCGGTCGAAACCGCAGGTGAGACCGGCGTGCGCCACCGGTCGTCCGCCCTCCGTGTGCCCTCGCGCGCTTAGAGGCTCCTTAACGCCCCCGTGCCACCCTGCTGGGTGAGCCGTCGTCCTGACAGATGACGACTTTCCACGCCTGACCGTCTCGGCAGGGGGTAGCAGGACGGCCGAACAGCATTGCGAGGACTGAGGAACAGATGGCCGACGAAGGTACGACAGCATCCGGTTCGGGACCTGGCCGAATACGGCCCACCGGGCAGCGGCGGAAGGTGCACGGCACCCGCCGGAAGGTCCTGACGGTCGTCGCCTGGTCGGCAGCCGGCGCGGTGGTGCTCTCCGGCGCGGGTCTCGGCTACGCCTACTTCCAGCTCAACGGGAACCTCAAGGGCGTGGACATCAACTCCGCGCTGGGCACCGACCGTCCGAAGAACGCCGACGACGGCTCGACGGACATCCTGCTCATGGGCTCGGACTCCCGCCAGGGCACCAACGGCAAGTACGGGGACGACGGCGGCGGCGCCCGCGCGGACACCGCGATGGTGCTGCACGTCTACAAGGGGCACAAGAAGGCCAGCGTCGTCAGCATCCCGCGCGACACCATCGTCAGCCGCCCCGAGTGCCGGAAGACCGGCGGAGGGACCTCGCCGGCCGCCGAGCGCGCCATGTTCAACGAGTCGTACCAGATCGGTGGTCCCGCCTGCTCGGTGAAGACCGTCGAGAAGCTGTCCGGCATCCGCATGGACCACTACCTCGAGGTCGACTTCACCGGCTTCAAGAAGCTCATCGACAAGCTCGGCGGCGTGCCCGTCACCACCGGTGAGGCGATTCAGGACAAGAGCAGCCGGCTCGATCTGCAGCCCGGCAGGCACACCCTCGACGGAGAGCAGGCCCTGGGGCTGGTCCGCACCCGGCACGCCGTCGGCGACGGCAGTGACCTGGGCCGGATCCAGCTCCAGCAGGCCTTCGTCAAGGCACTGATCAACCAGGTGGAGAACGTCGACCTGTTCGGCAGCCCGTCCAAGCTCTACGGCCTGGCGGACACCGCGACCCGGACCGTCACCACCGACTCCTCCCTCGCCTCCGTCGACGACCTCCTCGGCTTCGCCAAGGGCCTCCAGGGCATCGGTCCGAAGGACATGAGCATGGTGACGATGCCGGTCACCTACGACCCGGCCGACCCCAACCGCGTCATTCCGCTGGAGAAGAAGGGCAAGCAGGTCTGGGAAGCCCTGCGCAAGGACCGCCCGATACCGAAGTCGGCGACCAAGGGCGCGGCCGGTGACTCGGCGGACGCCTCCGAGGTCGTCACGAGCTCCTGACGCCCGCCGGAACACTGTTCCGGCAGGTCACCGACGGTGACCGGACCATCGGCGCGGCCGGTGGAATAGATGCGGCCGACCCCCGGTTTTGGGAGATACGGCCAGTGCTGGCAGACTGGTATGTCGGCCCCGGTTCACGCACAGGCATCCCGCCCGTACGACCCGGAGCCCTCCCGAACCTAGGAGAATCCCTTGAAGCGCGACATCCACCCGGAGTACGTGGAGACCCAGGTCAGCTGCACCTGTGGAGCCTCGTTCACCACCCGTAGCACCGTCACCGAAGGCGCCATCCGCGCCGACGTCTGCTCCGAGTGCCACCCGTTCTACACGGGCAAGCAGAAGATCCTCGACACCGGTGGCCGCGTGGCCCGCTTCGAGGCCCGCTTCGGCAAGGCCGCAGGCAAGAAGTAGCGACTCGCAGCGCCGGTCCTCGGTCGCCCCGCACAGGGGTGACCGGACCGGCGCTTTGTCGTCCCGCAGGCCCGGGCAACCCACGCATCCAGCCCTTCACTCAAGGAACGAGTCCCGATGTTCGAGGCGGTCGAGGAACTGATCGGCGAGCACGCCGATCTGGAGAAGCAGCTCGCCGACCCCGCGGTCCACGCCGACCAGGCCAACGCGCGCCGGCTGAACAAGCGGTACGCGGAGCTGACACCGATCGTCGGCACCTACCGGTCCTGGAAGCGGACCGGCGACGACATCGAGACCGCGCGGGAGTTCGCCGCCGACGACCCGGACTTCGTGGCCGAGGTCAAGGAGCTGGAGCAGCGGCGCGAGGAGCTGACCGAGAAGCTGCGGCTGCTGCTCGTCCCGCGCGACCCCAGCGACGACAAGGACGTCATCCTCGAGATCAAGGCGGGGGAGGGCGGCGACGAGTCCGCGCTCTTCGCCGGCGACCTGCTGCGCATGTACCTGCGCTACGCCGAGCGCCACAACTGGAAGACCGAGATCATCGAGGCCAACGAGTCCGACCTCGGCGGCTACAAGGACGTCCAGGTCGCGGTGAAGCTCAAGGGCAACGCCACCGCCGAGCCCGGCCAGGGCGTCTGGGCGCGGCTCAAGTACGAGGGCGGGGTGCACCGGGTCCAGCGGGTGCCCGCCACCGAGTCGCAGGGCCGCATCCACACCTCCGCCGCGGGCGTGCTCGTGCTGCCCGAGGCCGAGGACGTCGACGTCGAGATCAACGCCAACGACCTGCGGATCGACGTCTACCGCTCGTCCGGCCCCGGCGGCCAGTCGGTCAACACCACCGACTCCGCGGTGCGCATCACCCACATCCCCACCGGCGTCGTCGCCTCCTGCCAGAACGAGAAGAGCCAGCTCCAGAACAAGGAGCAGGCGCTGCGCATCCTGCGCGCCCGGCTGCTCGCCGCGGCGCAGGAGGAGGCCGAGAAGGAGGCCGCGGACGCCCGCCGCAGCCAGGTCCGCACCGTCGACCGCTCCGAGCGCATCCGGACGTACAACTTCCCGGAGAACCGCATTTCCGACCACCGGGTGGGGTTCAAGGCGTACAACCTGGACCAGGTGCTCGACGGCGAGCTGGACCCGGTGATCCAGGCCTGCGTCGACGCCGACTCCGCCGCCAAGCTGGCCGCAGCCCAGTAGGGCGCGGTCCGCCGCACCACCCGCAAGCCGTCAACCCTGAGCCGTCGTCGGAGGACCGGATGTCGCAACAGTCCGGGGGGCACCACGACCCCCAGCCGCTCCGTCGTGAGCCGCACCCGCGCTCGGTGCTGCTCGCCGAGGTGGCGCAGGCCACCCAGCGGCTGGCCGACGCCGGTGTCCCCTCGCCCCGCTTCGACGCGGAGGAGCTGGCGGCGTTCGTGCACGGGGTGAAGCGCGGGGCGCTGCACGCGGTGTCCGACGCCGACTTCGACGCCCGCTACTGGGAGGCGGTGGCCCGCCGGGAGGCCCGCGAACCGCTCCAGCACATCACCGGCCGCGCCTTCTTCCGCTACCTGGAGCTCCAGGTCGGCCCCGGTGTCTTCGTCCCCCGGCCGGAGACGGAATCGGTGGTCGGCTGGGCGATAGACGCGGTGCGCGCCATGGACGTCGTCGAGCCGCTCATCGTCGACCTGTGCACCGGCTCGGGCGCGATCGCGCTCGCGCTGGCCCAGGAGGTGCCGCGGTCCCGGGTGCACGCCGTCGAACTCGACGAGGGGGCGCTCCGCTGGGCGCGCAAGAACGTCGAGGGCTCGCGGGTGCGGCTGCACCAGGGGGACGCCTTCAGCGCGCTCCCGGAGCTGGACGGCCAGGTCGACCTGGTGGTCTCCAACCCGCCCTACATCCCGCTCACCGAGTGGGAGTACGTCGCCCCCGAGGCCCGCGACCACGACCCCCAGCTGGCGCTCTTCTCCGGCGAGGACGGGCTCGACACCATCCGCGGCATCGAGCGCACCGCCCACCGGCTGCTGCGCCCCGGCGGGGTGGTCGTCGTCGAGCACGCCGACACCCAGGGCGGCCAGGTGCCGTGGATCTTCACCGAGGAGCGGGGCTGGGCCGACGCGGCCGACCACCCGGACCTCAACAACCGTCCGCGGTTCGCCACGGCGCGCAGGGCCACGCCGTGAGCGCGCCCCTCGCCGCGACAGCGGCCGGACGACAGCAGACCCAGCAGGAGCCCCGGAACAGGGAGGCCCGTTAGATGGCACGGCGTTACGACTGCACCGACGCGACCGATCGCAAAACCGGTCTGCGGGAAGCCGCCTCCGCCGTCCGCCGCGGCGAGCTGGTCGTGCTGCCCACCGACACCGTCTACGGCATCGGCGCGGACGCCTTCAGCTCCGAGGCCGTCGGCGATCTGCTGGCCGCCAAGGGCCGCGGCCGCCAGATGCCCTCGCCGGTCCTGGTGGGCTCCCCGAACACCCTGCACGGGCTGGTCACGGACTTCTCCGAGCAGGCCTGGGAGCTCGTCGACGCCTTCTGGCCGGGCGCCCTCACCCTCGTCGCCCGGCACCAGCCGTCGCTCCAGTGGGACCTGGGGGAGACCCGGGGCACCGTCGCCGTGCGGATGCCGCTGCACCCGGTCGCGATCGAGCTGCTGACCGAGTTCGGTCCGATGGCGGTCTCCAGCGCGAACCTCACCGGGCACCCGGCTCCGCAGGACTGCGACGCCGCCCAGGAGATGCTGGGCGACGCGGTCTCCGTCTACCTCGACGGGGGCACCACCCCGGCCGCCGTGCCGTCCTCGATCGTCGACGTCACCGGCACCGTGCCGGTGCTGCTGCGCGCGGGCGCGATCAGCGCCGAGCAGCTCCGGGAGGTCGTACCCGACCTCGAGGTGGCCAATTGACACTCCCTGAGGGGCGTGGCATAGCGGATCGTGGCGCGGCCGGTGCGGACGGCACCGGCGCCGCGCGCGGCACCTTCCGCATCCTCCACGTCAGCACCGGCAACGTCTGCCGCTCGCCGATCACCGAGCGGCTGACGCGGCATGCCCTCGTGGACCGCCTCGGCGAGCCCCTGGGCCCGCACGGCACCCACGGCCTGATCGTGGAGAGCGCGGGCACCTGGGGGCACGAGGGGGCTCCCATGGAGGCCCACGCCGCCACCGTGCTCAGCGACCTCGGCGCGGACCCGGACGGATTCACCGGCCGGGAGCTCCTCGACGAGCACGTCATCCGCGCCGACCTGGTGCTGACGGCCACCCGCGACCACCGGGCGCAGGTCATCTCCATGGGCCACTCCGCGGGGCTGCGGACCTTCACGCTGAAGGAGTTCACCCGGCTGGTGCGTGCCATAGACCCCGCCACGCTGCCCGACCCGGAACCGGCGGGCGCGGTGGTGGACCGGGCGCGCTCCCTGGTCCGTGCCGCGGCGGCGCTCCGGGGCTGGCTGCTGGCCCCCAGCCCCGAGGCCGACGAGGTGTACGACCCGTACGGCGCGCCCATCACCTTCTTCCGCAGCATCGGCGAGGAGATCAACCAGGCCCTCGACCCGGTGGTCACGGCGCTCACGGGCGTCTCCGCGCGGGGCTGAGGCGCTTCCGGGCGGAGACGGCTCCGAGCGGCGGTCTCCGCCGAACGTCTCTCGCGACGGTCGCGCTCATCGGTGTCCTCGTACGGAGCCGGCGCGTCCGCACCGAGAGCCTGCGCAGGCGGTCGCCCTGGCCGGCGTTCCTGCACGGGCGAGGCGGCCCGCGCGGACACGTCCCCCAGCGGTGCTCCCCGCCGAGCACCTGCGGTGACGGCGCGGCGGTTCTACATTGGCTAGTGCTGTGACAGGGAAGGTCCGCCGGAGAGTTCACGGCGTCCGGGACCGGGTCACCTCCCGAGGCGGCGGGGGAGCCGTCCCGGGCGGCGGGCCGTCCCGTCACCGGACGGCTCCGGCACCGCAGCGAGGTGCCGTACCGGGCGCGACGGGCGCCGGTGAGCCCTCCCGGCCCCGGCACCGGACCACCCCTCCATGCCCGGAGTCAGCCATGCCGGTCAGCACCGCGGACACCACACGCACCCACTGGGGCCCCGACTTCGACGCGCTGCGCCGCCAGGACCCCGAGCTCGCCGGGCTGCTGCTCGCCGAGCTCGAACGCCAGTCGGCAGGCCTCCAGCTCATCGCGGCGGAGAACTTCACCTCCCCCGCGGTGCTCGCGGCACTCGGCTCCCCGCTCGCCAACAAGTACGCCGAGGGCTATCCGGGCGCCCGCCACCACGGCGGGTGCGAGCTGGTCGACCTCGCCGAACGGCTCGCCGCGGAACGGGCCACCGCGCTCTTCGGAGCCCAGCACGCCAACGTCCAGCCGCACTCCGGATCCTCGGCCGTGCTCGCCGCCTACGCCGCCCTGCTGCGCCCCGGCGACACCGTGCTGGCCATGGCGCTGCCCCAGGGCGGCCACCTCACCCACGGCTCCCCGGCGAACTTCTCGGGCCGGTGGTTCGACTTCGTCGGGTACGGGGTGCACCCGGCCGGCCACCCGGAGGCCGGCGTGATCGACTACGCCGCGCTCCGCTCCCTGGCCCGCCGGCACCGGCCGAAGGCGATCGTCTGCGGCTCGATCTCCTACCCGCGGCACCCCGACTACGCCGCGTTCCGGGAGATCGCGGACGAGGCCGGCGCCTCGCTGATCGTGGACGCGGCGCACCCCATCGGCCTGGTCGCCGGGGGAGCGGCACCCAGCCCGGTGCCGTACGCCGATGTGGTCTGCGCCACCACGCACAAGGTGCTGCGCGGGCCCCGGGGCGGTCTGCTGCTGTGCGGCGCCGGGATCGCCGAACGGATCGACCGGGCGGTCTTCCCGTTCACCCAGGCCGGCGCCCAGATGCACACCGTCGCCGCCAAGGCGGTGGCCTTCGGAGAGGCCGCGGCCCCCGCCTTCGCGGCCTACGCCCACCAGGTGGTCGCCAACGCGCGGGCGCTGGCCGACGGGCTCGCGGCGGAGGGGCTGGCGATCACCACGGGCGGCACCGACACCCACCTGATCACGGCGGACGTCGCACCGCTGGGCCTGGACGGGCGCACCGCCCGCGGCCGCTGCGCCGCGGCGGGGCTGGTGCTCGACACCTGCTCGCTGCCCTGCGGGGCGGCCCCGCCCGCCCCGGCGACAGGCATCCGGCTGGGCAGTGCCGCGGTGACGACCCAGGGGATGGGGGAGGCGGAGATGGCCCGGATCGCGAAGCTGCTCGGGGCGGCCCTGCGGGAGGACCCGGGGGCCGGGCCGGGCGTGGCCGAGCTGGCGGCGGCCTTCCCGCCGTACCCGGCGCCCGTGGCCGCGTAGTGGAGGGGCCGTGGAACCGCCGAGCCGGTCCGGGGTGTCCCACCTCATGTGCAGCCGTGTTCCGGCCACCCCGGCAGCCCTCCCGCGAGAAGCTAGGGTGAGGGGCTGAGATGGCCAGCGAAACCCCTGGGGCAGCCCGTGCGTGAATACCTGCTGACGCTGTGCGTGACGGCCGCGGTCACCTATCTTCTCACCGGACCGGTGCGCAAGTTCGCCATCGCGGCCGGTGCGATGCCGGAGATCCGCGCCCGTGACGTGCACCGCGAGCCGACGCCGCGACTCGGCGGCATCGCCATGTTCGGAGGGCTGTGCGCGGGTCTGCTGGTCGCCGCGCACCTCGCCGACGTCCGCAAGGTGTTCGAACTGTCCAACGAGCCCCGGGCGCTGCTCTCCGGCGCCGCCCTGATCTGGCTGCTCGGGGTGCTGGACGACAAGTGGGGCGTCGACGCCCTGATCAAGCTCGGCGGGCAGATGATCGCCGCCGGCGTGATGGTGATGCAGGGTCTGACGATCCTGTGGATCCCGGTGCCGGGTGTGGGATCGGTCGCACTCACCCCGATGCAGGGCACGCTGCTGACCGTCGCCCTGGTGGTCATCACCATCAACGCGGTGAACTTCGTGGACGGCCTGGACGGCCTCGCCTCGGGCATGGTCTGCATCGCGGCCGCGGCGTTCTTCATGTACGCGTACCGCATGTGGTTCGGCTACGGCCTGGAGGCGGCGGCCCCGGCGACCCTGTTCGCGGCCATCCTGATGGGCATGTGCGTGGGCTTCCTGCCGCACAACATGCATCCCGCGCGGATCTTCATGGGCGACTCGGGCTCGATGCTGATCGGCCTGGTGCTGGCCGCGGGCGCGATCTCCATCACGGGCCAGGTCGACCCCGACGCCCTGAAGCTGTTCACCGGTTCGGAGCGGGCGGCGGTCCACGCCACGGTGCCGGTCTACATTCCGCTGCTGCTGCCGCTGACGGTGCTGATGGTCCCCGTCGCCGACCTGGTCCTGGCGATCGTCCGCCGCACCTGGAAGGGCCAGTCGCCCTTCGTCGCCGACCGCGGGCACCTGCACCACCGGCTGCTGGAGATCGGCCACTCCCACAGCCGGGCCGTCCTCATCATGTACTTCTGGTCGGCGCTGATCGCCTTCGGCGCGGTCGCGTACTCGGTCAACTCGGCCAGTGTGTGGATCCTGCTGGTGATCGTCGCGCTGAGCGCCCTGGGGCTGGTGCTGCTGCTGATGCCGCGCTTCACCCCCAAGGCACCGCGCTGGGCCTACGCGTTCATCCCGCCGCGCTACCGCAGCGGCGGGGAGTCGACGGTGGCGGCGTCGGGGCCGGGAACGCTCGCTTCCGGTGCTGCTCCGGCGGATGCCGCGGCCTCCGGCAGTGCCGCCTCCGGCACCGACGGGGAGCCGGCGCAGCAGGAGGGCGAGGAGCTCGCCCCGATGCCGGCGGGCGTGAATGGTGCCACAGCGATCGGCGCCCGCTCCCGCAACTGGTAACAAAAGGGACACGATAAAACCCGGACATGCTGCCCCTTAGTAGACATTTCATCGGGCGTCAGCTCATCGGTGCGCGGGTTAGCTCGTATGTGTGACGGGTAGCACACCGACTAGGTAAAGACCTCATCAAATAGTTTGTGATACCGTTCACTAAACCCGGTGCTAGAGCAGAAGGACCGTCCTGTAGCGGCCCTTTGCTGTGAGGTACGCCCTCGGCCGGGCCCTACGCTCGTCCATGACGACACTCGTGCCCCCGTCTCCCGCCGGAGTTGCCGCCATGCCTGAGAACGACGCCCGCATGCTCCTACGAACTGCCGTGCCCACGGCCGCAGTCGGCGTGATCGCCGTCGTTGTCGGTTTCGTGCTGGCCGGTGGCAAGGGGGCTATCGGCGCGGCGGTCGGTGTGGTGGTGGTCTCCCTGTTCATGGGTATCGGACTGCTCGTTCTGCAGCGGACCGCGCGCACGTTCCCTCATCTGTTCCAGGCCATGGGCCTGTTGCTCTACACGACGCAGATTCTGCTGCTCTTCGTGTTCATGGCCGTGTTCAAGAACACCACGCTGTTCAATCCCCGGGCCTTCGCGATCGCGCTGATCGCGGCGACGCTGACCTGGGTCGGAGCACAGGTGCGTGCCCACATGAAGGCCAAGATTCTCTACGTCGAGCCCGCGTCCGCCGAGAGCCGGAAGTCCGAGCCGACAGGGTCGACGGCGTGACAGGTAGGGCCGGAATAAACACGGGCCTGAGCGCCTGCTATCGTCCGGTGCCAACTGCGGCATCGCGGGCGCAGGCGGCTGAGTCCCCCACTTTCACGGGACGGAACCGGCAGCCCATGCAGCTGATGCCTTTCAGGTCACTCGGCCCGGTGCCGACCAGCCGCCCTCACATTCGTAAGACCAGTCCAGTGCCGAACCGCGGCTGCGCGCCGCGCCGACACAACGAGGTTGCCGTACCCATGCGCCACGCTGAAGGAGCTCGCGGTGAGTGCTGACCAGATGCTCGCCTTCGAGACCGATTGCCACATCTTCGACGGGTGCGGCTTCAATGAAGTGTCCCCTGGCCTGCACTCCTTTGTCTTCAAGCCGATGTTCGAGGCCGGCGGCATCGAGTTCAACAAGCCGATGCTGCTCGCGCTGTTGAGCACGATCATCGTGGTCGCGTTCTTCTGGGCGGCGTTCAACAAGCCGAAGCTCATCCCCGGCAAGCTGCAGATGGTCGGCGAGGCCGGTCTCGACTTCGTCCGGCGCAGCGTGGTCTACGAGACCCTCGGCAAGCGGGAGGGCGAGAAGTACGTCCCGCTCATGGTCTCGCTGTTCTTCCTGATCTGGATCATGAACCTCTGGGCCATCATTCCGATCGCCCAGTTCCCCGCGCCCTCGATCATCGGATTCCCGGTCGCGTTCGCGGCGATCGTGTATGTGCTGTGGGTCAGCCTGACCTTCAAGCGGCACGGCTTCGTCGGTGGTCTGAAGAACATCGGCGGCTACGACAAGTCGCTCGGCCCGGTTCTTCCCGTGGTCATGTCGATCGAGTTCTTCTCGAACCTGCTGATCCGGCCGTTCACCCACGCGGTGCGGCTCTTCGCGAACATGTTCGCCGGTCACGTCCTGCTGCTGATCTTCACCATCGCCAGCTGGTACATGCTCAACGGCATCGGTATCGCGTACGCCGGCGTCTCGTTCGTCATGGTCATCCTGCTGACCGCCTTCGAGCTCTTCATCCAGGCGCTGCAGGCATACGTCTTCATCCTCCTGGCCTGCAACTACATCCAGGGTGCTCTCGCCGAGCACCACTGATCAGCAGCCAGCTCCCAAACCCGATAGGCGTCCGGTGGCCAACCCCCACCGGTCCGTGAAAGAGAAGGAAGATTCGGCATGTCCGCTCTCCAGACCCTCGCCGCAGACGCTGTCCAGATCAAGGGCAACCTCGGTTCGATCGGCTACGGCCTCGCGGCGATCGGCCCCGGCGTCGGCGTCGGCATCATCTTCGGTAACGGCACCCAGGCCCTGGCCCGCCAGCCCGAGGCCGCCGGTCTGATCCGTGCCAACCAGATTCTCGGCTTCGTCCTCTGTGAGGCGCTCGCGCTGATCGGTCTGGTCATGCCGTTCGTCTACCCGTACAAGTAATCGCGGCGAACGTTCCCGCCCGATTCGACGAAAGGCATTGATGTGAGCGCTCTGGTCCACCTGGCGCAGGAGGAGCAGAACCCCCTCCTCCCGGCGATCCCAGAGATCGTCATCGGCCTCCTCGCCTTCGCGATCGTCTTCTCCTTCCTCGCCAAGAAGCTCCTCCCGAACATCAACAAGGTTCTGGACGAGCGGCGCGAGGCCATCGAGGGCGGGATCGCCAAGGCCGAGGAAGCCCAGACCGAGGCCCAGGAGGTGCTCGAGCAGTACAAGGCTCAGCTCTCCGAGGCACGGCACGAGGCTGCCCGTCTGCGCCAGGAGGCGCAGGAGCAGGGTGCCGCGCTCATCGCCGAGATGCGTGCGGAAGGCCAGCGGCAGCGTGAGGAGATCATCGCTGCGGGCCACACCCAGATCGAGGCCGACCGGAAGCAGGCCGCTCAGGCGCTGCGCCAGGACGTGGGCAAGCTCGCCACCGACCTGGCCGGCAAGCTCGTGGGCGAGTCCCTCGAGGACTCCGCCCGGCAGAGCCGCACGATCGACCGCTTCCTCGACGAGCTCGAGGAGAAGGCCGAGGCCACCCGATGAATGGAGCGAGCCGCGAGGCACTGGCCTCCGCACGTGAGCGTCTCGACGCGCTGACGGACAACACGTCCGTCGACGCCGCGAAGCTCGCCGAGGAGCTGGCCGCCGTCACGAGGCTGCTCGACCGCGAGGTGTCGCTGCGCCGGGTTCTCACCGACCCGTCGCAGCCCGGTGAGGCCAAGGCGGAGCTGGCCGCTCGGCTGCTGGGCAGCCAGGTCGGCGGCGAGACCGTCGACCTGGTCTCCGGCATGGTCCGCTCCCGCTGGTCGCGCTCCCGTGAGCTGGTGGACGCGCTCGAGGAGCTGGCGGGCATCGCCGACCTCGTCGCGGCCCAGCGGAGCGATGCCCTGGACGACGTCGAGGACGAGCTGTTCCGGTTCGGCCGGATCGTCGCCTCCGCGCCGGACCTGCGGGCCGCGCTCACCGACCGGGTCGCCACCGTGTCCGCCAAGGCGGAGCTGGTGCGCACCCTGCTCGGCGGGCGTGCCAACCCGGTCACCGAGCGTCTCGTGGTGCGTCTTGTGACACATCCGCGGGGCCGTAGCCTGGAGGGAGGGCTCGACGCCCTCTCCAAGCTGGCCGCGGAGCGCCGGGACCGTATGGTCGCGGTCGTCACCTCGGCCGTGCCGCTCGGCGACGGGCAGAAGCAGCGCCTCGGCGCCGCCCTCTCGAAGCTGTACGGCCGCCCGATGCATCTGAACCTCGACGTGGACCCCGAGGTCCTCGGCGGGATCCAGGTCCGTGTCGGCGACGAGGTCATCAACGGGACCATCGCGGACCGCCTCGAAGAGGCGACCCGGCGGATGGCCGGCTGACGGTCACCAACTCAAAAGCAGCTGTAGAAAACGTACTGTTAGCGGCCCGAGTTGGGCCGTAGTCGCAGTGACATCTCGGGGGGTGACACCCCCGTACCCCCCAGAGAACACTTCGGGCCCAACAAGGAGAGCAGGGAACCCAGATGGCGGAGCTCACGATCCGGCCGGAGGAGATCCGGGACGCGCTGGAGAACTTTGTCCAGGCGTACAAGCCGGACGCGGCCTCGCGCGAGGAGGTCGGTACGGTCAGCGTTGCCGGCGACGGCATCGCTAAGGTCGAGGGCCTTCCCTCGGCCATGGCGAACGAGCTGCTGAAGTTCGAGGACGGCACCCTCGGTCTCGCCCTCAACCTCGAGGAGCGCGAGATCGGTGCGGTCGTCCTCGGCGAGTTCAGCGGCGTCGAGGAGGGCCAGCCGGTCACGCGCACCGGTGAGGTCCTGTCCGTGGCCGTCGGCGACGGCTACCTGGGTCGCGTCGTCGACCCCCTCGGCAACGCGATCGACGGCAAGGGCGAGATCGAGACCGAGGGCCGCCGCGCCCTCGAACTGCAGGCCCCGGGCGTCATGGCCCGTAAGTCGGTGCACGAGCCGATGGAGACCGGCCTCAAGGCCGTCGACGCCATGACCCCGATCGGCCGCGGCCAGCGTCAGCTGATCATCGGCGACCGCCAGACGGGCAAGACCGCCCTGGCGATCGACACGATCATCAACCAGCGCGACAACTGGCGTTCCGGCGACCCGGACAAGCAGGTCCGCTGCATCTACGTCGCCGTCGGCCAGAAGGGCTCCACCATCGCGTCCGTGCGCGGCGCGCTGGAGGAGGCCGGTGCCCTCGAGTACACGACGATCGTCGCCGCCCCGGCGTCCGACCCGGCCGGCTTCAAGTACCTCGCCCCCTACACCGGCTCGGCCATCGGCCAGCACTGGATGTACCAGGGCAAGCACGTTCTGATCGTCTTCGACGACCTCTCGAAGCAGGCCGACGCCTACCGCGCCGTCTCCCTGCTGCTGCGCCGCCCGCCGGGCCGTGAGGCCTACCCGGGTGACGTCTTCTACCTGCACTCCCGCCTCCTGGAGCGCTGCGCCAAGCTCTCCGACGAGATGGGCAAGGGCTCGATGACCGGTCTGCCGATCGTCGAGACCAAGGCGAACGACGTCTCGGCGTTCATTCCGACCAACGTCATCTCCATCACCGACGGTCAGTGCTTCCTGGAGTCCGACCTGTTCAACGCGGGCCAGCGCCCGGCGCTGAACGTGGGTATCTCGGTCTCCCGTGTCGGTGGCTCCGCGCAGCACAAGGCCATCCGCCAGGTCTCCGGCCGCCTCCGTGTGGACCTCGCCCAGTACCGCGAGCTGGAGGCGTTCGCCGCCTTCGGTTCCGACCTGGACGCGGCCTCCAAGGCGTCGCTGGAGCGCGGTAAGCGCATGGTCGAGCTGCTGAAGCAGGGCCAGTACGCGCCGTACTCCACCGAGGACCAGGTCGTCTCCATCTGGGCCGGCACCACCGGCAAGATGGACGACGTGCCGGTCGAGGACATCCGCCGCTTCGAGCGGGAGCTCCTCGACTACCTGCACCGCGAGCACAAGGGTCTGCTGACCGGTATCCGCGAGGGCGGGAAGATGTCCGACGACACGCTGCAGGCCATGGCCGACGCGATCGCGAGCTTCAAGAAGCAGTTCGAGACCGCGGACGGCAAGCTCCTGGGTGAGGGCTGAGTATGGGCGCCCAGATTCGCGTCTACAAGCGCCGGATCAAGTCCGTCACCGCCACGAAGAAGATCACCAAGGCGATGGAGATGATCGCCGCCTCCCGCATCGTCAAGGCGCAGCGGCAGGTGGCGGCCTCCACTCCGTACTCCCGTGAGCTGACGCGCGCGGTGACGGCGGTGGCGACCGGCTCCAACGACAAGCACCCGCTGACCACCGAGGCGGAGAGCCCGGTCCGTGCCGCGGTCCTGCTCGTGACGAGCGACCGTGGTCTGGCCGGCGGCTACTCCTCCAACGCCATCAAGGCGGCCGAGGCGCTGACCCAGCGCCTCACCGCCGAGGGCAAGGAGGTCGTCCCGTACATCGTCGGACGGAAGGGTGTGGCCTACTACAGCTTCCGCGAGCGCAAGATCGCGGATTCCTGGACGGGCTTCACCGACAGTCCGACGTACGCGGACGCCAAGAAGGTGGCCGCTCCGCTGATCGAGTCCTTCGTCGCGGACACGGCCGAGGGCGGCGTGGACGAGCTCCACATCGTCTTCACCGAGTTCGTGTCGATGATGACGCAGCAGCCGGTGGACAACCGTCTGCTGCCCCTCAGCCTCGACGCGACGGAGCAGAAGCCGGAGAGCGGCAAGGACGAGATCCTTCCGCTGTTCGAGTTCGAGCCGTCGGCGGAGGACGTCCTCGACGCCCTGCTGCCGCGGTACGTCGAGAGCCGGATCTACAACGCTCTGCTGCAGTCGGCCGCTTCCGAGCACGCCGCCCGCCGCCGTGCGATGAAGTCGGCGACCGACAACGCCGAAGAGCTCATCAAGTCGCTCACGCGGCTTGCCAACGCGGCCCGCCAGGCCGACATCACCCAGGAAATCAGCGAGATCGTCGGTGGCGCGAGCGCCCTGGCCGACGCGACCGCGGGGAGTGACTGACAACTATGACCACCACTGTTGAGACGGCCACGGCGACGGGCCGCGTCGCGCGGGTCATCGGCCCGGTCGTCGACGTGGAGTTCCCCGTCGACGCGATGCCGGACATCTACAACGCGCTGACCGTCGAGGTTGCCGACCCGGCCGAGGACGGCAAGCAGAAGACCCTGACCCTCGAGGTTGCCCAGCACCTCGGTGAGGGCGTGGTCCGCGCGATC
The DNA here is from genome assembly GCF_042891165.1 of Streptomyces sp. NPDC001922. Lineage (NCBI taxonomy): Bacteria > Bacillati > Actinomycetota > Actinomycetes > Kitasatosporales > Streptomycetaceae > Streptomyces > Streptomyces sp. NPDC001922. The sequence goes on along the minus strand of NZ_JBIASV010000006.1, from coordinate 379,244 downwards.
TCCATGCAGCCCACCGACGGTCTGGTCCGCCAGGCCCAGGTGACCGACACCGGCGACGGCATCACCGTCCCGGTCGGCGACTTCACCAAGGGCAAGGTGTTCAACACCCTCGGTGAGGTGCTGAACGTCCCCGAGGAGAACGGCAACGAGTCCGAGCGGTGGGCCATCCACCGCAAGGCTCCGGCGTTCGACCAGCTCGAGTCCAAGACCGAGATGTTCGAGACCGGCCTGAAGGTCGTCGACCTGCTGACCCCGTACGTCAAGGGCGGCAAGATCGGTCTGTTCGGTGGTGCGGGCGTCGGCAAGACGGTCCTCATCCAGGAAATGATCATGCGTGTGGCCAAGCTGCACGAGGGTGTTTCCGTGTTCGCCGGTGTCGGTGAGCGCACCCGTGAGGGCAACGACCTCATCGGTGAGATGGAGGAGTCCGGCGTTCTGGACAAGACCGCGCTGGTCTTCGGCCAGATGGACGAGCCCCCGGGCACCCGTCTCCGCGTCGCGCTGGCCGGTCTGACCATGGCGGAGTACTTCCGTGATGTGCAGAAGCAGGACGTGCTGTTCTTCATCGACAACATCTTCCGCTTCACCCAGGCCGGTTCCGAGGTGTCCACCCTGCTCGGCCGTATGCCGTCCGCGGTGGGTTACCAGCCGAACCTCGCGGACGAGATGGGCCTCCTGCAGGAGCGCATCACCTCGACCCGTGGTCACTCGATCACCTCGATGCAGGCGATCTACGTGCCGGCGGACGACCTGACCGACCCGGCCCCGGCGACCACCTTCGCGCACCTCGACGCGACGACGGTGCTCTCCCGGCCGATCTCGGAGAAGGGCATCTACCCGGCGGTGGACCCGCTGGACTCGACGTCCCGCATCCTGGACCCGCGCTACATCACGCAGGAGCACTACGACTGCGCCTCGCGCGTCAAGGGGATCCTGCAGAAGTACAAGGACCTCCAGGACATCATCGCGATTCTCGGTATCGACGAGCTGGGCGAAGAGGACAAGCTGGTCGTCCACCGCGCCCGTCGTATCGAGCGGTTCCTGTCGCAGAACACCCACGCGGCGAAGCAGTTCACCGGTGTGGACGGTTCGGACGTGCCGCTCGACGAGTCGATCGCCGCGTTCAACTCGATCGCGGACGGCGAGTTCGACCACTTCCCGGAGCAGGCCTTCTTCATGTGCGGTGGTCTCGACGACCTCAAGAAGAACGCCAAGGAGCTCGGCGTCTCCTGAGCCCCGTGCTCGAACGGTGTCAGGGGCGGGCCCGCCCCGCCCCTGACATCCGCGCCCGTTACTCTTGACACCCCAGTCCTTTACTGGACGCCTGCCACGGCAGGCGGAGACCCGAGGAGCCACGTTGGCTGCTGAGCTGCACGTCGAGCTGGTCGCCGCGGACCGCAGTGTCTGGTCCGGCGAGGCCACCCTGGTCGTCGCACGTACCACATCGGGTGACATCGGCGTCATGCCCGGCCACCAGCCGCTGCTCGGTGTGCTGGAGTCCGGCCCGGTGACCATCCGTACGAGTGGCGGCGGTACTGTCGTCGCGGCGGTGCACGGCGGATTCATCTCGTTCGCCGACAACAAGCTTTCCCTGCTGGCGGAGATCGCCGAGCTGGCGGACGAGATCGACGTCGCCCGTGCGGAGCGCGCCCTGGAGCGAGCGAAGTCGGACACGGACGCCGCCGCCGAGCGGCGCGCCGAGATCCGGCTGGTCGCGGCGACGGGCAGCCGCTGACGGCCCGGCGACACGACACTCTCCCCCGGACCCGGTCCGGGGGTGCTTCCTCAGCCGCGGACCGGCCTGGACTCCTCCAGGACGGTCCGCGGCTGAGGTGGATCCCGAGGTCATACTGGCCCGGCGAGATGAGGCGAGGAGGTCGGTGCAGATGTTCCTCGCACTGCTGCTGAGCAGTGTGGGCATCGCGCTCGTACTGCTGGGGCTGTTCGTCTTCGGCCTGCGCCGGAGACTGATCCAGCGGTCGGGCGGGACGTTCGACTGCAGCTTGCGCTGGAACGTTGCCGGGAGCACCGACGAGGCCGAGGCCGGCCTGTCCGGACCGGAGCCCAGCGGCCGGGGCTGGGTGTACGGGGTGGCGCGCTACAACGGCGACCGGGTGGAGTGGTTCCGGGTCTTCTCCTACGCGCCCCGCCCGCGCCGGGTGCTGGAGCGCTCCGCGATCGAGGTGCTCTCGCGCCGGACTCCGCAGGGCGAGGAGGAGCTGGCGCTGCTGTCCGACGCCATCGTGCTCCGCTGTCTGCACCGCGGCACCCATCTGGAACTCGCCATGAGCGAGGACGCCCTCACCGGCTTCCTGGCCTGGCTGGAAGCGGCACCTCCGGGCCAGCGTGTGAACGTGGCCTGATTTTTTTCTCTCGGGCCCCAGGGCGCCTCCCCGGCCCCGGACTCTTCTCTCCCCCGGGCTCCTCGGCCCGGTTCCTCTCCCGGTCGGCCCCTCCCGGTCGGCCCCTCCCGATCCCGCCCGGCACCGGACATGCGCCTCCCGCTCGGAGCCCCGCCGGGCTCGCGGGGGCCTCATCGCCGCGGTCCGGACGCGACGAGCGGCCCCGGCCGACAGCTGCCCGCCTTCCGCGTCTCGGCGGCATCCCCCGGGCCGCTCCCGCGGACTCGCCCCATCGGCCACACGTGCCCCGGAGCGTGTCCGACGGGTCGCCCGACAGGTCTGCGTCCCATGGCTGGGGTTACCCCCACCCCCACGTGGTGGCTCGCCGGATGGGCAACGCCATCCGCGTGGAGTGATCGTTTACCGACAGGTCTTCCGCTCGCCGGGCGGCGACGGCACGACACGCAGTGCCGGGACGGAGCCGAATTCCGGCGGACGCTCCGGAAGACCACGTGACGGATCACGGAGGGGGAACCATGAAGCGTCCCACGGAGCACGCTCTGGAGCGCCGCACGCTGCTGGCCGGAACGGCGGCGGCCGGTGCGGCCCTGGTGTGGGGATCTGCGGGGAGGGCGGTCGCCGGCGCGTGGAGGGGGCCGGTGGCACAGGGCGCGGTGGACGCCGAGGTGGCGCGCGTGGAGCGCGGGTTGATCGAGCTGCGGCGGGACATCCACCGGCACCCCGAGATACCGGGGCAGGAGCGGCGTACCGCCGGCGTGGTGGCACGGGAGCTGCGAGCGGCCGGGCTGGCCGTCACCACCGGGGTGGGCGGCCACGGCGTCGTCGGTGTCCTGCGCGGCGCCCGTCCGGGCCGGACGGTCGCGTACCGGGCGGACATGGACGCGGTGCCGCCCAAGGACATCGTCGGGGGCGGCCCGGCGCCGGCCCACCTCTGCGGGCACGACATCCACACCACGGTGTCGATCGGCGTCGCACAGGTCCTGGCGCGGCTGCGGCAGCGACTGAGCGGCACGGTGGTGTTCCTCTTCCAGCCGGCCGAGGAGACGTTGTCCGGGGCCCGCGCAGTGCTCGACGCAGGCGTCCTGGAGCGCACCGGCGTCGAGGAGATCCACGCGCTGCACTGTGGACCCTTCCCCGTCGGCCGGTTCGCCGTGACCCCGGGCCACGGGATGCCGGGCCAGGACAAGGCGGAGGTGACCCTCCCCGGGCCGGACGCGCACGACGCCGCGCGGCGCCTGGCCGCCGAGATCGGCACGCTCGCCACGGTGTCACTCCCGCAGACCCCCGCGGACATCGAGCGGATCGTCGCCGACGCCCAGACGCCCAACGGGCCGCTGGCCCGGTTCGTGGCCGTGCGGGCCGGAGCACAGGGAGCCAAGGTGAGCGTCTCGTACCGTTGCTGGCCGCAGGAGCGTTACACGGAGGTACGCGAGGACATCCGCCGACTGGCCAGGTCGTACCCGGGGGCCGGGGTGAGCTTTCCCGGCGAGCCGTTCCCCGCCATGGTCTGCCCGGAACACGATGCGCGCATGCTCGCCCGCCGGCTGCGCCGCACACGGGGCCGGGACGCGGTCACCGTGCTCCATGCCGCGTTCCCTCCCTTCAGCGGCGAGGACTTCGCCCTCTACCTGGACCGTGTCCCCGGCACGTTCACCTTCCTCGGCGTCCTTGCCCCCGGCGCACCCGTCACCGCCGGCTACCCGCACTACCCCGAGTTCGCCCCGGACGAGCGGGCCATCGGCATCGGCGTACGGGCGATGACGGGCTGGATCGCGCAGCGGACCCACAGGGGCCAGGACCTGCCCGGCCGGTCAGCCGCCCCGGAGGACACCCCTTAGCGGCCCACGCCCAACTCCCGTGCCAGGACGGCCGCCTGCACCCGGCTGCGCAGCTCCAGCTTGGCGAGCAGCCGGCTCACATGGGTCTTCACCGTCGCCTCGGCCATGGTGAGCCGGACGGCGATCTCCGCGTTCGACAGGCCCTCGCCGATGCACGCCAGCACTTCCCGCTCCCTGCGGGTCAGCGCGTCGAGGACGGCCGGATCGGGGGTTTCCGCGGTCGGCGCGGGTGCCGCGCGGGGTGCGGCGAACTCCGTGATCAGCCTGCGGGTCACCGCCGGAGCGATCAGGCCGTCGCCGCGGGCCACGGTGCGCACGCCCTCGATCAGCCCGGCCGCGTCGCTGTCCTTGAGCAGGAACCCGGCGGCGCCCGCGCGGAGCGCGCCGAAGACGTATTCGTCCAGGTCGAAGGTGGTGAGCACCAGGACGTCGGCCAGCTGCTCGGTGACGATCCGCCGGGTGGCGGAGACCCCGTCGAGCCGGGGCATCTGGACGTCCATCAGGACCAGATCGGGCCGGAGCTCGCGGGTGAGCCGGACGGCCTCCTCGCCGTCCGCCGCCTCGCCCACCACCTCGATGCCGTCGGCGGAGCGCAGGATCAGCACCAGGCCCGCCCGGACGGCGGACTGGTCATCGGCCACGAGCACGCGGATGGTCATGGGGCGGGGACTCCTTCGTCGACGGGCAGTTCGGCGCGGACCTGCCAGATCTTCCGGTGGCTGGCGGCCGGGGCGGGGCCGGCTTCGAACGTGCCGCCGAGCAGCGCCACCCGTTCCTCCATGCCGACGAGCCCGGAGCCCGAGCCGGGTGCCCGCGGGCCGGAACGGTCCCCGGCCTCGCTGGTGACCAGGACGGTCAGCGGGCTGCCGGGCTCCCGCGCGATCCGGACGGCCACTTCGCCGGGGGAGGCGTGCTTGAGCGCGTTGGTGAGGGATTCCTGCACGATCCGGTAGGCCGCCAGCTCGACGGGCGCCGGAAGGGCCTGCCCGGGGGCGCGGCCGTCGTCCAGCGCGAACGTCAGTCCGCTGCCGGTGCCGTTCGTCCGTGCCTGGTCCAGCAGCGCGTCGAGGCCGTCGAGCGTGGGGGCGGCGGTGGGGGCCTCCGCGGCATCAGGGTCGCGGAGCAGCCCGATGAGGCGGCGCATTTCGGCCAGTCCCTGGACGCTGTTCTCCCGGATCACGGTGAGCGCCTCGTTCGCCGCCTTCGGCTCGCCGATGGACAGCGCGGCGGTGGAGTGGATGGCGATGGCGGAGAGGTGGTTGGCGACCAGGTCGTGCAGTTCGCGGGCCATCCGGGAGCGCTCGGCGGTCACGGCCTCCCGGCGGTCCATCTCGGCGAGCAGCGCGGTCTGCTCGGCGCGCAGCCGCGCGGCCTCCGCGGCGTCGCGGTGATTGCGGACGGAGGCGCCGGTCGAGGCCGGGCCGAAGGTGACCAGACCGGTCACCACGCCGATGAGCAGGGCCTCCGGCTGCCGGATCCAGACCAGCGCCACCAGGGTCGCGGCGACGGTGATGAAGCCGGTGATCACCGGGATGCGGCGGGCGGACGCGGGTGTTCCGTAGACCACGGCGGCGTACATGACGTCGGTGAACATCATCGTCGTCGCCAGACTGCCGGTGGTGAACTGGTCGCCGATCATCGCGGCGGTGGCGACCAGCAGGGCGACCGGTTGCGCGGACCGGCGGAACAGCTCGGTGGCGGCGGTCACCGCGATCGGGATCAGCGCGGTCCAGACCGGCAGGAGCGAGCGCCCTCCCCAGCTGTGCAGCCCGAGCGACCACAGCAGCACACCGCTGAGCAGCCCGCCGACGGCGAGCAGCACGTCGTCCCGGTGCGGGCGGGCGAAGGAAAGGGTCACCCCGCCATCCAACACGCCCGGCGGGAGCGGACGCCTCCACGCAGGGAGTGAGACCGGGTACATCGAAGGATGCAGTGGCGGTTCGTCACTGGCGACGACGAACGGGGCCCGGACCGCGGCGAAGCTGGAGGGGAACCCGCGAGGAGGTCCCCGTCGTGATCGTCATGCTGATCATCGCCTGTGAGGTCGGCTTCTGGCTGCTGCTGGCCGGAGGCCTGAGCCTGCGCTATCTGGCCAAGATGCCCCGGACCGGAGCGGCGGTCCTGCTGTGCGAGCCGCTGCTCGAACTGGTGCTGCTGGTGGTCACCGCGATCGACCTGAAGAACGGCGCGGAGCCGGACTGGAAGCACGGTCTGGCGGCCGTCTACATCGGCTTCACCGTCGCCATGGGCCACCACTTGATCAAGTGGGCGGACGCGCACTTCGCGCACCGCTTCTCGGGTGCGCCGAAGCCGGCCAAGCCGCCGAAGTACGGGATGGCACGCACCGTGCACGAGTGGAAGACCGCCGGCCGCTGGATCCTCGCCGGGGTCGTCGCCATCGGCCTCCTCCAGTGCGCGGCGCTCTACGTGGGCGACGACGGGAACACCGAGTCGCTGCGGGCGTGGCAGACCAGGATGGGCTGGCTGATCGGCATCAACCTGCTCATCGCCGGCAGCTACACGCTCTGGCCGAAGAAGGACCCGGGGGGCGCGGGCGGGGCCGCCGCGGACAGTCGCGAGAAGGAGCTGAGTTCGGGCCGGGTGACGCGCGAGCATCGGTGACTTCCGCAGCGGAGGGACGAAACCGGCTCCCCGCCCTCGTCCGGGGCGGGGAGCCGGGTGTCGTGGGTACGGATGCCCAGAGGGGGCGTCAGCCGGACAGCGAACCGTCCCGCATGCCCTCGACGAACGACGTCCAGGAGGCGGCGGGGAAGACGAGGGCGGGTCCGTGGGGGTCCTTGCTGTCGCGGACGGGGACGATGCCGGGGAGGTTCCTGGCAACCTCTACGCACTCGCCGCCGTTGGAATTGCTGTAGCTGCTGGTGTGCCACTGGGCGGTGCTCAGGTCAAGGGTGCTGCGCATGGCTGGTAGTCCTCCATCGTGATCGTCCGGCTCGCGGTCAGGCGAAGGGGAAAGCCTCCTCCTTGACGGCGTCGATGAACGACGTCCAGGAGGCGGGGGAGAAGACGAGGGCGGGTCCGTGGGGGTTCTTGCTGTCGCGGACGGGGACGATGCCGGGGAGGCCGTCGGCGACCTCGATGCAGTCACCCCCGTTGGTGTTGCTGTAGCTGCTCTTGCGCCAGTGGGCGGTGCTCAGGTCGGGGGTGCTGCGCATGGCTGGTAGTCCTCCATCACCGATCGAATCAACGCTGCCGACTCCGTCAGCGAGTGGGCGTTGGCCCGGAGCACATCGTAGTGACGGCGATGCTTGAACACCGCTTGTGGATCTTCGTAGAGACGGCCCGCCTCGATGCCCTCCTCGTAGACCACGGCCGAAGCGCCGGTAAGGGTCAGGATCGTCAACGACCCACCCAGCAAGGGGTGTGCACCGCTCTTGAAGGGCATGATCTGCACCTCGCTGGTGGCGGTCGCCGCCTGGTCGAGCAACGAGGCCAACTGTGCGTACATGCATGCACGGCTGCCGATCCGGCGCCTGAGTACGGACTCGTCGAGGATGGCCCATCGGTGCGGCGATGAATCGGACTTCAGCCTCTCCTGCCGGGCCATGCGAGCTGCGACACGCTCTTCGACCTGTTCGTGGGACAGGTCGGGCTGGCTGCGGAACAGCGCGCGGGCGTAGTCGGCAGTCTGGAGCGTGCCCGGCACCACATGCGCCACGTAGTTCTCGATGACGGTGGCCTTCGCCTCGAAGTCCATGAACCTGCGGTACTGATCCGGATGCGCCTCCCGCTTCGCCAGGTCGTACAGCCGGGCGAAGAGGCCGTCGGTTCCGAACGCCGCGTCCAGCGCCCGCGACAGCTCCGGCGGGGGCATCAGTTCGGCGGTCTCGACGCGTGCCAGGCCGCTCTTGCTGGAGTTCACGATCTTGGCCAGTTGCACCAGCGAGAGCTGCGCCGCCTCGCGGTGCCGGCGCATCTCCGCGCCGTAGAAGTGCCGTGCGGAGCGGTCGGGGGTCAGTGACTGCGACTGGAACTTCACGTTCGAAACCTCTCGTCCCACGTGCGAGTTCGGGACGGTGCCTGCCGTCCCGCGGCCGACAGAGGGACGGTCACCGCCCACTCGGGCCGGATGGCACAACGCGTTCGTTGCCACACTCAAAGTAGTCGCCGCGTGGTCACCCGACAGCGGAACGGAGCGGGAGGACCCGTAGGCGTGACGGACCCCCGGCGCCGCGTGCCGGGGGAGGGGCCGACCTGAGGAGAGCAGCCGACATGAATCAACGCATCGGGAGCCGGTGCCCGCAACGGCGCGGGCGGCGGCCACGGCCGACACCACCGGGGCAGTCCGCCCACGGCAGTGCGTGCCGTTGCGGGAAGGCGGTGGGACCGTGCGCCGGTTGACGTGTTCCGGGGAGTCGTTGCTCCCGTCGGCTCCGCTGCCCACTCCCGAGTCCCGGTTCCGGCTCCTGCCGTGGACGAGCCCCGACGGCAGGCCCTGCTATCTGAGTGCTGACAACCCCCGCAGCAGGCTGTCCCGGCTCGCGGACGATGTGGAGGCCGCGCAGCTGTCGTCCGGGGCTCAGGTGCTCGGCGGGGCCGAGGCCGTGCTCGCCGATCCCCGGGCCGGTGTCCGTGAGCTGCGCTTCACCACCGCGCGGCTGACCGAGTCCCTCCGGGACGCGCTGCGGGTCGCCGACAGCCGTGGCGGACGGCTGCCGGTGCCGACGGAACCGGAGGACGGGGGCTGAGTCCGTCACCGGCCCCTGGATGCCCCGGGCTCCGGAACGCCCCTGGCCCCCGGACCCGGCCCCCGAACGCCCCGGCTCCCGGAGTCCCGGGGCCGGGTTCCGGCCGGCCCGTCGTCCTCAGCGGTTCTCGCCCGGCACCCACAGCACGTCGCCGATCTCCTTGTTCGCCGTGCGGGCCAGGATGAACAGCAGGTCGGAGAGGCGGTTGAGGTAGGTCGCGGTGAGCGGGTTCATGAGGTCGGCGTGCTGCTCCAGCGCCGCCCAGGTGGACCGTTCGGCGCGCCGCACCACCGTGCAGGCCTGGTGCAGAAGCGCGGCGCCCGGGGTACCGCCCGGCAGGATGAAGCTGCGGAGCTTCTCGACGCCCTCCAGGAAGCGGTCGCAGTCCGCCTCCAGCTTGTCGACGTAGGTCTGTTCCACGCGCAGCGGCGGGTACTGGGGGTTCTCGACCACCGGGGTGGCGAGGTCGGCGCCCACGTCGAAGAGGTCGTTCTGCACCCGGACGAGGACCGTCACGATCTCCTCGGGCAGCTGCCCGAGGGCGATGGCCACGCCGATCGCCGCGTTGGCCTCGTTCGCGTCGGCGTACGCGGCGATCCGCGCGTCCGTCTTCGCGGTGCGGCTCATGTCGCCCAGGGCGGTCGTGCCGTCGTCCCCGGTCCGGGTGTAGATGCGCGTCAGATTGACCATGGGTCGAGCGTAGGCCCTGTCGTCGGATTCCCGCCTGACCCGCGGTGCCGTGCACGCATCCCCGGCTGGCTGCAGCACACCGTGATGCGCGGCGTGCGGCGGGCGATGACGTCCGGCATGGGGCCCGCCGAGGCGTCCCGGGCGGTGCTCGACCGGCTCGACGCGATCGAGGATCTGCTGAGTGAAAACGTGCTCAACTACGCAGTCCGGTCAGCCGAATGAGTCGCGTCCGTGTGATGTCCGTCATGTGAGACGTGACGCGCATCTCTTCCCCGCCATCCGGGCCCTCACGGACGCTAAGGTCCGCCGGAGAGTCGAATTGTTCAGGGTTACCGGGGGGCGCCCCCGGGCCGTCACGGCATGAGGGAGCAGCAGTGGCCAGGAAGCTCGCCGTCATCGGAGCCGGACTCATGGGGTCCGGTATCGCGCAGGTCTCGGCGCAGGCGGGGTGGGACGTCGTGCTGCGCGACGTCACCGACGAGGCGCTGACCCGTGGCACCGACGGCATCAAGGCGTCGTACGACAAGTTCGTCTCCAAGGGGAAGCTCGACGCCGAGGCCGCGGAGGCCGCGCTGGGCCGGATCACCACCAGCACCGACCTCGACGCGGTCGCCGACGCGGACGTCGTCGTGGAGGCGGTCTTCGAGAAGATCGAGGTCAAGCAGGAGATCTTCCGCGCCCTCGACGGCCTGGTGAAGGAGGACGCGGTGCTCGCGTCCAACACCTCCGCCATCCCGATCACCAAGATCGCGGCCGTGACGGACCGTCCCGAGAAGGTCGTCGGCGCCCACTTCTTCTCGCCGGTCCCGATGATGCAGCTGTGCGAGCTGGTGCGCGGCTACAAGACCAGTGACGAAACCCTCGCCACCACCCGGGAGTTCGCCGAGAGCGTGGGCAAGACCTGCATCGTCGTCAACCGCGACGTCGCCGGCTTCGTCACCACCCGCCTCATCTCGGCGCTCGTCGTCGAGGCCGCCAAGCTGCACGAGTCCGGTGTCGCCTCGGCCGAGGACATCGACATCGCCTGCAAGCTGGGCTTCGGCCACGCCATGGGCCCGCTCGCCACCACCGACCTGACCGGCGTGGACATCCTGCTGCACGCCACCGGCAACATCTACACCGAGACGCAGGACGAGAAGTTCGCCCCGCCGGAGAGCATGCGTCGGATGGTCGACGCCGGTGACATCGGCCGGAAGAGCGGACAGGGCTTCTACACCTACTGAGGCGCCGTCACCCTCAGGGGTCACCCCTGAGGGTGAAATCTGTACCGGTTCGCTTACAGGCGGCAACTTTGCCGTGCGAGAGGCAGTCAGTTCTGTAGACCTTTGACCACGCACGCACCACATTCGGGGAGCGCATATGCACATCAGGGGCGACCACGCCGAGCTGGTCGTCGGGGGCCGCCTCGACGTCCGCAGCGCGGCGGACGCCCGAACGGCCCTGCACACCGCCGTCGACACCGGCCGGGGCGATCTCGTACTCGACCTGACCGAACTCGACTCCTGGGACGCCACCGGTCTCGGAGTCATCATGGGGGCGCACCGCCGGGCCGGCCGGGCCGGCCGCCGGCTCGTGCTGCGCGGCGTACCGCCCCAGATGCAGCGCCTCCTGGTCGCCACCCGGCTGCACCGCATCCTCTCCATCGAGGGCGGCATCGAAGCCGAGTCGCTGCCCCGGGTCTGACCCGCCCGGCTCACCGGGGCGGCGCTCCGGGCGCCATCCTCATCAACATGTGACCTACTGCACCGCGTGGTTCCGCTCCTCGTGCTGGATACTGTGCGATGGTCCGCGGTTCGGCTCCCGTCGTGTTCGGGAGCCCGCGGCGGACCACCGGACCGGAAGCGGGCGGCGTGCGTGCGGAATGGCCGGGAGCACAACGGCACGCGACCCGGATCTGGGGGGCTTTGAGCGATGGACCCGAACGACCGGGAGCCGGAGGAGCACGGCCAGGACAGCGAGCTCCGACGCCACGAGCTCCGGGGCCACGACATCGAGGGCGGCGGGAACCAGGGCGGCGAGACCCAGGGCCGCGACATCCAGGGCCGTGAGCGTCCTGACGCCGCCCGGCCCGGCGGCGCTTCGCCCCGGTCGCCGCGCGAGGCGGTGGCGCCCGCCTTCGCGCCCGGTGAGCGGGACGGCGGCAAGGGCACCGGCACCGTCCGCACCGTCCAGCTCGAGGCGGACGCGTACCTGGTGACGGTCAATCCGGTCGACGGCAGCGAGATCGAGCGCCGCCCGCCCGGCTACCGCACCGAGGACACCCCGGGCGACGGCTCCGGCCGCCCCGGGCGCACCAGCGGCGAGGACCGCGACGCGCTGCGCCGGGCCGCCATGCCGCCGGTTCCGCCCGGCCCGGCCGCGCCCGCGCTGCCGCTGCTGGAGCGGGACGAGGAGCGCGAACGGCTGGTGCGGCTGCTCTCCCGCGGGCGGTCGGTACGCGTCACCGGCCCGTCGGGCTCCGGCCGCAGCGCCCTCCTCGACGCCGTCGCCGCCGACTGCGCCGACCTCGCCCCCGACGGGGTGGTCCGGCTCTCCGGCTACCGCAGGACCCCCACCGAACTGCTCCACGAGCTCTGCGCGACCGTCCACCACGCCCCCCGGTACCGGCCCGGACGGGACGAACTGCTGGCGACGGTGCAGGGGATCGGCGCCGTCGTCGTCCTCGACGACCTCGAATTCGGCGGCGGCGGCCTGGACGAACTGCTCGCCGCCACGCCCGAGTGCGCGTTCCTCCTCGCCGCCACGCCCGATGTGGCGGCGCCCGCCACGGACTCGCACCTCGAGGAGGTGTTCCTCGGCGGACTCAGCCGCGCGGCCTGCCTGGAGCTGCTGGAGCGGGCCGCGCAGCGACCGCTCTCCGAGGACGAGGCCGCCTGGGCGGCGGACCTCTGGTTCGAGTCCGAGGGGCTGCCGCTGCGCTTCGTCCAGGCCGGTGCGCTGCTCCGGCAGCACGACGCCCGGCGCGCGGAGCTCGACGGGCCGCTTGCCGATGAGGGCGACGAGCGCGATACCGGCGAGGGGACGGCGGACGCGGCCGAGGAGCCGTCCGGCGCCGCGCGGGACACCCCGCTGCCGACCCTGCCCGAGGCCGCGGCGCCCGCCGCGCTGCTCGCCTCCCGGCTGAGCGAGGCGGCCCGCGACACCCTGCGCTTCGCGGTCGCCCTCGCCGGCGAATGCCCCCACCAGGCCCATCTCCCCGCCCTCGTCGGCGACACCCGGGCCGACGCCGCCGTCGGTGAACTGCTGGCCTCCGGACTGCTCACCCCGGTGGGGGCCCACTACCGCCTCGCCGCCGGCGTCGCGGACCGGCTGGCGGACGCCGGCTACGCCGAGGACGCGGCCGGGCACGCCCACAGCGCCGCCCAGCACTACGCCTGGTGGACCGGGCACCCCTCCGTCACGCCGGAGCGGGTGGCGGCCGAGGCGGACGCGATCCTCGCCGCGATGGCCGTCCTCGTCGGCAGCGAGGAGGCCGGGCACCCCAGCGCGGCCGTGCTGCTGGCCCGTACCGCGGCCCCCGCGTTCGCCGCTTCCGGACACTGGGGCGCCTGGGAGCGCACCCTGCGGCACGGCCAGGAGGCCGCCCGGCTCTCCGGCGAGGTCGCCGAAGAGGCGTACTTCCACCACGAGTTGGGGGTGCTCGCGCTGTGCACCGGCCGGCTGGACCGGGCGCGCGCCGAGCTGGAGGCGTCCATCGCGCTGCGCGGCGCCCTGGCCGACCGCCGCGGCGCGGTGGCCGGGCGCCGGGCGCTGGCCCTCGTCGCCGACCAGGCCGCCGGGTTCGTGCCCGGCACGGGCAGCCCGGCAGCGGCCGAGGAGAGCGTGGAGACACCGGTCTCGCGGACGGCGCGGGTGACCGCGGCGCTCGCCCGGAAGTCGCCGGAGGAGCCGGCCCGCACCGTCCCGGCCCGGCTCTCCGGCGGTTCCGCCGCCGGGAAGGCCGAGGTCGCCGGGAGCGCGGTTGCTTCCGCGGCGGCCGGACCCGGGAAGCCGGGCCCCGCCGGGAAGCCGGGGACCGGGAAGCGGAGCGGCTGGCGGCACACGGTCCTCAGCGGCGCGCGGCGCAATGTCGTCGCGGCCGGTGCGGGCGCGCTGCTCGCGGCCGTGCTCGGCACCGTGGTGACCCTGGGCTTCGCCTCCGGCGGCGACGACCGGCAGCCGGACCGGGTGCGGACCGAACAGTCCGCCGACACCGACGACGGCCGCAACGGGCTGATCGCCGACGAGCCGCCCACCCAGGGGTCCACGAGCCGTCCCCGCACTCCGGTGGAGGACGCCGCCCCGGCCACGACGGGCGGCTCGCCGAGCACCGGCGGGACTCCGAGCGGCACGCCGTCGACGAGCGGTTCGCCCAGCCCGTCGGCGTCGAGCGAGGATCCGGACGAGCCGACGAGGCCGCCCTCCTCCAGCCGGCCGCCGTCCTCGTCCCGGCCGCCGTCCTCCCCGTCCACCTCGCGTCCGCCGTCCTCCCCGGCGCCGTCGGGGACCCCGTCGGCCCCGCCGAGCGGCACCACGTCGAACACCGCCGGCGGCTCCCCCTCGGGCACCCCCGACGGCACGCAGTCGGTGACCGGCAGCGCCCCGGCGCCGTCCGGCGCGGCGGTGCAGACGGCGGGCGGAGCCACGGAAACGGCGAGCGGAGGCACGGAAACGGCCCCGGTCGCCTGACCGGGGCCGCGCGGGGGCCTGTCGCGCAACGGTGCCGCGGGCGAGGGCCCGGGGCACCGGCGGTATGCGTGAAACGGCGGGCCGTCCCGCCGGGAGGGCCCGGCCGCTCGGGGGCTCCGGCCGGGCCGACGGCTCAGAAGAGCCGGAGCTTGTCGTCCTCGATGCCGCGCATCCCGTCGTAGTCGAGCACCACACAGCCGATGCCGCGGTCGGCGGCCAGCACCCGCGCCTGCGGCTTGATCTCCTGGGCGGCGAAGACACCCTTCACCGGGGCCAGATGCGGGTCGCGGTTGAGGAGTTCGAGATAGCGGGTGAGCTGCTCCACCCCGTCGATCTCACCCCGCCGTTTGATCTCCACGGCCACCGTGGTGCCGTCCGCGTCCCGGCACAGAATGTCGACCGGCCCGATCGCTGTGGGGTATTCACGCCGAATCAGCGAATAGCCCTCACCGAGGGTTTCGATCCGGTCCGCGAGCAGTTCCTGGAGGTGCGCCTCCACGCCGTCCTTGATCAGACCGGGGTCGACGCCCAGTTCGTGCGAGGAGTCGTGCAGCACCTCCTCCATGGTGATGATGAGCTTCTCGCCCGCCTTGTTCACCACGGTCCACACCTGGTCGTCGCCCTCTTTGAGGGTGCACGGCGGGGACATCCAGTTGAGGGGTTTGTAGGCCCGGTCGTCCGCGTGGATCGACACACTTCCATCGGCCTTCACAAGGATCAGCCGGGGTGCCGAGGGGAGGTGGGCGGTGAGCCGGCCCGCGTAGTCGACGGAGCAGCGGGCAATGACGAGACGCATGGTCGGCCACGCTACTCGACCGGGCCGGGTCCACGCGATTCGCCCTGGATGGACCCCTTCGGTGATGGCCGGTTGTGTGCCCATTCTCCTGGTGCCGGGGCGGTGCTGGACATACCTTTGACGCGGGAAGTCGCCGAATGGGCACGCTGCGTCGCGAACTCCCGTCCCTGCCCGTAAGACCCCGGGACCCGGGGTCGCGAGAGGAGAACCCCATGTCGCTCGACGTCTCACCGGCCCTGCTCGAGAAGGCCGAGCGAGGCGAGGTCGACGAAGCGGAATTCGTCGACTGCGTCCGGACCTCCCTGCCTTACGCCTGGGAGCTGATCAGCTCTCTGGTGGCCCAGCTCAAGGTGGACGGCGGCGAGTTCGCCGACAACCAGGTGCCCCCGCCGGACGAGCAGGCGCGCGGCCAGCTCCTCCGGGCGCTGGCGAGCGATGCGATACGCGGCGCGCTGCAGCGGCACTTCGGTGTGCGGCTGGCGTTCCAGAACTGTCACCGTGTGGCGGTCTTCCCGGTCGACCCGTCGGCGGACGAGCGACTGGCCCGGTTCACCTCCGTACGCGGGCAGCTCCTCAACCAGTCGCCCACCCTCCGGGACTGCTGACGGCGGCACCGCTCCGCGTACCGGGGAGGTGCATCGGGCAGGGACGGCAGCACCCGGCTGCCGGCGCCTGCGCGATGCACGGACCGGCGGGCCGCCGCTGCCTCAGCGCAGCATCGGCAGCACCTCACCGCCCAGCCGGCGCACATTCTCCTCGGTCGCGGCGAGGTCACCCGTGCCCTCGACCATCAGGGCGAACCGGCTGACCCCGGTGCTCTCCGCCGTGGCCGCCAGGCGGTCGGCGCAGAGCCTCGGGGGCCCCACCGGGTGGAGCCCGCACAGCAGCTCGGTGTAGGCGTGCGGATCGCGCATCCGGCGCGCCCGGCCGTCGACCGTGACATGGGCGCCCAGCCCCTGCTGCAGCCAGCCGGGCATCGCCTTGGCCAGCGCCTCGGACGCCTGCGCCCGGGAGTCCGCGATCTGCAGCACGCCCGCCGACACATGCCCGGCGGCCGCCACCTCCTCGGGGGAACGCCCGGCCGCCAGCGCCGTCCGGCGCCAGAGCGCGACCGCCTCGGCCTTCTCCTCGTCACCGCAGTGCATGCCCAGCAGCATCGGCAGCCCGCGCTCGGCGGCCAGCCGGACGCTCGCGGGGGAGGTGCAGGCGACCACCACCGGCGGGCCCTCGGGGGCTTCCAGCAGTTCGTCCGCCCGCGGTACGACGGGCACTTCGCGGAAGGAGTACCGCTCGCCGTCCGCCCCGACGCGCGGCTCCCGCAGCCAGCGCAGCAGCAGATCGAGGGATTCCGGGAACCCCGTCTCGTACGCCGGCAGGCCGGAGCCGAACACCTCCAGATCGATCCAGGGCCCGCCCCGGCCCACGCCCAGGGTGAACCGGCCGCCGGACGTCAGATGCAGCAGGGCCGCCTGCTCGCCCAGGGTCACCGGATGGCTGGTGGGCAGCACGCTGACCGCGGTGCCGACCCCGATCCGCCGGGTCCGGCCGAGCAGCAGCGCGGCCAGCGTGACCGCCGACGGGCAGACGCCGTACGGCACGAAGTGGTGCTCGGCGAGCCAGACCGCGTCGAGCCCCGCCTCCTCGGCGGCCTCGGCCGTCCGCACCGCGCGGTGCAGTGCCTCCCCCTGCCCCTGGCCCGGGAACTGGGCGGCCAGTGCAAACGTTCCTACGCGCATCGCCTTCTGCCTCCTTGCGGCCGACGCGGCTCTCCCCCCTGGTGGCATTAACGGCTGACACGTGCCAAAGGCACGGCCCGGAAAGAAGTTTTGCGGATTATCGGGGTGATCACGGGGCGGTCTCCGGGGTGCCTGCCGTCCCCGGTCCGCCGCGTACGCTGGGGCACGGCTCAGCAGACCCCGGAATGCTCGCGAGGTGCCCCGTGTCTCCGCGTCGAAACCGCCCCCGCGGCGGTGACCGCCCCACTCCGCACACCGACGGGGACCGCTCCGGCCCCCAGCGCCCGCTCCCCGGCCTCGCGGGCTGGGGCAGCACGGAGAGCTGGCAGGGCGAGGACTGGGTGGTGCGCCCGGTGGGCGGCGCGGCGGCGGCCAAGCACTACCGCTGCCCGGGGTGCGACCAGGAGATCCCGCTGGGTGTTCCGCATGTGGTGGCCTGGGCCCAGGCCCGGCCGGTCGACGACCGGCGGCACTGGCACCGGGCGTGCTGGAACGCACGGGACCGCCGCACCACGCGGGTGCAGCGGTCCCGTCAGGCTCCGCGGTACTGAACGACGTCCCCGGTGGCCCGGGGCTCAGCCGCCCGACCGGATCAGACGTCGCGCTGGTGCAGCATCGCGAACGCGCCGGCCAGCGCGGCCGCCGTGACGCCCGCGAGGATCCAGAGCAGGTCCCAGCCGGTGCCGTCGCCTCCGCCGCCCATCGGCATGCGGTAGAGCGAGGCGAGACCGTTCAGCGGGGAGTACTCGATCAGCTTCTCCCGCACGGTCTGCAGGCTCTCGGTGGCCATGAACAGGGCGAGCAGCAGCGGCAGCAGCACGACGCCGAGCATCGTGGTGATGGCGCCGGCCGAGTGCCGCAGCAGCGAGCCGACGGCGAGCGACAGCAGGCCGAGCAGCGCCACGTAGAGCCCTGCTCCGACGGTGGCGCCCAGCCACTCGCCGCTGGTGGCGATCACCACGCCGTCCACCACCGACCCCTTGGGGAGGGCGGCGAACTCGGACGGCTCCCGGCCGCCGAGCATGGACGACTGGATGAGCGCGGTCAGCCCGGTGGCCACCGTCGTCATGACGAAGGAGAGCAGGAAGAAGACCGTCGCCTTGGCCGCCAGCACCCGGCCGCGCGAGGGGCAGGCGGTCATGGTCGTACGGATCATGCCGGTGCCGAACTCGGAGGTCACCACCAGCACGCCGAGGGTGATGATGCAGATCTGGCCGAGCATCAGACCGAAGAAGCCGCCCGCGAGGAGCGGGGTCTGGGCCTGTTCCGAGGAGCCGAGCCCGGCCGCGGTCAGCGCTCCGACGCCCACCACGATCAGGAACATGATGCCGAGCGTCCACATGGTGGATCGCACGGTCCGGATCTTGGTCCACTCCGAGGCCAGTGCATGGAAGAAGTGGGTGCCGCGCACCGGAATCGGCGAGGCGTAGCCCCCGGGCGCCCCGGCGGCGAACTGCGGAGCCGGCGGCTGACCGGCGGGCCCCTGGTGCGGGGCGGGAGCGTGGCCCTGCCACCCCGGGGGCGGCACCGGTCCGCCCGGTCCGTCCGCCGGCGCCGTGCCCTGCTGCTGGTACGGGGTGCTCATCGGCCGTCCTCGCTGTCACGCTTCGTCATGTCGGGGGCGCCGGCCGGCGCCTGCGGCGCCGCCGGGGGAGCGGTGGGGGCGGGCTGCGCGGCCGGCTGCGGCTGCGCGTACGGGTTCGGCTGTCCGGGGGCGGCGCCGTACGGGCCCGGCTGCGGCGGCGCGAAGCCGCCGGGCGGCGGGGCGTAGCCGCCGGCCGGCACCGGACCGCCCGGTCCCGGCTGTCCCGGGGGCGCGTAGCCCGGCGCGGGCTGTCCCGGCGGGGCGTACCCGGGGCCGGCCTGACCCGGTATTCCGGCCTGACCCGGCACTCCGGGCTGCCCCGGGACTCCGGCCGGCTGGTCGAGGGTGGAGCGGTAGTCCACGGCGCCCTGCGTCATCTGCATGTACGCCTCCTCCAGCGACGCCTGGTGCGGCGACAGCTCCCACAGCCGGACGTCCGCCTCGTGGGCCAGGTCGCTGATCCGCGGCAGCGGAATCCCGCTCACCCGCAGCGCGCCGTCCGGCTCCGGCTGGATCTGGCCGCCCGCCTCGCCGAGCGCCGCCGTCAGCTTCTCCCGCTGCGCCTGGTCGCCCTCGGGGGTGCGGACCCGGGCGAAGTCGGCCGAGTTGGCCGAGATGAAGTCCTTCACGCTCATGTCGGCGAGCAGCTGGCCGCGCCCGATCACGATCAGGTGCTCGGCGGTGAGGGCCATCTCGCTCATCAGGTGGCTGGAGACGAAGACCGTCCGGCCCTCGGCCGCCAGCTTCTTCATCAGGTTGCGCACCCAGAGGATGCCCTCCGGGTCGAGGCCGTTGACCGGCTCGTCGAAGAGCAGCACCTGCGGGTCGCCGAGCAGCGCCGCGGCGATGCCGAGCCGCTGGCCCATGCCCAGGGAGAACCCCTTGGACCGCTTCTTCGCCACCTCGTGCAGGCCGACCAGGCCCAGCACCTCGTCCACCCGGGAGGCCGGGATGCCCGACAGCTGCGCCAGGCACAGCAGATGGCTGCGGGCGCTGCGGCCGCCGTGCACGGCCTTGGCGTCGAGCAGCGCGCCCACCTGGCGCGGGGCGTTCGGCAGCTTGCGGTAGGGATGCCCGCCGATCGTCACCTGGCCGCTCGTCGGCCGGTCCAGCCCCAGGATCATGCGCATGGTGGTGGACTTGCCGGATCCGTTCGGCCCCAGGAAGCCGGTCACCGTCCCCGGCCGTACCTGGAACGACAGGTTGTACACGGCCGTCTTGGCGCCGTAGCGCTTCGTCAGGCCGACTGCCTCGATCATTATCCGCCCCTCGCCGGATGGGTCGGGGACACGAACGTCTGCAGAGAGCCCCCGTAAGAGTTAGGAGGATAACGACAGCTTGACGGTTCCCGTCCAATCGCGCGGAGCGCCGGACGGGCCCGGACCGAGGCCGCCCGCCCACGGTCCGCGGTGGGGTCCGAACGTTCCTCCGCCGCGCGGAAACCCCTGGTGATCAGCCGGGCAGCGGCTCGTCGAGCGGCGGCAGATCGTCGTAGAGCGGCAGGTCGTCGTGGAGCGGCAGCCCGGCGCTCCGGGCCGGGTACGGGCCGAAGTCGGCCGGCGGCAGCAGCAGGCCCTCCTCGGCGAAGAGCCGGGTGGCCCGCCGGCGCAGCTCCGGATCGGCGCCCGCCCGGCGCACCCAGCTGAGCGCATCGGGCCCCAGCAGCGCCGTCAGCCGGGGCGAGGCGGCGAGCAGCGCGGTGAGCAGCGCGGCCTGGTCCTCCGTGCCGGGGCGCGGCCCCCCGTCCGGGCCGGCGAGCACACCGTGCCGGCTGACGTACAGTCCGGCGGCGGCCGGCCGTTCCCCCGACGGCAGGGTCATCGCGAAGCGGTCGCCGGGCAGCGTCACCCGCCGGTAGTTCGCGGCCTCCGACGCGTCCACCGCGGCCAGCTGCTCCGGGTCCAGCCAGCTCAGCACGGCGACGGCCGCGGCGTCCGCGGCGACCGCCGTCCCGGACGGGTACGGGGCCCGGGCCACGTAGCCGGGGCGGCTGACGTGCCCGGAGCAGCCCACGGCGACCCCCGTCACCCGGACCGGCACCAGCGGCACGACCGCGGACACCCCGCGGCCGGTGAGCTTGTGGACGAGCTGCGCGGGGGAGGCGTTGGAGCCGACCGCGATCACCGGATGCCGCCGGCCGGTGCCGGGCCGGCCCAGCGCGGCCAGCACGTCGTCGAGCGGGCGCCCCGGGCCGCCGGTGCCCGTCACCGGCCAGGCGCCCGGGCGCCGCCGCCGGACGGCGAGCGGCAGCAACTCCGCCCCGGTGAGCAGGTACGGCCCGGTGACCGGCCGGCCGGGGTAGCTCAGCGGCCGCTCGGCCGGGACCTCGGCGAACCCCAGGGCCGCCAGACGCCGGTCCGCCACGCGGTGCCCCTCTCCCCGCGCGGGGTCCGGGGCAACGGAGGCGCCCCGGCCGCGCGGACGCGTCTCAGGCGTCGCGGCTGCGGATCACCAGACAGCCGCCGACCAGCGCCGCCGCGACCCAGGCGACCATGATGGCCAGCCCGCCCCACGGTCCGTACGGCGGACTGTCGTCCAGCGGGGGAACCACCTGCATGACGGCGTTCCCGGCCTGGTCCGGGAGGTACTGGCCGATCTCGCGGGTGGCGTCCACATTGCCCAGGATGTTCGAGACCAGGAAGAAGAACGGCATCAGGATGCCGAGCGAGAGCAGCGGGCTGCGCAGCACGGCCGCGATCCCCATCGAGAACATCGCGATGAGCCCCATGTAGAGCCCGCCGCCGAACACCGCCCGCAGCACCCCGGGGTCGCCGAGCGCGGCCCGGTGCTCGCCCAACAGGGTCTGGCCGAGGGCGAAGGCGCCGAAGCTGGTCACCATGCCCACGGCGAGCGCGAGGGCCGAGGCCACGGCGACCTTGGAGAGCAGAAAGGTGCCGCGCCGGGGCACGGCGGCCAGCGAGGTGCGGATCATGCCGCTGCTGTACTCGGCGGAGACCACCAGCACCCCGAAGACGATCATCGCGAGCTGGCCGATGCCCATGCCCGCGAAGCTGAGGAACGTCGGGTCGAAGGTGAGCTGTTCCTCCGCCGACAGATCACCGAAGCTCGCGTTCGCCACGATGCTGATCAGCGCGCCCAGGGCCAGCGTCACCACGAAGGCCAGGCTCAGCGTCCACACCGTGGACCGTACCGACCGGAGCTTGGTCCACTCCGACCGGAGCACCTGCGACACCGCCATCGCTCAGCCTCTCTTCCGTCCGTCACGGCCCGCCCCGCGCCAGTCGGCGCCCCACGCGGCCCGCTGCCCGACGGGCACCCGCGGCCCGGCCTCCCCGGTCCCGGCCGCCGGGCCCGTCACCTCGCCGTCGCCGTGCGCGTGGTACTCCACCGACCCCGCGGTCAGCCGCATGAACGCCTCCTCCAGGGAGGCGTGCTGCGGACTCAGCTCGTGCAGCACCAGCCCGTTGCGGGCCGCCAGCTCGCCCACCGCGGCGGCGTCCGTGCCGTCCACCTCCAGCGCCCCGTCCACCCCGGCCGCCGGGGTCAGCCCGGCCGTGTGGAGCACGTCCCGCAGCCGTTCCGGTTCGGGGCTCCGCAGCCGGACGAACGAGCGGGAGTGCTCGGTGATGAAGTCCGCCATGGAGGTGTCGGCGAGCAGCCGGCCCTGGCCGATGACGACCAGATGGTCGGCGGTGAGGGCCATCTCGCTCATCAGATGGCTGGAGACGAAGACCGTCCGGCCCTCCGCCGCCAGCCGCTTCATCACATTCCGGATCCAGTGGATGCCTTCGGGGTCGAGCCCGTTGACCGGCTCGTCGAACATCAGGATCCGCGGGTCCCCGAGCAGCGCCCCCGCGATGCCCAGCCGCTGGCCCATCCCGAGCGAGAAGCCCTTGGCGCGCTTCCGGGCCACCGACGCCAGACCCACGGTGTCGAGCACCTCGTCGACCCGGCGGGGCGGAATCCCGTTGCTCTGCGCCAGTGCCAGCAGATGGTGGTACGCGCTGCGGCCGCCGTGCACCGCCCCCGCGTCGAGCAGGGCGCCGATGTCCGTCAGCGGGTCACGCAGCTCCGCATAGCGCCGGCCGTCGATCCGGACGTCGCCGGCGGTGGGGTGATCCAGACCGAGCACCATCCGCATGGTGGTCGACTTGCCGGAGCCGTTCGGCCCCAGAAAGCCGGTGACGACCCCCGGCCGCACCGTGACGGTCAGCCGGTCGACGGCCAGCGTGTCGCCGTACCGTTTCGTCAGCCCTTCGAGCTCGATCATTTCCACACGCTAGGCACAGCACGGCGCCCTCCGCCACCGGAGAGGGGCGGAGGGCGCCGCACACGGACCTCGCCGGACCGGGGGCCCGGCGCAGGGCTTCAGCGGGTCTGCTGGGCGGGGACCCCGTGCGTGACGGTCTCCTCGTCGGGGCTGCCGGCCGCGGCGACCGCCGCACCGGTCAGCGTCGCCAGCATCTCGCGGACGTTGGTCAGCTGCGCGTTGATGCTGTCGCGGCGGTTGGTGAGCGCCGCCAGCTCCCGCTCCGACTCGCTGCGGACCCGGTCGGCCTTCGCGTTGGCGTCCGCCACGATGTCCTCGGCCTGGCGCTGCGCGGTCTCGACCGTCTGGCGGGCCCGGCGCTCCGCGTCCGTCCGCAGCTTCTCCGCCTCCAGGCGCAGCTGCTCGGCCCGGTGCTCGATCTCGGCGAGACGCTTCTCCGCCTTGGCCTGACGGGACGCCAGGTCGCGCTCGGACTGCTCGCGGCGCTTGGCGAGGTTGGTCTCGAAGTCGGCCGCCGCCTGAGCGGCCTTGGCCCGGGTCTCCTCGAAGAGGGTGTCCGCCTCCTCGCGCTTGGACTGCGCGTCCTTCTGCGCCTCGGCCCGCAGGGACGCCGCCTCGCCCTTCGCCTTCTCGACGATCCGGGCGCCGTCGTCCTCGGCCTTCGCCTTCCGCTCGGCCGCGAACGTCTCGGCGTCGTTGCGCACCTGCTGCGCGGAGGACTCCGCCAGCTCCCGGTGCTGCTCGGCGGCCCGACGGGCCTCCTCGCGCAGGTCCTTCGCCTCTTCCTCGGCGAGCCGGAGGATCTTCTCCACCCGGGCGCCGAGACCGGCGTACGACGGTTCCGCGTCGTTGACCTGGGCCTGGGCATTCTGCGTCTCGAGATGCAACTCCTCGATGCGCTTTTCCAGAGAGGTGATACGGGAGAGTGCACTGTCACGGTCGGCGACGAGCTTCGTGATGCGGTCGTCCACCTGCCCGCGGTCGTATCCACGCCGCACGAGCTCGAAGCCGAAGGGGGAGGAAGTGTCGCTCATGAGGTTCCTGTCGAAAGAGACCGGTGAGGTGATAGGTGGAATCCTAGGGGCGCAAGCGGCGTGTCATCGAGTCAACGCAGGTTTGATCTGGAGAATGACCCCTCTTTCGGGTGGCTCACCCCTCGGACTGCTTGCCACCCGAACGCGAAGCGCCCGCTCCGGCAGCCGCCTTGACGCCGTTCTCCTTGGTGCCGCCCGGTGTCTCAAATGATTCCAACGCCTCCAGCACGTCCTGGACACGGGAGATCTCCGCATTGATGTCCTCACGGCGCCGCACCAGCTTTTCGAGCTCGCGTTTCCCCTCGTCGAGCATCCGCTCGGCCTCCTCCGAGGCCTCGGTGCGCAGCTGGTCCGCCTCCCGGAGGATCGCCGCCTTCTTCTGCTCGGCCTCCTTGAGCAGCCCCTCGGCCTTCTTCACCGCGGCGATCCGGACCTTGCTCGCCTCGCTCGTCGCGTCCGAGACCATCGACTTGGCCTTCTCCTGGGCCTCCGCCAGCTGGTCGTCCGCCGCCTTCACGAGCTTGTCCACCCGCTCGCCCGCGGACTTCAGGGCCTCCGCCGACTCCCGGCGGGCCCGCTCGTGCAGCTCCTCCATCTCGGCCTCGACCCGGGTCCGCAGCTCCTCGGCGCGCTCCCGGATCGCGGTGGCGTCCCGGCGGGCCTCGCCGAGCAGGGTGTCGGCGTCCGTACGGGACTTCTCCACCCGGGAGTTGGCCTCGTTCGTCGCCTCCGCGACGAGCCGGTCCGCCTCCGTGCGGGCGGCGCCCACCATCGTGTCGGCCTGCTCCTCGGCGGCAGCGGCGGTGCGCACCGCCTCCTCCTGGGCCTTGGCCATGAGCTGGTCCGCCTGCTCGGCGGCCTCGCCGCGGCGCTTGCCCGCCGCCTGCCGGGCCTCGTCCAGCAGCCGGTCCGACTCCTCCTGGGCCTCCTGGCGCATCCGCTCGGCCGCCGCCTCGGCGTCGGCCTTGATCCGGTCGGCCTCCGCCCGGGTGACCTGCGCGTGCTCCTGCGCCGAACCGACCGTGGCGGCCGCCTCGTTGCGCAGGTTCTCCGCCTCGTTCGCGGCCTCCGTCATCAGACGGTCGGCCTGCTCCGCGGCCTCGCCGCGGCGCCGGTCCGCCTCCGCACGGGCCTCGTCCAGCGTGCGCGTGGCCTCCTGCTGGGCCGACTCCAGCCCCTGGGCGGCCTCGGTGCGCAGCCGCTGGGCCTCCTCGGTCGCCTCGCCGACCGTGCGCTCGGCCTCGGCCGTGGCCTCCGTGACGAGCCGGTCCGCCTGCTCGGCGGCCTCGGAGCGCTTCTGGTTGGCCTCCTCGCGGGCCGCCGACCGCAGCCGGTCGGACTCCTCGATCGCCTCCGAAACCGTCCGCTCCGCCAGCGACTTGGCGGCCTCCGCCTCGCCCTGCGCCTCGCGCCGGGTCCGCTGCGCGTCCTCGGACGCCCGCTCCCGCTCCGCGTAGGCGTCGGAACGGACCCGGTCGGCCTCCTCCTGCGCCTCCGTGCGGGTGCGCTCCGCCGCGTGCTCGGCCGCCGACCGCAGCCCGGCGATCTCCTCCTCGGCCTGCTCGTGCAGCCCCGCGACGGAGTCCCGCACCTGCTGCGCGGTCTGCTCGGCCGCGGACACCAGCTCCGCGGACCGCCGCTCCGCCTCCTCGACCAGACGCTGCGCCTCGGCCTGCGCCTCCTCGACCCGGTGACGGGCCGTCGCCAGCAGCTCCTCGCTCTGCTCGCGCGCCGCCGACCGCTCCTGGTGCGCCTCCTCGCGGGCGTCGCCCAGCATCGTCTCGGCCTCGCGCCGGCGGCGGGACGCCTCCTCCTGGGCGGCGGCCAGCGCCTCCGCGGCCTCGGCGCCGGTGCGTTCGGCCGCCGCGGCGGCCTCCGCCCGCATCCGGTCCGCGGTCTCCAGGGCCTGCGCCCGCAGCTCCTCGGCCTCGGCCGCGGCCTCGCTGCGCAGCCGGACGGCCAGCGCCTCGCCCTCGGCACGGGAATTGGAGGCGTCCGCGGCGGCCTCGGTGCGCAGCCGCTCCGCCTCGGTCTCGGCCTGCTGCTGGAGCGTCCGCTGCCGCTCGGCGGCCTCGGTGCGCAGCCGCTCGGTCTCCTCGGCGGCCTCCTTCCGCAGCCGCTCGGCCTCGGTACGGGCCTCCCGCAGCGCCTCCTCGGCCTCGGTGACCCGCTCCTCGGCCGCGGTGTGCAGCCGGGTCAGCTCCTCCTCGGCCTCGGCCCGCCGGTCGCGGGCGGCCTGCTCGGCCTCCTCGCGCAGCTGCCGCGCCTCCTCGGCCGCCTCCTCCGAGGTCTTCAGGGTCTGCGCCGCGGCCTCCGAGCGCAGCTCCTCGGCCTCGGCACGGGCCCGCTCCAGGGCGTCCTCGGCCTGCCGGCGCAGCGTCGTGGCGCGCTCGATCGCCTCGGTGCGCACCCGCTCGCTCTCGCTGCCGGCGCTGGTCCGGAGCTGCTCGGCGTCCTCCTTGGACTTGGCGAGCAGCCCCTCGGCGGTGCTGGCCGCCTCCTCGATCTGCTGGACCGCCTCGCGCCGGGCCTCGCTGCGGATCCGCTCGCCCTCGGCGACCGCCTCCGACCGGAGCTGCTCGGCCTCGCCGCGCAGCCGGCGGGCCTCCTCCTGCAGTTCGACGGCCTTGGCGCGGTACTCCTTGGTGTCGTCCTTCGCCGCGCCCTTGAGCTGCTCCGCGCTGTCGTGCGCCTCGGCGCGCAGCCGGTCGGCCTCGGCCTCCGCCTCGCGGCGGATCCGGTCGGCCTCCTCGGTCGCGGCCCGGGTGGTGTCCTTGGCGTCCTCCGACGCCTTGGTCAGCACCTCCTCCGCGCTGCGGGCCGCCTTGGCGAGCTGTGCCGCGGAGTCCTCGGCGGCGCTGGTGCGGGCGGTCTCCTGGGCCTCGGCGAGGACCCGCTCGGCGTCCGCCTGTGCGTCGGTGCGCAGTTGCTCGGCCTCGGCCTTGAGCGCCTCGGCCTCCTTGGTGGCCTCGCCCACCAGCCGGGCGATCTGCGCCTTGGCGGTCCGGGTGCGCTGCTCGTTCTCCGACTCGGCGGTGCTGAGCCGCTTCGCCGCGGCGGCGGACGCCTCCTCGCGGACCCGGTCGGCCTCGGCCCGCGCCTCGCGCAGCGCCTCCTCGGCCTCCTTCATCCGCTGCTCGGCGGTCCGGGTCAGCTCGGTCGCCTGGCGGCGCGCCTCGTCCGACTCGGTGGTGGTGGAGGTGCGCAGCTGCTCCGCGTGGTCGGTGGCCTCCTGGGCCTGCGTCGACGCGGCGTTGAGCAGCCGTTCGGCGTCGGTCCGCGCACGGCGCAGAATGCTCTCCGCCTCGCTGCGGGCCGCCTCGGACTCCGAGACCAGCCGCTCCCGGGCCTGCTCGGCCAGGCGGTGGGCCTCGGCCCGGGCGGCGGCCAGCGCCTGCTCGGACTCGGCCCGGGACTCCTCCATGAGCCGGCGGGCCTGGGCCTCGGTCCGGGCCCGCAGCTGCTCGGCCCAGGCGACGTTCTCGTTGACGTGCGACTCGACGGTCTGCCGGCGCTCGGCCAGCTCCTCGTCCAGCCGCTGCCGCCGGGCCACCGCCTCGGCGTGCAGCTCGGCCTCCAGCCGGGCCTGCCGCTCGGCCTGGTCCTGCAGCAGGTGCTGGGTCTGGGCCCGGGCCTCGCGCAGCTCGCGCTCGGCGTCCGCCCGCAGCTGGTCCGCCTGGATCTGGGCATTACGGAGCATCTGCTCCGCCTGATAACCGATGTCCCCGGTGTCGTAGGCAGGACGGGTCGCGAGGTTGCGGCGCGCCTCGTGCAGCTTGGCGCGCAACACCTCGACCTGGTAGCCGAGGTCGTCGGCGTGCTGGACGGCCTTCTCCCGCTCGGTCTTCAGCCGCTCCATCTCGGCCTCGAACTTCGAGAGGTGGTCGTCAGCCTCGTAGCGGTCGTAGCCCCGCACTGCGCGGTCCCATCCGTCCCCTGGTCGCGTCGACACCGGCGATCGTCCTGCCTTTCCAGGAGCCGGCCCGTTCTCCGATCTGCACTGTCCTTCGCGGTACGTGCTCTGATGCTGCTCTAGTACGTGCCTGTCGGAGAATGGTGTCAGATCGTCGGCGAGGTATGGGTCACAGCCCCCAACCCGAACCCCGGCCGAGCGGCCACTCTACCGGCCGGGGGACGAAGAGGTCAGTGGTCGTCGGCGGAGGCGGGGTTGGCGGTGACCAGTTCGGTCAGGACACCGTGGCAGTCCTTGGGGTGCAGGAACGTGATCCGGGAGCCCATGGAGCCGGTGCGCGGCTCGTCGTAGAGCACCCGGACGCCCTTGCCGCGGATGTCCGCGGCGTCGGCGTCCACGTCCGCGGTGCCGAAGGCGATGTGGTGCACGCCCTCGCCGTTCTTGGCCAGCCACTTGGCGACCGTGGAGTCCTCCCGGACCGGTTCCAGGAGCTGGAGGTAGGAGGCACCGCCGTCCGAGGTCTCGTTGATCTTCAGCATGGCCTCGCGCACGCCCTGTTCCTCGTTGACCTCGGTGTGGAACACCTCGAAGCCGTACGTGGCACGGTAGAACTCAACAGTCTTGTCGAGGTCGAAACAGGCGATCCCGATGTGGTCGATTCGCGTCAGCATGGCTCCAGTGCACCGCCCGTTCATGTGGTTACGCAACGTGCGCGCGATCACACCTGCTGACCGGTGACCAGGCGCGTACCGCTCAGTACATTGACGAAAACCCTCGTTAACTTCCTTCCCCCGAAGGGGCCGCACCATGACTGGTACGACCGGCACCACCTCTGTGATCGTCGCAGGCGCCCGTACGCCCATGGGGCGTCTGCTCGGATCCCTGCGCAGCTTCTCCGGAGCCGACCTCGGCGGCTTCGCCATCAAGGCCGCGCTGGACCGGGCGGGCATCGGCGGCGACCAGGTCCAGTACGTGATCATGGGCCAGGTGCTCCAGGCCGGAGCCGGCCAGATCCCCGCCCGGCAGGCGGCGGTCAAGGCCGGAATCCCGATGAGCGTGCCCGCGCTGACGGTCAACAAGGTCTGTCTGTCCGGTCTGGACGCCATCGCGCTGGCCGACCAGCTGATCCGCGCGGGCGAGTTCGACGTCGTGGTCGCGGGCGGCCAGGAGTCGATGACCAACGCCCCCCACCTGCTGCCGAAGTCCCGTGAGGGCTACAAGTACGGCGCGGTGGAGATGCTCGACGCCATGGCGTACGACGGGCTGACCGACTCCTTCGAGAACGTCGCGATGGGCGAGTCCACCGAGAAGCACAACACCCGGCTGGGCATCAACCGTCCGGAGCAGGACGAGATCGCGGCCCAGTCCCACCAGCGGGCCGCCGCGGCGCAGAAGAACGGCCTGTTCGAGGCGGAGATCACCCCGGTGGAGATTCCGCAGCGCAAGGGCGACCCGGTGATCTTCGCCAAGGACGAAGGTATCCGGGCGGAGACCACCGCCGAATCGCTCGGAAAGCTGCGGCCCGCGTTCGCCAAGGACGGAACGATCACTGCGGGAAGCGCCTCGCAGATTTCCGACGGTGCGGCCGCCGTTGTGGTGATGAGCAAGGCCAAGGCCGAGGAACTGGGCCTGGAGTGGATCGCCGAAATCGGCGCCCACGGGAATGTGGCCGGTCCGGACAACTCCCTGCAGTCGCAGCCGTCGAATGCGATCGGACACGCCCTGGGCAAGGACGGACTGACCGTTGAGGATCTTGATCTGATCGAGATCAACGAGGCGTTTGCCGCGGTGGCGGTCCAGTCAATGAAGGACCTGGGAATCTCCTCCGAAAAGGTGAACGTCAACGGTGGCGCGATTGCCCTGGGCCACCCGATCGGCATGTCCGGTGCGCGGATCGTGCTGCACCTGGCGCTGGAGCTGAAGCGGCGGGGCGGCGGCACGGGTGCCGCGGCGCTCTGCGGCGGCGGCGGTCAGGGCGACGCCCTGATCATCCGGGTGCCGCGGAACGGCGCGAAGTAGTCGGCGGGACGGATGGATCCGGGCCGTGGGCCGATAGGGCCCGGGCCGCGGCCCGGACGGCCTTCCGGGCCGTGGAACGGTCCGGTTCGGATCCCCGGCCGGCAGGGCTCGGGCCACGGGCCGGCAGGGCTCGGGCTGCGGCCCGGGAGGCGGAACGGCAGGGGCCGGCGCTCGGCGCGACGGCCCGGGCGAGCGAGGAGCGGAACAGTGGTTGACGTCCCCACCCTGGTCGAGCAGGCACGCCAGGGGCGCCCCCGGGCCGTGGCCCGGCTGATCTCGCTGGTCGAGGGGGCGTCGCCGCAGCTCCGCGAGGTGATGGCGGCGCTCGCCCCGCTGACGGGCGGGGCGTACGTCGTCGGGCTGACCGGCTCCCCCGGAGTCGGCAAGTCCACCTCCACCTCGGCGCTCGTCTCCGCGTACCGGCGGATCGGCAAGCGCGTCGGGGTGCTCGCCGTCGACCCGTCTTCGCCGTTCTCCGGCGGTGCGCTGCTGGGCGACCGGGTGCGGATGAGCGACCACGCGTCCGACCCCGGGGTCTACATCCGGTCCATGGCCACCCGCGGCCACCTCGGCGGACTCGCCTGGGCCGCGCCGCAGGCGATCCGGGTGCTCGATGCCGCGGGCTGCGACGTGGTGCTGGTGGAGACCGTGGGCGTGGGGCAGTCGGAGGTCGAGATCGCCTCCCAGGCCGACACCAGCGTGGTCCTCCTGGCCCCCGGGATGGGGGACGGGATCCAGGCGGCGAAGGCCGGAATCCTGGAGATCGGCGACGTCTACGTGGTCAACAAGGCCGACCGGGACGGGGCCGACGCGACCGCGCGCGAGCTCAACCACATGCTGGGGCTGGGCGAGGCACGGGCCGCGGGGGACTGGCGTCCGCCGATCGTGAAGACCGTCGCGGCGCGGGGCGAGGGCATCGACGAGGTCGTCGAGGCGCTGGAGAAGCACCGGGCCTGGATGGAGGAGCACGGCGTGCTCTCCGAGCGGCGGGCGCGGCGGGCGGCGGGCGAGGTCGAGACGATCGCCGTCACCCGGCTGCGGGAACGCATCTACGACCTGCACGGGGACCGGCGGCTCGGGGCGCTCGCGGAGCGGATCGTGGCGGGGGAGCTCGATCCTTACGCGGCCGCGGACGAGTTGGTGGCCGGGCTGACGGAGGGGGCGCCGGGGGCGGCGGGCTCAGCGGGCTCGGGCTCAGCGGGCTCGGGTTCGGGCTCTGGGGGCTCGGGGAGCTGACTCGGCGGGCGCGGTTCGGCGCCCCTGGTACGTGGCGGAGCCCCCGAGGTGGTCCTCGGGGGCTCCGGTGTTGGGGGCGGCGGGTTGTGCGGGCGCGTTGTGCGGTGCGCGGTGTGCGGTGCGCGGGATGCGCGGGCCGGGTGGGGTGTGTGCTCGGGCGGTGCGTGGTGACGGGGGCCGGGGCACTCCGGGGTGGGGGGTCCTGGAACGTATATTTACGGGCCTGGCGGCCCACAAATACACGGCAGCTTCCAGGACCCCCCACCCCTGCGACCCCGGCCCCCTCCCGCCGGTGGGCAACTTTCCCGGCCCTGGGGCAGAGGTGAGGTGCTGCCCCCCTCGGCCGCCTGTTCCGGTCTTCGGGTGGGGAGGGTGGCACGGCCCCGGCCCTCGGGCGGGTGTGTGGTCTGCCCGCCGTCGGGCTGTGGTGCCGGCCGTTTCCCGTTACCGGATGGGGGAGCGGTCGCCGGGCTCCCCCATCCGGTGGGTGGTTGGCGGGGGCCGTCAGTCGTCGTCCGAGTCCTGGTCGTCGTCCGAGTCGTCGTCGTGGTCGACCGTGACGGTGGCCTTGGCGGTGTTCTGGTCGACGCGGACGTCCTGGTCCTGGCCCTGCTTGTTCCGGAGTTCGACCTCCCAGGCGCCGTCGTCGAACTCGACCGAGGTGACCTTGCCGGGGGCGGCCTTCTGGGCGGCCGCGATGGCTTCGCGGACGTCGGTCTTCGCGTTCTTCACGGCGTTGCCGTTGTCGTCCTCCTGCTCGGTGTGGTTGCCGAGCACCCGGCCGTTGCCGGCGTCCAGCTTCAGCTCGTGCCAGGTGCCGTCGGCGCCGAGGACGTCCACGTCCCAGACGACGCCCTGCGCGGTGTCGTCCAGCTCCGCCGAGGCGACGGTGCCCGGCTGGGCCTGCAGCGCCTTGGCCACGGCCTGTGCCGCGTCCGTCGTGGCGGCGCGGGCTTCGCGGACGTCGTCGGTGTCCCGGTCGTCCGCGTCCCGGTCGTCCGTGTCCCGGACGTTCGTGGACGTGGCGCTCGTCGGGGTCTGCGCAGCCGCGTCGTTGCCCGGGACGGCGAACGCCGTGACGGTGCCGCCGATCAGCGTCGCCGCGGCGACGGTGGCGATGACGATGTTGCGCTTCATGTGTTCCTCCCGCTGTGGTTCGGTATCGCAGTCGGTTGCGATGTGGACCACCGTGCCGAAGTGATGCTGAAGCGGGGCTGAAGCCTCCTGAAGCTCTCTTCAGGTGGGCTTTGGGAAGCTGGGCGCATGCGTTTGTTGATCGTGGAGGACGAGCGGCGGCTCGCGCTGTCGCTGGCCAAGGGCCTGACGGCCGAGGGGTTCGCCGTCGATGTGGTGCACGACGGGAGAGAAGGTCTGCACCGCGCGAGCGAGGGCTCGTACGACCTGATCGTCCTCGACATCATGCTGCCGGGGATGAACGGCTACCGGGTGTGCGGGGCGCTGCGGGCAGCCGGGGACGACGTGCCGATCCTGATGCTGACCGCCAAGGACGGCGAGTACGACGAGGCCGAGGGCCTCGACACCGGTGCCGACGACTACCTGACCAAGCCGTTCTCGTACGTGGTGCTGGTCGCCCGGGTCCGGGCCCTGCTGCGGCGGCGCGGGCGGACCGCCTCGCCGGTGCTGACCGTGGGCGGGCTGAGCGTCGACACCGCCGCCCGCCGGGTCACGGTCGACGGCGCGGAGGCGACGCTGACCACCAAGGAGTTCGCCGTACTGGAGCAGCTGGCGCTGCGCGCCGGTGAGGTCGTCTCCAAGGCCGAGATCCTGGAGCACGTCTGGGACTTCGCGTACGACGGCGACCCGAACATCGTGGAGGTCTACATCAGCGCGCTGCGGCGCAAGCTCGGCGCGAAGACCATCGGCACCGTGCGCGGGGCCGGATACCGGCTGGTGGGCGACCGTGCGTAGGGTCTTCGGCACCGTACGGGCCCGGGCGGCGCTGGGGGCGACGGCCGTGGTCGCGGCGGCTCTGATCGCCGCGGGTGTCGCCGTGCTGATGGTGCTGAGCGGCAATCTGCGCGACCAGGCGGACCTCCAGTCGCAGGTCGCGGCGCGGGAGGTCGCCGGGCAGGTGGCGACCGGGGTGCCGTACGGCCGGCTGGACCTGCCGGACGGTGACGAGCACCCCGTGCAGGTGGTCACCGAGGACGGGGTGCTGCGGGCGGCCAGTGAGGACCTGCAGGCCGTCACCGGCACCGGGACCGCCGCGGTGAAGCCGGGCGGCGCGGCCTCCCGGCCTCAAGAGGGCGAGGACGACGACGGGGACGAGGACGAGGAGGACGCCCCGCGGAGCGGTGAGATCTCCTCGGACGAGCGGGAGAGCCGCGGCGGCACCGCGACCGTGGAGGGCGAGAGGCAGGAGTACCGCTTCGCGTCCGTCGAGGCGACCACGCCACGCGGGGAGACCGTGACCGTCCACGCGGGCACCCCGCTCGCCACCGAGCAGGGGGCCGTCGGCGAGGTGCGCACGGCCATGCTGATCGGACTGCCGCCGCTGCTGCTCGTGGTGGCCGGGGTCACCTGGCTGGTCACCCGGCGGGCGCTGCGCCCGGTCGAGGGCATCCGCGGCGAGATGGCCGCCATCACGGCCTCGACCGACCTGTCCCGGCGCGTGCCGGAACCGGACTCCCGGGACGAGGTCGCCCGGCTGGCCCGGACCACCAACGAGACGCTGGCCGCTCTGGAGACGTCGGTGGAGCGGCAGCGGCGCTTCGTCGCCGATGCCTCGCACGAGCTGCGCAGCCCGATCGCCAGCCTGCGGACCCAGCTGGAGGTGGGGGTCGCCCACCCGGAGCTGCTGGACGTCGAGGGCGCGGTGGAGGACACCGTACGGCTCCAGCAGCTCGCCGCCGACCTGCTGCTGCTCGCCCGGCTCGACGCGGGGGAACGGCCCCGGGAGGGCGGCACGGTGGAGCTGGCCGCCCTGGTGCGGGAGGAGCTGGCCCAGCGCGGCGGAGGGCCGGTGCGGCTGCGGGCCGAGGCCGTGGAGGCACCCCTCGACGTGGCCGGTTCCCGGAGCCAGTTGGCGCGGGTGCTGGGCAATTTGCTGGACAACGGCCGGCGGCACGCGGCGACGGAGGTGACCGTCTCGCTGCGGACCGAGGGCGGCTGGGCGGTGCTCGGCGTCGCGGACGACGGCAGCGGTGTGCCCGAGGAGCAGCGGGAGCGGATCTTCGAGCGGTTCGTCCGCCTGGACGACGCCCGGAGCCGGGACGACGGCGGCGCCGGCCTCGGTCTGGCCATCGCCCGGGACGTCGCGGAACGCCACGGCGGCACCCTGACGGTCCGCCGGTCGGCGGCGGGAGGCGCGCTGTTCGAGCTGCGCCTGCCCGCCGGCTGAGGCCGGGAGGTGCGGGGCGGCCGGTCTGCCGCTCCGGGCACCTCCGGGGCTGTTGTTCGGGTCGGCCCGAACAACAGCCCTCAGCTGCGGCTGCGCTGGTCGCGGAGGTGGTCGGCCACCGGGGTCAGGGACTCCCGGAGCGCCTCCAGTTCGGCGGCCGGGAGCAGGTCGATGAAGTGCCGCCGCACCGAGGCGACATGGTGCGGTGCGACCCTCCGCATCGTGTCCGAGCCCTCGTCCGTCAGGCAGGCGTAGAGGCCGCGCCGGTCGGACTCGCAGTGCTCGCGGCGGACCAGCCCCGCGTTCTCCATCCGGGTGATCTGGTGGGAGAGTCTGCTCTTGGACTGGAGCGTGGCGGCGGCGAGGTCGCTCATCCGCATCCGCAGCTCCGGTGATTCGGAGAGGTTGACCAGGATCTCGTAGTCGTTGTTGGTCAGGCCGAACGGCTGCAGATCCTTTTCGAGCTGGTGCATCAGCAGCTTGTTGACGTCCAGGTGGGTACGCCAGGCGCGCTGTTCGTCGTCGCTGAGCCAGAGGGTGGCCGTCTCGGTCTCCATAGAATGATTCTACCTACAAAAGTTGAAATACGGACCATTTTTGGTGTGTGGCGTCCGTTCCCCCAGGACGCCCGCCCGTGTGTGCAGGCGTTCGACGTTACACTCCGCAGACTACCGCTCACAGCCCGAAGCGACGCTGGAGGCCCCCCAGTGAACCCGGCAGCTGGGGCAGGCCGGGGGCGCCGGCGGGGGTGCCGCCGTGGCCGCCGGAGTGACCGCCGCCCGGTACGCCCTCCTGGTGCGGCACCAGGCCGGTGTTCTGCTCGGGCATCAGCAGCTCCGTGGACTGGAGCAGCACCTGTCCCGCCCCCGCGAACTCGAATTGGTGCTCCTCGCCCGAGGTGCCTCCGATGCCGGTCAGCGCGCGCAGCCCGCCCATGACCCCGCGCAGGTAGCCGTGGTCGTAGTGGTGGCAGGGGGAGGGGCAGTCGGCCCAGCCCACCAGGGCCCGCGGGTCGACCCGGATCGGCGGCTCCACGAAGACGACCGGGCCGTTCGACGCGGCGACGAACGTGCCGGTGCCGATCAAGGTGAGGAAGCCCGGGACGATCGACTGCTTGAGGGACAGCCCCGGCTGGAAGGCCAGCAGGTTGCCGGCGCGGATGGTGAGATTGCCGTCCTCGAGGTCGTAGGAGTTGACGTCGAAGGCCCGGTCGGCGAGGAGCATCTTGCCCTGCCCCTCGGCGACCACCCAGTCCGAGGCGTGCAGCGGGGAGTGGAAACTGCCCGCGACCAGCCGGTCCAGACGGCCGTGGCCGACCCCCTCGAAGTCGATCCGCCCGTAGTAGGCGATCATCTTCCCCTTCTGGAGGAACCACTGTCCCTTCAGGTCGACACAGAAGGTGTAGGCATTGACGTTGTCGTTGACCGGCAGGGTGTGCGGGTCGTGGACGACGGGACCGGTCACAACTTCTCCTCGGAGGCCTGTACGTACACCGCGCCGCTGCCGGAGAGCTCCAGCTGGAACGCCTCGCCCGAGCCGCGCCCCACCATGTCGCGCCAGCCGAGCGCGGTGGACAGCTTGTTCCGCACGTCCCCGTGGTGCGCGACGTACGCCTGCGGGTCGACGTGCACGGGGCGGTCCGGGGTGATGGGCAGCTCGATCACGCCGCCGTGGGCCATCACCGCCACCGAACCGTGCCCCTTGAGGGTGGTGGTGAACAGGCCCTGGCCCGTCACCTGGCCGCGCACCATGCCCAGCACCCCGCCCTGCGAGCCCATGAACATCGTGCCCTGCTCCAGGGTGCCGTCGAAGGCGAGCAGCCGGTCCGCCTCGACGTACAGGGTGTCGCCCGCGAGCTCGATCACCTGGATGTGGTGGCCGCCGTGGCCGAACATCACGGTGCCGCTGCCCTCGACGGTCATCAGCGGCGCCGCCTCGTCGGCGATCCGGCGCCCGATCATCGAGGTCAGGCCGCCCTGGCCGCCCTGCGTGTTGGGCGTGAAGGTCACCTCGCCCCGGTAGGCGAGCATCGCGCCGCGCTGGCTGAACATCCGCTCGCCGGGCCGGACGCGGGCCTCGACCATCTTGGAATTGATCTCCTGAAAGGGCATCAGGCCCCCCTCTCGCTGTGCGGCCGGTGGATCCGGTGCTCCGGTGCGGCGGCGGACGGCTGCCCGCCGGCCGGACGCGGCACGGCCGGCGGTGCCGCGGCCGGGTGTCCGGCGGTCGGCCGGGTCGCGCTCACACCTCACCGCCGAGGGTGTTCCGCTCGCTGGGCTGGACGTAGACCAACCCCTCGCCCTCGAAGCGGATCTGGAACGCCTCGCCCGAGCCCTCCCCGAGGAACGTCCGGAAGGTGACGCCCGACTGGAAGTGCTGCTGCAGATTCCCGGTGTGCGCCACATAGGCGCCCGGGTCCACCTGGAGCGGGTAACGGTCGCTCACCCGCAGCACCACGGCGGGGCCGTCGGAGAGGATCGCCGCCTGGCCGGTGCCCTCCACGGTCGTGGTGAACAGGCCGTTGCCCTGGGAGGCGCCCCGTACCCCGGTGAACGAGGTGCCGGTGCGCAGGGCCGAGTCCGTGCACAGCAGATTGCCGGCCTCGACGTAGAGCGTCTCGCCGCGCAGCGACACCAGGTTGATCTCGCTCGCGCGGTCCGCGAAGTAGCAGGTGCCGTGCCCCGACACCTCCATGACCTCCATCTGTTCGCCGGTGAGCCGGCGGGTCACCATGCCCCGGATGCCCTCACCGCCGCCGGACATCTTCTTGAACGCCATCCGGCCGTCGTAGGCGACCATCGCGCCGTTCTTCGCCTTCACGGCGTCACCGGTCATGTCGACGGCGAGCACCTTGCTGCCTTGGAGTCGAAACTGAGCCACGGGGATGAAGGTATCCGCCCGAAGCGGGTCCGAACAGGGCCATCGGCTCGGACCGGACCCGGGGCGCGGCCCGGGCCCGGGCGGCTGGCACAATGGGCCTTCGCTTGTGCAAGTGTTCACAAGCCGTGCCCGCCCGCCACTCGGAAGAGGTTCCCGTGGACATCAAGACCGCCACTGCCGTCCGACGCCTGCGTCTGGTCTCGGTCCCCGAGGCAGTGTCCTTCCTCCTGCTGCTGGTCTGCTCCGTGCTCAAGCGGACCACCGAGTTCAACGCGGTGCCGGTCATGGGCGCGGTGCACGGCGTGCTCTTCGTCCTCTACCTGGTCTTCCTGCTCGACGCCTGGAGCAAGACCAAGTGGCCGCTGAAGACGGTGGCCCTCTACTTCGTGCTGTCGGTGCTGCCGGCCGGCGGTTTCGTCGCGGACCGGAAGCTCAAGCGCGAGGTCGAGGCCGAGGTGATCGCGAGCCGGGCGCGCCGCGAGGGGATCGTCAACGCATGATCGTCGCCTTCTCGGTCACCCCGCTGGGGGTCGGCGAGGACGTGGGGGAGTACGTCGCCGACGCCGTCCGGGTGGTCCGCGAGTCCGGGCTGCCCCACCGCACGGACGCCATGTTCACCTCGGTGGAGGGCGAGTGGGACGAGGTCATGGACGTCGTCCGCCGTGCGGTCGCCGCCGTGGAGGCCCGGGCGCCGCGGGTCTCGCTCGTGCTGAAGGCCGACATCCGCCCGGGGGTCACCGACGGGCTCACCTCGAAGGTCGAGACGGTGGAGCGGCACCTGTCGGCCTGACGGCACGTGAAGGCTTCGGCGGCCGGGTGTCCGTCCGCCTGCCCGCCGGGTGCCGCCGTGCCCGGTGCTCTCACGCCGCTTCGGACGCCAGCGCGATCCCGAGCGGCGTGCGCTCGTACAGCACCTGATGGCCGTAGCGGTTGGAGGTCAGCAGGCCCGCGTCGCGCAGCGCCGAGAGGTGCGCGGAGACCGAGGAGGGCGCGAGTCCCAGCCGCTGGGCGAGCCCCGTCGTCGTCGCCGGTTCGGCGAGGGCGGTGAGCACGGTGGCGCGGCCCCGGCCCAGCAGGGTGGCGAGCGCGTCGGGCGTGGCGCCGTCCGGCTCGGACCACAGTCCGGCGGCGCCGCGCGCCGGGTAGACCACGGTGGCCGGCCACGACGGGCCCACGTCGCACACCACGTCCGGCCGGACGAAGGCGCTCGGCATCAGCAGCAGCTCGTCGCCGTCGAGCGTGTGCTCCGGCGTGCCGCTGTGCCGCGACCGCACGGTGAGGGTGGTCTCCGACCAGGAGATCCGGGGGTGCAGCTCGGCGAAGAGCCGTTCGGGCCCGCCGTCGGCCAGCCGTCCGGCGTGGAAGGCGATGTCGGCCTCCAGCAGGGCGCGCAGCCGGGGCCAGTGCGGAGCGATCAGGACCTTCCAGGCCAGTTCCAGCAGGGCCGCGAGGTCGGCGGCCGCGCGGGCCGGGTCGGCGAGCAGGGCCCGGCCGGGCCGGGTGTCGGCCGCGCCGGGTGTGGCGGCCAGGGCCCGGATCAGCTCCGCGCGGACCCGCTCGGGGGCGGTGCCGCGCACCCGGTCCAGCTCGTCCTCGATCGTGGTGGCCGGGCCGCCCGGCGGCGGGCAGAGGAAGGCCGGGCCGCGGCCGCGCTCGGGCGTCAGCAGCCGGAGCGGACGGAGGTCGAGGCCGGCGGCGCCGTCCCGCAGCCGGCGCAGCCACGGGAGGTGGGAGCCGTGGCGGTACGGGGTTCCGAGGGCGCGCACCGCCTCCTGGAGCTCCCAGAGCGGGGACAGGGCGAACCGGCAGTGCGGCCGGTCGTCGGAGTCGAAGCGGAGATGGAACGGCACGGGGCGCCCTCCCTCCGGACCGAACTTTCGGCTCAGTCCGAAACTGTATGGTCGGGCCGCATTTACCCAGCAGGGTGCCGCTCATGCATCGGCCCC
The DNA here is from genome assembly GCF_042891165.1 of Streptomyces sp. NPDC001922. Taxonomy (NCBI): domain Bacteria; kingdom Bacillati; phylum Actinomycetota; class Actinomycetes; order Kitasatosporales; family Streptomycetaceae; genus Streptomyces; species Streptomyces sp. NPDC001922. Next base: position 340,239 of record NZ_JBIASV010000006.1, on the reverse strand, counting down.
GTCCCGAACGGGCCGAACGGGTGACGCCGGGGACGGCCGGCGGGTGTGCGCGACGGTGGGCGGAGGCGTTCCGGAGGTCCGGCCGGCGCCCCCGCCGGCCAGCGGGTTCTCCGTGCGGCGGCCGGCGGGGGCGGGCTGCGGTGTCCGTCCCGCGGCCCGAGGGCTGAGACGGGGCTGACCGCCATATGGCCGACCGCTAAGGTCGGTGGCGTGCCGAAGCCCCTCAGCCTTCCCTTCGATCCCATCGCCCGAGCCGATGAACTCTGGAAGCAGCGATGGGGGTCCGTGCCGTCGATGGCGGCCATCACCTCGATCATGCGGGCCCACCAGATCCTGCTCGCCCAGGTCGACGCCGTGGTCAAGCCGTACGGCCTCACCTTCGCGCGGTACGAGGCGCTGGTGCTGCTGACCTTCAGCAAGGCGGGCGAGCTGCCGATGTCGAAGATCGGCGAGCGGCTGATGGTGCACCCGACGTCGGTGACGAACACCGTGGACCGCCTGGTGAGGTCCGGGCTGGTGGACAAGCGCCCCAACCCGAACGACGGGCGCGGCACCCTCGCCTCGATCACCGCGAAGGGCCGGGACGTCGTCCAGGCGGCCACCCGCGAGCTGATGGACATGGACTTCGGGCTGGGCGTGTACGACGACGAGGAGTGCTCGGAGATCTTCGCCATGCTGCGCCCGCTGCGGGTGGCCGCGGCGGACTTCGAGGAGCAGTAGGGCCTGCCGGGCCCGGGTGCCGAGGGGCCCCGCCGGGGCGCCTCGGGGGGAGCGGGAGGGCGGCCGAAGACCGCCCGGAACCTCCGGTTACGCTCGGGCCATGAAGAAGAGCGTGCTGACCCGCTACCGGGTCATGGCCTACGTCACCGCCGTGATGCTGCTCGTGCTGTGCACCTGCATGATCTTCAAGTACGGCTTCGACACGGGTGCGGACATCACGTTCGTGGTCTCCCAGGTCCACGGCGTCCTCTACATCATCTACCTGGTCTTCGCCTTCGATCTGGGCTCCAAGGCCAAGTGGGGGTTCGGCAAGCTGCTCTGGGTCCTCCTCTCCGGCACCATCCCCGGGGCCGCGTTCTTCGTCGAGCGCAAGGTCACCCAGGAGGTGGAACCGCTGGTCAGCGGCGGTACCCCGGCGGCCGCGCAGGCCTGAGGCGACCGCCCGCACCGGAGTGCGGGCGGTTTCCCATCGACAATTACTAGGACGTCCTAGTAAATTCGAGGGTATGGACGCCGACGCCATCGAAGAGGGCCGCAGCCGCTGGCAGGCCCGGTACGACGCAGCCCGCAAGCGGGACGCGGACTTCACCACGCTCTCGGGGGACCCCGTCGAGCCTGCCTACGGGCCGCCGCAGGGCTCGGACGTGCCCGGCTTCGAGCGGATCGGCTGGCCCGGCGAGTACCCCTTCACCCGGGGCCTGCACGCCACCGGCTACCGCGGCCGGACCTGGACCATCCGCCAGTTCGCCGGCTTCGGCAACGCCGAGCAGACCAACGAGCGCTACAAGATGATCCTGGCCAACGGCGGTGGCGGCCTCTCCGTCGCCTTCGACATGCCGACGCTCATGGGCCGCGACTCCGACGACCCCCGCTCGCTGGGCGAGGTGGGCCACTGCGGAGTCGCCATCGACTCCGCCGCCGACATGGAGGTCCTCTTCAAGGACATCCCGCTGGGCGATGTCACCACCTCGATGACGATCAGCGGCCCGGCCGTGCCCGTCTTCTGCATGTACCTGGTGGCCGCCGAGCGGCAGGGGGTCGACCCCGGGGTCCTGAACGGCACCCTCCAGACGGACATCTTCAAGGAGTACATCGCGCAGAAGGAGTGGCTCTTCCGGCCCGAGCCCCATCTGCGCCTCATCGGCGACCTGATGGAGCACTGCGCGCGCGGCATCCCCGCGTACAAGCCGCTCTCCGTCTCCGGCTACCACATCCGCGAGGCCGGGGCCACGGCCGCGCAGGAGCTCGCGTACACCCTCGCCGACGGCTTCGGCTACGTGGAGCTGGGCCTCAGCCGCGGTCTGGACGTCAACGCGTTCGCCCCCGGGCTGTCCTTCTTCTTCGACGCGCACCTCGACTTCTTCGAGGAGATCGCCAAGTTCCGCGCCGCGCGCCGGATCTGGGCCCGCTGGATGCGCGACGTCTACGGCGCCACCTCCGAGAAGGCGCAGTGGCTGCGCTTCCACACCCAGACCGCGGGGGTGTCGCTCACCGCCCAGCAGCCGTACAACAACGTGGTCCGCACCGCCGTCGAGGCGCTGGCCGCGGTGCTCGGCGGCACCAACTCGCTGCACACCAACGCGCTGGACGAGACCCTCGCCCTGCCGTCCGAGCAGGCGGCGGAGATCGCGCTGCGCACCCAGCAGGTGCTGATGGAGGAGACCGGCGTCGCCAATGTCGCCGACCCGCTCGGCGGCTCCTGGTACATCGAGGCGCTGACCGACCGCATCGAGGCCGACGCCGAGAAGATCTTCGAGCAGATCAAGGAGCGGGGACGGCGGGCCGTGCCGAACGGCGAGCACCCGATCGGCCCGGTCACCTCCGGCATCCTGCGCGGCATCGAGGACGGCTGGTTCACCGGCGAGATCGCCGAGTCCGCCTTCCGGTACCAGCAAGCCCTGGAGAAGGGCGAGAAGAAGGTCGTCGGCGTCAACTGCCACACCCCCTCGGTCACCGGTGACCTGGAGATCCTGCGGGTCAGCCACGAGGTCGAGCGGGAGCAGGTCCGGGTGCTGGCCGGACGGAAGGCCGCCCGGGAGGACGACCGGGTCCGCGCCGCGCTGGACGCGATGCTGCGGGCGGCCCGCGACGGCGGCAACATGATCGAACCGATGCTGGAGGCCGTCCGGGCCGAGGCGACCCTCGGGGAGATCTGCGGCGTCCTGCGCGACGAGTGGGGCGTCTACACCGAGCCGCCGGGCTTCTGAGCCGCGGCAAGGCGTGACGGGCCGTTCCCCCCGGGGTCACCCCAGGGGGAACGGCCCTCGCCGTGCGGGGTGCGCCGCGGCCCGTTCGAGGACGAGGACCTCGTAGCCGGTGCCGACGATCAGCTCGCCGCCGGCGCCGACGGCCACCGCGTTCGTCCGGTGGGGCAGCGCGTAGTGCTGGACGAGGCGGCCGCCGAGCAGGTCCCATACCTGGAGATCGTGGTAGCCGACGGCGGCGACGACGGGGGTGCCGTCCCGCACCGTGCAGGCGAGGGCGTTGACCCAGGGCATGCCGCCGTCGAGCCGGAAACGCTCCGTCCGGGTCCGCAGGTCCCAGACGCTCGCGCCGTGGTGCGCGGATCCGGTGATCACCAGGGGCGTGTCACCGACCACCGTGCACACCATCGCGTTGATCTGGTCCGTGCATCCCACCAGCTCGCCCTGGGTCTCGCCGGTGAGCAGGTCCCAGAGCTGGACGGTCCGGTCGCCCGACGGCAGCCCGCCGTGCACGACGGCGGTGGGTCTGCCGTCCAGCACGGTGCAGGCCAGGAGGCCGGCGCTGCCCGCCGCCACCGTGATGTTCGGGATCATCCGACGGGTCGACAGATTCCAGGCGCGCAGCGGCTGGGACTCCCGGCCGTGGGAGCGCTCGGCGATCACGGCGACCGGCTCGCCCCGCAGGACCGTGCAGGCGACGGCCGGCTTCCACGGGGACCCGGTGGCCACCGTCCACGCCGTGCCGTCGGTCAGTCCACGGACGCGCACGGTGCCGTCGTGGCCGCTCGTCACGGCCACCGGCGCGCCGTCCACCTGCACGCAGGCCACGGAGTCCACCCAGCCGCCGTGGTCCTCCCACCGGGCCAGCTGTCTGCCGCTCGCGAGGTCCCACATCCGGACGGAGTGGTCGTGGCCCGCGGACACCGCGACCGGGACCCCGCCGACGACACAGTCGGCCACGCTCTCCACCGAGCTGTTGTGCCCGCCCGGGTCGACCGCCTGCGGGCTCAGCACCAGGTCCCACAGCCGGACGGAACCGTCGCTGCTGGCGGTGACCACCACCGGGGAGCCGTCGAGCGTGGTGCACACCACGTGGTGCACCCAGTCGCCGTGGCCGTTGAGCCGGCCGAGCAGCGCACCGGTCCGCAGGTCGACGACCAGCACCCCGCCGTCGCCGAGACCCAGCACGGCGACCGCGGTGCCCTCGACCTCGGCGCAGGCGATGGCCGTGACCCAGCAGGCCGGCAGTGGGAGTTCCGCCCGCGCGGTGCCGGACTCCGGGTCCCACAGCATCAGAGGCCCGTTCCGGACACCGAGGAGCACGGTCGGCAGGCCGTCGAGCCGGGTGCAGGCGACGGCGTAGGCCTCGGGGTCCGGTGCCAGGGCGCGGGTGCGGCCGGTGCGCAGATCCCACAGCTGCTCGCGGGTGTCGGTGCCGGGAGCGACGGAGAGGACCGTGTCGTCCAGCGCCAGGCACGCGATGCCGACGTCCTTGCTCGACCACCGCGATTTCACCTCCGCGGTGCGACGGAGGGTGCCGGTGCGCAGCTCCCAGAGCCACCAGGTGCCCAGGAATCCGTGTCCCACGACCACGGGGTCGCCGTCCACCGCCGTGCACGCGAGCCCCACCACGTGGTCGCCGGAGACCGGGAACCGGCGCACCTCCGCCGCGGTCCCCAGGTCCCAGACCCGGACGGTGCCGTCCTCGCTGCCGGTCACCGCGACCGGGTCGCCGTCCAGCACCGTGCAGGCGATCGCGGTCACCGAAGCCGTGTGCCCACGCAGAACGGCGACCCGGCTCCCGGTGCCGAGATCCCGCACCTCGGCGAGGTCCGGCCGGGCGTTCGTCACGGCGACGGGCGTGCCGTCGACCACGGCACAGGCCAGCGCCGGCGGGTAGTCCGGATCCGAGGCGATCTCCGCGCGGAACGCGGTGCTCGTCTGACTGCTCGTCGCCCACCGGGGCCGCCACTCCAGCCGCCGGTCCAGCTGCTCCCGGTGGACCGACGAACGGAACCGGGCCGCGTCGACGGCCAGGATCTGCGCGCGCTCGGTGAACGTGGCGTGCCGGTACAGATGGGCGCTCGTCCGGTACATGGCCCGGACCGCCGTCGCCGCCGGATCGGTGACCTCCTCCAGGGCGGAGAGCAGGGCGTGGGGCTCGGTGTGGACCAGCAGCCCGGCGTCGCCCAGCAGCCGTTCGAACTCCCGGGCGGCCGTGGCGTGCCCCGGGAGGTGGGACAGGACGTAGGGGTGGGCGCGCGGCCAGTCGCGCTCCCCGTCCGGCTCCGCGGGCACCGACGCCAGCAGCGCGTCGGTGATCCGCCGCTGGTTCTCTGTGTCCCTGCGCGGGTTGCGCAGGTACTCCGCCAGGGCCTCGTGGAAGAGGCGGAACACGGACCGCTCGTCGTCGACCGGCACCTCGACGACGTAGGCCCCGGCGTGCCGGAACAGCCAGTCGATGTCCTCGTCCGAACAGGGCACCCCGGACAGCGCGGTGGCCAGCGGGCCCCACAGCGAGTCCCAGGGCAGGCCGTCGCCCTCCGCGTAGGCGAGCGGGGTGAGCAGCCGGCGGACCCGCTCCTCGTCCTCGCCGTAGCGGGCGAGGTAGGCGTGGAAGGCCTGGCCGGCCTCCGAGGGCAGCCGCTCCTCCCAGCCCGGGACCGTGGTGTCCACCACCAGGTCGCCGTGGAGCAGCGCCCGCACCGTCATCCGGGCGACCAGGAAGGACCGGCCCGCCCGGCGGGCCACCGCGGCCGCGACGACGGACGCCGGTTCGCCCGGCCCCCGGTACGCGCACCCCGCGGCGGGGCCGGCGCCGGTCAGCACGCTCCGGACGTACTCCTCGACGTCCTCGGGGCCGGTGTACGCGTCGGTGTCGAGGTCGACGATCTCCACCGCGCTGCCGAGGTCGGGCACCGTCTCGCGGCGGCTGCCCACGATCAGCCGGACCTGCGGCAGCGCGGAGAGCGGGCGGAGCAGTTCCCGGGCGATGCGCCGGGGTTCGCTGCCGCCGACGCCGGTGCCGGCCTCGTCGAGGGCGTCGATGAGCACGGTGCAGGGGGTGGCGCGGTCCGCGAGGCCGGAGAGCAACTGCTGGACGGTGTCGGCCGCGACGTCCAGCGTCGCGGCCAGCCGCTCGGCGAGGGCCTCCAGCGTGCTGCCGCGGGCGTGCACGGCGGCGGTGACGCAGCCGGGCGGCGGCAGCACATGGTCCGGAGCGGGGGGACGCCGGGCGGGGTCGGCGTCCGCCAGGGCCAGCAGTCGGCCCAGGACCGCCGACTTGCCGGATCCGGGGCCGCCGGTGACCACCCGGGCCCGGCCGTCGTGCTGCGGCCGGTGCAGCCATCCGGCGAGCACCGCCAGCGCCTGGAGCCGTCCGGTGAAGTGGTCCCCTTTCTCGCTGGCGTACTCCACGCCCCGGCTCCGCGGGTCGAAGTGGGCGGCCCACTCCCGGGCCGCCCGGATGTCCAGCAGGTCCGGCGGAAGGCCCGGCCGGTGGGCCGGGTTGGGGAAGAAGGGCGGCGGCACGCGCACATCGGTGGCGCTGCACCGGGCGCTCTGGTGCGGGTGGTGCGCGCGCAGGTGGGTGTCGACCCGGCCGGTGATCTCCACCGGGTCGAGGTGCGGCTGCCGCATCCCGGCCCGGCTGATGGCCAGCGCGTGTTCCAGCGCCGGGACGAACGCGTGGTCCACGGCCTGTTCCCGGGCCCGGGCGGCGGCCATCAGCCAGGGGCCGTCGCCGTCGTGGGGGCGGGCGGCGACCAGATCGTGGGCGACGGCGGCCATCTCCGCGGTCCCCGCGCCCGCGTAGCAGGTGTCGAGGAGCATCAGGACGTGGCCGACCGGGGACGAGGCGAGCAGCCCGGCGAGGTCGCCGGACCGGACCGCGGTGCTCTGCGGCAGCGCGATCCGGCTGCCGCCGCACATCAGATAGTGCTGCCGCCGCTGCGGGTGCTTGATGCCGTGGCCGGCGTAGTACAGGACCAGCACGTCCCGTTCGGAGCGGTCGGGGTGCTGGAGCCACTCCTCCAGCTCGGCCAGGAGCCGCTGGGCGTCCGGGTTGCGGCCCAGGTGGGGCAGGATCCGCTGGTAGCCGAGTGGTGCGAAGAGGGCGGTGACGCGGTCCACGTCCTCGTCGACCCCGGGGAGCTCGTCGAGTTCCGGCTCGGCAGGGTAGTGGCGGGTCCCGGCGGCGAAGAGGAACCGCTGTAACTCTCCCGGGTCCTGTCCCTGGTCCCCGCCGGGGCCGTGGGGCGGCGCGGCGGTCACGGCGCGGGCTCCCCGGGGGCGGCCGGCTCCCGGACGCCCGGACGCGTGCCGCCGGACGCCGCCCCGGTACCGCCCGGCTCGGCCGCGCCGGCACCGTCCGGTTCCGCCGCCCCTGCACCGTCCGGTCCCGCCGCTTCGGACAGTCCCTCGGCGATCGCGGCACCGGTCTCCACGGCCGTGAGATACGCCGTCATGCTGTGCATGGTGGTGCCGTTGTGCACCCGGTGGTCGCGGACGCGGGGACCGAACCGCGGGGCCAGGTCGCGGACCAGGGCCACGATGTCACCGGCGTCGGCGACGTTGTGCCAGTGCCGCAGGCCCGGGGGCCAGACGCCGGTGCCCTCGCGCGGAGGCGGCTGCAGCCGGTCGAACGTCAGGTTCCGGATGCCCAGCGGCGAGCCGAGCGTGACCAGCGAGACGACCTGGCCGGTCCGCCGGGCGCACAGTGTCTCGTAGGCGACGACCGAGCCCAGCGAGTGGCCCACCACCACCCGGGTGTCGGGGCCGATCAGCGCGTCGGTGCGGGCCCGGACCGCGGCCCGCAGATCGCCGTCCGTGAGGTAGCGGCGGAACTGCTTGAGGTCCGCGATCAGCAGCGAGTCCGACACGGCCCGGAAGAACCGGGAGCGGGTGAGCGCGTCCAGGGCGCGCTGCACGGTGGCGGTCGTCAGCGGCCGGGAGGCGGCGTAGCCGAGCATCCCGCGGGTGGCGGCGTCCGGGCCGAGCACGGCGGGGTCGGTCGCCGCGGCCGCCTCCCACCAGGCCAGCAGCAGCTCCGTCTCGAACCCCGGCTCGACGTCGGTGGCGTCGAAGTCCGGCACGCCGCCGCGCGCCCCGGACCGGCGGAAGAGGTGCCCGTAGCCCACGCACGCCACATCGCCCGCCGTCAGGGTCGGGACCCGGGCGGCGAGTGCCGGGTCACGCTCCAGGGCCAGGTTCAGCCCGCCCCGCAGCGCCGCTTCCAGAGCCGGCTGCAGTGTCTCGGCGGTGTCCAACTGCCGCCCGACTCCGTGCACTACGACGACGCGCGCCACCGGCGCCCCCTCCCGCTGCGGTGTGTCCCCGTCTCACCCTAGGGGCCCGAGAGGCGGTCGGTCCGGCGGTTGCGCCGCCGGGTGCTCAGCGGCCCCCGCCGCTTCCGTGAAGCGGACCCGGAACAGCGCGCCGCCGCCCGGGGCCCGTTCCGCCGTGGCCTCCGCGCCGTGGGCGAGGGCGATCCGGCGGACCATCGCCAGCCCCAGGCCCGAGCCGGGCAGGGCGCGGGCGGCGTCCGCCCGGTAGAAGCGGTCGAAGACGTGGGGGAGGTCCTCGGCGGCGATGCCCGGGCCGTGGTCCCGGACGGTGAGTTCGCAGCCGCCGCCGTGCGCGGTGAGCTCCACCTCCACCGGGCCGCCCGGCGGGCTGAACTTGGCGGCGTTGTCCAGCAGATTGCCCAGCAGCCGGCTGAGCCGGGCGGGCACCCCGGCCACCGTCAGCGGCCGCGCCCCCGGCTCGATGGCCACGGTGAACCCCACCGCGGGCCAGTGCTCCCGCGCCGTCCCCACCCCGTGCTCCAGCAGCGCCGACAGCCGGACGTCCTCCAGCAGCGGCTGCGGCTCCTCCTCCCGGGCCAGCTCGATCAGATCGCCCACCAGCCCGGTCACCTCCCGCATCTGCCGCTCCAGCGCACCCGAGGCACGCTCCCGCTGCGCCGGGGTCAGCCGGTCGCCGCGGGCCAGCAGTTCGGCGTTGGTGCGCAGCGCCGTCAGCGGGGTCCGCAGCTCGTGCGAGGCGTCCGCGACCAGCTGCCGCTGCGCCGCCACCGACTGCTCCAGCTCCCCGAGCATGGTGTTGAAGCTCGCCGCCAGCCGGGTCACCTCGTCCTGCCGGCCGGGCGGGCCCGGCGGCAGCTCGATCCGGTGCCGGGCGTCGCGGGTCGCCGCGATCCGCTCGGCCGTCGCGGTCAGCCGGGCGACCGGCGCCAGACCGGTCCGGGACACCCAGTAGCCCAGCGCCCCGGCGAGCAGCACCCCCGCGCCCCCGACGGCGCCCAGCATCCAGGCGGCCCGCCGCACGCCCTGCTGCACCGTGTCGGAGCGCAGCGCCACCTGGAGCGCCCGGTCCTCGCCGAAGGTGGTGGTGAGCATCCGGGCCGGGTGCCCCTCCACGCGGATGTTGCTGTAGTACGGGGCGCGGTCGCCGGCCGCGACCTCCCGGACGGGCGCGGTCACGGCCAGGGGATACGGCGCGGACGGATCGCGGGCCGGGTCGGCGGGGACGATCTGCGAGCAGGCGGGCGCCGAGAGGAAGACGCACTCGCCGTGCACCACTTGGGGTCCCTCGTCGCGGTTCTGCTGCTGCACCGGCGTCGCCGACTGGGTGAGGTGGAGGTCGAGCTGGTGGTACAGCTCGTGCCGGATCACCAGGAACGCCGCCCAGCAGACCCCGACCGCGACCAGGGCCACCGCGGCCGAGGCGACCGCCGCCAGCCGGGTCCGCAGCGGCCTGCGGCGGCGCCAGCGGGCACCGAGCGAGCGGCGGCCGGTCATGCGAGGTCCAGCCGGTAGCCGACGCCGTGCACGGTGTGGACGAGCCGCGGCTCGCCGCCCGCCTCCAGCTTGCGGCGCAGATAACCGACATAGACCGCCAGGGAGTTGGTGTCCGGGCCGAAGGCGGCGCCCCAGACCCGCTCCAGGATCAGCTCCCGCGGCAGCACCTGGCCGGGGTGGGCGAGCAGCATTTCCAGCAGGGCGAATTCGGTCCGGCTGAACTCCACCCGCCGTCCGCCGCGCGTCCCGGTCCGGGTCGCCGGGTCCACGACGAGATCGGCGAAGGCGCTCTGCCCCTCCTCGGGCCCGGCCGGCGGCGCGGCCCGGCGCAGCAGGGCGCGCAGGCGCGCGGTCAGCTCGTCCAGCGCGAAGGGCTTGACGAGGTAGTCGTCGGCCCCGGCGTCCAGGCCGTCGACCCGCTCGCGCACGGCGTCGAGCGCGGTGAGGACGAGGATCGGCGTACGGTCCCCGAGTGCCCGCAGCCGGCGGCACACCGCGAGGCCGTCCAGCACCGGCATCATCACGTCCAGCACCATCGCGTCGGGCTGCCGGTCGCCGACCGCGCGCAGTGCCTCCAGCCCGTCGGCCGCCCCGCACACGGTGAACCCCTCGACGCAGAGGCCGTCCTCGACGGCGGCCCGCACCTCGGGGTCGTCGTCGACGACCAGGATCAGGGGCGCGGGCGGGGCCGCCGGTGCGGGGCCCCTGCCCCGGCCGGAGGTCATCCGCGCACCGCGGGCCGGGCGGGCGGCGTCCGGCGGCCGCGGCGGGAGAGCTCGGTGTTCATGGTCCCAGGCTGCCAAACGGCGTTCTCAGAAAGTTCTTAGGACCGGCCGGCGCGACAGGAGCCCGGCGGCCCGGCGTGGCCGGCGCCTCGGCCCGTCCCCCGTCCGTCGGCGGCCCGTCCGTTCGCCGGCCCGGTGTCGGCCCGGCCGTCGGCTCGTCGGTCCGGTGCCCACGTGCTCCGCCCGCCCGGCCGGGGCCGGTTCCGCGGTGACCGGCCGGGACCCGGCTCAGCCCGCCCGGCCGTCGCGGGCCACCGCGGCCAGGCCGCCCAGCAGCAGGGTCGTGAAGTCGTGGGACCAGCCGGCGTCCACCGGCTCCGCGCTCACCAGCGTGCGGTGCACCACGGCTCCCGCGATCACGTCGTAGATCAGGTCCATGTTGCGGGCCGCGGCGGCCTCGCCGTCCGGGCCCGAGAGGTCGGGCGGCAGTTCACCGCGCTGCTGCGCGCGGTCCCGGCCGAGGACGACCAGGTCCTTCTGCCGGTCGACGATCGCGGACCGGATGCGCTCGCGCAGCGCCGCGTCGTGCGTGGACTCGGCGACCACCGCCATCAGGGCGGTCTTGGTCTCCGGCCGTTCCAGCAGCGCGCCGAACTGCAGCACCACGCTCTCCACGTCGGCCTGGAGGCTGCCCAGATCGGGGAGTTCGAGTTCGTCGAAGAGCACGGCGACCGCGTCCACGACGAGTTCGCTCCGGTTCGCCCACCGCCGGTACAGGGTGGTCTTGGCGACCCCGGCGCGTGCCGCGACATCGCTCATGGTGAGCTTGCCCCAGCCCAGTTCGACGAGCGCGGCGCGGGTGGCGTCCAGGATCGCGGCGTCCGCCTCGGCGCTGCGGGGCCGGCCCGTTCGGCCGGGGCTGCGGGGGGTGGTGCGGCACATGCGGGCGACCATACCGGTTGGTAGGGGTTCTGCCGGGGAAGACTGCCGTGAGCGAGATCACCGCCCATCGGGGGAGGCGGTCTTGTGGGCACGGGGTCGGATGCAGTTACGCTACGACTCGTAGCGAAAGAGCGACGATCACTCCGGCGCGCGGGTGGGGACCTGCCGCCGCCCACGAATCCACGATTCGGCCGTCTCCGCTCCGTCCGTCCCCGCATTCCGGCGGGTCACCGGGCGAACGCGGTGCGTGTATCGGCCACCGCACTTTTCCGATCTTTGCGCGGAAGGGGGAGGATGTACTCATGCAGCCACGGAACATGTCCATGAGCGGAGTCGTCGACCTCGCCGCGGTGAAGGCCGCCGGGGAAGCCAAGCAGAAGGCCGAGCAGGCCCGGGCCGAGTCGGCCCGCAACGGCGGCACCGGTGCCGCCGCCGCCCGTCCGGTCTTCGATGTCGACGAGGCGGGCTTCGAGCAGGATGTCCTGCAGCGCTCCACCGAGGTCCCGGTCGTCATCGACTTCTGGGCCGAGTGGTGCGAGCCGTGCAAGCAGCTATCCCCGGTGCTGGAGAAGCTGGCCGCGGAGTACGCGGGCCGATTCGTTCTGGCCAAGATCGACGTCGACACCAACCAGGCGCTGTTCCAGCAGTTCGGCGTGCAGGGCATTCCGGCGGTCTTCGCGGTGGTCGCCGGGCAGGCGCTGCCGCTCTTCCAGGGCGCGGCCCCGGAGTCGCAGATCCGCCAGGTGCTCGACCAGTTGATCCAGGCGGCCGAGCAGCGCTTCGGCATCGTCGGCGCCCCGATCGAGCCCGGCGCGGAGGGCGAGGCCGAGACCGAGGTGCCCGAGCGCCCCGCCGGTCCGCACGACAGCGCGCTCGCCGCGGCCCACGAGGCGCTGGACGCCGGTGATCTGGGCGGCGCGGTCCAGGCGTACCGGAATGTCCTCTCGGACGATCCGGCCAACACCGAGGCGAAGCTCGGACTCGCCCAGGCGGAACTGCTGCAGCGGGTGCAGGGTCTGGACCCGCAGGCGGTGCGCAAGGCGGCGGCCGACCGCCCGGACGACGTCGACGCCCAGGTGGCCGCGGCCGACCTGGATCTGGTGGGCGGTCATGTCGAGGACGCCTTCGGCCGGCTGGTGGAGACGGTGAAGCGCTCGGCCGGTGACGAACGCGAGAAGGCGCGGCTGCGGTTGCTGGAGCTCTTCGAGGTGATCGGCGGAGACGATCCGCGCGTGACCACTGCCCGTGGAGCGCTGGCTCGCGTACTCTTCTGATCGGTCGTCACCAGTGGTGACGTCGTGATCACAGCGGTCGCGTTTTACCAAAACTTGGTAATCGCGGCCGCTGTTACTTGTAGTAAGGGAACCGCGGGCGCTTGTCCGTGTATGTAGCTATTCCTCCTCCGGTATCGGGCGCATTCCCCGCGACGCTATGTGCCTGGCCGAGACCCATCGGCCATGCTTCGGTTATCTCGCCGTTACTCACTAGTAACGAGCCCCTTGTGTCGCGGCTTGTAATGCACCACGATCGGCCACGCTCGGTCCATTCCCGTCACCCGGCAACCAGTCGGTGTCATGGGGTTCCTGGGTCCCCACCGAGCGGCCGGCGGCAGATGGCGCCGGCCTTGGACAGGGGGGTCTCTGCCACCGGCAGGGCCTGTCCAGCAGGTTGCGCGGGAGCGTGGCCAGTGGTTGTCGCTCGGGGGTGATCGCCGGTGTTTTCGGACGCAGTTCGCGCCCGGAGGGCGGCGCTCTCCTTCCCGAGGACGTAGCACTTCTCCCATCCCAGACGGGGCCGTCCCATTGGCCCCGGCCGGAGATGTACGTCCGAGAAGGAGGAAACTCATGGAGTCCCAGGCTCGTGGCGGGACCAGATGGAAGCGGTTCGCCGTTGTCATGGTCCCGAGCGTCGCTGCCACCGCAGCGATCGGCGTGGCCCTGTCGCAGGGTGCGCTCGCGGCGTCGTTCCAGGTGTCCGGCCAGCAGTTCAAGGTGTCTGCTGAGCGGCTCGAAGGCAAAGGCTTCATCCAGTACGGGGCCTACGACGAGCAGGTCGGCGGGAAGAACCAGCCCGTCGCGGTCTCCGCGTTCAAGCACGCAGAGATCAACAAGATGTGCCAGTCCGTGGTCACCCCGGACATCCCGCTCGTCGGTACGGTCACGCTGCAGCTGAACGCCGGTGGCAAGGATCCGGTCACGGCCGAGAACCTGTTCATCGACGTTGCCCAGCTGGACGCGAACGCGACCTTCCGGAACATCAACATCGGTGTCGCGGCGGGGGCCAGCAACAAGGGCCCCGGCATCAACAAGGATGACCACGCCAGCCGCGGTGGCTTCGCTCAGGAGGCCGACTCGGCGACCCTGACCGACGTCAAGCAGACCGCGTGGGCCACCAGCGCCGGAACCTTCAAGCTGAGCGGGCTCAGCATGAAGATCCACAAGGGTGTCAAGGAGTGCTACTAAGCACTCGCCGGGCGGGCGGGGGCGGCTTCGTCCCCCGCCCGCCCCCCACCACTCATTTCGTACAACGCCGGTCCCAGGGAGCTGTTTTCCATGAGCGCCGAGTCACCAGGGCAGCGTGACCGAATCAAATACTGGCGGCTTCGCTTTCATGGTTGGCGCGGCAGCCGGCCGTTCTGGGCGGGCCTGCTGACGATGCTGGGCGGAGTGCCGATCGCCTATCTCCCGTACGCACACCTCAAGGTGGGCCAGCTGACCGTGCGGATGGCCACCACCGCCGGGGCGGGCTCGCTGATCATCGGCGTCCTGCTGATCACCCTCGGACTCACCATGTGGTACCACCACATCGTCCGGGTGTTCGCGGGCGTCGCCACCATCCTGTTGGCCCTGGTCTCGATTCCGGTGTCCAACCTCGGCGGCTTCATGATCGGCTTCCTGCTGTCGCTGGTGGGCGGTGGGCTGTCCCTCGCCTGGGCGCCGGGCGCCCCCGCCGAGAAGGCGGACACGTCCGGCACCGCGTCCGACGATCCGTTCACGGCCCCGAGCGGGAACACCGTCGAGGTCGCCGGCGGGAGGCACCGTGGGTAGCGACGAGGTCCCCTTCGGCGCCGCCGGAGGCGATGCGGCACGTGTGAGAACGGGGCCGCGCCACGCGGCCCCCAGGAAGTCGCTGCTCACCAAGCTGCAGATTCCTGCGAGCAAGGCACTGGCCCTGGCCGCGATGCCCACGGCGGTGTTCGTCGGCATGGGGCTCACGCCGAAGCTCGCTCAGGCCGACGAGATGCCCAACAGCCCCTTCGCGTCCGGTCCCTGTGTGACCCGTTCCGACGAGGCACAGGACGAGAAGAAGGACGAGAAGGAGCCGTCGGACAAGGAGTCGGCGACGCCCGGTGCCGGGCCGTCGGCCGGGCCGAGCACGAAGCCGTCGACCGAACCGTCCCCGGAACCGTCCTCCGGTGGTGACTCCGCGGAGAAGCCGTCCACCGGTACGGACGAGCCGGCCGGCGAGGAGCAGGAGCCCTCGGCCGAGCCGACGCCGGAGGAGACCAAGAACCCGCTGGACCCGCTGGGTGTCGGCGACAAGATCAAGGACCTCTTCGACGGGGACGACGACGAGGAGGAGCCCTCGCCGACCGCGAGCAGCTCCGCGTCGGACGAGCCGGATGCCACCAGCACGGCCGCCCCGAAGCCCGAGGAGTCGGAGAAGCCGGCCGCGGGCGCCGTCGAGGACACGACGGACAAGACCGAGAGCGCCATCCGCGACGCCGCCGGCAAGGCCGGGGCCAAGGTCGAGGACGTCTCCGAGAAGGCCAAGGAGTCCGCCGAGGGCGAGGAGTCCGGCGCGGAGGACGGCAAGAAGCCGTTCCCCTGCCCGACCCATGACGCCGAGGCGCTGGCCAACGCCGATCTGGACGAGGGTGCCCCCCTCCTGCCGGACGAGCCGTGGCAGCTGGAGAGCTCCAAGCTCACCCTGCGGGGCCTGGACTACAAGGGCATCGTCGAGGTCAAGACCTACAGCGGCAAGGTCAAGAAGGTCCTGAAGTTCACCGCTGAGGAAACGGACATCGACGACCTGCACCAGCTCGTCGAAGGGCCGCTGGGCACCACGAGCCACGTCCAGGCGCGCAAGGGCTCCAAGTCGACCATCCGCGACGGCACGGTCACCATGTACACCGAGGAGCTGAAGGGCAAGCTGTTCGGGCTGATCCCCGTCACCTTCAGCCCCGACACCCCGCCCCCGCTGAACGTACCCCTCGCCGTCTTCACCGATGTGCATGTGCGGCAGGCGGGCCAGTTCGGCGGCACGCTCACCGTGCCCGGTATGCACCTGTTCAACTCGGCGGGCTGAGACCTCCGGGACGGGCCGGCACCTCCGGGACGGGCTGAAGTCCCCGGGGCGGGCGGAGACCTCCGGGAGCCGCAACAGCAGTGGGGCACCCCTTCGGTGAAGGGGTGCCCCACTGCGCTGTCCGGCCGCCGTGCCCGCACTCGGCCCGGGGCGCTCGCGTCCGTGCCGGGCGCCGTGCGCTGTACCCGGCGAACCGCTCCGTGCGCTGTACGCCGGCGAACCGCGCCGTGCGCGGCCGGTGTTCGCGCCCTGAGCCGCAACTCGGCTCCACCGCCGCGCCCCCGTAGCTGCCCGGACGGATTCCGTATCGGTGCCCCAGGGCTGCGATTCCGCGCGGACGCCCGCGAACACGCCGGTGGGCGGCACCCCCCGGATGCCGCCCACCGCCGGTCCGTGCCGGGTCAGGCCTTCTCGCCGCCCAGGTGGTGCACCCGCACCATGTTGGTGGTGCCGGGGACGCCGGGCGGGGAGCCCGCCGTGATGATCATGGTGTCGCCCTCGGTGTAGCGGCCCAGCTTCAGCAGCTCGGCGTCGACCAGGTCGACCATGGAGTCGGTGTTCTCCACATACGGCACCACGAACGACTCCACGCCCCAGCTCAGGGTGAGCTGGTTGCGGGTCGAGGCGTCGGTGGTGAAGGCGAGGATCGGCTGCTGCGCGCGGTAGCGGCTCAGCCGGCGCGCGGTGTCACCGGACTGGGTGAAGGCGACCAGCGACTTGGCGCCCAGGAAGTCGGCGATCTCGCAGGCCGCACGGGCCACCGAACCGCCCTGGGTCCGCGGCTTCTTGCCCGGCACCAGCGGCTGGAGACCGCGGGAGAGCAGCTCCTCCTCGGCCGCCGCCACGATCCGGGACATCGTCTTGACCGTCTCGATCGGGTACTTGCCGACCGACGACTCCGCCGACAGCATCACCGCGTCCGCGCCGTCCAGGATCGCGTTCGCCACGTCGGAGGCCTCGGCGCGGGTCGGGCGCGAGGAGTTGATCATCGACTCCATCATCTGGGTCGCGACGATCACCGGCTTGGCGTTCCGGCGTCCCAGCTCGATGAGCCGCTTCTGCACCATGGGCACCCGCTCCAGCGGGTACTCGACGGCGAGGTCACCGCGGGCGACCATGACGCCGTCGAAGGCCATCACGATCTCCTGCATGTTGTCCACCGCCTGCGGCTTCTCCACCTTGGCGATGACCGGGACGCGGCGGCCGACCTCGTCCATGATCCGGTGCACGTCGCGCACGTCGGAGGCGTCGCGGACGAAGGACAGCGCCACCATGTCGCAGCCGAGGGCCAGGGCGAAGCGCAGGTCCTCGACGTCCTTCTCGGACAGCGCGGGGACGTTCACCGCCACGCCGGGCAGGTTGATGCCCTTGTGGTCGGAGACCACGCCGCCCTCGATGACGATGGTGCGCACCTGCGGGCCGTCGACCTCGACGACCTGGAGCGCGACCGCGCCGTCGTTGATGAGGATCGTCTCGCCCTTCGAGACGTCCCCGGGCAGCCCCTTGTAGGTGGTGCCGCAGATGCTCTTGTCGCCCGGCACGTCCTCGGTGGTGATGACGAACTCGTCACCGCGGACCAGCTCGACCGGGCCCTCGGCGAAGGTCTCCAGCCGGATCTTCGGGCCCTGGAGGTCGACGAGCACGCCCACCGCGCGGCCGGTCTCCTCGGAGGCCTTGCGGACGCGGTGGTACCGCTCCTCGTGCTCCGGGTGGCTTCCGTGGCTCATGTTGAAACGGGCCACGTTCATACCGGCCTCGATCAGCGCCTTCAACTGATCGAAGGAGTCGACGGCGGGGCCCAGAGTGCAGACGATTTTGGAACGGCGCATGGGGCGATCCTATCGGTTTGTTTCGGAGCGGAATATAGGTGCTGTGCGAAGATCCGAGGATCAAGCCTGGACCAGGGCGTATGCCTGGGTGGCGATCTCCATCTCCTCGTCGGTGGGCACCACGGCGACCGCGACCCGGCTCTCGGCGGCCGAGATCAGCCGGGCCGACGGGCTGCGGACGGCGTTGCGCACCGCGTCCACCTCGACACCCAGCGCCGTCAGACCCCGCAGCGCGGCCTCGCGCACGGCCGCGGAGTTCTCTCCCACGCCCGCGGTGAACGCGATGGCGTCTACCCGGCCGAGTACCGCGGTGTACGCGCCGACATACTTGCGCAGCCGGTGCACATAGACGTCGAAGGCGAGCTGCGCCGTGACGTCGCCCTCGCCCATCCTGCGGCCGATCTCCCGCATGTCGTTGTCGCCGCAGAGGCCGAGCAGGCCGCTCCGCTTGTTCAGCAGGTCGTCGATCTCGTCCGTGGACAGGCCGCCCACCCGCGACAGATGGAAGATCACCGCCGGGTCGATGTCGCCCGAGCGGGTGCCCATGACCAGGCCCTCCAGCGGGGTGAGGCCCATGGAGGTGTCCACGCAGGTGCCGCCGCGGACCGCGGACGCGCTGGCGCCGTTGCCCAGGTGCAGCACGATGACGTTCACCTCGGACGGGTCCTTGCCGAGCAGCTCGGCCGTGGCCCGCGAGACGTAGGCGTGCGAGGTGCCGTGGAAGCCGTAGCGGCGGACGCCGTGCGCGTCGGCGGTGGCGGTGTCGATCGCGTAGCGGGCCGCGTACTCCGGGAGCGTGGAGTGGAAGGCCGTGTCGAAGACGGCGACCTGCGGCAGGTCCGGCCGCAGCTCGCGGGCCACCTTGATGCCGGTGATGTTGGCCGGGTTGTGCAGCGGGGCGAGCGGGACGAGCTCCTCGATCGCCGTCACCACCTCGTCGGTGATCAGCGTGGGCTCGGTGAACCGGATGCCGCCGTGCACCACCCGGTGGCCCACCGCCGCCAGCTCGGGGGAGTCCAGCCCGAGCCCCTGGGCGGCCAGCTCGTCGGCGACCTGCTTGAGCGCCGCGGCGTGGTCGGCCACCGGACCGTCGCCGATCCGCTCCACCAGGCCGGACGCCAGCCGGGTGCCGCCGGCCATGTCGAGCAGCTGGTACTTGACCGACGAGGAGCCGGAGTTGAGGACGAGGACGCGGGTGCCTGGGGTGCGGTTCACGCGGTCTGAGCCTTCTGTGTACGGGCCTTCTGGTTCTGGGCCTGGATGGACGTGATGGCGACGGTGTTGACGATGTCCGAGACCAGGGCGCCGCGGGAGAGGTCGTTGACCGGCTTGCGCAGGCCCTGGAGGACCGGGCCGACCGCGACCGCGCCCGCCGAGCGCTGGACCGCCTTGTAGGTGTTGTTGCCGGTGTTCAGGTCGGGGAAGACCAGCACGGTGGCCTGGCCCGCGACCTGCGAGCCGGGCAGCTTGGTCGCGGCGACGGCGGCGTCGACGGCGGCGTCGTACTGGATCGGGCCCTCGACGGGCAGGTCGGGGCGCCGCTCCCGGACGATCTCGGTGGCCTTGCGCACCTTGTCCACGTCGGCGCCGCTGCCGGAGCTGCCGGTGGAGTAGGAGAGCATCGCGATCCGCGGCTCCACCCCGAACTGCGCGGCGGTGGCGGCCGACTGGATGGCGATGTCGGCGAGCTGCTCGGCGTTGGGGTCGGGGTTGACCGCGCAGTCGCCGTAGACGAGCACCCGGTCCGCCAGGCACATGAAGAAGACCGAGGAGACGATCGCCGCGTCCGGGGCTGTCTTGATGATCTCGAAGGCGGGCCGGATGGTGGCGGCCGTGGAGTGCACCGCGCCGGAGACCATGCCGTCGGCCAGGCCCTCCTGGACCATCAGGGTGCCGAAGTAGGAGACGTCGGCGACGATGTCGTGGGCCAGCTCGTAGCCGACGCCCTTGTGCGCGCGGGCCGTCGCGTACAGCTCGGCGAACCGTTCCCGCAGCGGGGAGGTCTGCGGGTCGATGAGCTGCGCGTCGGCCAGGTCGATGCCCAGCTCGGCCGCCCGCTTGCGGATCGCCTCCTCGTCGCCGAGCAGCGTCAGGTCGCAGACGTCGCGCCGCAGCAGGACGTCGGCGGCCCGCAGCACCCGCTCCTCGGTGCCCTCGGGCAGGACGACCCGGCGCCGGTCCGCTCGGGACCGCTCGATCAGGTCGTGCTCGAACATCATCGGCGTGACCCGGGCCGAGCGGGCCACGGAGATGCGGTTCGTCAGCGCCACCGTGTCCACATGGCGTTCGAAGAGGCCCAGCGCGGTCTCGGCCTTGCGCGGCGAGGCGGCGTTGAGCTTGCTCTGCACCGCGAACAGCTCACCGGCGGTGGGGAAGCTGCCGCCCGGCACCGAGACCACCGGGGTGCCGGGGGCCAGCCGGGAGGCGAGCGCCATGATGTCCGGCCCGGGCCGCTCATCCAGGGTGAGCAGGACACCCGCGATCGACGGGGCGTTGGCGGAGTGGGCCGCGAGCGAGCCGATGATCAGGTCCGTGCGGTCCCCGGGGGTGACCACCAGGCAGCCCTCGGTCAGGGCGTTGAGGAAGTTCGGCAGCATCGCGCCGCCGAAGACGAAGTCGCGCGCGTCCCGGGCGAGTCCGGCCGCGTCGCCGAGCAGCACCTCGGCGTCGAGGGCGTGCACGATCTGCTGCACGGTGGGGGCGGACAGCGAGGCGTCCTCGGGGAGCGCGTAGCAGGGGACCGGCAGCCGCGCGGTCAGCCGCTCCGCGACGGCCGTGCGGTCCGCGGGGGCGACCCGGTTGACGATCATCGCCGAGATCTCGCAGCCGAGCGCGTGGTAGGCGGCGTACGCGTTGCGCACCTCGGCCCGCACCGACTCGGCGGGCTGGTTCTGGCCGCCGACGACCGGTATCACCGAGGCCCCGAACTCGTTCGCCAGCCGCGCGTTGAGGTTGAGCTCGGCGGGCAGGCTGGTGGCCGCGAAGTCGGTGCCCAGGACCAGCACGAACTCGTACTCGCGGGCCACGCGGTGGAAGCGCTCCACGAGTTGGGAGACCAGCTCGTCGGTGCCCTTCTCGGCCTGGAGCGCCCCCGCCTCGCCGTACCGCATGCCGTACACGGTCTCCGCGGGCTGGCTCAGCCGGTAGCGGGCGCGGAGCAGGTCGAAGAGCCGGTCGGGGCCGTCGTCGTGCAGCAGCGGGCGGAACACCCCCACGCGGTCGACATGGCGGGTCAGAAGTTCCATGACTCCCAGCTCGACGACCTGGCGGCCGTCTCCCCGGTCGATCCCGGTCACGTACACGCTGCGCGTCACGTGTGCTCTCCGATCTGATTCTCGTGTCCGGCCCGCGGAGTTTCTCGTCTCCGGCTCGCGGAGTGCGGGTCCGCGGGGCCGCAGGACGCCTGATCTGCGAACCACAGGGTGCCTGGCCTGCGAAAATGACAAACGGAATGGGTCTGTCCTCTTGACAATACCTGTCGCGATGGGTAAGGCGCTCGTCCGGGTCCGGGGGGCGCGGGCACCGCGCGTGGCGTGGAACAATCGAACTGGCCCAGATGTATCACTCCGGCCCCGGCAGAGGGACCCCACCAGCCAGGAGACACAGCACGATGCGCATCGGAGTTCTCACCGCAGGCGGCGACTGCCCCGGACTGAACGCCGTGATCCGGTCGGTCGTGCACCGGGCCGTGACCGAGCACGAGGACGAGGTCATCGGCTTCGAGGACGGATTCAAGGGCCTGCTCGAACGGCGCTACCGCAAGCTGGACCTCGACGCGGTCAGCGGCATCCTCGCCCGCGGCGGCACCATCCTGGGCTCGGCCCGGCTGGAGCGCGCCCGGCTCAGCGAGGCCACGGACAACGCCGAGGAGCTCTGCCGGGAGCTGGGTCTGGACGCGCTGATCCCGATCGGCGGCGAGGGCACCCTCACCGCCGCCCGGATGCTCGCCGACGCCGGGATGCCGGTGATCGGCGTGCCGAAGACCATCGACAACGACATCTCCTCGACCGACCGCACCTTCGGGTTCGACACCGCGGTCGGGGTCGCCACCGAGGCCATCGACCGGCTGAAGACCACCGCCGAGTCGCACCAGCGCGTGATGGTCGTCGAGGTCATGGGCCGGCACGCGGGCTGGATCGCGCTGGAGTCCGGCATGGCGGGCGGCGCGCACGGAATCTGCCTGCCGGAGCGCCGGTTCGCCGTCGACGACCTCTGCCGGATGGTGGAGGAGCGCTTCGCGCGCGGCAAGAAGTTCGCGGTCATCTGTGTCGCCGAGGGCGCGCACCCGGCCGAGGGCTCGATGCCGTACGAGAAGGGCGCCATCGACCAGTACGGGCACGAGCGCTTCGCCGGCATCGGCAACCGGCTCGCCGCCGAACTGGAGCGCCGCGTCGGCACGGAGGCGAAGCCGGTCATCCTCGGCCACGTCCAGCGCGGCGGCACCCCCACCGCCTACGACCGGGTCCTCGCCACCCGGTTCGGCTGGCACGCCGTCGAGGCCGCCCACCGCGGCGAGTTCGGCATGATGACCGCGCTGCGCGGCACGGACATCGGCCTGGTGCCGCTGGCGCAGGCGGTCACCGCGCTGAAGACCGTCCCGGCGGACCGGATGGCGGAGGCCGAGTCGGTCTTCTGAGCGGGGCCTTCCGGTGAGCGGGGCCCTCTGCTGAGCGGGCCGTCCGGGGCCGGGGGCTTTCCCGGTTCCCGTGCGAGGACCCTTCAGCCCCCCCTCAGCCCTTCACCGCTCAGCCCTTTTCCCCTCAGTCCTTCAGGCCCACCGTCACCGGTCGCTCCGCTGTGCCCGCAGCTGCGCCCACACGCGTTTGCCCCAGTACCGGCGCGGCGGCCCCAGGCGGTCGTACCCCCATCGGTCGGCCAGCGCGTCCACGAGCATCAGGCCCCGGCCGCCGTCCTCCCGGTCCGAAGGCACGCGCAGCTCCGGCAGGCGATAGGCGGCCCGGTCGACGACCGCCACGTACACTTGGTCATCGGCCGGGCGCTCGATGATCACGCGCGCGCCGGTGCCCGTGCCGTGCACGAGGGCGTTGGTGAACAGCTCCGACACGATCGTGGCGGCCGTTTCGCGAGTCTCCTCGCCGATGCCCCAGCACTCCAGTGACCTGCGCACGGCGAGTCGGGCGACGGCCACGGACTCCTCCACGCGGGTCAGGGTCGTGGTGTAGCCGGGGTGGCCGGACGGGCGCGGGGTGAGCAGTGGTGGTCTTGCCGGCGTCGTCATTCGTGCCTCGCTGCCGTGGTCGATTGCGTCCCCGGCTGCACCCGAAGAAGTTCCGGGCGCAGCCGCGTCGTACACGACACCTAACCGAGAGTCACTACGTCGGCGGTAGGTGATACGGCGAGTCGCCAACCCGCCGTCCCTAGGGGGAATTGACTATCCATCCACCTACGGGGGGATGTCCGACCCCGTACCGTGCGGTCATGGAGACCACGCGTAACGCAGCGCTCGAAGCGTGGATGGCCGAGCACGGTCACAGTTCCAACAGCTTTGCCCGGGACCTGAACAGGGCGCTCGAAGACATCATCGGGCGCCCCGGGAAGTTCGACGGCCGCACGGTCCGGGACTGGAAGGCGGGCCGGGTGCAGTGGCCCAACGCGGCAACCCGAGAGGCGATGAAGCAGGTCACCGGGCGGAATGTCACCGACCTTGGGTTCACGCCACGGGGAAAGACCCCTGTCACCTCATCCCCCTCAGCACCGTCGGAGGACCCCTTGCACCGCCGGACCTTCGTGACTCGCCTCCCGGCCGCCACCCTCGCCGCCATCCCCATCGCCGCACGCCCCGCCATCGGCACCGCCGATGTCCAGCGCCTGCGCCGAAACCTCGCAGATCTCTGGGAGATGGACGACCAGCACGGCGCCGGCCCCACGCTGGAGAAGGCAGCCATAGGACTCAGCACCCGTACCGAAGAACTCCAGCGCACCGGCACCGCGACGTCACGGATCCGCTCCCGCCTGTACGCCCTCGCGGCCACCTTCACCGCAACCGCCATGTGGGCCGCCGTCGATTCCCGCCAACTCGACCGCGCTCAGCGCCACATGGAAAAGGCCATCGCTCTCGCGGGCCTCTCGGGCGACGGGCAGGTACAGCACCAGATCTGGCGGTACGCCTCCATGCTCGCCGGCCAGCGGGAACGCTGGGTCGATGCCGTGGCCGCTTCCGAGGCCGCCATGTCCGCCGGCGCGCACCGCAAAGATCCCCTGTATGCCTCGCTCAGCCACGCGCGCCTGGCGGTCTCCCTCCCCGGGACCGGCGACCACCCCCGCGCGCTGCGCGCGCTGGAACGGGCGGAGACGGCGTTCGAACGCGCCGACCCCGGCGAGTGGCGCCCGGCCTCTATGGACTTCTACACCCGCAGCGAACTCGACGGCCTCATCGGCATCACCCATCTGCGCCTGGGCCGGCCCGAGCACGCCGAGTACCACCTTCACCGCTGCATCGCCGCCTTGCGTCCCGACCAGCACCGAAACCGCGCCTACTACGCCGTCCACGTCGCCTTCGCCCAGCTCGGCCAGGGCGACGCCGAGCAGGCATGCACCACCGCCGTCGGCATCATTCCCCCGCCCGGCTCCACCAACGCCGGCCGCATCCCCCACCTGCTGACCACCTTCACTGCCGAGCTCAACGCCACGGCACCGGGCGCACGCATCACCCGCGAATGGAATGCCCGAACCGCCCAACTGGAAGGACCTGCCACGTGACCACCGTGGAACTGCGCCGCTACGGCCGCCGCGATCTCGACAGCATCCGGCAGACACTCACGGACATGTACGCCGAGGTCTATGCCGACCGGCTCTCCGACCCCTTCTTCTCCGTTGAACGGTTCGAGGAACGGTTGGAAGGTCACGTCTCCCGCGACCCCTGGGAAGTCATCATCGGCTGGGACGGCACGGAACCGGTCGGCTACGCCTACGGATCCCCCCTCCCGCCTCGCTCCCGCTGGTGGGCCGGAATGCTTCGGCCACTGCCGGAGGCGATGACAGCCGAGGACGGCACACGGACCATGGCTCTGTTCGAACTGCTGGTGCGCCGGCCCTGGCGCAAGACCGGAACGGCCCGGCGCATCCACGAAGAACTGCTGTCCGGCCGCGCGGAAGAACGGGTGACGCTCCTGGTCGAGCCGACCCACCCGAAGGTCAAGACACTGTACGAGTCGTGGGGGTACGAGAACATCGGCGATCAGCAGCCGTTCCCCGACGCCCCGGTGTACGCGACCATGCTCCGCATGCTGCGGTCCGCTTGAACCGACGCACCTTGGTCCGTGACAGCGTCAGGGAGCGGCTCCGTACGCGCCGTGCGGGCGCTGTCCGGCGTGCACAGGTTCAGCTGGCTCGCACGGTGCGCCCGTGCGCCCTGCCGTGCCCCTCGATCCAGCGCCACGATGGACGCCCACATACGACCGAAGGGGCTGTTATGGGGAAGCACGAGAAGCCGCCGCCGGACCCGGGCCAGGGCAATCCGCCGCCGGGCAACAGCGATGGGCAGGTGCCACCGCCCCCGCCTGGAGACGGAAAGCACAAGAAATGACCATGGGGCATGAGCTGCGCGCCGCGCTGGATGCCGTCATGGACCAGCTCGGCGCCTGGCCCGACCGGTCCCCGTGGATTCGGCACGCTGTCGCCGCAGTGCCCCGGGAGCAGTTCGCGCCGGGTCGGCTCTGGCGCTGGGACGGCCACACCTACATCCCCATCGACCGCACCGCTGACCCCGACGCGTGGGAGGCCGAGGTGTACGGCTCGCCCGACACGGCGGCCGTCACCCAGGTAGCCGGGGGCGTGCCGTCCTCCAGCCTGTCCTGTCAGGCCGTGGTCGTCGACATGCTGGACTCCTTGCTGCTGGAGCCCGGTCACCGGGTGCTGGAGCTGGGTGCCGGCACCGGCTGGAACGCAGCGCTCCTGAGCCGACGGGCCGGGCGGGGGCGGGTGGTCAGTGTCGAGGTGGACGCGGAGTTGGCGACAGCCGCTGCCGAGCGGCTGAAGCTCTCCGGTGCCGATGTGGCGGTGCAGGTCGGCGACGGCGCGGCGGGCTGGCTGCCGGGAGCCCCGTACGACCGGGTGATGGCCACTTATGGGGTCGACCGCGTTCCCTGGCCGTGGGTGGAGCAGACACGGCTCGGCGGGCGGCTCGTCGTCCCGTGGGGGCGGCTGGGGCACGTCGCGCTCACCCGCGCTGCCGACGGCCGGTCCGCGAGCGGATGGGTGCAGGGGCTGGCTACGTTCATGCTCGCCCGCGGCTCAGACCTCGGCCGGAATTTCAGGCAGGTACGCGCGGCAGCCCCGGATGAGCAGGAGCGGCCTTTCACGCGCGATCTGGCGCCGCTCCAGGCCGACTGGCACCTGCGGTTCGCCCTCCGGGTCACCCTGCCGGACATCCGGATCACCATCGGTGAGGACGACGACGGGCTGAACGCCTGGCTCCACGACGGCTCCACATCGTGGGCGATGCTCGCCGCTGTCGGCGGCGGCACGGTCGCCTACCAGGGCGGTCCCCGACACCTGGCGGACGAGCTGGAGCGGGCCTGGGACGAGTGGCACGCGCTCGGTGAGCCGGAGCTGTACGACTTCGGCCTGATGGTCGAACCCGACCGGCAGTACGCGTGGTGCAGGGACGCGATCACGGGGCCGCGCTGGCCGACCGCGTAGTCTCGGACGCAACAGGCCCCCGGCGAACTGCATGACCGACACCAGCGCCGGCCTGCTTCGGCGACCACGTCACCCTCAGCCCTTCACTGCTCAGTCCGTCACTGCTCAGTCCTTCGCCGCTCAGCCCTTCACCGCGCCGCCGAAGGCGAAGCCGCCGCCGAGCCGGCCGGCGATCAGTGCGTAGAGCAGCACCACCGGGGTCGAGTACAGGATCGAGAACGCCGCCAGCTGCCCGTACGCCACGGCCCCGTGG
The DNA here is from genome assembly GCF_042891165.1 of Streptomyces sp. NPDC001922. Lineage (NCBI taxonomy): Bacteria > Bacillati > Actinomycetota > Actinomycetes > Kitasatosporales > Streptomycetaceae > Streptomyces > Streptomyces sp. NPDC001922. The sequence goes on along the minus strand of NZ_JBIASV010000006.1, from coordinate 313,797 downwards.
TTGCCGAAGAAGGTGAAGATGCTCACCGAGGCGGGCAGCTGCTCCGGGGTGAGCAGCAGCATGAAGGGGACGAAGAAGTTGCCCCACATCATGATGAAGCTGTAGATCGCCACCACCGCCAGGCCCGGACCCATGAGCGGCAGCACGATGCGGACCAGGGTCTGCCGGCCGGAGGCGCCGTCGGTCCGGGCGGCCTCCTCCAGGACCGCCGGCACGCCGTCCATGAAGTTCTTCATCAGCCAGATCGCGAACGGGAGTTGTGCGGCGGCCAGGAACAGCGCCGTGCCGTGCAGGGTGTCGATCAGCTCCACCTGCACGAAGATCCCGTAGGCCGGAACCATGATCGCGGTGACCGGCAGGCAGGTGGTGAACAGGACGGTCAGCAGGTAGGGGCGGTTCAGCCGGGAGGGGAACCGGGACAGCGGGTACGCCGCCAGGGCGGCGCAGCCGAGGGTGAGTGCGGTCGCCCCGCCGCACAGCAGCAGGCTGTTGAGCATCGGCCGGTAGGTGATCTCCGGGTCCAGGACGGCCGCGAAGTGGTCCGCCGTCGGCGGGGACGGCACGGCGACGCGCAGCCCGGCGTCCGCGTCCACGGAAGCCAGCACCAGCCAGGCCAGCGGGACGGCGAACGCGGCGGCCAGCACGAGCAGCGCCGCGTCGGCCGCCAGCCGGTGCCGGGTGCGGCGGTCGACCAGTGGGCGGCGGGGCCGGCGGGGCGCGTCCTCCTGCCCGGCCCCTGTCCCGGCCGGGCGTGGCTCCGCACCGTTTCCGGCCCGGCGGGGCTCGGCACGGTCGCGGGTGCGGGTGCGGGTGCGGGTGCGGGTGCCGCGCGTGTGGCGGGGCTCCGGCCGGTGCCGGGTGCGGCGGGCCATGTCACACCTCCGTCCGCAGCAGCCGCAGCCAGGCCACCGAGAACACCGCTCCGACCAGTAGAAGCAGCAGCGCCACCGCCGTGCCGTAGCCGATCAGGGCCTTGCCGAACGCCTGGTCGTACATGAACACCGGCAGGGTCTGGCTGCGGCCGGCCGGCCCGCCCCGGGTCATGGCCCAGATCAGCCCGAACACCGAGAGCGTCTGCAGGGTGTTGAGCATCAGATTGGTGCCCAGGGAACGGCGGATCAGCGGCAGCGTGATGTGCCACAGCCGCCGGAGCCCCCGGGCGCCGTCGACCTCCGCCGCCTCGGTGATCTCCTGCGGTATCCCGGCCAGCGCGGCGGAGTAGACCAGCATGGAGAACGCGGTGCCGCGCCAGACGTTGGCCAGCGCCACCGCGAGGATGGGCAGCGTGAACAGCCAGTTCTGGGCCGGGAGACGCAGCAGGTCCAGGACCGCGTTGAGGGTGCCCTCGCGCCGGAAGAAGGCGTAGAGGAGGAAGCCCGCGACGATCTCGGGCAGCACCCAGGCCGCGACGACGAGCGAGCCCGTCAGGGTGCGGACCGGTTTCGAGGCCCGCCGCAGCAGCCCGGCGAGCGCCAGGCCCAGGGTGTTCTGCCCGAGCACCGACGAGATCAGGGTGAAGACGAGGGTGAGGACGACGGCGTTGCGGAAGCCGTCGTCGGCGAAGGCCCGCCGGAAGTTGTCCAGGCCGACGAACTCGGTCGTCGACGCGCCGGTCAGCCGCATGTCGGTGAAGGCGATCCCGACGCAGTAGCCGATCGGCCCGCCCAGGAAGAGCAGCAGCAGAAGTGTGGCCGGGACCAGCGGTAACCGTCGCAGGGCGCGCTGCCGTCGGCGGTGCTGGTGCTGGTGCTGGTCCCGGGAGCGCCGGCCGGGGGCCGTCCCCGCCGCCGGGCGGCCGGACGCGGGCCGGGCCGCCGCGGTGCTCATCCGGACCCGCCGGTCACCGCGCCGTCGGTGATCGACGCCAGCTGCTCGTCGTAGGCCCGGGCGGCCCGGGCGGGGGAGGCGTCACCGGTGGTCACCGACTCCATCGCGGTGCCGATCGCCGTGGAGACCTGCGGGTAGACGGGCAGCGCGGGGCGGTAGTGGGTGTGCCGCACCAGACCGGTGAAGAAGTCGATCCCCGGCATCGACCGACGGTACTCCCGGTCCGCGGCGACATCCTCGCGGACGGCGATCTGGGCGTCGCGGACGGCCCAGTCGACGGCGTTCCGCCGCGTCTGGAGGGTCTTCAGGAACGAGAACGCCAGGCCCGGATTGCGGGACTTGGCCGGGACCGCCCAGACCCAGCCGCCCGACATGCTGACCACGCCCGGCGGCCGGCCGTCCCGGGTGGGCATCGGCGCCCGGCCCAGCACCGAGGGCCACGCGGGCCACGGCTTGCCGCCGCTCTTCCGCCACTGCTGGCCCATCCAGGAGCCGTCGAGGGCGATCGCGAGCCGGCCCTCGGGCAGCAGCTCGGTGGCGACCCGGGTGTTGATGTTGGGGTCGAGCGCGTCGGAGGGGTCCGGGCCGAGCTTCTCGCCGTAGACGGTCCGGATGAAGCCCAGCGCGTCCCGGAAGCCCTTGCCGCCGGTGACCCACTTCTTCACCCGCGGGTCGTAGAGCGGGTCCTCGCCCGTGCCGTACAGCAGCATCTCGAAGCCCTGCATGACGGCGGCCTCGCCGGGCCCCTTGCCGGTGTAGACGTTCAGCGGGATGACCCCGGGCACCTTCTTCTTGATCGTCCGCGCCGCGTCGAGGATGTCGTCCCAGGTGGACGGGCGCCAGTCGCGGGGCAGTCCGGCCCGGGCGAAGATCTTCCGGTTGAACCACAGCCCGCGGGTGTCGGTGCCGGTGGGCACGCCGTACGTCCTGCCGTCCCCGCCCCGGGCCGCCCGGCGCGCGGTGGCGGCGAACCGGTCCCAGTCGGGCCACTGCTTCAGATAGCGGTCGAGCGGGCGGAGATGGCCCGCCTCGATGTCCGACCGGACGCGGAAGGTGTCCTCGTAGACCAGGTCCGGCGCGGTCCGGGAGGAGCGCATCATCTGCTGGACCTTGGCGGCGTAGTCGTCGTCCTGGGCCTGCACCGGGACGAGCTTCACGGTCTTGCCCGGGTGCGCCGCCTCGAACTGCTTCTTCACGGACGCCAGATACGCGTCCTTGTACCGGATCGCGTTGTCGGTACTGCGGTTGTAGGCGACCCGGACGGTGTCCGGATCGCTCCCGGAACCGCCACCGCAGGCGGTGAGCGCGGTGGCGGCCAGGACGGCGGCGACGATCAGCGGAGCGGTGGAGCGCACGGGCACGACCTCCTCCTGGCCTGGCCTCGGTGGGCTGCCTGGCGACCGTACGAGGCCCTCACCGGCCGGTCAATGGCTGTGGATGACTACCCGTCAGGGCGGCGACAAGTCGTCATGAAAGCGTCAATCCCCGGTGGCGGGGGCGCACTTCGGCGATCCGCACCGCCCCCGGTGGAGCCCGGCGCGCCACGGGGGCGCGACCGGGGGAGGAGTGGTGGGGTCCGGTCCGGGAGCCGGCGGTACCCGGTTCAGCGCGGGGTGAGCCAGCGGTAGCAGAGCTCCGGGCGCCCGATCTGCCCGTACTGGGGGCTGCGTTCGGCCCGGCCCGCACCGACCAGGTGCTCCAGGTAGCGCCGCGAGGTGATGCGGGAGATCCCCACCGCCTCGCCGGCGGCGCTCGCGGTGACCCCCCGGGGTCCGGACTCCCGGAGCACCCGGGTCACCGCCTCCAGGGTGGGGCCGCTCAGCCCCTTGGGCAGGTCCGCCGGCTGCGGCGCCCGCAGCGACGCGATGGCCCGGTCGACCTCGTCCTGGCCGCTGGCCTCCCCGGCGGCCCCCCGGAACTCGGCGTACCGGACGAGCCGGTCCCGCAGCGTGGTGAAGGTGAACGGCTTCAGGACGTGCTGCACCACGCCGAGCGAGACCCCCTCCCGGACGACCGCCAGATCCCGGGCCGAGGTCACCGCGATCACGTCCGCGGTGTGCCCGGCCGCCCGCAGCGACCGGACGAGCTGCAGCCCGTGCCCGTCGGGCAGATACAGGTCGAGCAGTAGCAGATCCACCGGCTGCCGGTCCAGCGCCCGCCGTGCCGCGCCGCCGGAGTGCACGGTCCCGGCGACGGTGAAGCCCGGGACCCGGCCCACGTAGAGCGCGTGCGCGTCGGCCGCGACCGGGTCGTCCTCCACGACGAGGACGCGGATCGGGCCGTCGCCCTGCTGTGGCTCGGTCATCCGGCTGCTCCGGCGGTTCTTCGGGGGGCGGCGGCTGCGGAGCCGGTGCGGACCGGGAGCCGTACGGTGAACTCCGCTCCGCCTTCCGGCGCCCGCCCCAGTTCGATCGTCCCACCGTTGCGGCGGACCGCCTGGCGGACGAGGGCGAGGCCCAGGCCCCGGCCCGGCCCGGCGGCCGGCCTCGGACCGCCGTCCTGTGCCCCGTCCTCCGGTGCCCCGCCGTCCGGTGCGGCCGGCAGCTTGGTGCTCCAGCCGCGCCGGAAGACCGCGTCGGCCGCGGCGGGGTCCACGCCCGGACCGGTGTCCGCGACCCGCAGGGTCAGCTCCCCGTCAGCGGCGCGGGCCGTGACGGTGACCCGGGGCCGCGGCCCTGCCGCCGCCCGGCCCGGGGCGTCCCCGCACTCCCCGCCGGATCCGTTCGCGCTGGACCCGTCCCCGCCGGATCCGTCCGGGCCCGATCCGTCCGCGCCGGGAGCGTCCGCGCTGGGCGGGGCCGCACTCGGTCCCTCCCGGTACGCGCCCTCCGCCGCCGCGTCCAGGGCGTTGTCCACCAGGTTGCCGAGCACCGTGACCAGGTCCCGGGCGGCCAGCGAGTCCGGCAGCAGCCCGTCGTCGATCCGGCTGTCCGGCGCCAGCACCAGCTCGACCCCGCGCTCGTTGGCCTGCGCCGCCTTGCCCAGCAGCAGTGCCGCCAGCACCGGTTCGCCGACCGCGGCGACCACCTGGTCGGTGAGCGCCTGCGCCAGTTCCAGCTCCGCCGTGGCGAACTCCACCGCCTCCTCCGCCCGCCCCAGCTCGATCAGCGAGACGACGGCGTGCAGCCGGTTCGCCGCCTCGTGCGCCTGTGAGCGCAGCGCCTCGGTGAAGCCGCGCACCGAGTCCAGCTCGCCGGAGAGCGCCTGGAGCTCGGTGTGGTCCCGGAGGGTCACCACCGTGCCGCGCTGCTCCCCGCTGGAGACGGGCGAGGTGTTCACGACCACGATCCGGTCGGCGGTCAGATGCACCTCGTCCACCCGCGGCTCCGCGGCCAGCAGGGCCCCGGTGAGCGGCGCCGGCAGCCCCAGATCGGCCACCGAGCGGCCCACCGCGTCCTCGTCCACCCCCAGCAGCTCGCGCCCGCCGTCGTTGATCAGCGCGATCCGCCGCTGCCCGTCCAGCATCACCAGCCCCTCGCGCACCGCGTGCAGCGCCGCCTGGTGGTAGTCGTGCATCCGGCTGAGCTCGGTGGCGTTCATCCCGTGGGTGTGGCGGCGCAGCCGGGCGTTGATCACGTAGGTGCCGATGCCGCCGAGCGCCAGCGCGCCCGCCGCGACGCCGAGCAGTCCGGTCATCTGCCGCCGCACCTGGTCGCTGATCCGCTCGACGGTGATGCCCGCGCTGACCAGTCCGACGATCCGCCGGCCGTCCCGGACCGGGGCCACCACCCGGACCGAGGGGCCCAGGGTGCCGGTGTAGGTCTCGGTGAACGTCCGGCCCGCCAGCGCCGGACCGGTGTGGCCCAGGAACTCGCCGCCGATCCGGCCGGGGTCCGGGTGGGTCCAGCGGATGCCCTCCCGGTTCATGATCGTCACAAAGGCGACCCCGCTGTCCCGGCGGACCTGCTCGGCGTACGGCTGGAGCGCGGCCGAGGGATTCCCGCCCCGGATCGCGGCGCGTACCGAGGGCGCGTCCGCGACGGCCCGCGCCGCGGCCGTCGTCTGGTGGCGCGCCGCCTCCTCGGCCTGGCGCAGGGCGGTGACGTACGCGAACACCGCGCACCCCGCGACCGCCGCCGCGACCAGCACGACCTGCATCGCGAAGAGCTGGCCCGCCAGGCTGCGGGGTCGGGGTATGCGCATGGGGCCAGTCTGCCGGGTCCGCGGCGGATGGCCGGAAACGGTCTGTGAACGATATGAACGCAAGGGTGACCGTCGTCACACGGCAGTGGATATTCAGCGGAACGTCCAGGACGTGAGCCGCACGTACTGCGCCAGGACAAGGAGACGACGTGGCTGCGCAGACCTTGCCACCGGAGCCGGCACCGGACCGGCCGGGAAAGACCGGGAAGCGGGACCGGACCCACTTCCTGTACCTCGCCGTGATCGGCGCGGTGCTCCTCGGTATCGCGGTGGGCTTCGCCGCTCCGGGGGTGGCGGTCGAGCTCAAGCCGCTCGGCGCCGGATTCGTGAAGCTGATCAAGATGATGATCTCGCCGGTCATCTTCTGCACGATCGTGCTGGGCGTCGGCTCGGTGCGGAAGGCCGCCAAGGTCGGAGCGGTGGGCGGGCTCGCGCTCGGCTACTTCATGGTGATGTCCACCGTGGCGCTGGGCATCGGCCTGCTGGTGGGGAATCTGCTGGACCCGGGCTCCGGGCTGCACCTCACCGAGGCCACCCGGAGCGCCGGTGAGGCGCAGGCCGAGGGCGCGAGCAAGTCCACCGCGGACTTCCTGCTCAGCATGATCCCGACCACCATGGTCTCCGCCTTCACCAACGAACTGGTGCTCCAGACGCTGCTGGTCGCGCTGCTCGTGGGCTTCGCCCTGCAGGCGATGGGGCCCGCCGGCGAGCCGGTCCTCCGCGGGGTCGGCCACCTCCAGAAGCTGGTCTTCCGGGTGCTGGCCATGATCATGTGGGCGGCCCCGGTCGGCGCCTTCGGCGCGATGGCCGCGGTGGTCGGGGAGACGGGCATCGACGCCCTGAAGTCGCTCGCCGTCATCATGGTCGGCTTCTACCTCACCTGTGCGCTCTTCGTGGTCGTCGTGCTGGGGACGCTGCTGCGGCTGGTCGCCGGGGTGAATCTGTTCCTGCTGCTGAAGTACCTGGCCCGGGAGTTCCTGCTGATCCTGTCGACCTCGTCCTCTGAGTCGGCGCTGCCGCGGCTCATCGCGAAGATGGAGCACCTGGGCGTCAGCAAGCCGGTGGTCGGCATCACCGTGCCGACCGGCTACTCCTTCAACCTCGACGGCACCGCGATCTATCTGACGATGGCCTCGCTGTTCGTCGCCGAGGCGATGGGCGACCCGCTCTCCCTCGGCGAGCAGGTCTCGCTGCTCGTCTTCATGATCATCGCCTCCAAGGGGGCCGCGGGCGTCACCGGCGCCGGCCTGGCGACCCTGGCCGGCGGGCTCCAGTCGCACCGGCCGGAACTGCTGGACGGCGTCGGGCTGATCGTCGGCATCGACCGCTTCATGAGCGAGGCGCGTGCCCTGACGAACTTCGCGGGCAACGCCGTGGCGACCGTCCTCGTCGGCACCTGGACCAAGGAGATCGACAAGGAACGGGTGGCCGAGGTGCTCGCCGGACGGGTGCCGTTCGACGAGACGACGCTGGTGGACGACGCCTCCGCCGCACCGCCCGCGGACGTGCCCGAGCCGCGGGAGCCGGCGGGCAAGGAGCCCGTCGCGGGCTGACCGCCGGCTGAGGGCGACCGCCGGCCGCGGGGACGGCGCGGCCCCGGCCCCGGCCTCGTCCGCCGGCCGCCCCGGCCCGGTGCACGGGCGGTCCGGACCATCGGCCGCGTGAACGGAGCGCCGGGGCCGCGGAGATGATCCGCGGCCCCGGCGCCCTGCGTGGTCCGGTCCGGCCCCGTTCCGCACGGACCCGGACCGGCCCGCTACACCGGCCGGAACCAGACCGTCGCCAGCGGCGGCAGCACCGGCGTGATGCTCGCCGGCCGTCCGTGCCACGGTGTCGCCTCGGCCTTCAGCAGGTCCGGGTTGGTGACGTCGCTGCCGCCGTACCGCGCCGCGTCCGTGTTGAGGACCTCCTGCCAGCCGCCGTCCCGGGTGGGCACCCCGATCCGGTGGCCGTGGCGCACCACCGGCGAGAAGTTGCTGACGCACAGCAGCGGATTGCCGAACGCGTCCAGGCGCAGGAAGGCGAAGACGTTGTCCTCCGCCGCGTCCCCGTCGATCCAGGCGAACCCGGCGGGGTCGGTGTCGCGCTCCCAGAGCGCGGGCGTCTGCGTGTAGGTCCGGTTGAGGTCGCGGACCAGGTCCCGGAGGCCGCGGTGGTCGCCCGCCGAGTGGTAGGTGTCGTCCAGCAGCCACCACTCCGGGCCGTGCTCCTCCGACCACTCCGCCCCCTGCGCGAACTCCTGCCCCATGAACAGCAGTTGCTTCCCGGGGTGGGCCCACATGAAGCCGAGGTACGCCCGGTGGTCTGCGCGCCGCTGCCACCAGTCGCCCGGCATCTTCGTCACCAGCGACTGCTTGCCGTGCACCACCTCGTCGTGGGAGATGGGCAGCACGTAGTTCTCGCTGTAGGCGTACACCATCGAGAACGTCATCTCGTGGTGGTGGTACTTGCGGTGCACCGGCTCGTGCTGCACGTAGCCCAGCGAGTCGTGCATCCAGCCCATGTTCCACTTCAGCCCGAACCCGAGGCCGCCGAAGCCGCCGGGGCCGGGGTGGTGGGTGGCCCGGGTGACGCCGTCCCAGGCCGTGGACTCCTCGGCGATCGTCACCACACCGGGGCAGCGCCGGTAGACGGTGGCGTTCATCTCCTGGAGGAAGGCCACCGCGTCCAGGTTCTCCCGGCCGCCGTGCGCGTTGGGCGACCACTGGCCGTACTCGCGCGAGTAGTCCAGGTAGAGCATCGAGGCCACCGCGTCCACCCGCAGCCCGTCGATGTGGAACTCCTCGCACCAGTAGACCGCGTTGGCCACCAGGAAGTTGCGGACCTCGCGGCGGCCGTAGTCGAACTCCAGGGTGCCCCAGTCCGGGTGCTCGGCCCGGGCCGGGTCGGCGGGCTCGTACAGCGGGGTCCCGTCGAACCGGGCCAGCGCCCAGTCGTCCTTCGGGAAGTGCGCCGGGACCCAGTCGACGATGACCCCGATGCCCGCCCGGTGCAGCGCGTCCACCAGGTGTTTGAAGTCGTCCGGGGTGCCCAGCCGCGCGGTCGGCGCGTAGTACGAGGTGACCTGGTAGCCCCAGGAACCGCCGAACGGGTGCTCGGCCACCGGCATCAGTTCGACGTGGGTGAAGCCGAGGTCCTTGACGTAGGCGGGCAGCTGCTCGGCGAGCTCCCGGTAGCTCAGCCCCGGCCGCCAGGAGGCCAGGTGGACCTCGTAGACGGAGAACGGCGCCTCGTGCACCCGCCGGTCGGCGCGGTGCCGCAGCCACTCCTCGTCCTCCCAGGTGTGGTGCGAGGCGGCGACGACCGAGGCGGTGCGCGGCGGGCACTCGGTGCGCCGGGCCATCGGGTCGGCGCGGAGGGTGCGGGACCCGTCGGGCCGGGTGATCTCGAACTTGTACAGGGTCCCCTCGCCGATGCCCGGCAGGAACAGCTCCCAGACGCCGGAGGACCCCAGCGAGCGCATCGGGAAGCCGGTGCCGTCCCAGGCGGTGAAGTCACCGGTGACCCGGACGCCGCGGGCGTTGGGCGCCCAGACGGTGAACCGGGTGCCCGTCACCCCCTGGTGGGCCATCGGCCGGGCGCCCAGCGCGTGCCACAGCTGCTCGTGACGTCCCTCGCCGATCAGATGCAGATCGAGATCGCCCAGCGCCGGGAGGAAGCGGTACGGGTCGTGCACGGGCTCGCCGTCGCCGCCGTCGTCCTCGCCGTAGGACACCAGCAGCCGGTAGCCGGGGATCTCGCTGAGCGGCAGGAAACCGGAGAAGAGGCCGTCACCCTCGGAGACCAGCTCGGCGCGCAGCCCCTCGGCGACGACGGCCACGGACCGGGCGAACGGACGCAGGGCGCGGAACACCACCCCGCCGCGCGCCGGGTGGGCGCCGAGCAGCGCGTGCGGATCGTGGTGCGCGCCGCCGAGCAGCCGGTCCCGGTCCCCGGGGTCCAGCGGGGGCGCGGGTCGCACGCCCGCGCGCCCGGAGGCGGTCACCGACGTGCTCGCCGAACCGCTGCCCGTCGCCGGGCCGGTGCCGGTCGCCGGCGAACTGCCGGACCCCGCCGCGCCGTCCGGACCAGGCCTGCTCTCGGTCGCCACCGGTACAGCGGCAGCGGGCGAGGCACCGTTCGCCGCACCACTCGTGCGCGAGCCGTCGGCCGGGGCCTTCGCGCCACCGGACGTACCACCGGCCGCGCCACCGGACGGACGACCAGCCGTGCCACCGGAAGCGCCGCCGGGCGCCGTCGGCGTCCCCGACGCGGACGGGCGGGGCTTCCGGGACGCGGCGGCCGGTACGCCGGAACCGCGCGCGCCGGCGCGGTGCGCGGCAGCCGGTGCGCCGTCGTCCTGCTGCTGCCCGGTGCGCCCGGTGCGCTCGGTGCGCCCGGTCGACGGGACGGCGGACGTCGGCCGCCCGCCGGACGGGCCGGGCGCCGCGGCCGGCGGCGGTGACGGACGGGGGTCGGACGAGCTGCGACGGGGGGTCACGGTGGGTCCTCCTCAAGAGGATCGAGCCGGGGCGGGTACGCCCTGCGGCGGTGGGGACGCTCCTCGGCACGGGAGCCGGAGCGCCGGACGGAGCACCGGACCGCCACCCCGCCGGGGGCGGGTGACCCGGACTCCTCGGGGGTCATGCGGGCGGTGCCGGCGGAACTCCCGGCGCGGGCCGGTCTCCTGTACGGGCCGCATCGCCCGGTGCCGCACCGCCTGTGCGGGCCGCATTGCCTGCGCGGTCCGCATCGCCGGTGCGGGCCGCACCGTCCCGCCGCGCCGCATCGCCCGTGCGGACCGCACCGGCCGGGCGCGGGCCGAGGGGCTCCGGCGCGGTCCACGCGTCCGGGGTGTGCGACAGCTCGGGCGGCGGCCCCCCGTCCCGGAACCCGGCGAGCCGGTGGATCGCGGCCATCGGGACCGGCAGCCAGTCCGGCCGGTGCCGGGCCTCGTACAGCACCTCGTACACGGCCTTGTCGGTCTCGTAGGCGCGCATCAGTTCGGGCTCGTCGCGTGGGTCGGCGCCGGCCGCCGCCGCATAGCCCTCGCAGTAGGCGGCACGATTCCGCGCCGCCCACTCCTGCGACCAGGCGGACGTGCCGGGCGCCGGCCGGTGCGTGCGGGCCGCGTAGTCGAAGGACCGCAGCATCCCGGCGATGTCGCGGGCCACCGGCTGCGGGCGGCGCCGCTCGGCGATGGGCCGGGCGGGCTCGCCCTCGAAGTCGATGAGCGCCCAGCGGCCGTCGTGCGCGGTGCGCAGCGTCTGGCCCAGGTGCAGATCGCCGTGGATCCGCTGGGCGGGCCAGGCGCGTCCGCGCCGGCCGAGGGCGGCGAACGCGTCGAACGCCGCGCGCAGCGGCTCGCGGTACGGGCGCAGCGCGGGAACGGCCGCCGCGGCCGCCTCCAGCCGCTCCGTCATCCCCGCGGCGAGCAGGTCGATCTGCTGCCGCCGCAGCACCGCGGTGGGCAGCGCCGAGGCCAGCGCGGTGTGCACCTCGGCGGTGGCCCGGCCCAGCGCCCGTGCCGCCCCGGTGAAGTCGGCCCGTACGGACAGGGAGTTCAGCGCGAGCTGCCAGCCGTCCGCGGACCCGGGCAGGAACGGCTGCAGAATGCCCAGGGTCATCGGCTCCGCCTCGGGCGCGGCGGCTGCCTCCCGGGCCGCTGCCTCCCGGACCGCGCCCTCCCGGGCCGCTGCCTCCCGGACCGCGCCCTCCCGGACCGCGCCCGGCCCGGAGTTCCCGGCCGGGCCGGGGGCGGTGGCTTCGGCGGACACCGAGTGCCGGACACGGGGCGCGCGGCCGGATCCGGTGAGGCCGCCCGCCGGGCCGGGGTCCGTCTCGAACCAGGCCGTCGGATGCGGCACCCGCCCGCAGCCGGCCCGGGCCAGCGTCAGCGGCAGCTCCAGATCGGGATTGGTGCCCAGGCCCACCCGCCGGAAGACCTTGAGGATGTACGCATCCCCGTACACCACCGAGGAGTTGGACTGTTCGGTGGTGACCGGCCGGGGGAGCAGCCCGGACGGGATGGCGGTGGACGGGGCGCGGGTGAACCGCAGCGTGCCGATCCGCCCGGGGGCGCGCAGCCGTTCCAGCAGCAGCCCGGCCAACCGGGGGTCCTGCAGGGCGTCGTAGACGGTGCGGCCGTCCAGCGGCCCGCCGCCGGGCCGCCCGATCACCGCGTGGGCGAGCTGCGGCGGCGGGTCGGAGCGGACGCCGAGGAGCAGTTGGTAGCAGTCCGGCGGTGCGGGCCGGTCCGGCGGGGCACCGCCGGACTGCTCGGCGCGGACCAGCAGATGGAGCAGGCCCGGGGCCGGACCGCCGGGGGCGGACGGCAGCAGCTCGGTCGCGGAGACCAGCGAGAAGCCCGTGATGGGCCGGCCCTTGCCCGCGAACCACCGCTGCCGGGGCAGCCATTCACGCAGCAGCGGGACGAGGGAGGGGAGTAATCCACGGGCCGGTCCGGCAGTGGGAGGGGGGCCGGCGGCGGGAGCCACAGGCGCAGGGGTGGCCGCACGGGTCGGGTTGGCGCGGGTCGAGCCTTCCGACATGGCGTCGCGTCCTTTCCCCGGGTACACCACGATGCGCTCAGTGCCCCGGTCTGCTTGGGGGGCACCCCCATGCTGGAAGCAATGGGGGAGGCTGTCCGGCGGTGCGGGACGTGTCGGGTGAGGATCGTCCGTACAGGTCAGGCGATCGGCCTAGGACCTGTCTGACAAATCCCGCCTGCCCCGCGGGCGACGGCGCTATTTGTCGGACAGGCCCTTCCCTGTGCGGTGACGAGGAGCGCGGTACGGGTTGTCGAGTGCCCCTGGCGGGGCGGCGGAAACCGCTGCCCCGGCGGGACGGCGGAAACCGGCAGCGGGCCGGGGCGGACCGGAGGTGACCGGTTCGCGACGGCGGTCCGCCGCCGGAGGTGCTGCCCCGCCCCGGGCACGCCGTCAGCTCCCGGCGCCCTCGCCGGCCGGGGCGGTGTCCGGCCGGCGCAGCCGGAACCAGTAGAAGCCGTGGCCGGCCAGGGTGAGCAGATAGGGCAGCTCCCCGATGGCGGGGAAGCGCACCCCGCCGATGAGTTCCACCGGGTGCCGGCCGTTGAAGGTCTGCAGATCGAGCTCGGTCGGCTGCGGGAAGCGGGAGAAGTTGTTGACGCAGAGCACCACGTCGTCGCCCCCGCCCGGCAGCCGGATCTCCCGCAGGAAGGCGAGCACGGCCGGGTTGCTGGACGGCAGCTCGGTGTAGGAGCCGAGGCCGAACGCCGGGTTCTGCTTACGGATCTCGATCATCCGCCGGGTCCAGTGCAGCAGCGAGGACGGGCTGCTCATGGCCGCTTCCACATTGGTGACCTGGTAGCCGTAGACCGGGTCCATGATGGTCGGCAGGAACAGCCGCCCCGGATCGCAGGAGGAGAAGCCCGCGTTGCGGTCCGGCGTCCACTGCATCGGGGTGCGCACCGCGTCCCGGTCGCCCAGCCAGATGTTGTCGCCCATCCCGATCTCGTCGCCGTAGTAGAGGATCGGCGAGCCGGGCAGGGAGAGCAGCAGGGCGGTGAAGAGCTCGATCTGGTTGCGGTCGTTGTCCAGCAGCGAGGCCAGCCGCCGCCGGATGCCGATGTTGGCGCGCATCCGCGGGTCCTTGGCGTACTCCGCGTACATGTAGTCGCGCTCTTCGTCCGTGACCATCTCGAGGGTCAGCTCGTCGTGGTTGCGGAGGAAGATGCCCCACTGGCAGCCGGAGGGAATGGCCGGGGTCTTGGCCAGGATCTCCGAGACGGGGTAGCGGGACTCCCGCCGCACGGCCATGAAGATGCGCGGCATGACGGGGAAGTGGAACGCCATGTGGCACTCGTCGCCGCCCTTGTCGTAGTCGCCGAAGTAGTCGACGACGTCCTCGGGCCACTGGTTGGCCTCGGCGAGCAGCACGGTGTCCGGGTAGTGCGCGTCGATCTCGGCGCGGACCCGCTTCAGCAGGTCGTGGGTGCGGGGCAGATTCTCGCAGTTGGTGCCCTCCTCGGCGTAGAGGTAGGGCACGGCGTCCAGCCGGAAGCCGTCGATGCCCAGGTCCAGCCAGAACCGCAGTGCCGAGACGATCTCCTCCTGCACGGCCGGGTTCTCGAAGTTGAGGTCCGGCTGGTGGGAGAAGAAGCGGTGCCAGTAGTACTGCTTGCGCACCGGGTCGAAGGTCCAGTTGGACGCCTCGGTGTCGATGAAGATGATCCGGGCGTCCTGGTACTGCTTGTCGTCGTCGGCCCAGACGTAGTAGTCGCCGTACGGCCCGTCGGGGTCGGTCCGCGACTGCTGGAACCACTCGTGCTGGTCGCTGGTGTGGTTCATGACGAAGTCGATGATGACCCGCATGCCCCGCTGGTGGGCGGCGTCGACGAACTCCACGAAGTCCGCGAGGTCGCCGAAGTCGGGGAGGACGGCGGTGTAGTCCGACACGTCGTAGCCGCCGTCGCGCAGCGGCGACTTGAAGAACGGCGGCAGCCAGAGACAGTCGACCCCGAGCCACTGCAGGTAGTCCAGCTTGGCGGTGATGCCCTTGAGGTCGCCGATGCCGTCGCCGTTGCTGTCCTGGAAGGACCGCACCAGGACTTCGTAGAAGACGGCGCGTTTGAACCAGTCGGGGTCCCGGTCCTTGGCCGGGGTGTCCTCGAAGGTGTCCTGGACGGGCTCATTGACGATCATGGTGTGGGTGACCCTCCGATCGGTGAGGACGGTCGCAGGGTGAACACGTGCGCGGGCCTGACGCCCGGCTCGAGGCGCACATAGTTGTCCCTGCCCCAGTGGTAGGTCTCACCGGTGAGCTCGTCGCGCACCGGGACGGACTCGTGCCACCCCAGGCCGAGTTCCGGCATGTTCAACGAGACCGTGGCCTCCTGGGTGTGGTGGGGGTCGAGGTTGACCACGGTGAGCACGGTGTCGTTCCCCGCGCGCTTGGAATAGGCGATCACCGTGTCGTTGTCGACCGGGTGGAAGTGCAGACTGCGCAGCTGCTGGAGGGCCGGGTGGCGGCGCCGGATCCGGTTGAGCGCGGTGAGCAGCGGGGCGATCGTCCGGCTCTCCCGCTCGGCCGCCTCCCAGTCGCGCGGCCGGAGCTGGTACTTCTCGGAGCCGAGGTACTCCTCGCTGCCCGGCCGCAGCGGCTGGTTCTCGCACAGTTCGTAACCGGCGTAGACGCCCCACGTGGGGGAGAGGGTGGCGGCCAGCACGGCGCGCGCCTCGAAGGCGGGCCGCCCGCCGTGCTGCAGGTGGGCGTGGAGGATGTCCGGGGTGTTCACGAACAGGTTGGGCCGCATCCAGGCCGCCGCCTCACCGGACAGCTCGGTGAGGTACTCGGTGAGCTCCTGCTTGCTGTTCCGCCAGGTGAAGTAGGTGTACGACTGCTGGAAGCCGATGGCGGCCAGGGTGTGCATCATCGCGGGCCGGGTGAAGGCCTCGGCGAGGAACACGACGTCCGGATCCGTCCCGTTGATCTCCGCGATGACCCGCTCCCAGAAGACCACCGGCTTGGTGTGCGGATTGTCGACCCGGAAGATCCGCACCCCGTGGTCCATCCAGAAGCGCAGCACCCGCAGCGTCTCCCGGACGATTCCGTCCATGTCGGCGTCGAACGCGACCGGATAGATGTCCTGGTACTTCTTCGGCGGGTTCTCGGCGTACGCGATGGTGCCGTCGGCCCGGTGACGGAACCACTCCGGGTGCTTGCTCACCCAGGGGTGGTCCGGCGAGCACTGGAGCGCGAAGTCGAGGGCGATCTCCAGCCGCAGCCCGGCCGCCTTCCGCACGAAGTGGTCGAAGTCCCGCAGCGTGCCGAGGTCGGGGTGGACGGCGTCGTGCCCGCCGTCCGGGGAGCCGATCGCCCAGGGCGAGCCCACGTCGTGCGGCCCGGGCGACAGGCTGTTGTCCGGCCCCTTCCGGAACGCGGTGCCGATGGGGTGGACCGGCGGGAGATAGACCACGTCGAAGCCCATGGCGGCGATGGCGGGGAGCCGTTCGGCGGCGGTGCGGAAGGTGCCGCTGACCGGCGGCTCTCCCTCCTTCACCACGGCCCCCTCGGACCGGGGGAAGAACTCGTACCACGACCCGTACAGCGCGCGGCGGCGCTCCACCAGGAGCGGCATCGGCGGGGAGGCGGTCAGCAGTTCGCGCAGCGGGTGCCGGTCCAGCGCGGCGACCACCTCGGGGGCCAGCGCCGCGGCGAGCCGGGCCGCGGCCGGCCGGGCGGTGTCCCGCAGCGCGTCGGCGGCGGCCAGCACGCCCTCCCGGCCCTCGCTCTTGGGGACCCCCGCCGCGGCCTCCTCGTGCAGCGCGGCCCCCTCGCCGAGGACCAGTTCGGTGTCGATCCCGGCCGGGACCTTGATCCCGGCGTGGTGGCGCCAGGTGGCGACCGGGTCGCTCCAGGCCTCGACCGTGAACGTCCACCGGCCCTCGGCGTCGGGCGTGACCTCGGCGCCCCACCGGTCGGTGCCGGGGGCGAGCTCGTGCATCGGGGTCCACGGCCCCGCGCGGCCGGCCGGGTCCCGCAGCACCACATTCGCGGCGACCGCGTCGTGGCCTTCCCGGAACACGGTGGCGCTGACCGGGAAGGTCTCGCCGACGACCGCCTTCGCCGGGCGGCGCCCGCAGTCGACGAGCGGGCGGATGTCCAGAACGGGGATGCGTCCGATCACGGGATCACCTGGAGGCGTTGCGGTTTCAGCCACGGTGTGGGCCTTTGTCCTTACTATCTGCTCCGTTGACGGTGTGCCGGCTGCGGGCATGGCCGCTCCTGTCCGCGCGTTCACTCAAGTGGGCGACTGCGTCCTGCGGGCTGTGCCGGGGGTGTTCGGTGGTGCGTGGCGGTCGTACGCGAGGGCGGTGCGGAGAGGTTCCGGTGGTGCCGCGGGCGGCTACCGGTGGAGCCTGCCCAGGGGGTACCGGCGGGCAATCCGGCCGGGCCCGGGCTACCGGCGCGTAACGGCAAAAACGCGGACCGGTCCCGCGCCGAGGGCGTCGGGACCGGTCCGGGAGACATCGGACTCCTGTGTCAGTCGGTCAGTCGTGCACCTGCAACAGACGGTTGGGCGAGGTGAGACCGGCGCCGGTGACCTTGCCGGAGACCGACCGGCCGACCAGCGCCGCGGAGACCTCCGCCGGGCTCGCCGACGGGTGGTCACCGAGGTGGAGCGCCGCGGCGCCGGCCGCGTGCGGAGCCGCCATCGAGGTGCCGGAGAGGGTCTTCGACGCCGTGTCGGACGTGTTCCACGCCGAGGTGATGTCCACACCCGGGGCGAACAGATCCAGCCGCCCGCCCCAGTTGGAGAACGAGGCCCGCGCGTCGGTGCGGTCGGTCGCCCCGACGGTGACGGCCTCCCGCACCCGGGCGGGCGAGGCGAGGTCCGCGGGCAGGCCGTCGTTCCCGGCGGCGACGGTGAAGGTCACCCCGGCGGCGATCGCGTTCCGGACGGCCGCGTCCAGCTGCGGGCTGACCGTCCCGCCCAGGCTCATATTGGCCACCGCGGGCTTCTTCGCATGGTGGGTCACCCAGTCGATCCCGGCGATCACCTGGGAGGTCGTGCCGGATCCCTGGTCGTCGAGCACCCGTACGGCGACGACGCCGGCCTTCTTCGCCACCCCGTGGGAGCGCCCGGCGATCGTCGCCGCGACATGCGTGCCGTGCCCGTTGCCGTCCTGGGCCGTGGCGTCGTCGTCGACGAAGTCCCAGCCGCTCCGGGCCCGCCCGCCGAAGTCCTCGTGCGAGGTGCGCACCCCGGTGTCGATGACGTACGCGGTCGCCCCCGCGCCGCCGCCGGCCGGCGGGGTGTAGGAGTGGTCCAGCGGGAGGGCGGGCTGGTCGATACGATCCAGGCCCCAGGACGGCGGGGCGGACCGGCTGCGGTCGATGCTCACCCGGGTGTCCTGCGCGACGGTGGCCACCCGGGGGTCGGCCGCGAGCCGCCGGGCCTGCGCCGCGTCCGCCCGTACGGTGTAGCCGTTGAGCGCGGTGCCGTACGTGTGACGTATCCGGGCCCCGTACGTCCGGAGGAGGTCCCGGCCCGCCGTGGAGGGAGCGGTGATCCCCCCTGCGCCGGACTTCAGCGTGACGATGTAGCTGCTGCCCACCGCGCCGGGCGCGCCGGCACCGAGAACGCGCCCCTCCGCGGGGGCCGCGTGCGCGGGCAGGGTGATGGCTGAAAGAACCGCTGCCGTGATCACTGATGTCACGGCACCGAACCGCCTCCGACGGCGGTGGTGCGCCATGGCCATGTACGAAGTCCCCTTCTCGACCGCTCCTTGACAGAGAAAAGCGTCTCGTCCACTACCGGCCGGTACAACGGTGCGGACCAGGGGGAATCCGCGACTTCCGAGGGGAGCCGGTGAAGGTTGCGACGGTTTCCGGCCGTGTCGATGCACGGTCGCCGTTCGAGCGCCGGGCGGCGGCGCCACGCGTGCGCCGTGTCCCGCCGCGACGGGCCGCGGCTACCGTCGAAGAGTGAAGGCTCCGTGCACTGTGGTGAGCGTCCGTCAGGTCCGGCCGGAGCCCTGCGAAGGTGGAGAACTGTGAAGGCCATTCGTCGATTCAGTGTGCGTCCCGTCCTTCCGGAACCCCTACGACCGCTCAGCGAACTGGCGCGAAACCTGCGCTGGTCCTGGCACCCCGAAACCCGTGACCTGTTCCAGGCCGTCGACCCCGACGGCTGGTCCGCCGCCGGCGGCGACCCGGTACGCCTCCTCGGCTCGGTGTCCGCCGCCCGCCTCACCGCGCTCGCCGCGGACCGCCGCTTCCTCCGGCGGCTCACCGCGGCCGCCGACGACCTGGAGGACTACCTCTCCGGCCCCCGCTGGTACCAGTCCGCCGACCCCGACCTCCCCGCCGCCGTCGCCTACTTCTCCCCGGAGTTCGGCATCACCGCCGCCCTCCCGCAGTACTCCGGCGGTCTCGGCATCCTCGCCGGCGACCACCTCAAGGCCGCCAGCGACCTCGGCGCCCCCCTCATCGGCGTCGGACTGCTCTACCGGCACGGCTACTTCCGGCAGTCCCTCTCCCGGGACGGCTGGCAGCAGGAGCAGTACCCCGTCCTCGACCCCCACGAGCTGCCGCTGGCCCTGCTCCGCGAACCGGACGGCCGGCCGAGCCAGGTCGTGCTCGGCCTGCCCGGCGGCCGGTCCCTGCACGCCGCCGTCTGGCAGGCCCGGGTGGGCCGGGTGCCGCTGCTGCTGCTCGACTCGGACGTCGAGGAGAACGGGCCGGGCGAGCGCGACGTCACCGACCGGCTCTACGGCGGCGGCAGCGAGCACCGGCTGCTCCAGGAGATGCTGCTCGGCATCGGCGGCGTCCGGGCCGTCCGCGCCTACTGCCGGCTCTCCGGCCACCCCGCACCCGAGGTCTTCCACACCAACGAGGGGCACGCGGGCTTCCTCGGCCTGGAGCGCATCCGCGAACTGGGCGAAGCGGGCCTCGGCTTCGACGCCGCTCTGGAAGCGGTCCGGGCGGGCACCGTGTTCACCACCCACACACCCGTCCCCGCCGGTATCGACCGTTTCGACCGCGAGCTGGTCGCCCGGCACTTCGGCGAGGGCGGCGCGCTGCCCGGCGTCGACCCCGGCCGGATCCTCGAACTCGGCCGGGAGACCTACCCGGGCGGCGACCCCGACCTGTTCAACATGGCCGTGATGGGGCTGCGCCTGGCCCAGCGCGCCAACGGGGTCTCCACGCTGCACGGCAGGGTCAGCCGGGAGATGTTCGCCGGACTGTGGCCCGGCTTCGACCCCGGGGAGGTGCCGATCACCTCCGTCACCAACGGGGTGCACGCACCCACCTGGGTCGCTCCCGAGGTCCTGCGGCTCGGCGCCCGCCGGGTCGGCACGGACCGGGCCGAGGACGTCCTGGTCACCGGCGGCGCGCCGCGCTGGGACGCCTTCGCCCGGATCCCCGGCGCCGACCTCTGGGAACTCCGCCGGACCCTGCGCGAGCAACTGGTGACGGAGGTCCGGGAACGGCTCCGCGCCTCCTGGCGGCAGCGCGGCGCCGGAAGCGCCGAACTCGGCTGGATCGACGGCGCCCTCGACCCCGACGTGCTCACCATCGGCTTCGCCCGGCGCGTCCCCTCGTACAAGCGGCTCACCCTGATGCTGCGCGACCGCGAACGGCTGACCCGGCTGCTGCTCCACCCCGAGCGGCCGGTGCAGATCGTCGTCGCGGGCAAGGCGCACCCGGCGGACGACGGCGGCAAGCGGCTGGTGCAGGAGCTGGTGAAGTTCTCCGACGACCCCCGGGTGCGGCACCGGCTGGTCTTCCTGCCCGACTACGGCATGGCCATGGCCCAGAAGCTCTACCCGGGCTGCGACGTCTGGCTGAACAACCCGCTGCGCCCGCTGGAGGCCTGCGGCACCTCGGGCATGAAGTCCGCGCTCAACGGCGGGCTCAACCTGTCGGTGCTGGACGGCTGGTGGGACGAGTGGTTCGGGCCCGACTTCGGCTGGGCGATCCCCACCGCCGACGGCACCGCCACCACCGACGAACGGCGGGACGACCTGGAGGCCGAAGCCCTGTACGGGCTGGTGGAGGACCGGGTGGCACCGTGCTTCTACGAGCGCGGGCGCGGCGGGCTGCCCGACCGCTGGATCGAGATGGTCCGGCAGACCCTGGTCTCGCTCGGCCCCAAGGTGCCGGCCGGCCGGATGGTCCGGGACTACGTGGAACGGCTGTACGCCCCGGCCGCCCGCGCCCACCGCGCCCTCGTCCCGGAGACCGCGGCCGCCCTGGCCGACTGGAAGGCGCGGGTCCGGCGCTGCTGGCCGCGGGTGGCCGTCGGCCATGTGGAGACGGGGACGGCCCCCGGCACGGGCGGCGTCGCCGAACTGGGCTCCACGCTCTCGCTCCGGGTCCGGGTCGCACTGGACGAACTCACCCCCGAGGACGTCGAGGTGCAGGCCGTGGCCGGACGGGTCGACGGGGAGGACCGGATCACCGACGGGGCGGCGGTGGCGCTGAAGCCGGCGGGCGGCCGGGACACCGAGGGCCGCTGGCTGTACGAGGGGCCGCTCGCGCTGAACCGCACCGGGCCGTTCGGCTACACGGTGCGGATCCTGCCCGCCCATCCGCTGCTGGCGAGCGGGGCGGAACTCGGCCTGGTCGCCGTGCCGCCGGAGAACGGCGGCGAGGCGGCGGGCGTGCTGCTGCGCTGACCCGCTGCCACTGCGCGCCCGCAGGGCACCCGGCGTGGGGCGTGCAGCGGACATGTGGAAGGGCGGTGCCCGGGGACGAGGAAGGACGCCCCCGGGCACCGCCCGGTTCGTTTCGTCACCGCCGGTCCGGGATCACCGGGCCCCGCGGGGACGGAAGGAGGTCACTTGACGTTGACGCCCTTCCAGGCGGCCTCGACACCCTTGACCTCGGCGCTGTCGGCCTTGTACAGGTCGGTCGCGGCCTTCACGGTCGCCTCGCGCGCACCCTTGTAGTCGGTGTTCGAGGTCATGTAGCTGGTGAGGGCCTTGAACCAGATCTTCTCGGCCTTCTCCCGGCCGATGCCCTCGACCTTGGAGTCGTCGGCGGTCGGGCTGTCGTACTTGACGCCGTTGATCTCCTTCGCGCCGCTGCCCTCGGACAGCAGGTAGAAGAAGTGGTTGGCGACGCCCGAGGAGTGGTGCACGTCCTCGTTGCCGACGTCCTTGGACCAGTTGTCCGCGGACGAGCCGTCCTTGCTCGGCTTGTCCATGTAGCGCAGCGGCTTGCCGTCGCCCGCGATGTCGATCTCCTCGCCGACGAGGTAGTCGCCGACGTCCTCCTTGTTCTTGGCGCTGAACTCGACGGCAGCACCGAAGATGTCGGAGGTGGCCTCGTTCAGGCCGCCGGACTCACCGCTGTACTCCAGACCGGCGGTGGCGGAGGTGACGCCGTGCGTCATCTCGTGTGCCGCCACGTCGATCGAGGTGAGCGGCTTCTTGTCGCCCTCCCCGTCGCCGTAGGTCATGCAGAAGCAGCTGTCCTCCCAGAAGGCGTTGACGTACGCCTTGCCGTAGTGGACCCGGGAGGTGGCACCCTTGCCGTCGCCCTTGATGCCGTTCCGGTTGTGCACCTTCTTGTAGTAGTCCCAGGTCAGCTGGGCGCCGTAGTGGGCGTCGACGGCGGCGGTCTGCTTGTCGTCCGCCTTGCCGCTGCCCCACTTGTCGTCCTCGTCCGTGAGGGTCTTGCCCTCGCCGGACTCGCTGTTGCCGAGGTCCTTCGTGGTGTGGTCGCCCCGGTCGCCGTCCTTCATGGCGAAGCCCGAGCCGTCCTTGGTGGTGGTCAGCTCGACCTTGCCGCTGTACTGGCTCTCGCCGGCACCGGTGTGGACGGCCTGGTACTCGTGGAGCTTCTTGCCGGTCTTCGCGTCGGAGATGACGTGCAGCTCGCTCGGCGTGCCGTCCTTCTGGAAGCCGCGGGTGACGGTCTCCCAGGCGAGGACGGGCTTGCCGGAGGCGGCCCAGATCACCTTGCGGGGCTCGGCGCCCTTGGCGGCCTTGGCACCCTCGGCGCGGACGGCGCTCTTCAGCGCGCTCTTCTCGGCGGTGGCCGGCGCGACGGTCGCCTTGGTGCCGGCGACGGCGATGGTGGCCTTCGTGGACTTGGTGACGCCCTCGGACTTACCGCTCTTCGCCTTGTGGACGATCATGTCGCCACCGAGGACCGGAAGGCCCTCGTAGGTGCGCTCGTAGCGCGTGTGGGTCGTGCCGTCGGCGTCCTTCACGACGTCCCGGACGACCAGCTTCTCCTTGGCCCCGAGGCCGAGCGCCTTCGCGTCCGCGGCCTTGGTGGCGTTGGCCTCCTGCAGCAGCGTGACGCGCTGCGAGGCGGAGAGCTTCATCGGCTGCGCCTTGGAAGCGGTGTCCCCGGCGGGAACGGCGTCGGCCGAACCCGCGATCCCGGCGGCGAGCAGTCCGCCCGCGGCGATGGAGGCCGCGACGATGCGCACGCGGTTCTTGCGGGATATGTGGGGGGTAGCAGAGCTCACTCGAACTCCTCCTGATGTGTGGGGGGTTAGGAGGTGCGGGTGTTGATGTGGTGCGAGGAGAGACTCCCATTGCGATGCGAACATGTCATCGGGTGAGACCCAGGTTGGCCGGAAATCGTCCGTTACCCAAAGATCGCGGTCCGGAAGACGGACAGGCCCCGGCGGGCACGGCCGGGCCAATGGCCCCGCGAAGCCCCGGAAAAGCGCAGGCGGCGGCGCCCGGGGAGGGGTGCTCCCCGGGCGCCGCCCGGTGCTGCCAGGAGTTCCCGACTGCCGGAAAGGACCCGTCAGAAGGTCAGCTTCCAGCTGTTGATGCGGCCGGTGTCGACCGAGTACACGTCCTGGACCTTGAGCTTCCAGGTGCCGGTGGCCGCCTCGGAGGAGGCGTTGACGGTGTACGTGGTCTTCACGTCGGCGGCCGAGTCGAACGCGCTGGAGTTCTTCAGCCGGTAGGCCGTCCCGTCCGGCGCGACCAGGTCGATGACGAGGTCACCGCGGTAGCTGTGGATGATGTCCACGTCCACCTTCAGGGCGCTCGGCGCGTTGCCGGCGCGGCTGACATTGATCGGTGAGGTGACCGCGGCACCGGCGTCCGGGATGGCCACGTCGTCGGTGTTCTCGAAGACGCTGCCGCCGCCGCTGGTGCTGACGGTCCAGGTGAACGCGGCCGTACCGGTCTTGCCGGCCGAGTCCTTCACCGTGACGGTCACATTGCTGGTGCCCGCGGTCGTCGGCGTACCGGAGATCAGACCGGTCGAGGCGTTGATGGACAGGCCCGCCGGGAGGCCGGTCGCGGAGTAGGTCAGCGCGCCCGTGGTGCTGCTGGTCGCCTTGATCTGCAGGCTGGCGGGCTGTCCGACGGTGCTGCTCTGGTTGCCCGGGCTGGTGACGGAGACGCCGTCGGTGATCCGGGTGCCGACGTTCACCGCGGCCCAGGTGTTGGCCACCGTGTTGTACGTGGCGCTGCCCTGGCCGAACAGGTCGGCCGCGGCCTGCAGGGTGGCCGTCCGGGCGGCGGCGTAGTTGGTGTTGGCCGTCATCCGCTCGGTGAGCGCCTTGAACCAGATCTTCTCGGCGTTGGCGCGGCCGATGCCCGGGACGGGCTGGTTGTCGTAGGTCGGGCTGTCGTAGGAGACGCCGTTGACGACCTTCTGGCCGCTGCCCTCGGACAGCAGGTAGAAGAAGTGGTTGGCGACGCCCGAGGAGTAGTGGACGTCCACGTTCCCGATGCCGGAGTACCAGTTGTCCTTGGACGAGCCGTCCTTGCTCGGCTTGTCCATGTAGCGCAGCGGGGTGCCGTCGCCGTTGATGTCGATCTTCTCGCCGACCAGGTAGTCGCCCGGGTCCGAGGTGTTGTTCGCGTAGAACTCCACGGTGGCGGCGAAGATGTCCGAGGTCGCCTCGTTGAGGCCGCCGGACTCGCCGCTGTAGACGAGCTTGGCGGTGGCCGCGGTCACGCCGTGGCTCATCTCGTGCGCCGCGACGTCCATGGAGGTGAGCGGCTTGGCGTTGCCGGAGCCGTCGCCGTAGGTCATGCAGAAGCAGGAGTCCTGCCAGAAGGCGTTGACGTAGTTGTTGCCGTAGTGCACCCGGGAGTACGCACCGACGCCGTCGCCGCGGATGCCGCTGCGGCCGTGCACGTTCTTGAAGTAGTCCCAGGTCTCCGCGGCGCCGTAGTGGGCGTCCACGCCCGCGGTCTGGGTGTTGGACGGCTTGCCGTCGCCCCAGACGTCGTCGGCGTCGGAGAAGAGCGTGCCGGTGCCCGACGACCCGTGGTTCAGGTCGTAGGTCTTGTGGCTGCCCCGGGTGGTGTCGGTCATCGTGTACGACGGCGCGGTGCCGATGGTCACCTTGCCGCTGTACTGGCTGTTGCCGGTGCCGTTGACCACGGCCTGGTACTGGTACAGGGTCTTCCCGGTCCGCGCGTCGGTGATGACGTGCAGCTCGTTGGGGGTTCCGTCGTGCTGGAGGCCGCCGACGACGGTCTCCCAGGCGAGGACGGGCTTGCCGTCGGCCACCCAGACCACCTTGCGCGGGGCCCGGTCGGCGTCGGCCCGCTTCGAGCCCTCCGCCTTCGCGGCCTTCACCGCGGTGCGCTCGGCGGTGCCGGCGGACACCCGCGGGGTGGTGCCGGCGACGGCGATCCGGGACTTCACCGCCTTGGTGACGCCCTCGACCGCACCGCCCTTGGTCTCGTGCACGATGAGGTCGCCGCCGAGGACGGGCAGACCCGCGTAGGTGCGCTCGTAGCGGGTGTGCGTGGTGCCGTCGGCGTTCCGCACGACGTCCCGGACGACCAGCTTCTCCTTCGAACCGAGGCCGAGGGTCTTCGCCGTCGCGGCCTTGGTGGCGTTGGCCTCGCGGAGCAGCTCCGCCCGCTGCGCGGGGGAGAGTTTGGCGGGCAGCGCGCCCGGGTCGGGCTTCGCGGACGCGGCGGTGGTCCGGGCGTTGCCGTCCGGGCCGGCCGCGGCGGTCCCGGCCTGGACGCCGACGGCGAGCATGGCCGTGACGGCGACGAGGGCTCCGGTCGCGACGGCGCGGCGTTGGGGTATGCGGGGGGTTCGTCTCACGCGGAACTCCTTCTGCTGCGGCCGTGCCAGGGTGTGCGCGGCCAGGGGGACCGGACGGCCTGGGGTGCCGCCGGGCAGAACAAGCAGTTCGCAGAACAGGTGGAACCTGGAAGAGCAGGCAGGACCTGGAAGAACAGGTGGAACCCGGAGCTACAGGTGACCTGGAGGTGCAGGTGGACCTGGCAGTACAGGTGGACCTGGGGATGTGCCGAGGTGCGGACCGCGGGGCACGGCGCTGGGGCTGTGGGGGAGCCGTGCGGCGGTCGAGGGAAGAGTCCCACCCCGCACCCGTGAATGTCAGGAGCGTGTCAACAAGTTGGCCGGAAAACGTTCGTTGGGCAAGGAACGGCGCCCGCATAGCGAACGGCCGGGCGGCGCCGGCCCGGACGGCCGGGGGAGGCCGTGCGCCCCGGGGGAACGACCTGCCGGCCACCGGCCGGTCCGGGCGGACCCGAGGGCGGAGGGCCGGTCCGGGGCGGGGCTCCGGAGCCCCGAAGCCCTGACGTGCCGAAGGCTCAGGCCGCTCTGCCGCGCCAGACGGCAAGGACGGCCCGGACGGCCTCGCTGACGCTCTGCTGCTGACCGCGGTCGGCCCACAGGTGCGCGTCGTGCTCCGTGAGCGTGACCGTTCCACCGGCGGCGCCGACGGTGAAGTTGAACTGCCGGGTGGGCCGGCCGCTCTTGGAGACGTAGTCGAAGTGGCCGAGGTACGCGCCGACGGCGGTGGCGGTCAGTCCGGTCTCCTCCGCGACCTCGCGGCGCAGGGCCTGGGTGAGGGACTCCCCGGCGTCGACACCGCCGCTGGGCAGCTCCCACAGCCCGCCGAGGTAGTCGTCCGCGGCGCGGTGCAGCAGGAGGACCCTGCCCTCCGCGTCGGCGATGACGGCGCCGACCACGTGTTTGGTGATGCGGTCAGCGGCAGCGGTGCGGAGGAGGCCGTCCAGCAGGGCGGTGTCGACGGGGGTGTTCATCAGGGCGAAACGGAATCGGCGGCGGGATCGAAGGCGTTGCCGGACGGGGCGTCCGGCGCGGAGCCGTCGGCGCGGTGGGCAGTCATCACCGGCGAGACTACGGCCGGCCACTGACACCCTTCATCCGGTCTTCGGCCGGTCCGGGCGAGTCTCCACCGGGTGGCCGACCGCCCGGAACAGCACCGCGGCCCGGGCCGGCAGCAGGAACGGCGAGCCGGCCGCATGCCGGGTGCCCGGCGCCTGGCTCTGGTCCTCCCGCGCGGTGTCCACCAGCAGTTCGTACCCCGTCGCCCAGGGCCCGCCCGGCAGCACGAAACGGCCGGGCTCGGGGTCGGCGTGCAGCACGGCCAGGAAGCTGTCGTCGGTCAGCGGCCGGCCCTGCTCGTCGCGCTGCGGCAGGTCCCGCCCCGAGAGGTACATCCCGAGCGTCGCGGTCGGGGCGTACCAGTCGGCTTCGGTCATCTCCCGTCCCTCCGCGGTGAACCAGGCCAGGTCCCGCAGCCCGCCCGGCCCCTGCGCGCGGCCGGAGAAGAACGCCCCGCGGCGCAGCACCGGATGGGCGTGGCGCAGCGCGATCAGCCGGGAGGCCAGCTGGGTCAGGGCCCGCCAGCCGGGGTCGTCCAGCAGCGACCAGTCGACCCAGCCGGTCTCGTTGTCCTGGCAGTACGCGTTGTTGTTGCCGCCCTGGGTGCGGCCGAGTTCGTCGCCCGCGACCAGCATCGGCACCCCCGTGGACAGCAGCAGGGTGGTGAGCAGGCTGCGCAGCTGGCGGCGGCGGAGCGCCAGGACGGCGGGGTCGTCCGTGGGGCCCTCGGCGCCGCAGTTCCAGGACCGGTTGTCGTCGGTGCCGTCGCGGTTGCCCTCGCCGTTCGCCTCGTTGTGCTTGCGCTCGTAGGACACCAGGTCGCGCAGGGTGAACCCGTCGTGCGCGGTGACGAAGTTGACGGAGGCCTGCGGGCGCCGGCCGCCCCAGGCGTAGAGGTCGCTGGAGCCGGAGAGCCGGTAGCCGAGGTCCCGGACGTCCGGCAGCGCGCCGCGCCAGAAGTCGCGCACCGCGTCCCGGTACCGGTCGTTCCACTCGGTCCACAGCGGGGGGAACGCCCCGACCTGGTACCCGCCGGAGCCGACGTCCCACGGCTCCGCGATCAGCTTCACCCGGCGCAGCACCGGGTCCTGGGCGATCACCGCGAGAAAGGGGGAGAGCATGTCGACGTCGTGCATGGCACGGGCGAGTGCCGAGGCCAGGTCGAAGCGGAAGCCGTCGACGCCCATCTCCGTCACCCAGTAGCGCAGCGAGTCGGTGATCAGCCGCAGTACGGGGGGCTGGAGGACCTGGAGGGTGTTGCCGCACCCGGTGTAGTCGGCGTAGCGCCGGGGGTCCTGCTGCAGCCGGTAGTAGCCGCGGTTGTCGATGCCGCGCAGCGAGAACATCGGCCCCAGCTCGCCCGCCTCGGCCGTGTGGTTGTAGACCACGTCGAGGATGACCTCGATGCCGGCGGCGTGCAGCGCCCGCACCATCCTCTTGAACTCGCCCACCTGCTGGCCGCGGGTCCCGGACGCGGAGTACGCGCCGTGCGGCGCGAAGTAGCCGACGGAGTTGTAGCCCCAGTAGTTGCGCAGGCCCCGCCGCAGCAGATGGTCCTCGTGCGCGAACTGATGCACCGGCAGCAGCTCCACGGCCGTCACCCCGAGCCGGGTCAGATGCTCGACGGCGGCCGGGTGCCCCAGCCCCGCGTAGGTGCCGCGCAGCCGCTCCGGCACCCCCGGGTGGCGCATGGTGAAGCCGCGCACATGCAGCTCGTAGATGACCGAGTCGGCCCAGGGCGTCTTGGGACGGCGGTCGTCGGACCAGTCGTCGTCGTCATGGACCACGACGGACCTGGGGACGAACGGCGCCGAGTCCCGGTCGTCCCGGACGGTGTCCGCGACGTGCTGCTGCGGCCAGTCCCGCACGTGCCCGTAGACCTCCGGGGGCAGCGGCCCGCCGCCCCCGGGGCCGGTGAACTCCCCGTCCACGGCGCGGGCGTACGGGTCCAGCAGCAGCTTGGCGGGGTTCCAGCGGGCGCCGGTCCACGGGTCCCAGCGGCCGTGCACCCGGAAGCCGTACCGCTGCCCGGGGCGCACGCCGGGGACGAAGCCGTGCCAGATCTCGTGGGTCAGCTCGCCCAGCGGGCGGCGGGTCTCGGTGCCGCCGGCGTCGAACAGGCAGACCTCCACCGCCTCCGCGCCGCGCGCCCACAGGGCGAAGTTGGTCCCGGCCGTCCCGTCGGCGGCGGTCCGGAACCGGGCGCCGAGCGGCTGCGGGCTGCCGGGCCGGACGGCCGGCGGCGCCGCGGCCGTCCCGGGCGCTGCCGGGGCCACGGCCTGCGGCCCCGGTGAGCCCGGGTACGGTCCGTCCGCCGCCGCGGGAACCCCGTCCCGCACGTCCGCCTGTTCGGGTGCGCTCGACACGTGGCAGCCTCCCGCGGCTCATGACCGGGCCGGGCCCGCGGCGTCCCGGCCGCGGCCCGACCCTGCTGGTCCTTCCCCCTGTTCTGCCCGCTCGGGGGCCCGCCCTCACACCGGCGTCCGGCCTCACGTTCGTTTCCCTCACGGGGGTGCGATCGTTGGGCTCCGCGTGGAAAAGGTTGCGAGGCGCCTATGGCGCGCGGCTGCGGGGCTCGGCACGGCCGCCCTGCTGGTGGCGGCGGCCGCGTGCGGCCAGTCGGGCACCGCCCTGAGGGAACGGCCGCTGTCCGCGGACCGCCCCGTCATCGCCGTCACGCCGCTGGACGGCGCCCGGGGGGTCCGGCCCCGGTCGCCGGTGCGGGTCACGGTGTCCGAAGGCCGGCTGGAGCGGGTCCGGGTGGTCCGGACGGGGGACGCCCGGGACCGGCCCGTCGCCGGGCGCATCAGCGGGGACGGCCGCCGCTGGCGCCCGTTGGCCGGCCGGTTCCGGCTGCGCGGCCGGTACACCGTGGACGCGGTGGCGGTCGACCGGCATGGCCGCCGCACCGCCCGGCACACCACCTTCACCACGTTCGTGCCCCGGCACCGGTTCATCGGCTACTTCCGGCCGGAGCACCGGTCCCTGGCCGGCACCGGCATGATCGTGTCGTTCGAGTTCAACCGGCCCGTCACCCGCCGCGCGGCGGTCGAGCGCGGGATCCGGGTGACCGCGCGGCCCCCGGTCGCCGTCGCGGCGCACTGGTTCGGCGGCCGGCGGCTGGACTTCCGGCCGCGCGCGTACTGGAGGCCCGGCACCGAGGTCTCCGTCCGGCTGCGGCTGCGGGATGTGCAGGGCGCGCCGGGGGTGTTCGGCGTGCAGCACAAGACGGTGCGGTTCACCGTGGCCCGCAGCCAGGTCAGCCGGCTGGACGCGGCCGCGCACACGCTCACCGTGTGGCGCGACGGCCGGCGGGCCGCGACGCTGCCGGCCACCGCCGGCGAACCGGCCAACCCGACCTACAACGGACGGATGGTGATCATGGAACGGCACGAGGTGACCCGGATGAACGGGGACACGGTCGGCTTCGGCGGCGAGTACGACATCGAGGACGTGCCGCACGCCATGCGGCTGACCACCTCGGGGACCTTCCTGCACGGCAACTACTGGGCCCCGCCCAGCACGTTCGGCGTGGCCAACACCAGCCACGGCTGCATCTCGCTGCGCGATGTGCGGGGCGGCGGCGCCCCGACGCCCGCCCGCTGGTTCTACGAGAGTTCGCTGATCGGCGATGTGGTGGAAGTGGTGCGCAGCGCCGAACGCACGGTCGCCCCGGACAACGGCCTCGGCGGCTGGAACATGCCCTGGCAGCAGTGGCGGGCGGGCTCGGCCCTGCGCTGAGGCGTCCTGTGCTGGGGCGTCCTGTGCCGGGGCGTCCGTGCTGAGGCGTCCTGTACCGAGGGCCTCGGAGACACGGTTCCGCACGGACCCGCCACGGAACCGCCCGTACCGCTCTCCACTGCCGAAACCGCCCCGCACGGAACGGAGTCCGCCTTCCCGCCGTCTCTCCCTGCGAAGCCCCGCACCGCCGCCCACGGGTACCCCCGCGCATCCGCCGGACGCCCGGCCGACTTGGGACTGATCCGTGACCTTCACGGGGATTTCTCTTCCACGGCGGTGTGGTTATCTAGCAGCGTGCGCGCCCTTTTGCGCGTGCGGGGGAAGCGTGGCGGGCCGTACCGGGGCCCGTGCGAGGGGAGAACCAAGTGAACGTGCAGCCGATATCGGGGGCGCCGGGCGTTCGGCGGAGTCGGCAGGGGGCCAGGGCCCTGCTCGCAGTGGTGAGCGGGGCCTTTCTGCTGGCCGTGACCGGGTGCGGCCCGGGCGCCGGGGCGGACGACGGCAAGGGCGGGGGCGACGACGGCTCGAAGCGGTCCGAGGCCGTGGTCGGCATCGCCCCCAAGGACGGCGCCAAGGACGTGGACACCAGCGACGGTCTCGAGGTCACCGCCGAGAAGGGCCGGCTCAGCTCGGTCAAGGTCCGGGACTCCAAGGGCAATCGGATCGCCGGGAAGGTCACCGAGGGCGGAAAGCTCTGGAAGCCCACCGGGCACCTGGCCGCGTCGACCGAGTACACCGTGGACGCGGTCGCCGAGGACTCCGAGGGACGGCAGTCCGCCGAGCACTCCAGCTTCACCACGCTGGTGCCGAAGAACACCTTCGTCGGCCACTACACGCCGGAGAACGGCGCCGAGGTCGGCGTGGGCATGCCGGTCTCCATCCGGTTCAGCCGGGGCATCACCGACCCGGCCGCCGTCGAGCGGGCCGTCAAGGTGAAGGCCTCGCCGGCGGTGCCCGTCGAGGGCCACTGGTTCGGCAACGACCGGCTGGACTTCCGTCCGGAGAAGTACTGGAAGCCCGGCACCGAGGTGACGCTGAGTCTGAACCTCGACGGGGTCGAGGGCCGGCCGGGGGTCTACGGCAAGCAGGTGAAGAAGGTGAAGTTCACCATCGGCCGCAGCCAGGTGAGCACCGTCGACGCCAAGAAGAAAACGATGACCGTCGAGCGCGACGGCAAGGTGATCAAGACGATCCCGATCACCGCGGGCGCCCCGGCGACCACCACCTACAACGGTGCGATGGTGATCAGCGAGAAGCACGAGGTGACCCGGATGAACGGGGACACGGTCGGCTTCGGCGGTGAGTACGACATCAAGGACGTGCCGCACGCGATGCGGCTCAGCAACTCCGGAACCTTCCTCCACGGCAACTACTGGGCCGGGTCGTCGGTGTTCGGCAGCGTCAACGCCAGCCACGGCTGCGTCGGTCTCTCCGACATCCGGGGCGGTGGCGACAACGGGACCCCGGCCGCCTGGTTCTTCAACAAGTCGATCCTCGGCGACGTGGTGGTCGTGAAGAACTCCGACGACAAGGAGATCGCGCCGGACAACGGCCTCAACGGCTGGAACATGGACTGGGACGAGTGGAAGGCGCCGCAGTAGCGCCCGAACTCCCGTGGCGGGCCCGGCGCCGCCGGTCTCCGGCGGCACCGGGCCCGTCGGCGTCCGCCCCCTTCCGGGGGGAGACCCCCCGGCGCCCGGCCGTTAACCTGCGGGCATGACTGTGCATCTTGAGGTCGCCGACGGCGTCGGCACCATCCGGCTCGACCGCCCGCCGATGAACGCACTGGACATCGCCACCCAGGACCGGCTCAAGGAGCTCGCCGAGGAGGCGACCCGGCGGGACGACATCCGCGCGGTGATCCTCTGGGGCGGGGAGAAGGTGTTCGCGGCCGGCGCGGACATCAAGGAGATGCAGGCCATGGACCACCCGGCCATGGTGGCCCGGTCCCGCGCCCTGCAGGACTCGTTCACGGCCGTCGCCCGGATCCCCAAGCCGGTGGTCGCCGCCGTCACCGGGTACGCCCTCGGCGGCGGCTGCGAACTGGCGCTCTGCGCCGACATCCGCATCGCCGCGGAGAACGCCAAACTCGGCCAGCCGGAGATCCTGCTCGGGCTGATCCCGGGCGCGGGCGGCACCCAGCGGCTGTCCCGGCTCGTCGGCCCGTCCCGGGCCAAGGACCTGATCTTCACGGGCCGCCAGGTGAAGGCGGACGAGGCGCTGGCCATCGGACTGGTCGACCGGGTCGTCCCGGCCGGTGAGGTGTACGAGCAGGCGCACGCCTGGGCCGCGAAGCTCGCCCAGGGCCCGGCCATCGCGCTGCGGGCCGCGAAGGAGTCGGTCGACGTCGGGCTGGAGACGGACATCGACTCCGGCCTCGCCGTCGAACGGAACTGGTTCGCGGGCCTGTTCGCCACCGAGGACCGGGAGACCGGTATGCGCAGCTTCGTGGAAGAGGGGCCGGGCAAGGCCAAGTTCCGCTGATGTCCGGTGTGTTGGTCCCCCGCGGCGGCGGAAGCGTCACCCTGTGGCGCCTCCGGGGAACTCGTCCGGGGGACCGGCCGCGCCTTAAATCAGCCTTAAGGCGCATCCGGCCCGGAACGCACAGCGACCGGCTGCATGCAGGGTGTCAGTGCAGGTCGGGCCGGAATTCGGGGGTCGCTCCTGCCGCTGGCACATGCCCCGGGCGGTGCGCGCAGGCACGTGATCCACTCAAAGTAATCCCTTGGTTCCGCCCCGTGATCCCTTCCGGACGGCCATGATGGAGGGCATGGCGGGCCTCGAGGGAGTGGAACAGCCGCGGCGGCGCACCGGCACCACCGCGGTGCGGTGGGTGCCGTCCGTGGCGGACGAGCGGGCGGTGCAGGCGCTCGAAACGGTCGGCGATCCGACGGTCGACGAGGTGCGGCTGCCGTCCCTCCCCGAATCCGCGGCCACCGCGCGCCGGCTGACCCAGGCGGTCGTGCTGCGGCACTGGGCGCTCTCCGCCCAGCTCGCCGAGCACGCCGTGCTGCTGGTCTCCGAACTCGTCGGCAACGCCGTACGGCACACCGGCGCCCGCACTTTCGGGCTGCGGATGCTGCGCCGCCGCGGCTGGATCCGGATCGAGGTCCGCGACCCCTCGCGCGGTCTGCCCTGCCTGATGCCGGTGCGTGAGATGGACACCAGTGGCCGCGGGCTGTTCCTGGTGGACAAGCTCTCCGACCGGTGGGGCGTCGACCTGCTGCCCCGGGGCAAGACGACCTGGTTCGAGATGCGGGTCACCGACCGCTGAGCCCCGGTCACCGGGCCTGGCCGCCGGACTGTTCGTGTCCGTGTGCCCTGCGGTCGGTCAGGCCTGGGGGTGCCGGTTCTGCCGGTTCCGGAGGGGCGCGAGGGGGCTGTCCGGTCCGTCGCCGCCACTCTGCCCCGGATGTACGAAGAGGCCCCCGGTGCGTCGTCGTGCGACGGCGGCGGGAGCCTCTTCGTTCTCCGCCGGGAGCGAGGGGGTGTGTCCACGGCGGAGCGAGACGACCGTGCCCGGGTCAATGGGGTGGCGCGTCGCTGATGACTATGGCAGACGGGGTGCCGCCAGCCAAAGGTTCATATCCCGGTATTGACCCATATGAGCGATAGAAACTTCAACGATCAAAGGCTGCTCGCGCCGTCGGCCTCGCAAACGTCGGAGAATGGTGTAACAGCCATACGATTCCTTGATCGCGGCTACTCTGTGTGACGGTGACACGCATGGCCTCTCATTCCACTCAATAGCGGTCATGTCGCACCGGCTGGCCTTCAATGGGCCGCGTGAGATCCCGCCTCGTCCGCGCCACCCTGCTGCTCGCCGCCGCGGCTCTCGCCGCCGCCGGCTGCTCGACCGGCTCCGCCGGCAGCCGCACCGCCGTCGACGGCACCCGCTCCCCGTCCCCCGGCGGTTCCGCCCGGGCCGCCCGCGCCGCGGCGACCGGGCTGCCCGGCATGCCGCCGGTGCTCGACCCGCGGGACGTCTACGCCGCCGACCGGCCCGGCCGGCTCTCCCCGGTGGTGAAGGACTTCCCGTCCCGGGTCTACGTGCCGAACACCAACTCCGGCACCGTGTCGGTCATCGACCCGAAGACCTACAAGGTGGTCGACACCCTGAAGGTCGGGGTCCAGCCGCAGCACGTGGTGCCGTCCTGGGATCTGAGGACGCTCTGGGTGAACAACAACCGCGGCCACACCCTGACCCCGATCGACCCGGCCACCGGCAGGGCGGGCAAGCCCGTCGACGTGCACGACCCGTACAACCTCTACTTCACGCCCAACGGCCGGTACGCGGTGGTGATGGCCTCCCTCGACCGGGAGCTGGTCTTCCGCGACCCGCACACCATGGCCGTGAAGAAGAAGGTGCCGGTCTCCTGCTACGGCGTGAACCACGCCGACTTCTCCGCCGACGGCCGGTACTTCGTCGTCTCCTGCGAGTTCTCCGGGGAACTGCTCAAGGTCGACACCGAGCGGATGAAGGTGATCGGACAGCAGCGGCTGCCCTTCCGGGGCGCGATGCCCCAGGACGTCAAGATCTCCCCGGACGGGCGGACCTGGTTCATCGCGGACATGATGGCGCACGGCGTCTGGGTCCTCGACGGCGACCGGTTCACCACGCCGAAGCTGCTGCCCACCGGCAAGGGCGCGCACGGGCTCTACGTCAGCCGGGACTCCCGGACGATGTACATCTCCAACCGCGGCGAGGGCACGGTCTCCCTCTACGACTTCGCCTCCCGCAAGCTGACGGAGAAGTGGCGGCTGCCGGACGGCGGCAGCCCCGACATGGGCGGCGTCTCGGCCGACGGCAAGGTGCTGTGGCTCTCCGGCCGGTACGACTCCGAGGTGTACGCGATCGACACCCGCACCGGGAAGCAGCTGGCGCGCATCCCGGTCGGTGGCGGCCCGCACGGCCTGGCCGTCTATCCCCAGCCGGGCCGGTACTCGCTCGGGCACACGGGCATCTTCCGCTGACGCCCCGGCTCTCCGCTGGGGCCTGTCCGGCACCGCCGGGCAGGCGGGATGTGCCGGACAGGCCTCAGGCGCCGTCGGCCGGGGCCAGCAGTGCCTCGGCACCGACCGGCCGGTACCCGGCGGCCTGGAACGCCCGGACGCTCGTGGCGTTGCCGGGTGCCTGCTGGGCCCAGAGCGGGCCGCCCTCCGGCACCAGGTGACGGGCGGCCAGGGCGAGGGCCCGGCCCAGGCCCCTGCCGCGGGCGACGGGATCCACCTCGACCGCCGCCTCCCACCGTCCGGCGACTCCCCGGCCCAGTACCAGCACGCCGCCGTCGGCCGACCAGACCCGGACGTCGTCCCGGAAGGCCAGGGCGCGGACCACCCGGGGGTGTTCCCGGTCCTCGATCCGGGTGAGCGGCAGGGGCGGTGCGCCGGGCAGCGGGCCGGCGACGGTGAGCAGATCGGTGTTGCCGACCGCCCGGCCGGTACGGGCGGTGAGGGCGGTGAGGAAGAACGGGCTCAGTGCGGCGGCCAGGGGGTCGCCCGGTGCGGCCGCGAGCGTCTCCCGGATCCACTCCGGCTCCTCGTCCGTGAAGATCACGGCGTGCGCGCTGAGGGAGAGGACACCCGCGTCCCGTTCGTTCGGCTGCGGCAGGACCGTCGCCGAGCCGTCGGACGGCGGGAACTCTCCGCGGGCCGCGGCGGTCAGTAACTCCCCGAAGGTCTCGGTCACCCTGGTGGCTCCCCGAAAGTCTTGGTCATCCGGCGGATGGTAGTGCCGCACCGGCCCCCGGGGGCCGGAACGGGGAGCGGATAATCTGTGCGCGTCAGCAAGAAGACACCGAAGGGGTGGACCAGTGGCGGACATCGACGAGGCACGGCGCGCGTTCGACCGGTACGACGTGAACAAGGACGGCCTGATCTCGGCCACCGAGTACAAGAGCGTGATGGCTCAGCTCGGCGACCCCTTCGTCACCGAGACCGTGGCCCAGGCCGTGATCAACAGCGCCGACGGCGACGGCGACGGCCTGCTCTCGTTCGACGAGTTCTGGTCGACCCAGCAGCACTGACCTCGGACGGGGCGGCGCCGGCGCGTGCCGCGCCGCCTCTCGTCCCCTCCCGCGGCTCGCCATACGGGCGGCACCGAGGCGGTGCCCGGGCAAGCCGCCTCCGTTTCGCCCGCCGAGGACCCGCCCCGACAAGATCTGCGCGGTCGGCTCCACAGCCGGAGACGACCGTTCGAGGGCACGTGGCGCACGGCGAGAGCAGCTTCGCGGGTGAACGCCACCACCGATGAATCCGCATGGCGTCGCGCGTGGCGCCGGCCTGGCGTTCGCCCAGGACCTCCGCGGACGACCCCATCGACGGCCGGCCCGGCGTGATCGTCGCAGGTCTGCCGGACCCGCCCGCCTTCCCGGCCCTGGTGGTCCGCAGCCGGCCCGGCGACGAAGGCCGCAAGAGCAGCGTCCCGGATCCGGGCGACGGATCCCGCGGGACTCGGGCCTGTTCCGATCAACGCAGTGGCAGAGCCACTGCGGCGTCGAGTTCGAGCCGAGATGATCGAGATTCCGGGGAGCACGGCCATGTCGCCCTGTGCATGGCCCATGCTGGACTGAGCACTTCGGCTGCAGCGACTGGCCCTGTCGAGACCGTGGAGGCACCCCCTTGATGACCCGTGCCATCGTCACAGGAGTGGACGGATCGCCCGAGAGCTTGGCCGCTGCGGAATGGGCAGCCCGCGAAGCCGCACTCCGGGCGCTGCCCCTTCGCATCGTGCATGCCTGGATCTGGCAGGACCGGGACGCGCCGATCGTCCAGGACAGGGAAGCGCAGGGCCGGTCCGCCCATGCCGTTCTGCGGGAGGCCGAGACGCGCGTGGCCACCGCATACCCGGACACGCAGGTCACCGCCGAACTGGTACCGGACACCGCGGTTGCCGCCCTGCTCTCCGAAGCCGAGCGGGCGAACATGCTGGTACTCGGCTCCCGCGGGCACGGGGCCATCGCCGGCTTCCTGCTCGGCTCCTACGGGCAGCAGATCATCGCGGCATCCGCCTGCCCTGTGGTCTCCGTCCGTGCCCCCGAGAGGGACTCGGGCGCGACACAGGGGGCAGAGGTCGTCGTCGGCCAGCAAGGCGACCGAGAGGACAGCGACCACGTTCTCCGGTTCGCCTTCGAGGCTGCCGCCGCACGGGGCGCGACCCTGCGGGCCGTGCGAGCCTGGAGCCTGCCACCCGTCTTCGCCTACAGCCCCGGATCGATGCGTCTGGCCGACGAAGCCGGCGGGCTGGAGCCGTTCGAGAGGCAAGCGCTGGAACAGGCAGTGAAGCCGTGGCGGGAGAAGCACCCCGACGTCACGGTGATCCCGCACGTGGAACTGGGAAGTGCCGGACAGGTGCTGCTGTCGGCCGCCACCCGGGCACAACTGCTCGTCCTCGGACGCCGGGTACGCCGCTCGCCCGTCGGTGGCCGTATCGGATCGGCTGCTCACGCCGCCCTGCACCACGCCCCCTGCCCCGTAGCAGTGGTTCCGCACCCCTGAGAACCGCTGCCGATCACGTGGTCCGTGCCCTCGAGTCGGGGTTCCGCACTCTGCGATCACGTGCGCGTTCACCGGTGGGAGCAGAGTCTTCCGGCAGCTGGATGCGGTGTCCGACCGGCGCACGGGCCCCTGATCGCGCACATCCATCGCGTGGACGTGCCGCCGAGGGGTGAGGCAGAGGCGATCCAGCCGCTCGTGGACGTTCACGGTTCGCAGGGCAAGGCGGCTCAGTGGCGGCCGTGCCGCTGGGTGCTCGCCCGCCGTCGGCGGTCGTTGCACAGCAGGCACTTGCCGTAGCCGGGCGGCAGCGGGTCCTCCGGGTCCCCGTACAGCGGGTCCACCGCGCCGCGGGGGTGCTGGGAGCAGCCCGTGGCGCCGTGTTCGCCGGACAGCGCGCCGGCCGCGGCGAGCGCCCGGCGCAGCGCGTCGACGAGGGCGGCCGCCTGGTCGCCGGACGGGTCGGCCTCCAGGGCGAACGCGATGTCACTGGCCGAGCTCAGCGCGGTCCGCAGTTCGCGCAGGTCTGCGTAGTTCATGCTGCGGAGCCTAGGCGCCCGCACCGACACCGCCCGCCGGCGCCTGCTGTCCGGTGGTCCGGCGCAGCCACGTGCAGGTCTTCCGCGGGCCGCGGCGGCCGGGGCCGTTCCGCCCCTCCCCGGGGGCCGCCCCGCTCAGGCCTCAGGCCTCGGGTCCGGGGCCGGGTTCGGGCTCGGGCCGCTCCACCGACGCGGCGACCTCCGCGAGGTCCTTCTCGATCGACTGGCTCACCGACTTGGCGCCGAGCCCGCCGAAGAGCTTGGTCAGCACCCCGGCGAAGCCGCCCGGCGGACGGGCCGTGAACGTCATGCGCACCGTCGTCGCGTCCGCGCCCTCCCGGCTCAGCTCGAACGCGGACGTGTAGTGGGCACCCCGCGAGTCGGCCTCGACGACGAAGCTCTCCGGCTTCTCGCACGCCGTGACGTACATCTCCTCGGTGGCTTCCCTCCCGAGCATCCGCCGGGTCTCGCGCCACCGGGTGCCCTCGGCGAACGGCCCCGGGGTGAGCACCTCGACCCGCTCCACACCGCTGAGGATGCGCGGGGCCGACTCCAGGTCGGTCAGCGCGTCCCAGACCCGGTCGACGGGCGCCGCGATCCGCCGCTCGACGACGACCTCCGTATCAGTCATGGACCTCTCCTGACGCCGATCACCCAGCATCACCACCCTGGCACCCGGCCGGAGGGCCCGCTACCGGAGCGGGCGGGGCGCTGCCCGGGACGGGGTCCCGTGGCCGGTCACGGCGCCGCCGCCGCCGGTCCGCGGCAGCACGTTGGCAAACTCTTTCTATTTGACAACTGTGTCCGTGAGGCAACAATCTTGCTCCGGCGGGACCGCGTCGCTCCGACGTGCCCGCACCCGCGCCGGGGGAGGGCGCGGACCGCGAGACGAAGGGGAGGTGCAGGCGGTGACGGGCAGCGCGGACCGGCGGGTGGGCCGCTTCACCGGACGCGGCGGTCAGGCCGACTGCGCGTCCCGGCCCGGTACGTCGGCGCCGTGTCCGGGCGTCGCGTCCTCGACCGCCGAGCGGAAGCCGGTCAGCCCCTCGACCAAGCCCTTCCGGGCGGTGGGGGACATGCCGCCGATGACGGCGAGCAGTGCCTCCTCGCGCCGGGCCCGGAGGTCACGGAGGTACGACTTGCCGCGGCCGGTCAGCCACAGCTCCAGCTCCCGCCGGCTCACCGGGCTGGGAGCGCGCTCGACGAACCCGAGTGCCTGCAGGCGGTCGCACAGCCGGCTGACCGAGGACGGGGCCGAACCCAGGACTTCTCCGAGCGTGCGGAGGTTGATGCCCTCGTCGCGGTCCAGGATGTACAGCACCCGCAGCTGTGAGGGGGAGACGGGGGTGGACGACACCGCGTCCCGGCCGCGTTCCCACAGGACCTCGAGCAACTCGATCACCTCACGGGCGGCGTGAGCGGCATCGCGAGCGCGTCGGGGGGATGGTGCGGGATTCACATGCCCAACTCTGACACCCCGGATCGCCCTTGTCAGCCCCGGGGGCCGTTACGTGCTTTGCCTCCCCTTTGCAGACCTCTCGGACAGCAGCACACGCAGAAAGCGATCGTCGAACGGTGGACAGCTTTGCGGCTGTGGAGCGCGCCCTGCGCGGTGCCGCCCCCCACGAACTTCCGGACGTGGTCCGGGCCACCCTGGTGAAGCACTACGCGGCCACCGCCGTCAGCCTGCTCATGGCCGACTACGGGGCGACCACCCTCCGGCAGGTCGACGTCCTCCCGTCCGCCGCGGAACCGCTGTTCGTGCATGCCAGCACCCCCGGCCGGGCCTTCGGCGCCCAGCGGCCCCAGGTCTCGGCCGGCGGCACCCCGCCCGTCGTCACCGCCCATCTGCCGGTGACCGTGCGCGGCGACCGGCTGGGCGTCCTGACCGTCACCCTGCCCGGGGCCCGGTACTCGCCGGAGGTGCTGAGCGAGCTCGGCGACATCTCCGAGATCCTCGGCCGGGAGATCGTCGTGGCCGCGCGCGACACCGATCTGTACCTGCGGGCCCGCCGCGCCGACCGGCTCACCCTCGCCGCCGAGATGCAGTGGCAGCTGCTGCCGGGCCAGGCGTGCTCGCGGCCGGAGTTCGACCTCGGGGCGCAGCTCGAACCCGCGTACGCCGTCTTCGGCGACACCTTCGACTGGTCGACCTCCGCCGACCACCTCACCCTGACCGTGGCGAACGGCACCGGGGAGGGCATCGAGGCGGCCCTGCTGACCGGTCTCGCCGTCAACGCCCTGCGCAACGCCCGCCGGGCCGGGCTCGGCCTCGTCGACCAGGCGTGCCTGGCGGACCAGGCGGTCTACGGGCAGCACCGCGGCGCGGCCCATCTGTCGGTGCTGCTGCTCCGGTTCGAGCTGGCCACCGGGCGGATCGAGGTCGTCGACGCCGGATCGCCCCGCGTCTGGCGGCTGCGCGACGGCGTGGTGGAGCCGCTGGAGTTCGAGGCGCAGCTGCCGCTGGGGATGTTCGAGGACACCATCTACCAGGCGCAGTACGCCCGGGTGCTGCCCGGCGACCGGCTGCTGTGCGTCAGCGAAGGAGTGTGCGAGGCGGCGTCGCCCGCCGGCGAGCGCTACAGCGAGCGGGCGCTCGCACGAGCCGTGACGAGCACCCGGCTGCTGCCCGCGTCCCAGGTCCCCCGGGCCCTGCTCCAGGAACTCGCGGGCCACTGCGGACGGCCGCCCCGCCCCGAGGACGACGCCCTCGTCCTCTGCCTCGACTGGCATGGCAGACCGTGAGGCCGGAACCAAGGCTCTCGCGCCCGGCGGCGTCCCGGATATCGTTGCGCCCGGACAACGGACTGCCCCTCGGTCGGCCTCGCCGCAGAACACTGCGCGTACGCCCTGTCGGGGACGGAGAACCGAGGTCGACGGGCTCCGGCGGAAGGAGACCCCGCGACGGAGTGTGGGGGTGGAGATGGACATGGCGGAGCTGACCGTCCGCCCGCCGGGCGAGGAGCCCGGCGCGGATCCGGACGCGGATCCCGGCGAGCTGGTGGTGCTGCTGGTCGAGGACGACCCGGGCGACGCGCTGCTGGTGGAGGAGCTGCTGGCGGACAGCCGGGTGCCGGCCCGGCTGCAGTGGGTCCAGTCCGTGGGGGACGCCTGCCGCGCGCTCACGGCGGGCGGGCCGCACTGCGTCCTGCTGGATCTGCACCTGCCCGACGCCCAGGGGCTCGGCGGCCTCGCCCGGGTCCTCCAGGCCGCTCCCCGGACCCCTGTGGTGGTGCTCACCGGGCTGGCCGAGGAGGGCGCGGGACTGGCGGCGGTGACCGCCGGCGCCCAGGACTACCTGGTCAAGGGGCGGGTGGAGCCCGATCTGTTCGGGCGGACGCTCCGCTACTCGATCCAGCGCAAGCAGGCCGAGCAGGCGGCGGCCGACCTCCAGGCCGAACGGCTGCGGGCGCAGGAGAACGCGCGGCTGGAACGCGGCCTGCTGCCCTCGCCCCTGCTGGACACGGCCGACGTCGAGGTGGTGACCCGCTACCGGCCCGGCCGGTCCCAGGCCCTGCTCGGCGGCGACTTCTACGACGTGGTGGAGTCGGGGGACGGCGTCGTCCACACCGTGATAGGCGACGTCTCCGGCCACGGGCCGGACGAGGCCGCCCTCGGGGTCTGCCTGCGCATCGCCTGGCGCACCCTGGTGCTCACCGGCGTCACCGGCCCCGACCTGCTGCGTCAGCTGGAACGCATCCTGACCGCCGAGCGGTCCGGCCCGGAGCTGTTCGCCACGGTGAGCACGCTCGCCCTGGAGCCGGACCGGCGCCGGGTCCGGGTGCTGCGCGCGGGCCACCCCGGACTGCTGCTCCGCAGCATGTCGGGGCCGCGCGGGTCCGAGCCGGTGGTCGATCTCGTGGAGCCCGAGTGCGGGCCGGCGCTGGGGCTGATCCCCGGGGCGGCCGACTGGCAGGAGGAGGAGCTCCGGCTGCCGGAGCAGGGCGCGCTGATGCTGTTCACCGACGGGCTGTTCGAGGGCCGTACCTCCGCGACCGGCTCCGCCCGGCTCGGTGAGGACGGGCTGACCGCACTGGCCCGCACCCATGCCCACCTGCCCGGACCCCGTTTCGTCGACGCCGTGATCTCCGGCGTCGAGACGATCGCCGCCCCCGGCGGCGGTCTCGCGGACGATGTCGCCGTGGTGCACCTCGAATGGAACGAGACCTGATGACCGAGCAGGAACCGGCGCCCGCGGGCCCCGCCGCCCGCGCCCCGAAGGTCCGCTTCCACCAGCGGCTCACGGTGCAGTCCTGGATCCACGTCCTGATAGCGGCGATGGCCGTGCTGGTGCTGACCTGCGCGGGTGTCGGCGCGGCGCTGCTGAACCGGACCGGCGAGGCCACCGACCGGCTGGTCGACCGGATCTCCCCGGCGCGGGCGTCCACCCTCCGCCTGCAGACCGCCCTGGTGGACCAGGAGACCGGCGTCCGCGGCTATCTGCTCAGCCGGGACCGGCAGTTCCTGCTGCCGTACGACCGCGGCCGGGCGACGGAACGGGCGGCGGTCCGCCGGATCGAGTCGCTGGTGGGCAACGACCCCCGGCTGGCCCGGGACCTCCACGGGGTCATCGCGGCGGCCCGCGACTGGCGCCGTGACCAGGCCGAGCCGCTGATCGCGGCGGTCCGCCGGGACGAGAAGCCGGACCGCGAGCGGATCGAGCAGAGCAAGCGGTCCTTCGACCGCGTCCGCATCCGGTTCAGCGAGCAGAACCGCCATCTGGACGAGCTGCGCGCGGAGACCCGGGCCCGGGTCGAGCGGTCCGAATCGGTCCGCGACGGCGCCCTGGCCGCCATGCTCGCCGTGTTCCTGCTCTCCGGGGTGGCGCTGGCCGTACTGATGCACATCGCCGTCGCCGGACCGCTGGGTGCGCTGCGCACCGCCTCCCGCCGGGTCTCCGCCGGTGACTTCGACCACCGCATCCCCGCGCACGGCCCCCGGGACATCCACGAGGTGGGCCAGGTCGTCGAGGAGATGCGCCAGCGGATCGTCGCGGAGCTCGCCACCTCCCACGCCCAGCAGGACCTGCTGGAGCGGCAGGCCGCGGACCTGGACGCGCAGACGATGGAGCTGCGCCGGTCCAACGCGGAGCTGGAGCAGTTCGCCTACGTCGCCTCGCACGACCTCCAGGAGCCGCTCCGCAAGGTCGCCTCGTTCTGCCAGCTGATCGACAAGCGCTACGGCGACCAGCTGGACGAGCGGGGCACGCAGTACATCGCCTTCGCCGTGGACGGCGCCAAGCGGATGCAGGTGCTCATCAACGACCTGCTCACCTTCTCCCGGGTGGGCCGGCTGAACGACGCCGACGAGGAGGTCGACCTGGCCCGGCCCCTGGACAAGGCGCTGGCCAACCTGGGCGCCGCGGTCGAGGAGTCGGGCGCCGAGGTCGAGCGGCCGGCGGCGCTCCCGCGGATCACCGGGGACCCGATGCTGCTGGCCATGCTGTGGCAGAACCTCGTCGGCAACGCCCTCAAGTTCCGCGACCCGGACCGGCCGCCGGTGGTGCGCATCAGCTGCGAGAGCGAGGCGGATTCCGGCTGGCGGTTCACCGTCGAGGACAATGGGATCGGCATCCCGGAGGAGTTCGCGGACAAGGTGTTCGTGATCTTCCAGCGGCTGCACGGCCGGGACACCTACGGTGGGACCGGCATCGGCCTGGCCCTCTGCAAGAAGATCGTCGAGCACCACGGGGGACGCATCTGGGTCGACACCGGCCGGGACGTGGGCACGCGGATCTGCTTCACTCTCCCCGGCCTCACCTCCGCGCCGTCCGAGGACACCGGAGGGGACTCCCATGCCGTCGCCGTCCCGGCCGGCCCGAACGCCCTGGAAGGAACCGTATGACCGCTGCCCATCCCATCGAGGTCCTGCTCGTCGAGGACGACCCCGGCGACGAGCTGATGACCCGCGAGGCCTTCGAGGACAACAAGATCGGCAACACGCTGCACGTGGTGCGCGACGGTCTGGAGGCCCTCGACTTCCTCTACCGGCGCGGCGAGCACACCGACGCCCCGAGCCCCGATCTGATCCTGCTCGACCTCAACCTGCCGAAGTACGACGGCCGGCAGGTGCTGGAGCGCATCAAG
Organism: Streptomyces sp. NPDC001922; assembly: GCF_042891165.1. Classification (NCBI taxonomy): domain Bacteria; kingdom Bacillati; phylum Actinomycetota; class Actinomycetes; order Kitasatosporales; family Streptomycetaceae; genus Streptomyces; species Streptomyces sp. NPDC001922. Next base: position 269,390 of record NZ_JBIASV010000006.1, on the reverse strand, counting down.
TCCGACGACGACCTGAGCCACATCCCGGTGGTCGTGCTCACCACCTCCTCGGCCGAGGAGGACATCCTGCGCAGCTACAAGCTCCACGCCAACGCCTACGTCACCAAGCCGGTCGACCTCGACCAGTTCATCGCCGCCATCCGGCAGATCGACGCGTTCTTCGTCACCGTCGTGAAGCTGCCCAACCGCTGAGCGCCGCTCCGGACGCCGGGGCGGGGCCGGGCGGTGCGGCGGCCCGTCGGCACGGGCGCCACTGAAAGGGCGTACGCATATCGGCGTCGGAACCGGCGGGTGGGTGGAGCGGGTCTGCCCCATGTCCATGGCCGGGCCCGGGCGTTGAGCCGGGCTGTTGCCAGGCGGGTGGCCCGGTCCGGGTGGCCCAGTCGATCTCGGGTGGTCCGGCGAAAGGACTCTCCGGCCGGTGCGGCCTTGCGGAAGGCCACGCCACCTGACGATGAGGGGTGTCAGGAGGAGTGCCCGGCTCAGTCGGACGGCCGTACCGACAGGGCGTGCCGGAAGTGGTTTCGTGGATCCCACGTCCGCTTCACACGTTGGAGCCGGGCGTAGTTCTCCCCGTAGTAGAGGGTGTGCCAGGGCACGGAGGAGGTGTTCTGTTCGGGGTCGGCCAGATCGGGGTCGGGATAGTTGATGTAACAGCCGCCGTTGCGCGCGTCATGCGGTGGTACGCCACCGGTTGTGGCGTACACCTTCTGGTAGAGGTCGCGTACCCACTTCTGATGCGCGGCGTCGTCCTCGGCCGACGAGCCGGACGCGGTGAAGATGGCCTTGAGTACACAGGCGCGTTGCGCGACGGCGGTATCGCCGGGGCGGACGGCATTGACCTTGCCACCGGTGGAGACCAGCCACACCGCGCCCTGCGGACCGGCTTCGGGCTCGGCGGACAGGGCCTGCCACAACACCTGGATCTGCGCGTCGGTGAACCGGTCGCGCAGATACCCGGTCTTGACGACGAAGCGGGAGCCGAGAATCGCCTCACTGTCGCCCGCCGACGTCTGGTTCTCGAGCCAGGGCCGGTACGCCTGCTCGAGGTGATGCGGTGCGCTCGTGCCCGCGGTGAGGGCGGCGACGTAACCGTCCAGTGTGCGCTCGGCCTGCGGGCCGACCACCTGACCCTTCACGATGACCGCGCCGAGCTTGGTCCCGAACAGCAGCAGCGCGCTGTGCAGGGCGGTGCCGGGGGAACCAGGCGCGCTGTTGGCGGCGTGCCATCGGCCGTGCCGGCGTACCAGCCGGGTGAACGATGCGTGGTCGAGCTGGTCCCATTTCCACAGCAGTTGGAAGTCCAGCACCCGCGCGGGCGGGCGCGGCAGCAGGTGCTGCGGGTCGTCGCCGGCCGCACCGGGTGTCCGCAGCCAGTAGCGGGTCACCACGCCGAAATTGCCGCCGCCGCCTCCTGTGTGCGCCCACCACAGGTCGCGGTTGGGATCGTGGGGCTCACGGGTGGCCACGGTGACCCGTACCCGGTTCGAGGCGTCGACGGTCACGACCTCGACGGCGTACAGGTGGTCGACGCCCAGCCCGTGCAGCCGGGACATCGCGCCGTGCCCACCGCCCATGATGTGCCCGCCCGCCCCGACCTCAGGGCAGCTGCCGAGCGGGACGGTCACCCCCCACCCGAGGAACAGCCGCCGGTACAGCTCCCCGAGCTGTAAGCCCGGTTCGACCGCGAACGCCCGCCGGGCGGGGTCGTACCAAAGGCCGGTCATCCCGGCCAGGTCGATGATGACCTCGGTGCCGGGGTTGTCGACGAAGTCGGCGAAGCAGCCTCCACCGCTGCGTACGGCGATGCGTTTCCCGGCTCTCACCGCCTGGGTGACCGCGGCGACGACCTGGTCGGTGGAGGAGGCCAGGTGAATGTAGTCCGGTTCGGCGCGGAACCGTTGGTTGGTGCCCCTGGCGACCAGATCGGGGTATCGGGTGTCGCGGCGGCCGACCTTGTCCCCCGGCATCAGCGGCGGGCAGGTGGCGGGCGTCGCTGCGGCGGCCGGCCGGGGCGCGGCCCAGCCGCCGGCACCGTCAGGGGCGAGGCCACCCACCGCGCCGACGGTCAGACCTGCCAGAACGGCGCGGCGGTCAGGCATGTTCATCAAACTTCCTCCTGGAAAACAATCCGTGCATGAATGCGGTGGGGAAGTGCCGGGCACGCCGGGCGAGGCCGAGATGCCCTGACGCAGGGCGCGGATCCGGAAGCCGGCCGGACATCACGATCCGCCGATCAACAGGTTGACGACCGCGTTGGTGGCCAGGCCGCGGCCGGGACAACCGTGACCACGCAAGATCCGGCGAGGACCCCGCCGGTGAGCTGCCTGGGGATCAGCAGCGTTCCGGAACTGGTGCTGTCGAGCAGGCTGAGCCCCGTCAGCCCCAGCGCGAGCGCGGGCGTCATCCTTCCCCGCCTCGGTCGAACGTTCGATCGACGTACGCCCGCAGTGCCGCACGCGAACTCGCGGCGTCGAAGGTGCTGGTGGCCGCGTGATGCAGGCACAGCCCGTCCACGAAAGCCACCAATGCCGCGGCCTCGGCCCTGACATCGAGGTCGAGCTCGAGCTCCCCGGCTCGTTGAGCCCCCTCGAAGGCCTCGGTGAGGCCGTCGATCAGCTCGGTGACCCTCGCCTGGTGAATCGCGGCCATCTCCCGATCGGTGAGCGAGGCCTGGACGAAGCTCAGCCAGACGCCCAACTCCTTCTCCCGCTCGGGCTCCAGCGGCAGGATCTGCTCCATCAGCGCAACGACGACCTCCCGGACCGGAAGCACGATCGGGACTCGGTGCACCCGCTCCTGCGTACGTCGGCAGACGTAGTCGAACCCGAACCGCAGCAGTTCGTCCTTGGAGCGGAAATAGCGCTGCACCAAGCCCACCGACACCCCTGCCGCGGCCGCGACATCCGTCAGGGTGGTCCGCATCAGTCCTCGCTCGGCGACCGTGGCCAGTAGCGCTTCGGCGACCTGGATTCTTCGTGTCTCGGCGGCGGCATGTTGGGTCATCGATAAAATAGTACCCACATATTCTTTGCTGGCAACAGCCGGCCCGCTACTTGCCCACCTGAGAGGTGGGCGGCGAGATGCGGGTCGGCCGGAGCGCACAGCAGTGGGGCCACCGGTCGATCCGGTGGCCCCACGGCCCTTCCCGTCCGGCGCGTCGTCAGGGGGTACGGCCCGCCGGATCCCACGTCACCAGCGGTACCACCGGCCCCTGCGGCCGCCCGCGCCGGCGGCGGGCCGGATGACGAATCCCAGCAGCCAGACCGCCAGCACGATGACGGCGATCCACCACAGGGCCTTGAGCGCGAACCCGGCGCCGAAGAGGATCAGGGCGAGGAGCAGTACGAGGAGCAGGGGAACCATCTTCATCAACCTCCGAACAGCCGGTGCATCGTCGTCCGAGCAGCCGTGTGCCCCCGATGGTTGCCGTCATGCAAAGGTTTTTCCCGGTCGGTTCCGGTGGTGCCCGTGGGGCGCGAGGGGCCGGTTCCCGCTTCCGGGGTCTGGCGTCCTCGCAGGTGGCGGCAGGTGGTCGGTGGTGGGAAATTCCTCCGGATCGTGGAGTGTGACCCTCCGGCGGACGGGCAGGGGCAATGGTGTCGTACGACAACAGTTGCTATGCGGGAGAGACTGATGAACACCATGGCCTTGAACGCGCCCACCGGCACGGCCCCCGAGGCGCTCGACGCGCCCACCGGGACGTCCCCCGACGCACTCGACGCACTCGACGCACCCGGCGCGGACGGGTTCGGCGCCCCCGGCGAGGCCGGACCGCCGCCGGCGGCCCCCGATGTCGGCCTGCCCCTGGTCACCGACCCCACCAAGGTGGCACCGCAGGACGCCCGCGCGATGTCGAAGCTCTTCTTCGACCGGCTCGCGGTGCTGGAGGAGGGGACGCACGCGTACCAGTACGCCCGCAACACCCTGATCGAGCTCAACCTGTCGCTGGTCCGCTTCGCCGCCTCCCGGTTCCGCAACCGGGCGGAGCCGATGGAGGACATCGTGCAGGTCGGCACGATCGGGCTGATCAAGGCCATCGACCGGTTCGACCTGAGCCGCGAGGTCGAGTTCACCACCTTCGCCGTGCCCTACATCGTGGGGGAGATCAAGCGGTTCTTCCGGGACACCTCCTGGGCCGTGCACGTCCCCCGCCGCCTCCAGGAGTTCCGCCTGGACCTGGCCAAGGCCGTCGACGACCTGTCGAGCCGGATGGGCCGCTCCCCGACGACCGAGGAGCTGGCCGAGCACATGGGGCTCACCGCCGAGGAGGTCGTCGAGGGGCAGATCGCCAGCAACGGCTACGTCGCCGGATCCCTGGACATCCCCGGCGGCGCCGAGGACGGCAGCGGCCACGACACCCCGCTGGCCGACCGCATCGGCGACACCGACCCCGCCCTGGAGAACGTGGAGAACTTCCACGCCCTCCAGCCGCTGCTCGAGAAGCTGGACGGCCGGGAGCGGAAGATCCTGGAGCTGCGCTTCGGCCGGGAGATGACCCAGTCCGACATCGGGGCCGAGCTCGGCATCTCCCAGATGCACGTCTCCCGGCTGCTGAGCCGGACCCTGGCCTCGCTGCGCTCCCGGATGCTCGTCGAGGAGTAGGACGCCGGCCCCGGTGGTGGCGGCGTTCCGTGGCCGGGTCCCCGCGCCGGGCCGCCCCGGACACCGCGGCCCGGCGCACGGCTGCGAAGCGGCCTGTTCCGGAACCTCCTCTTACGATGGCAAGCGCACGGGCGGACGACGACGTGCCGGCGGCTCGCACGCCGACGCCCGGATGGTTTCCATCCCTGGAGAAGCAGGACGATGTGGACAGAATCGCCGCAGCCGAGCGTGCGCTGCGCACCGCCGCCCCCCACACGCTGATCGACGTGACGGCCGCGGCGCTCCGGGAGAGGTACGGCGCCACCGGCGTGGCCCTCCGGCTCGCCGACTACGGCCTCACCACCCTGCAGGCCGTGGAGCGCGGGCCGTTCCGTGCCGAACCGGTCTCCGTCCACGACAGCCCGCAGGGCCGCGCCTTCGGGGCGCAGGAGCCGTTCGTCACCGCGGAGGAGACGGCCGGGACGCTGACGGTGCACCTCCCGGTCACCATCCGCGGCGACCGGCTGGGGGTGCTCTCGGTGTCCCTGCCCGAGGGCACCGACGTCCACGCGCTGCTGCCGGACCTGCGGCACCTCTGCGAGGCCCTCGGCCACGAGATCCTCGTCGCCGACCGGGACACCGACCTCTACCTGCTCGCGCGCCGCGCCACCCGGCTCACCCTCGCCGCCGAGATGCAGTGGCAGCTGCTGCCCGGTCACTCCTGCGCCCGCCCCGAGTTCTCCCTCGGGGCCCATCTGGAACCCGCCTACGCGATCTTCGGCGACAACTTCGACTGGTCCGCCTCCGCCGATGTGCTGACCCTCACCGTCACCAACGGCATGGGCGAGGGCAGCGAGGCCGCCCTCCTGTCCAACCTCGCCGTCAACGCCCTGCGCAACGCCCGCCGGGCCGGCCTCGGCATCGCCGATCAGGCCGCACTGGCCGACCAGGCGCTGTACGGGCACTACCGGGGTGCCGCCCACGTGTCGGTGCTGCTGCTGGCCTTCGACCTCGCGACCGGCGAGGTGCAGGTCGTGGACGCCGGGTCGCCGCGGCTGTGGCGGCTGCGGGACGGTGTCGTCAGCGGAATCACCTTCGAGCCCCAGCTCCCGCTCGGCATGTTCGGGGACAGCCACTACACCGTGGAGCGCTTCCGGGTGACCACCGGCGACCGCCTGCTGTTCGGCAGCGACGGCGTCTATGACACCCTGTCCGCCGCCGGGGAACACTACGGCGACCGGGCCCTGGCGCGGTCCCTCATCTCCAGCCGGCTGCTGCCCCCGCCGCAGGTGCCCCGGGCGGTGCTGCGCGACCTCGCCACCTACCGCTCGGACATCCCGCTGGAGGACGACGCCCTCGTCGTCTGCCTCGACTGGTACGGACGCGACGGCGGATGACGGCCCGCCGGGCGTCCGGCGCCGGAGGCGTGCCGGTCCCCGCGCCCGGCGGGTGCCCGTACGGTGACGGCCGCGGGCGGCGGTGACGGGCGCCCGACGGACGGCGGAGTGCCCCGGGGAGGTGTGGTGCCCCACGGAGGGCAGGGGCCCGCGCGGCAGGCAGGGCACCCGGGGCAGGCAGGGCGCCCACGAGGCGGACGAACGTGAGGACACGAGCATGGACATCATCGGCAACCGCCGAACGGGAGACACCGTGCCCAGTGACCCGACCGCCGGCGCCACACCGTCCCCCGTCGGCCTGCCCCGCTCCGAGGACTGCCTGACCGCGCTGCGCCGCACCCCTGCGGCGGTGTGGAACGAGGACGCGACCGACTGGGCCGCCGCGCTCACCTACTACGCGGTGCTCGCGGTCTTCCCCACGCTGCTCGTCACCGTTTCGGTGATCGGCGCGACGGACAGCGCGGCGACCGAGAATCTCATCCGGAGCGTCGTCGGCCTCGTCCCGGCCGAGTCCCGGTCCGTCATCCGCGGCACCCTGGAGGGCATGGCGGCCCAGAGCTCCGCCGCCTGGCTGCTGATCGTCGTCGGCACGATCGGCGCACTGTGGTCCGCCTCCAGCTATCTGGCCGTGTTCCGCCGGGCGCTGCACGCGATGCACGGCGTGGAGGACCAGCGCCCGGTCTGGCGGCGTGCGCCCCGCATCGTGCTCACCGCCCTCCTCCTGCTGGCCCTGCTGGTCTCCAGCGTGCTGGTGCTGGTCCTGACCGGGGAGGCCGCCCGCCCCCTCGGCGCCTTCCTGGGCCTGGACACCGTGGCGGTCACGGCGGCGTGGAACGCCCTGCAGTGGCCGCTGCTGCTGTGCCTGGTGGCGGTGCTCGTCCTGGTGCTGTTCCGTACCGGCCCGGCCGAGACCCGCGGGGTGCGGCGCCGCGCCCTGGGCGGCGCACTCGCCGTCGTACTGTGGCTGATCGCCTCCGCGGGCTTCACCCTCTACTCCTCGAACGTCGGCACCTACAGCCGGCTGTACGGCTCCCTCGCCGGGATCGTCGTCTTCCTGGTGTGGCTCTGGCTCTCCCATCTGGCCCTGCTCATCGGGGCCCAGTTCAACGCGGAACTGGCCAAGCTGCACCGGCGGTGAGGGGCGGTGTGCCGTCTCCGGCTCCCTGCTCGGCGGGCTCTGCCCGGCATGCTCCGAGCGCGCTGTGTGGCTTCGGCCGGCTCCGAGCCCACCGCATGCCGCCGCCCGCGGTGAACCGCCCCGTACGCCACCGCGTCTGACCTCCCGAACGGCCGCGGGGGCACGGGGAGACCCGCGGAGCGGAGACACGGGGAAGACCCCTCGGGGGCACGGGGACCCGCGGAGACGACCCACGGGGGGCATGGGGAAACCCGCGGGGGCTTGGGGAGACCCGCGGGGGCACGGGAAGAGAGGAGACGCCGATGCGCCGGAGCCCGGCCAGGAGAAGCCCGGTGGCGATCGGGGCCGCAGCGGCGGCCGCCGCGGTCGTCGCCCTCGCCACATGGTACGTCGTCGACACGGTGCGAGAGGTGGACCAGGACCTCGACCACCGCATCGCCCGGAAGGTCCCGTGCACCGAAGGCATGCGCTTCGCCGGTCTCGACGGTCTGCCTCCGGGCGCCCGCGACAGCCGGTGCCGGATGTTGAGCGGCATCGACACGCTGTACGACGTCCGCTTCCGCATCCCCCGCACCGACCTCACGGCCTGGCTGGAACGCACCTACCCGCACACGAAACTGACTGCAGACGCCTGCCTCCAACACAAGGCAGACGCCTGTGCCCAGTTTTCCCCCGCCCCCGCGTCCGGCGCGAAGGCCCACGTCATCGACCTGAACGTCACCTACGAGAGCGGCAACAGCGCCCGGGTGCGCTTCGCGCCCTTCACGACGTAGACGGGGCGGGGCGTCATGGATGCGGTCTTACCGACCGGCAGAGAGCCCGGGACGGGGAGTCAGATCTTCACGACCCGGGTGCCGTGACCGCACAACATCGGCAGGTCCTCGGGGTCGGAAGTCAGTACGGTCACCGGCGCGGGCGACGCCAGGGCGGTGGCGGCCACGAGGGCGTCGAGTGCGTACTTGTGGCCGTGCAGCCCGGTCGCGGCGAGCAGTTTGCTCGCGTGGCGGGCGATGGCCTCGGTGGGCGGCACGATGTTCACGCGGGAGACCGCGTGGTCGAAACGGGCCTGATGCACCCGGGGATCCCGGGCCTCGACGAGGGTGACGGAGCTGATGACCACCCGGATGTCCTCGGCCTCGGCTGCGGCCAGCCACTCGGTGAGCTCGGGAGAGCGGACCACCAGCCGGGACAGCCCTTCACAGTCGAGGAGCAGCGTCCCGCTCACGCGGCGTCCGCCGATCCGCCGGCGTCACCCCGGAGCAAGGCTCGCTTGGCCTCGACCGCTGCCGGGTCGATTGGACCGTGCTCGACCTCGGCATCTTCGATGAGCTCACGCAGCCGGTCCCGTTCGAGTTGCCGCTGGATGAGCGATTCGACATACGCGGACATGCCGCGCTTGCCGGTGCGCTCCCTGAGCGCGGCGATCGTGCCTTCGTGCAGGGAGACGGACACGGGCCGGACCGGGCCCTCGCCGGGGCAGGTGAAGTCGCCATGCCGACGATTTTAACAACTTGTTTGTTATTCGGCAGGGGCTCTAGGGGAGCGGGTGAGCCCCTACTCGCAGGGCGCCATCGAAGCAGCAGGTCAGGGCCCTGAACGCCGGTGGTGTGGCCCCTCCCGTCACGACCCTCGACGGTTGGCCGGGCGAAAGCCTCGCCCCAGATACGGTGCGCCATGGCAGCCAGGCGAATAGCTTCGCGAAGGATCTCCGCCTCGGGAATTCCGCGGCGCCCGCGCCGGCCTGAGAGATCTCTTCGCCTCGGGCGCCGCGAATCGCATCATCCATGTTGGAGGGAATTGCCATGGTGAGTGACTTTTTTCGCCTCTATATCGAGACGATGGACTACCGGGACGGCGTGGCCTATTACGCATTCATCGATGGTGTACCTGCGAGGCAGGTCACGAACGTAGGTCACCTATGGCTGAGTTCACGCCGAGACCACCACCCGGCGGTGGGGCCGCTGCTCACGGACCAGTTGCTGCAGCCAGGCGAGTTCAGTGAAGGCGATCGAACCACAGCCGAGGAGTTCGAAGAGGCATGGCGCCGTGCGATCGAGCAGGAGGAGGTCTGACCATCGAACACCGGACGGGAGATCTTCGCGGCGCAAGCTGCGCCGGCCACACGGGTGCGATTGCGCGGGCGTAGCAGGTCGGATTTGCCGTAGACCTTGAGGAGCGGTGCTCGGAGCCGCCACAGCAAGGCCGCGCCACGGTGGCAGGTCGCCCCTGCGAGGCGCGGTGATGCCCGGTGGGCTTCGGTGCCGCGTGATTTCAAATACTGGCTGGCCTTCCATGTGGTGGAGGCCCCTCGCCAAGGCGGGGTCCTCCACCGTTGCCGTTTGCCGGGCTCAGATCTGACTCCCTTGTCGCTCCGGGGCTGTCTGCGCTATCAGAGTTGGATGGATTCCGCAGGGGAGGGCAGGCGGCTCTGGATCAACAAGCCGAGCCGCCTCCTGCCGGCGTCGCCGCTGAATCCCGAGGCAACCGAACCGACCTTCCAGAAGTCGGCGCCCGAGCGGGTCGACAGTTGGCCGTCATTGTCGACGGACTCGCCTTCCAGTGTGGGAAGGTCCTTCATGACCTCCGTGTACGCTCCGGGCTGGCCGAGTCGTCCGCCAACGCTGCGGACGACTTCAACGACTTGGGGCAGTACACGGTGCAACGCGACGGCCCCGTTGCCCTTTTGGAGAACGTAGTCCGATGCTTCCTCAAAGGGCTCGGGCATGACCTGCTTGATTCCCGACCAATAGGCGTTGAGGACGGCCGCGACGGTAGCGGCATCCGCTCGTCTGAAGGACGGCATGTCCAGCACCGGCTTGAGGGAACGAGCGAACTGCGGCTTGGGGATGGTCACCCCGTCGCCCCTGGTCTTGCGCCGGTTGGCATCCTGGAACCGGCCCTGCCATGGGCCGTCGAGCTTTTCCAGCTCGTCAACGACGGCATAGGCCCGGGTGATCCAGTCCCTGTCCTCAGCCGCTAGCATCTCACGGAGCTCGGGATCGGCCTCGGCCATTTTGGTCAACAGCTGCCACGCGAGATCGGTCTTTACGCTGGCGGCGTTCGTGTTGACTTCGTAGAACTCGCGCATCTCCTCGCCCGGGTCGAGGCCCAGGGTGAGACTGATGGGAACAGGGAAATCTTCGAAGTCCACCTGTTCGCTGAGCAGCTGATTCAGCCCGCCCGCCCGGTGCTGACCGTCGTAGATCCACAGCGACAAGTCCTCGGTGAATTCGATACGCCCGGTGCCGATCCAGTTCCCACTTTTGAGGACGGCTTTCTCGTATCCCGCCTGGTCGTCGTCGACCACGATGACCACCCGCTCTTCGTCCATGTCGACCTTGCGGACGTTGACGAGCAGTGGATTGGGCATCCGGCCCTTCTTCTCGTCGTAGTACCGGGCCGCCTTGCGCACCCGGGCCGTGACGGGTGCGCGCTGGTAGCCCTCACCGGTGTCCGGGTCGAAGATATCGACCTCCTGGTGGTCGGACACGGTGACGGCATCAGTGAACGCCTGCAACATGCACGTACCCCGCTGTACACACAGTGCCCCCACGATCTGAATGGTCGCCGCATTCTGCTCGCCCATACGCCCCTCGCGTTTTCAGATTGACGCCACGGGCTGCGGCGTCCAGATCTAAAGCGTGGAACTTCCTCTTAGATCCGTCAGCTGGATCTAAATGACGGATCTAAATTGCGCGTAGAGAGCTGCTCTCTGCCGTTTCTGTTTCCATAAATGACCAGATGTGAGAGGTCTGCGAGAGACTGCGGAGCGATCGCGTTTCCACAGGTCACCGTTCGCGAAACTCTTCGCGATCACCAAGGCCTCCGTCGCCGACCCCGGCAGCTCGCCGGCCACGGTCCCCCTGCGTCTCGTGTCTCGTGAACACCCTCGGCGAACGGTATCTGGCATTCGCCCGCGCCACGCTCAGTCAGCAGCTCAATCCCCGCTTCGACCGTTGGCACGCGGCCTGCGCCTCGCGGGCCACGCGTTCGACGCCGACGACTACATCGATGCCCGTTCCGGACGGGACTTTCCGTACCGCTCCCACCTGTTCCGGTTGGCACCGAACCCACCGGAGTGACATGTACTAACGAACCGTCGAACCAGAAGACACGTTCGATCGAATGGGTGCTGAGCTGTGATTGCGGGGGCTGGCTGGCCCCGTGGATCAGTGCAGGAGGGGCGCGGGCGTGGGCCGCGCCCGAGCTGGGCCCGGAGCATGAAGGGCAATCCCGTCTCCTCAGCGAGACCCCCAACCGCGGTGCGCTTCGGGGCCGTGTGGGCTCCAGCCGTTTAGGTACGGGGCCAGCTCCTCGGGCCTCGGTTCGCGAGCGATGGGCATGGCCGGTAGATGGGTCAGTGGGTCGAGGCTCTGAACGTAGCGGCGTGCCCAGGCCAGCCACCCTCGTGCCGATGCCACCGCCGCTTTGTCTTCCCCAACTGCTGCCTCTTCCAGCCGACGCTCCAGGGCGTTGCAGTACGCGCTCAGGCTCGCCGCTTCCTGCCACTGGCCGGCCTGCGCACGGAGTACCTCGGCGTACTGTTCCTGCGCGGCCAGAGCCTTCGCCTTCTCCATGGCTGCCCGCCAGCGAATCTCGCGGTCCGCCTTCGCCCGCTCTTCGTCCACCTTCCGTTGGGCGTCCTCTACAGCACGGGTCTCGACCTCCCGGAGCACGGCTCCCAGGATGTCCTCCAGCACCCAGCGCTTGCGATCAGCCCAACGGGACTGCCGGCTGGCTTGGCTGTAGCCGATTTCGATCACGAGGCTCTTGGCGCGCTCTGGGTCGGTGGACTGGGGAAACTCCTGCTGGATCGTGACGGTGTAGGTATAGCCGTCCACGGCCAGGTCCAGTTCGCCCTCGCGACGTGAGTAGCTGGAGGGGTAGTGCCGCCCGTTGTACGTGTAGGCACGGCTGCGGTGCCGGGAAGGCACTTCGTGCCCTTTCACCTTGTGCCCGCGGCGTACTGCCTCGGCGGCGAGGCCCTGGAGAAGCAGCAACGATCGACGACGCAGGGGGGCGGGCATGACGAGTCGGGCCTCGTCGTCTTTCAGCGCGGCAACGACCGGATGCGGGGATCGCAACTGAGTGGGTACGCGAACGGGAGGCGCTTCATCTGGCCTCTGCCTCAGTGAGTTGGGGTGAGGGCCCTCAATCAGAGAGATCTGCAGGTCGCGGTTCCACATGCGGAGACTCTCAATGCGCTTGCCCTCAGGGAGGAGGATGTGGCGCTTCGCGTAGTCGATCACCCGGCGCCATTCCGTCACCGTCGCGTCGTCGGGCTCGCTGATGGTGACTCGCCTGTCCTTGGTGAGGAGCTCGATGAGTTCCTTTGCCTTGGACCGACGGGCGAGTGCGACCGGCCTGTCGGCGTAGGACGCCGAGCGGGTTCGGCCTGTCGGCTTTACGTCCCCGGTCTTCTTGTCCGCGGAGTGTGCGGGATCGTCCGGGTGGTGGCCGTGCTGGATGTAGAAAGTGCCTGCCTCGGTGACCCGAGCATCCACCTCGCCCTCGCTGCGCTTGATCGTCACCAGCCCTCGGTCGCGCAACGCATACGCGGTCCGGAACTTGCCGGGGTCCCAGGGCCCCTCGGACTTCCTGCCGTTCGCGAGCCGGCTGAGTAGGGCGAGCTGTCGTTCGTTCAGGGGAGACCAACGATGCATGGGAACAGCTCACTTCGGAGTCGAGCCAGGGGCAATGACTCGTACGAGTGGTCGCTTCTGGCAGCACCGAAAGCCTGCGAGTTCGCGCTGGCCGGACCCCCTGATTGCGTGAGCGCTGCGTGAGCGGACTGGGGTAGCACCAGGAGGGATCAGGCGTCATGCCTGGCGTGGTCGCAAGTCTCTGATCAGCGAAAATGGGATTCGGCGGCACCGCCCACTATCGCTTGGGGTGATCTTGCAGGCCCTCGTAATGCGTAGGCCAAGGGTTCGAATCCCGAAGGCGGCTCTTCCTGGGCCCAGGCCAGATGCCCGTTGACCTGGGGCTATTACTTTCCGTGAAGGGGTCTCGCTGCGTCTGACCGGACCAAGAGTCGCCGCTCGGGGGGAGTTGGCGGATAAACGATGGACAAGCGTGCGGCGGGTGTGCAGAGCGGTGGACGAGTGCGCTGTCGAGAACTGGCCCGTCGCGCCGGAGGCGAAGGGGCTGCGGGTCTGTGTCTCTCGGGCTGTCGACAGCGACGCTGTTGGGGGTTTGCATAAAACGGGCGGGCCGAGCTGGCGGCTGGTGAAGAATCAGCCGGGTGGACAACGAGATCCAGCTGATCAGCGACGGCGACGGACTGACGGTCATCGGGAGTGAGACGGATGTCGAACATTTCCTCGTCTCGGAGGGGCTGTCGTCGAAGGACATCGGATTGCGACGGCTCAAGTCCGTAGCCGGTACTGGGGCTGTGGTCGCGCAGGCAGGTTCGGACATAGCCGCCGAATCCGCTTGCTGGGTGAAGCTGACCCGGGAGTCGGCACAGGTCGTCAAGAAGTACGGGCTGAGGGAAAGCTCGAAGACGGGTCTCAGCACCGGTGTGGTGAAGGGGCCCAAGGGCCAGACCAGAGGCTTCGTCGAATTCGCGAGCGGGCACCGATCGCTTCTGGGTAACCCGGCGGTTCTCGCTCGTGCTGCCGGGGTCATGGCACAGCTCGCGATGCAGCAGACCATGGACGAGATCACCGACTACCTCGCCATGATCGACGAGAAGGTCGACGACGTGCTCCGCGCTCAGGAGGACGCCGCGTTGTCGGAGATGATCGGAGCGGAGCTCGTGATCGAGGAGGCCATGGCCATCCGGGAGCAGGTGGGCCGGGTTTCCGAGATCACGTGGTCGAAGGTGCAGGCCACGCCGGGGACGATTGCCACGACCCAGGTGTACGCGCTGCGTCGACTCGACGCGCTCGCGGAGAAGATGGAGCGCAAGGCCAAGATCGGTGATCTCGCCGAGGCGGCCAAGGCAGCCGAGTCCAAGGCTCAGGAGTGGCTCGCTGTTCTCGCTCGTTGTTTCCAGCTGCAGGACGCGATCGCCGTGCTCGAACTCGACCGGGTGCTGGACGCGGCTCCGGAGGAGCTGGACCGGCACCGCCTCGGGATTCGGATTGCCCGGCAGAATCGGCTGGATCTCATCTCGCGGAGCACCGAGCGTCTGGTGGCCCGGATGAACGCGGCCGCCGGAGCGGCCAACGCGAAGGTGCTGCTGCACCCGACCAAGTCCCCGGCTGTGGTCCAGTCGAGCAACCATGTCGTGACCGGCGTCCACGACTTTCACGGGCGGCTCGGGATCGAGTCCGGTCGCCGGCCGTCGGAGACGAGACGATGGGCAGCCGCGGCGGCGGAGGTGAGGGACAAGGCGCTTGAGACAGGAGCGAAGGGCGTCGGTGCCGCCAGAAACCTCGGCAACGAGACCCTCGACCGGGCCAGCTCGGTCAAGGGCAAGCTCTCCAGCGGGATCGCCGAGCGAGCGCGTCGTCGGCGTGGGGACGAGGGGGGAACGTGACGAGGAAGGCTGAGTGAGCGCCGACCATCAGCCACCTGCACAGCCCGACTACACCCTCAACTGCGAAGAGCCGCATTACCGCGGAGGAACCGGTCGTGAACTTGCGCTTCGGTGCCGGCGTCGGGGACTTCACCCTTGACGTCCAGGAGGAGAGCGTTCAGCTTCTCAAGAGGCATGGGCGGGATCTTCCTGCCTCCCCAAGGCCCCGCCCGCACAGGAGGTCGGCAGGTTCCTTGTGCTTCAAGCCCGACCACGACAGTGCTGTGAAGCCCGGCGTCGGAGCTGAGCGGCCTGGACGTCGCAGCCAGCGGCAAGGACTCCATCGACGCCCGGCGGACCTGGGAGCGGGAGCCGGCGTCCCTCGACATCGGAGGCAAGTCCCTCGTCTTCATGAGGGCCGATGTCGACGAGGGTGAGGGCCGCGAGACGTTCTACGTGGGTCGCCGCGTGGTGCGTGACGAGTAGCTGCAACCCGTTGTGGTCTCCTGGAGTTCGCAGGCCGCGGTGAGGATCACGCAGCATCTGACCGATGCCTACGTCAGGCTGCTGCCCGGCCCCGCCGACATCGACTACCTGGCCGAGACGGCCAGGGCCCGCCCCGTCGTACGCCTCCTCAAGCGGATCTGCCCCAGCCTTGCAGCCCAGGATGTGCTGCGGGGCCTGTTCTCCCGCGGGGCCGCCCTCGGTCGTGCCGCCGAGGGCATTCTGTCGGCCGCCGAACAGGACCTGCTCGCCGTACCCCGCCCGGGAGCCGGTCCAGGTAGCCGTACGGCGCGCTCGCGGGCAGAGCCGAGCCGCGAAGACCTCGTCCTTCTCGATGAGTTGGAGTACGTACTGGGCGGACGCCCCCAGAAGGTGTAC
The DNA here is from genome assembly GCF_042891165.1 of Streptomyces sp. NPDC001922. Taxonomy (NCBI): domain Bacteria; kingdom Bacillati; phylum Actinomycetota; class Actinomycetes; order Kitasatosporales; family Streptomycetaceae; genus Streptomyces; species Streptomyces sp. NPDC001922. Next base: position 253,924 of record NZ_JBIASV010000006.1, on the reverse strand, counting down.
GGGCACCTGGTCATCGACGAAGCACAGGATGTCACGCCGATGGAGGCCAGGGCCCTGGCACGTCGCTGCCCCAGCGGTTCGATGACGGTGCTCGGCGACCTCGCGCAGTCGACCGGGCCCTACCTCCACCAGGACTGGGACGGGCTCGGGAAGGCGCTCGCCGGCCGGGACGGATGGCGGGTCACCCAGCTGCTCCCGCGCTGCCCTCACCCGCTCCACCAGCCCTTGCCCGGTCCGCCCCTCTCGGGGCCGGTGATCCGCATGGCAGCCAGCGCCAGATCCGCGTCACCACCGCGCGCGGGCTCCTCCAGGAGCCGTTCTCGTGATTGCGACCTCTCCTCCGGGCGATCTCACTCCCGACACCGATCTGGGTGCGAGCCCGAGAGTGTGGGCGCCGGCCAGAGAGTCGGTATGGTCGCGGCCGACCTGCCACCTCGTGTTGCGTCAGATCTTGACGACGCAGACGCCGGAGCCGCACAGGACCTGGAGGTCCTCCGGATCTGAGGTCAGAATGGTGACCGGGGCAGGTGAGGTCAGCGCGGTGGCGGTCACGATCGCGTCGAGGGCGTACTTGTGGCCATGGAAGCCGACTGCGGCGAGGAGCTTGCTTGCGTGGCGGGCGATGGTTTCGTCGGCCGGGATGACGTTGACGCGGGAGACGGCGTAGTCGAATCGGGCCTGATTGATCTTCGGGTCGCGTGCTTCGACAAGGGTGACGGAGCTGGTGACGACTCGGATGTCCTCGGCCTCTGCGGCGGAAAGCCACTCGGTGAGCTCGGGTGTGCGTCTTACGAGTTTGGACAGGCCCTCGCAGTCCAGGACGAGGGTGCCGCTCACGCCGCGTCCGCCGAGCCGACCGTGTCGCCGCGCAGGAGGGCTCGTTTGGCTTCGACTGCGGCCTGGTCCACGGGTCCGTGCTCGGCTTCGGCGTCTTCGATGAGTTCGCGTAGCCGGTCGCGCTCCAGCTGCCGCTGGATGAGGGCCTCGACGTAGGCGGACATGCCGCGTTTGCCGGTACGTGCCTTGAGCGCTGCGATGGTGCCCTCATGCAGGGAAACGGAGACCGGGCGGATCGGACCTTCACCGGGAGCCGGGGAGGTAGTCATGCGACCAGTTTAGCAAGACTCTTGTTATTTCGCTGGGATGAATCTGCCCTTTGACGCCGCTCGGACGGCGGTGGTCCGGCGTGCGGTGACTGCCGCGAACCTCCAGGTCAGACGCTCGTCTCGAGGGGATTTCCCCGGGGACTTTTCGGGAACTTCAAGCCTGTCCCAGGGACATTCCGGGGACCTCCTGCCACGTATGCAGGGCAGGCCCCGACAGCGCTGAAATCCGCCAACGCGCTGTCAGGGCCTCTTCCCTCAGCACTCGATGACGTTCACCGCGAGTCCGCCCCGCGCCGTCTCCTTGTACTTGACCTTCATGTCCGCGCCCGTGTCCTTCATGGTCTTGATGACCTTGTCGAGGGAGACGTGGTGCCGGCCGTCGCCGCGCAGCGCCATCCGGGCCGCCGTGACGGCCTTGACCGCCGCCATGCCGTTCCGCTCGATGCACGGGATCTGCACCAGGCCGCCCACCGGGTCGCAGGTCAGGCCGAGGTTGTGCTCCATGCCGATCTCGGCGGCGTTCTCCACCTGCTCGGTGCTGCCGCCCATGACCTCCGCCAGGCCGCCGGCCGCCATCGAGCAGGCCGAGCCGACCTCGCCCTGGCAGCCGACCTCGGCGCCGGAGATGGAGGCGTTCTCCTTGAAGAGCATGCCGATGGCGCCCGCGGCGAGGAGGAAGCGGATGATGCCTTCCTCGTCGGCGCCCGGCACGAAGTTCGCGTAGTAGTGCAGCACCGCGGGGATGATCCCGGCCGCGCCGTTGGTGGGGGCGGTGACGACCCGGCCGCCGGCCGCGTTCTCCTCGTTCACGGCCATCGCGTAGAGGGTGATCCACTCCATGGCGCGGGCCGTGGCGTCGCCCTCGGCGCGCAGCTGGCGGGCGGAGTTCGCCGCCCGGCGGCGGACCTTCAGACCGCCCGGCAGGATGCCCTCCCGCGTCATGCCGCGGGTGACGCACGCCTGCATGACCTGCCAGATCTCCAGCAGGCCCGCGCGGATCTCCTCCTCGGTGCGCCAGGCCTTCTCGTTCTCCAGCATCAGCGCCGAGATCGACAGGCCGGTCTCCTGGGAGATCCGCAGCAGCTCGTCACCGGTGCGGAACGGGTACTTCAGCACCGTGTCGTCGAGCTTGATCCGGTCCTCGCCGACGGCGTCCTCGTCGACGACGAAGCCGCCGCCCACCGAGTAGTACGTCTTCTCCAGCAGCGGTGCGCCGGTCTCGTCGTAGGCGTAGAGGGTCATGCCGTTGGCGTGGTACGGCAGGGAGCGGCGGCGGTGCAGGACGAGCTGCGAGGACTCGTCGAAGTCGATCTCGTGCGCCTCGCCGATCTCCGCGCCGAGCAGGCGCAGGCGCTTGGTGCCGCGTATGCGTTCGACCTCGTCGTCGGCGGTCTCGACGTCGACGGTGCGGGGGGAGTGGCCCTCCAGGCCCAGCAGGACGGCCTTGGGGGTGCCGTGGCCGTGGCCGGTGGCGCCGAGCGAGCCGAACAGCTCGGCCCGGACGGAGGCGGTCTGCGCCAGGAGACCGTCCCTCTTCAGGCGCCCGACGAAGATGCGGGCCGCGCGCATGGGGCCGACCGTGTGGGAACTGGACGGGCCGATGCCGATGGAGAAAAGGTCGAAGACGGAGATGGCCACGGTGGCGGACTCCCTTGTCTGTGCTCGTGGTACTGGCGGTGCGGGGCGGGGCACCCGCGTGCAGGATGCGGGTGCCCCGCCTCCGGCCGGTTACTTCTTCAGGCCGGGGTAGAGCGGGTGCTTCTCGGCCAGGGCCGTGACCCGGGCCTTCAGGGCGTCCGCGTCGTAGGACGGCTTCAGCGCCTCGGCGATGACGTCCGCGACCTCGGCGAAGTCCTCCGCCTGGAAGCCGCGGGTGGCCAGCGCGGGGGTGCCGATCCGCAGGCCCGAGGTGACCATCGGGGGCCGCGGGTCGTTCGGGATGGCGTTGCGGTTGACGGTGATGCCCACCTCGTGGAGGCGGTCCTCCGCCTGCTGCCCGTCCAGCTCGGAGTTACGCAGATCCACCAGGACCAGGTGGACGTCCGTGCCGCCGGACAGCACCGAGACACCGGCCTCGGTGACGTCGTCCTTGGTCAGGCGCTCGGCGAGGATCCGGGAGCCGTCCAGCGTGCGCTGCTGGCGCTCCTTGAAGTCCTCGGAGGCCGCGACCTTGAACGACACCGCCTTCGCCGCGATGACGTGCTCCAGCGGGCCGCCCTGCTGACCGGGGAAGACCGCGGAGTTGATCTTCTTGGCGAGGTCGGCGGTGCACAGGATCACGCCGCCGCGGGGGCCGCCCAGCGTCTTGTGGGTGGTCGTGGTCACGACGTGGGCGTGCGGCACCGGGCTCGGGTGCAGCCCCGCGGCCACCAGGCCCGCGAAGTGCGCCATGTCGACCATGAGGTACGCGCCGACCTCGTCGGCGATCCGCCGGAACGCCGCGAAGTCCAGCTGTCGCGGGTAGGCGGACCAGCCCGCGACGATCAGCTTCGGCCGGTGCTCCTTGGCGAGGCGCTCGACCTCGTCCATGTCGACCAGGTTGGTCTTCTCGTCGACGTGGTAGGCGGCCACGTTGTAGAGCTTGCCGGAGAAGTTGATCTTCATGCCGTGGGTCAGGTGCCCGCCGTGGGCGAGGTTCAGACCCAGGATGGTGTCACCGGGGGAGAGCAGGGCGAACATCGCCGCGGCGTTCGCCTGGGCGCCGGAGTGCGGCTGGACGTTGGCGTGCTCGGCCCCGAACAGCTCCTTGATCCGGTCGATCGCGAGCTGCTCGATCACATCGACGTGCTCGCAGCCGCCGTAGTAGCGGCGGCCCGGGTAGCCCTCGGCGTACTTGTTGGTCAGCACCGAGCCCTGCGCCTCGAGGACCGCGACCGGAGCGAAGTTCTCCGAGGCGATCATCTCGAGCGTGGACTGCTGGCGGTCGAGTTCGGCGTCGACGGCGGCGGCGACGTCCGGGTCGAGCTCGTGCAGGGACTGGTTGAGAAGCGACATCAGGATCCCAATCGGGCGACGGGTGGGCGGATCAGTTGCCGGTGAAGGCGGTGTACTCGTCGGCGGAGAGCAGATCCGCCGGCTCGTCACTGACCTTCACCTTGAACAGCCAGCCGCCCTCGAAGGGGGCGGAGTTCACCAGCGCGGGGTCGTCCACGACGTCCTGGTTGATCTCGGTGACCTCGCCGGTGACCGGGGAGTACAGATCGCTGACCGACTTGGTCGACTCCAGCTCACCGCAGGACTCGCCCGCGGTGACGGTGTCGCCGGCCTCCGGGAGCTGGACGTAGACGACGTCACCGAGCGCGTCGGCGGCGTGCGAGGTGATGCCAACGGTCGACACACCGTCCTCGGCGACGGTGAGCCACTCGTGCTCCTTGCTGTAGCGCAGCTGCTGGGGGTTGCTCATGACCTGATTCTCCTGGATGAGGGGGCGTGCTGTGGTGCCGGTCTTGACAGATGGGACGGCGGTGACGAGAGATACCCGACAACCGGTCGGCAGTGGGTGACCGGCCGGTGACAGGCGACGTCGGGGTCGCGCGGACGGGCCGCGACACCGGCGCGCCGCCGGCCGGGACGTCAGCGCTGCCGCTTGTAGAACGGCAGGGCGACGACCTCGTACGGCTCGTGGCTGCCGCGGATGTCCACCGCGACCCCCTCGGTGCCGGGCGCGGCGTACTCGGCGTCCACATAGGCGATGGCGACGGGCTTGCCCAGGGTGGGCGAGGGGGCACCCGAGGTGACCTCGCCGATCACGGTGCCGGAGCCGGCGGCCACCACCGGGTACCCGGCGCGCGGCACCCGGCGGCCCTCGGCGATCAGGCCGACCAGCTTGCGCGGCGGGGCCTCCTCGGCCCGCTTCGCCGCGGCCTCAAGCGCCTCACGGCCGACGAAGCGGCCGTCGTTGGTGGTCTTCTCGAACTTCACGACCCGGCCCAGCCCCGCGTCGAACGGGGTGGTGTCCGTGGTCAGCTCGTGCCCGTACAGCGGCATGCCCGCCTCCAGGCGCAGGGTGTCCCGGCAGGACAGGCCGCACGGCACCAGACCGGCGTCCTTGCCCGCCTCCGTCAGCGCCTGCCACAGCGCCTCGGCGTCACCGGGCGCCACGAACAGCTCGAAACCGTCCTCGCCGGTGTAGCCGGTCCGGGCGATCAGCGCGGACACGCCGGCCACGGTGCCGGGCAGCCCGGCGTAGTACTTCAGCCCGTCCAGGTCGGCGTCGGTCAGCGACTTCAGGATGCCGGGGGACTCCGGGCCCTGGACGGCCAGCAGGGCGTACGCCTCCCGGTCGTCCCGCACGGCGGCGCCCTCGAAGCCGGCCGCGCGCTCGGTCAGCGCGTCCAGCACGACCTGCGCGTTCGAGGCGTTGGCGACGACCATGAACTCCTCGTCGGCCAGCCGGTAGACGATCAGGTCGTCGAGGATGCCGCCCCGGTCGTCACAGATCATGGTGTAGCGGGCGCGGCCGGGGGCGAGCGCGGAGAGATTGCCGACCAGGGAGTAGTCCAGCAGCGCCCCGGCCTCCGGGCCGGTCAGGGTGATCTCACCCATGTGGGAGAGGTCGAAGAGTCCGGCGCGGGTCCGCACCGCCAGGTGCTCGTCGCGCTCGCTGCCGTAGCGCAGCGGCATGTCCCAGCCGGCGAAGTCGGTCATGGTGGCGCCGAGCCCGCGGTGCAGCGCATCGAGGGCGGTACGGCGTGGTGCATCGGTCATGTTCAGGCTCCCAAGCAAGGGTGGCGAGGCTCTGTCGACAACAACACAGCCTCCCCATCTGTCATCGGAACCTGAGAGGTTCGCCACGACCCGGCAGGCGGGTCACGGCTTGCACCTTGGGTGGGACCGCTCCACGGCGGCCCGCTTTTCAGATGTGCCTCGCCTGCGCGGTACGGGGCCTGAGAGATTCAAGGGAGGACTTGCTCCTTCGGCGCTCCGGCGCCCGGCGCACTGCCGGTCCGGAAACTCTCCCGCGCGGGTTACAAGCGGCCGGTATGGAGTTTGCGCGCACATCATTGCACGCCTGTGACACTTTCGGACCCTGCGGGCGGGGGATAAGGCGGTTGTATGGCATTACCTTTTCTTGAAACTCTGCGGCAGCCGCAGTGACCGGACCTGGGAGGACGATCACGGTGCAGAGCCACGGAACGTTTGCGACAGCCTCGGGGGCCGGGCTCGGCGCGGTGCCCCACCAGACGGGCCCGGGCGCCCCGGCCGCCCCGGGCGTCGTCCGCCCCGGCCGCCTGGCCGGTACCACGGAGCTGCGCGGGCGCCCGGCCGCCGCGCTGCGCTACCCCGCCGGGGACGTCCTGGTCGTCTCCGGACTGCCCGGCAGCGGCAAGAGCACCCTGATCCGGCGGGCGGCCGGCGCCCCGGAGCAGGGCGGGGCCCCGGTCCACCGGGTGGACTCGCAGGACACCCGGGACCGCTGGGAGCGCCGGATGCCCGCGCTGCTCCCGTACGCCGTCTACCGCCCCCTCGTCCGCCTGGCGCACTACGCCGGGCTGCGCCGCGCGCTGCGCTCCGGCGAGAGCGTCGTGGTGCACGACTGCGGCAGCCTCGCCTGGGTGCGCCGCTGGCTGGCCCGCGACGCCCGGCGCCGCGGCCGCTCCCTGCACCTCGCGCTGCTCGACGTGGAGCCGCGGGTCGCCCTGGAGGGGCAGGCCTCGCGCGGGCGCGGGGTCTCCGGGTACGCCTTCGCCCGGCACCGGCGCGCCGTGGGGCGGCTGGTCCGGGAGCTGGAGGCCGGGCGGCTGCCGGACGGCTGCGCCTCGGCCGTCCTGCTGGACCGCCGGGCCGCGACCACGCTCTCCGGCATCGGGTTCGACTGACCGGCACCGACGGCCACCGGCCGTCCGCGGCGGCCCCGGACGGTTCCGGAGCGCCCCCGTCCGGAGGATCCGGCCGCGCACGGCGGACGGGACGGCGCGGAATGGCGGAAAGGTCCGGCGCGTCCTGGAGGTTCCCGACAGAAATCCGGGTCCCCCCAGGGGAGCTCCCGGGGCCCGCAACCGCTAGGGTTCCTGTGCAGTTCGGACGAGACGTGGTGGGGCCCGATGAGCATGACGGAGCAGCACAGCTATACCTCGCTTCCCGACGGGGCGACCCCGGGCAGCGGATTCCCCGGCAATGCGCTCGAAGAGGCGCTCGCCGCCTCCGTGGGCGTGGCCGGCGCCGGACCCCGGCTGGTCGAGGTACTCGGCCGCAGCCATGTCTGGGTGCCGCTGCCCAACGGCGGCAGCCGGGAGAGCCGGGACCTGGACCTGCCCACCGTCGAGATCGACGGCGCCGCGTACGTCCCGGTGTTCAGCTCCGAGCAGCAGTTCCTCCAGGTCGTCGGCTCGCACGTCTCGTTCACCGTCGCGCCGGCCCGGGAGTTCGCCCGCGGCCTCCCGCCGCAGCTCGGCATCGCCGTCAACCCGGGCGGGGCCGTCGGGGTTCCGCTGCCGCCCGCCGCCGTCGCCGAGCTGTGCCGGACCGGCCGGACCGAGCTCGACGGGCCCGCCTCGGGCGGCCGGGTGCGGCTCTTCGAGCCCGACTGGCAGGACGAACCCGTCGACTTCCTCGCCGCCGCCGCGGGCGAGTTCGCCGTCACCGGGCTGGTCCGCACCGCCCGCCGCGCTCTCGCCAGCGTCGAGGGCGATGCGCCCGCGCTGTTCGTCGGCGTCGAACTCATCCGCTGCGAACCGGAGGACCGGACCGTGGTGATGGAGGCCCTGGGGCGTGCGCTGGGCGCGGTTCCGGTGCCCTGGCCGGTGCAATTGGTCCTCCTGGACGTCGCGAACGACCCCGTGGGGCACTGGATGCTGGAGCGCGTGCGCCCCTTCCACACCGCGGAGCGCTGAACGCGACCCGTGTGTACCCCCGGTGGTGCACCGGGACGGGCCACCGTCGGCCCGTAAGCTGGTTGGATGACCGGGCGGGAGCGGGACTGCCCCGCACAGTGCCGACAGGCCGGAAGAAGGGGCGGAGTCTGGTGAGCGCGGGAGCCAGCGCAGCGGCGGCCGGAGCCGTCGAGCAGATGCTGCGGCAGGTGACGCCCGGGCGGTACGACGCCTATGAGGCCCTGCTGCGCGCCCTTGCCGAGGAGCAGGTCTGGATGCTGCTCTGGCACGGACGGCCCGGATCACCGGACGCCCAGTACGGGAACATGGAGGTCGGCGGGCTGGGTTACGCCCCCTGCGTCACCTCCGCCCAGGAGCTGGCGGCCAGCGGCTGGAACCGTGCCCACGAGGTCGTCACCGGCTGGGAGATCGCGGCGGCCCTCTATCCCGAGCGCTGGGGTCTGTGGCTCAACCCGCACGCCCCGGGCGGCGGCGTCGGCATTCCCTGGGCGGACCTCCGCCGGATCGCCGGCGGGCTGGACCGGCTGCCCGCCGGTCCGCTGCGGCTGTCCGAACCGACCATCGAGATCCCGCAGTTCTACGCGCTGCTGACGCAGAACGCGCACCGCACCCCCGCCGTCCGGGCGCTGCGCCGCGCCTGGGTGCAGCCAGCCCTCGGCGCGCCGTACCTGGCGATCGGCCTGGAGCTGTACGACACGGGCCCGCAGGCGGTGGACTCCGTGCGGGTGATGATGCAGCAGTCGATCGGGGCCGTCCCGGACGGGCTTCCGGTGTCGACGGTCGCGATGTCCGACGAGTACGACCCGGTGGCGACGTGGCTGCGGGCGCACGCCCGGCCGTTCTTCGACCGGGATGCCTACGGCGCGGCGGCGCCGCCCCCGCCCACCGCGCCCGCCCCCGGCTACGGTTACCCGCCCGCGCCCGCCGGCGGTGCCCCGGACGCGCCGGGCTGGCAGGGGCCGGCACCCCGGGCGTACTGACCGCACCGGGCGGGCCGGCCGGGTGTCGTCCGGTCCGTGCCGGCGCGGGCGCGTCCGCCCGGTCCGCGCCTGCCCGGTCCGCGCCTGCCCGGTCCGCCTTGGCCCGGCCTGCCGTTGCCCGGCCGGCGTCCGCCTGAGCTGTGTATGCCTGACCTGCGTCCGCCCGGCCCGCGTCCGCCGGTACCGGCGGGCTGATCGCTGCCCGTCGGCACCGACCGCACCGACCGCCGACCGCACTGACCGCCGCCCGCCCGACGCTCGTCCGCAGGTGCCGTCCGCGCCGCTGCCCCGTCGCTCCCCGAGCCCGACCGCGTCGAGCCCGAACGCGCCGATCCCGACCGCGCCGAACCCGACCGCGCCGAACCCGAACTCCCCGCGCCCGACCGCGCCGAGCCCGAACCCCCCGAACCGGCGGCGGGACTCCGGGACCTGGCGCATTCTGTGCGGCTCGGCACGCTTTTCGGCCCCTCCGCACCTCCCCGGAAGCCCCGGACGGCATCGTTCCGCACGGCTGCCGACTGCCCCCGGGGATGCCATGACGTGCAGCAACTTCGCGTCATATCAAGGGATATGGCCAGGTTCGGGTTCCGCTTGTGCTGTTCTGTTGTTCGGATAACGGAGGATGCCTGGTCACATCACAGTTGCGCATCCATTGCCGGGGAAGTCTGGCGGGGCCTCAGACCGCGATGAAGACTCCCGGCAACGACGCGGCGTCGGCCCTCTGGGACCGCTCCGGAACGTTTTCGTACCACTCGTTCAGCTCGCACCACTGATGTGATCAAGCCGCTCCGGCGGCGGGCGTGGGCCGTTTCATGCGGCCGAGAGGGGTTCCCCAGACGATGACCGCACCACCGCACGACACGAGTGCCGTCGAGACCGCGGCCGTCGACGTCGCCGCCGACGTTCCGGTCACGGCGATCCAGGGACGCTCCCCGTGGCGCATCGCCTGGATCCGGTTGAAACGGGACAAGCTGGCGCTCGCCGGTGGCGTCGTCGTGCTCCTCCTGATCCTGGTCGCGGTGTTCGCGCCGCTCATCGTCGGTCTCCTGGGCCATCCGCCGGACGAGTTCCACGAGGAGAAGATCGACCCGCTGTTCGGCACCCCGTACGGCTCCTGGGGCGGCATCAGCGGCGACTTCCTCTTCGGCGTCGAGCCGGTGAACGGCCGGGACGTGTTCTCCCGCGTGGTCTACGGCGCGCGGATCTCGCTCCTCGTCGCCTTCCTGGCCGCGATGGTCGCGGTCGCCCTCGGCACCGTCTTCGGCGTGGTCGCCGGCTACTTCGGTGGCTGGGTCGACGCGGTGATCAGCCGGGTCATGGACGTGCTGCTCGCCTTCCCGCAGCTCCTCTTCATCATCGCGCTGGTCTCGGTGCTGCCCAACGAGATCCTCGGCGTGTCCGGCAGCGGAGTGCGCATCGGCGCGCTGGTCGTGGTGATCGGCTTCTTCGGCTGGCCGTACGTCGGGCGCATCGTCCGCGGCCAGACCCTCTCGCTGCGCGAGCGGGAGTACGTGGAGGCCGCCCGGAGCCTGGGCGCCGGGCAGATCTACATCCTCTTCCGGGAGCTGCTCCCCAACCTGGTGGCCCCGATCACCGTCTACACGACGCTGATGATCCCCACCAACGTGCTCACCGAGGCCGCGCTCAGCTTCCTCGGTGCGGGCGTCAAGCCGCCCACCTCCTCGTGGGGGCAGATGCTCGACAAGGCGGTGGACACCTATGAGTCGGACCCCACGTTCATGGTGATCCCCGGTCTGGCGATCTTCGTCACGGTGCTGGCGTTCAACCTCTTCGGCGACGGCGTGCGGGACGCGCTGGACCCGAAGGGCTCCCGTTGAGCCCACCGGCACCGACCGCAACGACCCAGCTCAGAACCGCCCCTGCCGATCCGTCGGGCGGCCATTCCACAACAGTCGTCGCCCGGTGGGCCGCGACCCTTACGGAGGTTGCTAGATCGTGAGAACGAACCACGCTTCGAGACGCAGACTGGCCGCCGGCTCAGCCCTCGTCGTCGCCGCCCTCCTGGGCACCGCCGCATGCGGCGGCGGAGGAAAGGACGACGACGCGAAGGGAGGTGCCCCCGGGTTCAACGCCGCCGTCGGCAACATCGCCAAGGCGTCGGCGAAGAAGGGGGGCACCCTCAAATTCATCGGCACCCAGGACGCCGACTCCTGGGACCCGCAGCGCGGCTACTACGGCTTCATGTGGGACTTCGCGCGGTTCTACACGCGTCAGCTCATCTCCTTCAAGACCGCTCCGGGCAAGGCCAGCACCGAGCTGGTGCCGGACATGGCCACCGACACCGGCAAGGTCTCCGCGGACGGCAAGACCTACACCTTCACCCTGCGCGACGACGTGACCTGGGAGGACGGCAAGCCCGTCACCTCGCAGGACATCAAGTACGGCATCGAGCGCATCTGGGCGCAGGACAAGATCTCCGGTGGCCCGATCTACCTTCAGCAGGTCCTCGACCCGAAGAAGGAGTACGCGGGCCCGTACAAGGACAAGAGCAAGGACAAGCTGGGCCTGAAGTCCATCGAGACCCCGGACGAGAAGACGATCGTCTTCAAGCTGCCGAAGGCCAACGGTGACTTCCTCCAGATGCTGGCGATGCCCTCGGCGACGCCGGTGCGGCAGGACAAGGACACCGTGGAGAAGTACGGCCTGAAGCCGTTCTCCAACGGTCCCTACAAGTTCGACTCCTACACCCCCAACAAGGGGATCGCGCTCTCCCGGAACGCCGAGTGGAAGAAGAGCTCGGACCCGATCCGCAAGGCGCTGCCGGACAAGGTCACGGTCAAGCTCACCACCAACGCCGACGACATGGACAACCGGCTGATCGAGGGCGACTACGACCTCGACATCAACGCCACCGGTGTCGGCGCGGCCGGCCGCCAGAAGGCCCTGCGGCAGCACAAGGAGAACCTGGACAACCCGCAGACCGGCTTCATCCGGTACGCGGTGTTCCCGCAGACGGTCAAGCCGTTCGACAACGTTCACTGCCGCAAGGCGGTCATCTACGGCTCCGACCACAAGTCGCTGCAGAACGCCCGTGGCGGCCCGATGGCGGGCGGCGACATCGCCACCAACATGCTGCCGCCGGCGATCAAGGGTTCCGACCCGAAGTACGACCCCTACGGCGTGCTCAAGAACAACGGCGCCGCGGACCTCACGAAGGCGAAGGCCGAGCTCAAGGCCTGCGGCAAGCCCAACGGCTTCAAGACCACCATCGCGGTCCGCAACAACAAGCAGCAGGAGATCGACACCGCGCAGTCGATGCAGGCGTCGCTGAAGAAGATCGGCATCGAGGCCGACGTCGACCAGTACGACGGCGCCCAGAGCTCCGGCATCATCGGCGCACCGAAGAACGTCGACAAGAAGAACTACGGCATCATCATCATGGGCTGGGGCGCCGACTTCCCGTCCGGCCAGGGCTTCTCCCAGCCGCTGGTGGACGGCCGGTTCATCCTCGACAGCGGCAACAACAACTTCTCGATGCTCAAGGACCCGTCGATCGAGAAGCTCTTCGACAAGGGCCTCGCCGAGACCGACCCCGACAAGGCGGCGGACTACTACCGGCAGATCAACGAGAAGGTCTCCGAGCACGCGGTGTACCTGCCGTTCACCTTCGAGAAGAACATCATCTGGCGCAGCTCGCGGCTGACCAACGTGTACACGGCCGACTCGTACAACGGCCGTTACGACTACGCCTCGCTCGGCGTCAAGTGATCACCCGTACGCTTCCCACGGCGCATCGCCGCTAGGCACGAAGGGCAGGTGATGGCCGCGCGCGGCGGCTCGGGGGACCTCTGCGGAGGTCTCCCGGGCCGCCTGCCGGGCCGACTGCAGTGCTCGCATATCTCATCAGGCGGCTGGCCGCCGTTGTCTTGATGCTGCTCGTGGTCACGCTGGTGACGTTCGGCATCTTCTTCATGATCCCGAAGCTGACGGGCAGCGACCCTGCCGCGATGTTCATCGGGAAGCAGGCGGACCCCGCGGCGATCGAGGGCGTCCGGCAGAAGCTCGGCCTGGGTGATCCGATCCTCGTCCAGTTCTGGGAGTTCGTCCGCGGCATCTTCCTCGGCCGCGACTACGTGGGCGGCGGATCCTCCATCCACTGCGCGGCGCCCTGCTTCGGGTACTCGTTCCGCAACGAGCAGGCCATCTGGCCGGTCCTCCTCGACCGCCTGCCGGTCACCCTCTCGCTGGCCGCGGGCGCCTGCGTCCTGTGGCTGCTCGGCGGCGTGACCACCGGCATCGTCTCCGCGCTCAAGCGGGGCTCGCTGCTGGACCGTTCGGCCATGAGCATCGCCCTCGCCGGCGTCTCCCTGCCGATCTACTTCACCGGCCTGCTGTCCCTGGCGATCTTCAGCTACCAGCTCGGCTGGGTCGAGGGCGAGTACGTGGAGTTCACCGAGAGCCCGGGCGGCTGGTTCGGCGGTCTCGTCCTCCCCTGGGTGACCCTCGCCTTCCTGTACGCGGCGATGTACGCCCGGCTCACCCGGGCCACCATGCTCGAGATCCTGGGCGAGGACTACATCCGCACCGCCCGCGCCAAGGGCCTGCGGGAGCCGGTCGTCATCGGCAAGCACGCGCTGCGCTCCACCATGACGCCGATCCTCACGATCCTCGGCATGGACCTCGGCGCGCTGGTCGGCGGCGCGATCCTGACGGAGACCACCTTCAACCTGCCGGGCCTCGGCCAGGCGGCGGTGAAGGCGATCGGCGACCGGGACCTGCCGCTGATCCTCGGCGTGACCCTCATCGCGGCGGCGGCCGTGGTCGTGGCCAACCTCGTCGTGGACCTCCTGTACTCCGTGATCGACCCCCGAGTGAGGCTCTCGTGACGGATATGACCAAGTCCGGCGCCCTCGGCGAGCCGGTCGCCACCGCCTCGCCCGCCGCGGAGGCCTTCCTCGACGTGCGGGATCTGCGGATCCACTTCCCGACCGAGGACGGCCTGGTGAAGTCCGTGGACGGGCTCTCCTTCCAGCTGGAGAAGGGGAAGACGCTCGGCATCGTCGGCGAGTCCGGCTCCGGCAAGTCCGTGACCTCGCTGGGGATCATGGGTCTGCACAAGGTGGGCCAGTACGGCCGGGGACGGGCGCAGATCTCCGGGGAGATCCGGCTGGCCGGGAAGGAACTGCTGTCGGCCGACCCGGAGGAGGTGCGCCGGCTCCGCGGCCGGGAGATGGCGATGATCTTCCAGGACCCGCTGTCCGCGCTGCACCCCTACTACACGATCGGTGCCCAGATCGTGGAGGCCTACCGGGTCCACCACGACGTGGACAAGAAGACCGCCCGCAGGCGCGCGGTCGAGCTGCTGGACCGGGTCGGCATCCCCGAGCCCAAGGCCCGGGTGGACAGCTATCCGCACGAGTTCTCCGGCGGCATGCGGCAGCGCGCGATGATCGCGATGGCGCTGGTCAACAACCCGGAACTGCTCATCGCGGACGAGCCCACGACCGCCCTCGACGTCACCGTCCAGGCGCAGATCCTCGACCTCATCCGGGACCTGCAGAAGGAGTTCGGCTCCGCGGTCATCATCATCACCCACGACCTGGGTGTCGTCGCCGAACTGGCCGACGACATCCTGGTGATGTACGGCGGCCGCTGCGTGGAGCGGGGCCCGGCGGAGAAGGTCTTCTACGAGCCGCAGCACCCCTACACCTGGGGCCTGCTGGGCTCCATGCCGCGGATCGACCGGGAGCAGACCGAGCGGCTCATCCCCGTCCAGGGCTCCCCGCCCAGCCTGATCAACGTCCCCAGCGGCTGCGCCTTCCACCCGCGCTGCCCGTACGCGGACGTGCCGGCCGGGGGCGTCAGCCGCACCGAGCGCCCCGAGCTCCGCGAGGTGGCGAGCGGGCACCACGCGGCCTGCCACATGACGCCGGAGGACCGGACCCGGATCTGGACCGAAGAGATTGCCCCGAAGCTGTGAGCAAGGCAAAGGACGCCGAGATGACGATTCCGGAGCAGGCCGCCGCATCTCCTGAGCCGCTGCTCAAGGTGTCCGGGCTGGTCAAGCACTTCCCGATCAAAAAGGGACTGCTGCAGCGCCAGGTCGGAGCGGTCCAGGCCGTGGACGGTCTCGACTTCGCCGTACGGCCGGGGGAGACCCTGGGCGTGGTGGGCGAGTCGGGCTGCGGGAAGTCGACGATGGGCCGGCTGATCACCCGGCTGCTCGAACCGACCGCGGGAAAGATCGAGTTCGAGGGCAAGGACATCACCCATCTCGGCACCACCGGGATGCGGCCGATGCGCCGCGACGTCCAGATGATCTTCCAGGACCCCTACTCGTCGCTGAACCCGCGGCACACGGTGGGCTCCATCATCGGGGCGCCCTTCCGGCTCCAGGGCGTGGACCCCGACGGCGGGGTGAAGAAGACGGTGCAGGGCCTGCTGGAGCTGGTCGGCCTCAGCCCCGAGCACTACAACCGCTATCCGCACGAGTTCTCCGGCGGCCAGCGGCAGCGCATCGGCATCGCCCGCGCGCTGGCCCTCAAGCCGAAGCTCGTCGTCGCGGACGAGCCGGTCTCCGCGCTGGACGTGTCGATCCAGGCGCAGGTCGTCAACCTGCTGGACGACCTCCAGCAGGAGCTGGGCCTCACCTATGTGATCATCGCGCACGACCTGTCGGTCATCCGGCACGTCTCCGACCGCATCGCGGTGATGTACCTCGGCAAGATCGTGGAGCTCGCCGACCGCACCTCGCTGTACGAGACGCCCATGCACCCCTATACCCGGGCCCTGATGTCCGCGGTGCCTGTGCCCGACCCCCGGCGGCGCACCGAGCGCAACCGCATCCTGCTCAAGGGCGACGTCCCCTCGCCCATCGCGCCGCCGTCCGGCTGCCGCTTCCACACCCGCTGCTGGAAGGCGACCGAGCTCTGCTCGACGCAGGAGCCGCCGCTGGTCCAGCTGCGGACGGGCCACCAGGTGGCCTGCCACCACCCGGAGAACGCCCCCGACCAGGCGCCGGCCGACACCCCGCTGGAGGGCGCCGCCGACGCGATCGGCCTCAGCACGGCTGCCGCCGGCGCGGACGCCGACGGGGACGCCACGGGCCCCGTGCGCGGGAAGAACGTGAGCAAGGAGACCGGCACGGAGTAATGGCCCCGGGGCGGACCGGCGGCATGATGACCGGGTGCTCCTCACCGATCTGTACACCCCCTCCGTCCAGCACTCCCTGGACCTCGTCGGGATCTTCGTCTTCGCGATCTCCGGTGCGCTGCTCGCCGTGCGCAAGAACTTCGACGTGTTCGGCATCGCGGTGCTCGCCGAGGCGACGGCGCTGGGCGGAGGGGTGGTGCGTGACCTGATCATCGGTGCCGTTCCGCCCGCGGCCTTCACCGATCTGGGCTACTTCCTGATGCCGCTGGTGGCGGCGACCTGCGTCTTCTTCCTGCACCCGCAGGTGGAGCGGATCAACGGCGCGGTGCTGGTCTTCGACGCCGCGGGCCTCGGACTGTTCTGCGTGGCGGGCACCACCAAGGCCCACGAGTACGGGCTCGGGCTCACCCAGTCCGCCGTCCTCGGCCTGGTGACCGCGGCGGGCGGCGGTGTGCTCCGCGACGTGCTCGCCAACGAGGTGCCCTCCCTGCTGCGCTGGGACCGCGACCTCTACGCGGTGCCCTGCGTGGTGGGCGCCACGATCACCGCCCTGCTGATCCGCTTCGAGGCGCTGAACGCGCTGAGCAGCGCGAGCGCGGCGGTCATCGCGTTCATGATCCGGATCCTCGCCATGCGCTTCGGCTGGCGCGCGCCCCGCGCCTGGCACCGGCGCTCCGCGGCGGTGGAGGAGGCCTGACCCGGGCCGTGGGGAGGGCCGGGACCCGGCACCACGAGGGGAGGCGCGTCGGTCCGGGCCGCACGGACCGGCCCGCGGGCGCCGGATCCCGGGGCTCCGCTGTGATGTTCAAGACAACAGTACCCGCCGGTAACCTCTCGGTGTACCGTGCAGCGCATGGCACAGGCAGCAGCAGAGGCAACCATCGGCAGCAGCGAATTCGACCGCGATACGGCCGTCGTGCAGCGCGCCCCCGGCGTCTACGACGCCCGGCTGTCCGAGGGCTGGACGATCATCCAGGCGGTCAACGGTGGCTACCTGCTCGCCGTCCTCGGCCGCGCCCTCGGTGAGGCGCTGCCGCACCCGGACCCGTTCACCATCACCGCGCACTACCTGACGGCGTCGACCCCGGGCCCGGCCGAGATCCGCACCGAGACCGTACGGACCGGCCGCACCATGTCCACCGGCACCGCCACCCTGGTGCAGCGGGCCGAGGACGGCTCGGACGTCGAACGCATCCGCGTCACCGCCCACTACGGCGACCTCGCGGCCCTCACCGACGAGGTCCGCACCACGGCGAAGCCCCCGGCCATGCCCCCGTACGAGCAGTGCCTCGGCGCGAACGACGGGCCCGGGGCCAGCGTCATCCCCGGCAGCAGCGCCATCACCGACCGCCTCGACCTGCGGCTGGATCCGGCCACCGCGGGCTGGGCGGTCGGCTCCCCCTCCGGCAACGGCGACATGCGGGCCTGGTTCGGCCTCGCCGACGGCCGCGACCACGACCCGCTCTCGCTGCTGCTCGCCGTGGACGCGCTGCCGCCCACCGCCTTCGAACTCGGCGTCCTCGGCTGGGTCCCCACCGTCGAACTCACCGTGCACGTCCGCTGCCGGCCCGCCCCCGGCCCGCTGCGCGTGGCGATCAGCACCCGCAATCTGGCCGGCGGCTTCCTGGAGGAGGACGCCGAGGTCTGGGACAGCGAGGACCGCCTGGTCGCCCAGTCCCGGCAGCTGGCACGGGTGCTCCAGGTCTGACACGGGCGCTCCGGGCCCGAGGAGCGGGGCGGGCCGGGACGGGTCCGGTGCGCCGGGAACGCGTGCGCCGGGACCGGGCGCGCCGGCCCGCGGTGCGGACGGAAGCGTTCCGCCGGGTCCCCTCCCGGCCGGCCGTCCGCCGGCCGGTCATGAGCCGGTACGCGCCTTAACTCCGCCCCGCCGCGGCTCGTAGAATCGGGGGCACCATGGCCTACCTCGACCACGCCGCCACCACCCCGATGCTCCCGGAGGCGGTGCAGGCGATGACCGCCCGGCTCGCCGTCACGGGCAACGCCTCCTCCCTGCACGCGGCGGGGCGCAGAGCCCGCCGCGCCGTCGAGGAGTCCCGGGAACACCTCGCCGCCGCACTCGGCGCGCGCCCCAGCGAAGTGGTGTTCACCGCGGGCGGCACCGAGTCCGACAACCTCGCGGTGAAGGGCCTCTACTGGTCCCGCCGGGCCGCCGACCCGGCCCGGATCCGCGTCCTGGCCAGCCCCGTCGAACACCACGCGGTGCTGGACGCCGTCGACTGGCTGGCCGAGCACGAGGGCGCGCGCGTCGAGTACCTGCCGGTCGACGGCTACGGCCGGGTCCACCCCGACGCGCTCCGCGACGCCATCGCGCGCGACCCGTCCGATGTCGCCCTGGTGACCGTCATGTGGGCGAACAACGAGATCGGCACCGTCCAGCCGGTCCGGGAACTCGCCGCGGTGGCGGCCGAGTCCGGCATCCCGATGCACGCCGACGCGGTCCAGGCGTTCGGGCAGCTGCCCCTCGACTTCGCCGCTTCCGGCCTCGCCGCCATGACGGTTTCCGGCCACAAGATCGGCGGCCCGTACGGCATCGGCGCCCTGCTGCTCGGCCGGTCCCAGGCCCCCGTACCGCTGCTGCACGGCGGCGGCCAGGAGCGTCAGGTGCGGTCCGGCACCCTCGACGTGCCCTCCGTCGCCGGATTCGCCGCCGCCGCCCGGCACGCCGCGGAGCACCAGCCCGTCTTCGCGCGGGAGATCGGCGCGCTGCGCGACAAGCTGATCGCCTCGGTCCTGGCCGCCGCCCCCGACGCGATCCTGGGCGGCGACCCCGACCCGGACGGCCGGCTCCCCGCCAACGCGCACTTCTCCTTCCCCGGCTGCGAGGGCGACTCCCTGCTCCTCCTCCTGGACGCCCAGGGCATCGAGTGCTCCACCGGCTCCGCCTGCACCGCGGGCGTCGCCCAGCCCAGCCACGTCCTGCTCGCCACCGGCAGCGACCCGGACCTGGCCCGCGGCACGCTGCGCTTCTCCCTCGGGCACACCTCGACGGAGGCCGACATCGACGAGCTGGCGGCAGCGATCGGCCCGGCGGTGGAACGGGCCCGGAACGCCGGCCTGAGCTGACGCCCCTCCCGGTCACTGAGGCCGCCGGAACCAGCCGCGGGACCGGATCCGCCGCGGGAGCCGGAACCGCCGGCAGACGGCTCGAGCAGGCAGCGGGGGCGGCCCCAGGCCTCAGACCTGCCGCACCAGCTTCAGATAGCGGTCCCAGTCCCAGTGCGGCCCTGGACAGGTGTGGTCGGTGCCCGGCACCTCCACATGCCCCACGATGTGCTCGCGGTCCTTGGGTATGCCGTACCGCTCGCAGATCCCCGCGGTCAGCTGCGCCGACGAGCGGTACATGACATCGGTGAAGAACTCCGGCCGGTCCACCCAGCCCTCGTGCTCGATCCCGATGCTCCGCTCGTTGTACGCGCGGTTGCCCGCGTGGAACGCCACGTCCAGCTCGCGGATCATCTGCGCCACATGGCCGTCCTTCGAGCGCACCACGTAGTGCGCGGCGGCGCCGTGACCGGGGTCCTTGAAGACCTTCAGGGTGAGCGGATAGGTGGCCTGCGGGACATGGATCACCACCCGGTCGATTCCGTAGTCGGCCGGCCGGTCGGCCCTCCGCCAGTTCGCGTCGGACGCCGGTGTCCACTCGGCGCCGCGGTGATCGAGCTCGCCCGGTCTGCGTGGTTTGTCGTTCCCCGGGAGCCGCCACCACAGCCGGGACAGGGAGTCCGACGCGAGGTACCCCGCCGTGCCCAGGACGGCCGCACCGCCTCCGACCAGCACCGCACGCCGGCCGACCACCCCTCGGGACCGCTCTTCCATCCCGCCCCTGCCTTCCCGGAGGCCCTCCCGGCCACCGGTTCGACAACGGCTGCGGACACGCGTCTGGTTCCCCTTACCCTGGTAGAGCTATGAACGACTTTCCCGGTGCTCCCTCCGGCCCCCGCGACGGCGGCCGCCTCCGTGTCCTCGCCGCCATGTCCGGCGGTGTCGACTCCGCGGTGGCCGCCGCCCGCGCCGCCGAGGCCGGCCACGACGTCACCGGCGTCCACCTGGCCCTCTCCGCGAACCCGAAGTCCTTCCGCACCGGGGCCCGCGGCTGCTGCACGATCGAGGACTCCCACGACGCCCGCCGGGCCGCCGACGTCATCGGCATCCCCTTCTACGTCTGGGACCTCGCCGAGCGCTTCCGCCAGGACGTCGTCGAGGACTTCGTCAACGAGTACGCGGCCGGCCGGACCCCCAACCCCTGCCTGCGCTGCAACGAGAAGATCAAGTTCGCCGCGCTGCTCGACAAGGCGCTGGCGCTGGGCTTCGACGCGGTGTGCACGGGCCACTACGCGACCGTCGTCGTGACCGAGGACGGCTCCCGCGAGCTGCACCGGGCCTCCGACATGGCCAAGGACCAGTCCTACGTCCTCGGCGTGCTCGACGAGAAGCAGCTCGCCCACGCCCTCTTCCCGCTGGGCGACACCCTCACCACCAAGGACGAGATCCGCGCCGAGGCCGAGCGCCGCGGCCTGGCCGTCGCGAAGAAGCCGGACAGCCACGACATCTGCTTCATCGCCGACGGCGACACCCAGGGCTTCCTGGCGAAGCACCTCGGCACCTCCGAGGGCGACATCGTCGACGAGGACGGCACCCGGCTCGGCAGCCACAGCGGCGCGTACGGCTTCACCATCGGCCAGCGCAAGGGGCTGCGCCTCGGCGTCCCGGCCGCCGACGGCAAGCCGCGCTACGTCCTGGACATCTCCCCGGTGAACAACACCGTCACCGTCGGCCCCTCCGACGCCCTCGACGTGAGCGGCCTGACCGCGATCAGGCCCCGCTGGTGCGGCACCGCCCCCACCGGCCCCGGCCGCTACACCGCGCAGCTCCGCGCCCACGGCGGCGAGACCGAGGTGACGGCCGAGCCGGCCGACGGGGAGCTGCGGGTCACCTTCGCCGAGCCGGTCCGCGGGGTGGCCCCGGGCCAGGCGATCGTGCTGTACGACGGCACCCGCGTGGTCGGCTCGGCGACGATCGCCACCACCGAGCGGACGAAGGCCACGGCGGGCTGAGGCTCCGGCGGGCCGCTGCCCGCCCGTCCCACGAGCGGTCCTCCCGCGACCGGCCGCTTCCACGAGCGGCCCCTTCCACGAACAGTCGTCCGGAGCTCGGGATTCTGGTTGTGCGGATATCGGTGGGATATCGGTCATGCCGGCAAGGATCGCGTCATTCCGTCGCAGCGAAGATCAACGGGCCTTATTCTGCTGTGTGTTGTGGATCCGGCGCAGACCCACGGGGGGTGCAGGCCGGAACCACAGAAACGGGAGGAACAACAAATGAAGAAGGCTCTGAAGGGCCTGAGCGTCGGCTCGGTCGCGCTCGCCTGCGTGCTGATGTCCGGAACCGAGGCCCTGGCGGCCGATGGCCACGGCGCCCGCTACGGCGGCTGCCGCAACTACATCAAGGTCTGGCGCAGCGGCAGCAAGGTCGTCGCACAGGGGAAGATGGTCTGCAACCAGCGGGTCAGCATTCTGCGTCCGAGCGCAGCGCTCTCCTCGTACAAGAACGGCGACCTCAAGGACTACACAGGCGGTGGCCTGAACGGCTGTCACCACGCCAGGAAGTGCTACTCCAAGAAGGTCTCGTTGAAGGCCCACAGGGGCTGGAAGTACCGCGGCACCAACATCGGCACGGCGTCCCTCGCCGGGCCGAACCAGGGCGACATGGTGTGGCCCAGGCGGACCCACGCCAATGTCTGGTACAAGGTCCGCTGACCTGCGCCGACCGGCACCGCTGACGAGCTGCGGGCGGCCGGCGGATTGCCGCCGGTGACCTGACCACCCGGTGTGCGGGGGCTCGCGGAGCTTCCGCCTGCCCCTCATGTGGCTGTCGTCCCTTCGGGGCGGCAGCCACACGGCGTTCCACGGCCCGGGCCGGTCGCCGGTCAACGCCTGCGGCGCAGCCCTGCGCAGCACACCACCGCAGCGGTCAGCCCGAAGAGCCCCGCGGTGAACCACGCGTCCTCCGACGTGTGCGAGGCACCGGGACGGTCCGGCAGGCGCGGCGCCAGCATCCCGAAGGGGTCCTGGCGGAGCGTCACGCGGTCCGGGCGCTCGAAGGAATCGGAACAGTTCTCCTGCGGGCCGAGCTCGTACATCGTGTGATTGCCGCCGGTCTCCACCACGGTGCAGTGCGGGTGTTCGCCCCGCCACTCCACCCCCGTGACGACCACCGGGGAGCGGACCCCGAACTCCTCCATGTACAGCCCGTAGAGCCCGGTCCCCGCGCAGAGCCCGAGGACGAGGCCCAGGACGGCGACGAGCAGGGCAGCCCACCTGCGGCGCCAGACCCCGCCGACCAGCACGACGGTGGTGGCGAGGGTCGCCAGGGCGACCACGGCGCCGCAGAGATTGGTCGCCGGATGCGGGAACTCGCCGAGCACCGAGGCCGTGGCGAACCCGGCCGGCAGGAGGAGGGCCCACACCAGTGAGTTGAGGAGACTCGGGGGAGCGTCCGGGATGTCAACGGTCTTCTCCGGTACGGAGGATGACACGGTCCCTGCTGGTCGCACCCGGTTTCCCCTCGGTCGTGTGCGGGTCGAAATCCAGCATGCACGACGGGACGCGAGCGGCAGCGTGCGGGGGGACGTGAACCGGCCGTACCCGGGCGGTGCTTGAAGGAGCGTCACCCGCGAAAACAGCATGCGAAAGGCCCCGCTGGGAGGGTGCTGCTCCTCGTGCGGGGCCTGTGGCGCGGTTCCGGGCCGGATCAGTCGGCCGATGTTTCCCGTTGTCGGGCGGCGTAGTCGAGGAAGGCCGACCAGGCGTCGGGGGTGAAGGTCAGGGCGGGCCCGGAGCGGTCCTTGGAGTCCCGTACGTGCACGGCTCCGGGGCAGGTGGCGACCTCCACGCACTGACCGCCGTCGCTGCCGCTGTGGCTGGACGTGCGCCACTCGATGGCGATCTCGATGCACTCACCCCCGTCGCTCCCGCTGTAGCTGCTCTTGAACCACATGAGGTCGGCTGAACTGCGCAGTGCGCGTTCGGTGTTCATGATCCTCCTGCCAATGAGCGCTCGATGTGCTCGGTCGACTCCTCCGGGGAGAGGGCCTGCGAACGGATGATCCCATAGCGGTGGGTGATGACACTGACCTCTTCGGGCTTCGAGACGAAGTAGCTGCCGCGTTGCCCTTCGACATAGGCGATGGTCCGGTGGTCGGGTGTTTCCAGCAGTGTCATGGGACCGTCGAGCCCGGCGTGCGTCTCCCGGCTGTCGGGCATGACCTGCAACACCACGTGCGGCAGGGCTGCGCAGGTGAGCAGGTGGCGCAGCTGGCCGTCCCGCACCGTGAGGCCGCCGATCGTTCTCCGTAGGACCGACTCTTCCAGCACGAAGGTCAGCCTGGCGGGCGGCCGTCGTGTCAGTAATTTGCGCTCCATGCGGGCTTGGACCGCGCGTTCGACGTCTTCTTCGTCCAAGGCAGGGCAGCGTGACCGGAACACCGCCCGGGCGTACTCCTCCGTCTGTAAGAGCCCGTGCAGCACATGAGTGCTGTAGACATGCAGCGCCAGCGCCTCCGCCTCCAGCTGCACGTACTCCTGCGCCCAGTGCGGGTGGTCCTCCCGTTCCATGTGCGGGGCCAGCACCGCCAGCATGCCGTTCGCGCCCAGCGCCTCGTCCACGCGCTCGATGTAGGCCGGCTGTGGGGAGCGTTCGCCGCGTTCCACCATCGCGATCAGTGAGTCGGAATAGGTAATGCGTTGCGCAAGTTCCTTTTGCGTCAAACCGCGACGCTCTCTGAGGAATCGTGACTGGATTCCGAAGATGTGAAGGCTGGACGGTGGTTGATCCTGTCGGGTCATGGGGACTTCCTCGCTGACGCCGGTCGTACCGGATTGCACCAACCACACAACAGGCCCGTATCGCCGCACCCGTTGTGCGATGTCGTTGACCACGCTAGGGACGCGGCGAAAGCGTTGTCGGCATGACCGAGAACGACCCCACGTTTCAGCGACCCGCCCCCGTACCCGGCCCCGCGTCAGCCCCTCCTGTCGTTCCCATCTCCGCTCCCGCCCTGGCCGGTGGCCTGCGGCTGCTTCCCTGGCCCACTCCGGACGGCAGGCCGTGTTATCTCTCCTCCGACGGAAACGGCCGGGTGGCCGAACTCGCGGACCGTGTCGAGGAAATGCAGCTGAGGACCGGAGGGGAAATTCTCGGGCACGCTCGACGGATGCTCTCCGACCCTGCCGTGCCGACCCGCGAATTTCGCTTCCTGTCCGCCCGGCTCGCGGAGGCCCTGCATGACGCCCTCCGCATTTCGGAAAGTCGCGGCATGCGCATCGGGCAGGAAGGCATTACCGACGGAAACATCTCCCGCGAGACTGTGTACGGAATGCGTGACTGAGTATCCGGATTGCGATTTTCGCAGGTGAGCGCCGTGGTGTGAGTGCGGCGCCACGACAGGGCTGTCGATGTCGCAAGACCCTGGACTTTGGCTGTGGTTGGGCGTCAGGATGGGGCAAGTCATCGCTTGACAGCGTCCTGCCGGTGCCCCAAGGATGGCGGCGCCTTAGGGTTCAGTTGTCGTTCCTGTCCAACAGTCTGTGACGAGAAGCCCACATGACATCCGGCTGTCTTTTTTGTAACTCCTCGAATCCCGAGGGTGAGTGCCAGAACTGCGGGAGTATTGACGGGCTGTCTAATTCCCCGGTGAAGTCGTCCGCAACGGTTTCCGTTGTGCCGGGAAACTCTCCGGTCTTCCTGCCGGATGCTCGAATCCCGTTGGATCCGGCGGTCGTTGACGCCTTCGACGAAAGATCCGGCAGCACGGAGGGGGAGGAGCGGAACGCCACCTCCGGGCAGGCCGCCGCCCCGCCCCCGGCCGGCTGGGCACGGTGGACCGCCCGGTGGGGACTCCCCGCGTTCCGCCCCGGACGGCAGCAGGACAGGCAGCGCGACCCGTCCGGCGAACGCTCCGACCCGTTCTCGGACCGCCTGGTGGGCGCAGGCCCCGCCGTCATGATCTGCATCAGCATCGCCGTGCTCTCGGTGCTGGTCGTCCTCTCCGTGTCCGAGCCCCCCTCGACGGAGGAGGAACCGGTCGCGGCGTGGCCGCGGAAGGCGGCACCGCCCTCGTTCGGCAACGACGCCGTCCCGACCACCGAGGAGAGCCCTTCCGACCGGCCCGACGACAAGAAGAAGCCGTCGAAGTCGGCCGAGCCCACGCCGTCGCCCACCCCGAAGCCCACCCGGCACAAGAAGCCCGGGCCCCCCGCCCCCTCGGCCCCGCCGCGCACCGAGCGCGGCGCCCTCGCCTATCTGAACGCGGCGTCCAGCCACTGCCTGGACCTCCGGTACGGATACCGCGACCCCGGCACCCAGCTGCAGATCTACAACTGCCACGGGTCGGAGAACCAGCAGTTCACCTACACGGAGACGGGCGAGTTCCGGGTCTTCGAGGACCTCTGCATGACCTCCACCAACGGCGCGCAGCGCGGCTCCCCGGTGGTGGCCGACCCCTGCGACGGCGGCTCCGCACAGCAGTGGCACACCGAGGCCGACGGCACGGTGCGGCAGGCGGGCCTCTGTCTCGACGTCCTCAACGCCGGGCGGGACCCGGAGACCCCCGTCCAGCTGTGGGACTGCGGGACCGCTGAGAACCAGCGCTGGCTGCCGACCGTCCTCCGCCAGGGACAGGTCTACTGACGGCCGGAAAGACGGGTACGGTTCCGGCCTCGCCCGACCTAGGGTGAGGGCCATGAACATCTGCGTCTTCTGTTCCGCGGAGAACCTCGACGAGCGGTACACCCGCCCCGCCCGCGAGTTCGCGCGGCTCATGGGGAAGGGCGGCCACACCCTGGTGTGGGGCGGGTCGGAGTCCGGGCTCATGAAGGTCATGGCCGACGGGGTGGAGGCCGCGGGCGGCCGGCTGACCGGCGTCTCCGTGAGGTTCCTGGCGCACCTGGCGCGGACCGGGGTCGACGAGATGGTGGTCACCAAAGACCTCGCCGAACGCAAGGCGGAACTGCTCGCCCGCGCCGACGCAGTCGTGATCATGGTGGGCGGCATGGGCACGCTCGACGAGGCCACCGAGATCCTGGAACTGAAGAAGCACGGGCTGCACGACAAGCCGGTGGTGCTGCTCAACGCCGCCGGGTTCTACGACGGGCTGCGGCAGCAGTTCCAGCGGATGGACGCGGAGGGCTTCCTGCCGCGCCCCCTCTCCGAGCTGGTCTTCTTCGCCGAGGACGGCGCGGAGGTGCTCGCCCGCCTGGAGGAGACCGTCGGCTCGGGGTGAGGCGGGCGGCAGGCCCGCGGTGAGGCAAGCTGGGGGGCATGACTGCACACCTGATCACCGGCGCCGGGTCCGGCATCGGCGCCGCCGTCGTCGACCGGCTGGCCGAGCGGGGCGACGAGCTGTGGCTGCTGGCGCGCGACGCGGGCCGGGCCAAGGAGCTGGAGAGCCGGTTCCCCGGCGCCCGCACGGTCGTCGGAGACCTCGCGACCCCGGAGAAGCTCTCCTGGGCGCTCAGCCACCAGGCCCTGCCCGACCGCCTCGACTCACTGGTGCACAGCGCGGGCGTGGTGGACCTCGGCAGCATCGCCGACCTCACCCCGAAGACCTGGAACGCGCAGCTCGCCGCCAACCTGGTCGCCCCCGCCGAGCTGACCCGGCTGCTGCTGCCCCAACTCCGGGCCGCCCGCGGCCAGGTGGTGTTCGTGAACTCCGGCGCCGGGCTGCGCACCAACCCCCAGTGGGGTGCCTACGCCGCCAGCAAGCACGGCCTCAGGGCGCTGGCCGACGCCCTGCGCGCCGAGGAGCACGACAACGGCGTCCGCGTCACCTCCGTCTACCCCGGCCGGACCTCCACCCCCATGCAGGCCAAGGTCCACCAGCAGGAGGGCAAGGAGTACGAGGAGGCCCGCTGGATGGACCCGGCGTCGGTGGCCCGGACGGTGCTGACCGCACTGGACCTGCCGCGGGACGCGGAGATCACCGACCTGTCGGTGCGGCCGGGCGCCTGACCCGATCCGGTCCGGTCCGGCCGGCGGACCGGGGCGCGGCGGCGGAAGCGCGCCCCGGAACCGGCCGGACCGGGCGCGGGGGCGCAGGCAGGGTCCGGTCCGCCCCGGACTCCGCCGCCCGACGGGACGCGTCACCCTGCCGCCCGGACCGCCCGGCAGGCGATCACGGCTGCTCGGCCGGGGAATTCCCGGGGCGGCCGTTCCCGTACGCTTCCCGACGTGAGTACGGAGACCAAGTTCGCACTGCCCGCCGGCTCGGCCACCGGGGTCGGCTCCATGCCCGGGACGGACGCGCGGGAGGCCGCGAAGACCGTCACCGGATCCCTGGAGACCTTCCCGTACCTGCCGGAGCTCCCCGCGCGCGGTCCCGGCGCCGACATGATCGGCCGCACCGCCGGGCTGCTGGTCGAGATGTACGCGCGGGTGGAGCCCAGCGGCTGGCGGTTCGGCGACCGGCCCGGCCGCGACACCCGGCGCGCCTGGGCCTGGCTGCGCGAGGACCTGGACGCCCTGGAGGAGTTCACCCAGGGCTACGAGGGGCCCCTCAAGGTGCAGGCGGTCGGCCCGTGGACGCTGGCCACCGCCCTGGAGCTGAAGAACGGCGAGGCCGCCCTCGCCGACCCGGGCGCCTGCCGTGACCTGGCCGGATCCCTGGCCGAGGGGCTGCGGGCACACCTCGCGGAGGTGCGCCGCCGGGTGCCCGGCGCCGAGGTGGTGCTGCAGCTCGACGAGCCGTCGCTGATCTCCGTGCTGCGCGGCAGCGTCAAGTCGGCCAGCGGCTACCGCACGCACCGGGCCGTGGACCGCGCCGTCGTCGAGGGAGCGCTCCGCGACGTCCTGGCCGCTGCCGGCGGCAGCCCCACCGTGGTCCACTCGTGCGCCCCCGGCGTGCCGTTCGCGCTGCTGCGGCGGGCCGGAGCGGCGGGCATCTCGTTCGACGCCGGCCTGCTCACCGAGCGTGACGACGAGTCGATCGGGGAGGCGGCGGAGGCCGGTACCAAGCTGTTCGCCGGAGTCGTCCCGGGCACGGACGCGGCATTGTCCGACCCTGCCGGTAGCGTCATGGGTGTCAGGACGCTGTGGCGCAGGCTGGGGCTGTCACCGGCGACTCTTCCCGAGTCCGTGGTGGTCACCCCGTCGTGCGGTCTGGCGGGCGCCTCACCGGCGTACGCCCGGGCCGCGCTCGCCCACTGCGTCCGGGCGGCGAGATCACTCGCAGACAACCCTGAGTGACGACACTCGCGGACTACGGGAGGACGAGACGGTGGCTGGCGAACAGGCGGCAGTGCCCGCGGAGATCCGGGACCAGCACCAGCAGCTGGCGGAGCAGGTCGAGGAGCACCGCTTCCGGTACTACGTGAAGGACGCCCCGGTCGTCAGCGACGCGGAGTTCGACCGGCTGCTGCGGTCCCTGGAGGCCCTGGAGGAGCAGTACTCGGAGCTGCGCACCCCGGACTCGCCCACCCAGAAGGTCGCGGGCGCGTACGAGACCGAGTTCACCGCCGTCGAGCACCGCGAGCGGATGCTCAGCCTGGACAACGCCTTCGACGACGAGGAGCTGGCGGGCTGGGCCGACCGGATCGCCCGCGAACTGAGCGGCACGGAGCACCACTTCCTGTGCGAGCTGAAGGTGGACGGGCTCGCCGTCAACCTCACCTACGAGCACGGCCGGCTGACCCGCGCCGCCACCCGCGGCGACGGGCGCACCGGTGAGGACATCACGCCCAACGTCCGCACCATCGCCGACATCCCGGAGCGGCTCAGCGGGGAGCGCATCCCGGCCCTGGTGGAGATCCGGGGCGAGGTGTTCTTCCCCATGGAGGGCTTCCTCGAGCTGAACGCCCGTCTGGTGGAGGCGGGCAAGCCGCCGTTCGCCAACCCGCGCAACGCCGCGGCCGGTTCGCTGCGCCAGAAGGACCCCAAGGTCACCGCCACCCGGCCGCTGCACATGGTGGTGCACGGCATCGGCGCCCGGGAGGGCTTCGACATCGCCCGCCTCTCCGAGGCGTACGGCCTGCTGCGCGAGTGGGGCCTGCCGACCTCCCGGCACAACAAGGTCGTGACCTCCCTCGACGCCGTCCGGAAGTTCATCGGCTCCTACGCCGGCGAGGCCCGGCACTCCGTGGAGCACGAGATCGACGGCGTGGTCGTCAAGCTGGACGAGATCCCGCTCCAGGGCCGGCTGGGATCCACCTCGCGGGCACCGCGCTGGGCGATTGCCTGGAAGTACCCGCCGGAGGAGGTCAACACCAAGCTGGTGGACATCCGGGTGGGCGTGGGGCGCACCGGCCGCGTCACCCCGTACGCGGTGGTGGAGCCGGTGACGGTGGCCGGCTCCGAGGTCGAGTTCGCCACCCTGCACAACCAGGACGTGGTCAAGGCCAAGGGCGTGCTGATCGGGGACACCGTCGTGCTGCGCAAGGCGGGCGACGTCATCCCCGAGATCCTCGGCCCGGTGGTGGACCTGCGGGACGGCGGCGAGCGGGAGTTCGCCATGCCGGCCGTCTGCCCGGACTGCGGCACGGCGCTGCGCCCCATGAAGGAGGGCGATGTCGACCTGCGCTGCCCCAACGCCCGTTCCTGCCCGGCCCAGTTGCGGGAGCGGGTCTTCTACCTCGCCGGCCGCAAGTGCCTGGACATCGAGAACTTCGGCTATGTGGTGGCCTCGGCGCTGACCCAGCCGCTGGAGCCCGCCGAGCCGCCGCTGCGGGACGAGGGGGACCTCTTCGACCTGACGGTGGAGAAGCTGCTGCCCATCCGCTCCTACGTGCTGGACCCGGACTCGGGGCTGCCCAAGCGGGACCCGAAGACGGGTGAGGAGAAGGTCGTCACCCTCTTCGCCAACCAGGACGGCGAGCCGCGGAAGAACACCCTCGCCATGCTGGAGCACATCGAGGCGGCCAAGCAGCGCCCGCTGGCCCGGGTCATCACCGGGCTGTCCATCCGGCACGTCGGTCCGGTGGCGGCGGAGGCGCTGGCCAGGGAGTTCGGCTCGGTGGACCGGATCGCCCGGGCCGACGAGGCGGAGCTCGCCGCGGTCGAGGGCGTGGGGCCGACCATCGCCGCGTCGGTGAAGCAGTGGTTCGCCGAGGACTGGCACCGGGAGATCATCGAGAAGTGGCGGGCCGCCGGTGTCCGGCTGGAGGAGGAGGGCGGCGAGGAGCGCGGCCCCCGCCCGCTCGACGGCCTCACCGTCGTCGTCACCGGCACCCTGGAGTCGTACACCAGAGATGGCGCGAAAGAGGCGTTGCAGAGCCGTGGCGCCAAGGTGACCGGTTCCGTTTCCAAGAAGACCAGCTTCGTTGTCGTAGGTGACAACCCCGGATCGAAGTACGACAAGGCAATCCAGTTGAAGGTGCCGGTCCTCAATGACGAGGGCTTTTCCGTGCTGCTCGAACAAGGCCCCGACGCGGCGCGGGAGACGGCCGAGGTGTCACCCGAATAGCCGTCGGGCATCACCCGTTCGGTGCATATCAGATGCATCCGGTTGCCCCGGCCGCATTCGGGCAACCGCTGCGGATCGCTGCCCCTTCCAGCCTTCTCCGGCCTACTGTTGAGGTGTGCGCCTGCCGTGCACGGCTGCGTGGTGGGACCTCAGACGTGGTGGCATCGGAAGGAGATGCCACCGACGTGGCGTTGGCACCGCCGGCTGTGAGAGGGACGGGAATGAAACCGACCGAGAGCGCCGAACCGGTGTCACGGCTGCGCCGGTTCACCGCACCGGTGAGGATGTCGGTCGCCGCAACCGTCGTGGCCGGGCTCGCCCTGGCCACCGGCGTCGCCCGCGTGCTCGCCGAGGGGCACGCGCTCTTCCCGGGCGGCGTCGTCGGCTGGTCGCTGGCGCTGCTCACCGGCGTCATCGTCGGCCACCTCGTCGCTCTCGGCCGGGACCGCTGGTGGGGCGGCACCGGCTCCGGGGCCGCCCTCACCCTCGCCGTCCTGCTGCTCTACGGCTGGCTGCCCGCCGTGCTGGTCAGCCTGGCCGTCGTGGTCCTGGTCAGCGCCGCGCGCCGGCACCGCTGGCGGCAGGGCGTGCTGCACGGGGCGGCGGACATCCTCGGCCTCGGCGTGGCCGGCCTGGTCCTCGCAGCGTTCGGCACCGTCCCCACGGTGGAGCAGCCCTGGCAGCCGGCCACCTGGACCTTGCCGGCGCTGCCCGAGGTGGTGCTGGCGGCCCTCGGCTACCTCGTCGTGACCCGGGTGCTGCTCTGGTACTGCACGGCTCCGAACGCCGGCCGGCTGCCCACCGTCGCCCGAACGGCCCTGGCCCGCCAGGGACTCGTCGCAGTTGCGCTGCTGGGCATCGCCCCCCTCATCTGTGTCGTGGCCACCACCATGCCCTCGGTGCTGCCGCTGTTCGCGGTGCCGCTGGTCGCCCTGGACTCCACCCTGTGGATCGCCCGCGCCCGCGCCGAGGAACAGCTCCGTGACCCGCTCACCGGGCTGCCGAACCGCCAGTGGCTGCTGGAGAGCGCCTGGGCCGCCCTGGACGACGCGGAACGGCTCGGCACCCGGTCCGCCCTGGTGCTGATCGACCTCGACCGGTTCCGATCGGTCAACGACACCCTCGGGCACCTGGCGGGGGACCGGCTGCTGCTGCAGATCGCCGAACGGCTCCGGGCCGCCCTGCCGCACACCGCCGGGCCCGCCCGCCTCGGCGGCGACGAGTTCGCCGTCCTGCTGCCCACCGTCGACTCCACGACCAGCGCCCAGCAGGTGGCCCGCCAGCTCGTCGCCGAGCTCGGCTCACCGCTGAACCTCGACGGCCTGACCCTCGTCCTGGAGGCCAGCGCCGGCGTCGCCGTCTTCCCCGACCACGCCCTGGACGCCGAGGGCCTGCTCCGCCGCGCCGACGTGGCGATGTACCAGGCCAAGCGGGACCGCAGCGGCGTCGAGGTCTACGAGGCGAAGCGCGACGGCAACACCCCCGACCGCCTCGGTCTCCTCGGCGACCTGCGCCGCGCCCTCGACGCGGGCGATGTCGAACTGCACTACCAGCCCAAGGTCGGCTTCGACGGCCGGGTGAACGGCCTGGAGGCGCTGGTCCGCTGGGTGCACCCGGAGCGCGGCCGGGTCAGCCCGGACGAGTTCATCGCCATCGCCGAGTCCTCCGGCCTGATGCCGCACCTCACCGAGTACGTCCTGGAGACCGCCCTCGGCCAGGTCGCGCGCTGGCGGGCGGCCGGTATCGAGGTGCCGGTCGCGGTGAACGTCTCACCGCGCGACGTGCACAGCCCCGGCTTCGCCGGCGCGGTCGCCGCCCGGCTCGCCCGGCACGGCGTCCCGCCCTCCGCCCTCCAGCTGGAGATCACCGAACACGTCCTGCTGGAGGACCCGCAGCGCGCGGCCGACGCCCTGGCCGGCCTCACCGGGCACGGGGTCAAGATGTCCCTCGACGACTTCGGCACCGGCTACTCCTCGCTGGTCCACCTGCGGCGCCTGCCGGTCAGCGAGCTCAAGATCGACCGCTCGTTCGTGGCCCGGCTCGCGGTGGACAACGAGGACGCCGAGATCGTCCGCTGCACCATCGACCTCGCGCACTCCCTCGGACTGCTGGTCGTCGCGGAGGGCGTCGAGGACGACGAGACCTGGGAGCGGCTCCGCGACCTCGGCTGCGACGCCGTCCAGGGCTGGCTGGTCGCCGCGGCCATGCCACCGGACGAGACCACCGCGTGGCTCCGGCTCCGCAGCAAACACGGCTGGCGCCGCCCCACCCGGGCCCTGGACCCCCCACCCCGCCCCGCCCTCACCACCACCCCACCCCCCGAACCCCAGCACCACACCCCCGAGGAATCCCCCCGCCCGTCGAGCCAACCGGTGAACTGACCCCATCTCCCCCGCCAGCAAACGGACGGCCCCACGCACCCCAGGCGAACCCAGGGAGCCGACGGGCGGAGGAACTACGCCGGAGCTGCCCCGCGCACAAGGCCCTCGGGCGGCCGGGCGAACGCAGGGGCGCGGAGCCGCAGGGCGAGGCGAACGAAGCGGCGCGGTGCCACCGGCGCGGCTGGGACGTGGATGGGGGCAGCAGGGCGAGGTGAACGAAGAGGCGCGAGGCGCCACCGGCCCGGTGGTCCGGACGCAAGGAGGTAGGGACGGCGCAGGGGTGGGTGAACGCAAGGGGGTGGGGGCGCAGGGGTGGGGGGTTCTGGAAGCTGCCGTGTATTTGTGGGCCCCCAGGGCCCGTAAATATACGTTCCGGAACCCCCCCCCCCCGGGGCCCCCCCCCCCCCACCCCCCCCCCCCCCCCCCCCCAACAACCCCCCCCCCCCCCCCCCCCCCCCCCCCCCCCCCGGGGGGCCCGGC
>NZ_JBIASV010000006.1:56922-220548 GCF_042891165.1 Streptomyces sp. NPDC001922 | reverse complement strand
GTGTGTTCCTGGGGGGGGGGGGGGTGGGGGGGGGGGGGTTTTGTTGTTTGTGGTTTTTTTTTGGGCCCCCCGGGGCCTTTTATTTTTCCCCCCCCCCCCCCCCCCCCCGGCCCCCCCCACCCCCGAAACCCACCACCCACCAGCACCCACACAACCAGCGCCCGCACACCCGCACCCGCACCCACACAACCAGCGCCCGCACACCCGCACCCGCACCCGCACAACCGACGCCCGCACAAGCGAGCCCGCAGGAATCCCGAGCGCGCGCCGCACGGCGACCCCGCATGGCGACAAAGCGTTTCGCGGCCACCACCCCCCGCGCCATAGGATTGGCCCCGAAACCTACACACTCACCCTTGAGGATCGCTGCATGCCTGGCATCACGCGCGAGGAGGTCGCCCACCTCGCCCGGCTGGCGCGTCTGGAGCTGACCGGCGAAGAGCTCGAGCACTTCGCCGGTCAGCTCGACGACATCATCGGCGCGGTCGCCCGCGTCTCCGAGGTCGCCGACCAAGACGTTCCGCCGACCTCTCACCCGCTGCCGCTGACCAACGTCATGCGTCCGGACGTCGTCCGTCCGTCGCTGACGCCCGAGCAGGCGCTCTCCGGCGCCCCGGCCCAGGAGCAGCAGCGTTTCAAGGTGCCGCAGATCCTGGGGGAGGACTGACATGACCGACCTCACCAGGCTCACCGCCGCCGAGACCGCGGCGAAGATCGCCGCGGGCGAGGTGACGGCCGTCGCCGTCACCGAGGCCCACCTCGCCCGGATCGAGGCCGTCGACGAGAAGGTGCACGCCTTCCTGCACGTCGACCGCGAGGGCGCGCTCGCCCAGGCGCGCGCCGTCGACGAGAAGCGGGCCCGGGGCGAGCAGCTCGGCCCGCTCGCCGGTGTCCCGCTCGCGCTGAAGGACATCTTCACCACCGAGGGCATCCCGACGACCGTCGGTTCCAAGATCCTCGAGGGCTGGATCCCGCCGTACGACGCGACGCTCACCCGCCGCCTCAAGGACGCGGACGTCGTCATCCTCGGCAAGACCAACATGGACGAGTTCGCCATGGGGTCCTCCACCGAGAACAGCGCCTACGGCCCGACCGGCAACCCCTGGGACCTGACCCGGATCCCCGGCGGCTCCGGCGGCGGCTCCTCCGCGGCCATCGCGTCGTACGAGGCCCCGCTCGCGATCGGCACCGACACCGGTGGTTCGATCCGCCAGCCCGCCGCCGTGACCGGCACGGTCGGCGTCAAGCCGACCTACGGCGCGGTGTCCCGCTACGGCATGGTCGCCTTCTCCTCGTCCCTGGACCAGGGCGGTCCGTGCGCCCGTACGGTCCTGGACGCGGCCCTCCTCCACGAGGTGATCGCCGGACACGACCCGCTGGACTCCACGTCCATCGACGCCCCCGTGCCCCCGGTCGTCGAGGCCGCGCGCAACGGCGACGTCACGGGCATGCGCATCGGCGTCGTCAAGGAGTTCGCCGGCGAGGGCTACCAGGCCGGCGTCATGCAGCGGTTCAACGAGTCCGTGGAGCTGCTGCGTGAGCTGGGCGCCGAGATCGTCGAGATCTCCTGCCCGTCGTTCGACAAGGCGCTCGCCGCGTACTACCTGATCGCGCCGTCCGAGTGCTCCTCGAACCTCGCCCGGTTCGACGCCATGCGCTACGGCCTGCGGGTCGGCGACGACGGCACCCGGTCCGCCGAGGAGGTCACCGCCCTCACCCGCGCCGCCGGCTTCGGCCCCGAGGTCAAGCGCCGCATCATGCTCGGCACCTACGCGCTCAGCTCCGGCTACTACGACGCGTACTACGGCTCGGCGCAGAAGGTCCGCACCCTCATCACGCAGGACTTCGAGACGGCCTTCGAGCAGGTCGACGTGCTGGTCTCGCCGACCACGCCGACGACCGCCTTCCCGATCGGGGAGCGGGCCGACGACCCGATGGCGATGTACCTGGCCGACCTGTGCACCATCCCGTCCAACCTGGCCGGCAACTCCGCCATGTCCCTGCCCTGCGGCCTCGCGCCGGAGGACGGGCTCCCGGTGGGTCTGCAGATCATCGCGCCCGCGCTGGCCGATGATCGGCTCTACCGGGTAGGCGCAGCTGTGGAAGCCGCGTTCACTGCCCGCTGGGGGCACCCGTTGCTGGAGGAGGCACCGTCGCTGTGAGTGGAAAGCTCGCCAAGGCCAAGGGCTTCAAGAAGTCGAAGCCCGGCACGTACCTGTCCATCGGCACCACGCTGTTCGGCGCCGTCAGCATCGTCAAGCAGGCCAAGAAGGCCCGCTTCGAGAACGACAAGCTGATGCTGGTCGACGCGGTCGTATCCGCCGCCGCTGTCGCCACCGGCGTCGCGCTCCTCGTCCGCGAGCTGCGCCGCATGGGCGACGACGACGTCCTCGCGGGCTGAAAGGTTAAGTTTCCGTGACCGTCACTGAACTGGTGTCGTACGAGGACGCTCTGGCGGCCTACGAGCCCGTGATGGGCCTCGAGGTCCACGTCGAACTCGGCACCGCGACCAAGATGTTCTGCGGCTGCTCGACCACCCTGGGTGCCGACGCCAACGCGCAGACCTGTCCCACCTGCCTCGGCCTGCCCGGCTCGCTCCCGGTCGTCAACGCGACCGGCGTCGAGTCGGCGATCCGCATCGGCCTCGCGCTGAACTGCGAGATCGCCGAGTGGTGCCGCTTCGCCCGGAAGAACTACTTCTATCCGGACATGCCGAAGAACTTCCAGACCTCGCAGTACGACGAGCCGATCGCCTTCAACGGCTATCTGGACGTCGACGTCGAGGGGGAGACCTTCCGGGTCGAGATCGAGCGCGCCCACATGGAGGAGGACACCGGCAAGTCGACCCACGTGGGCGGCGCGACGGGCCGTATCCACGGCGCCTCCCACTCGCTGCTCGACTACAACCGGGCCGGCATCCCGCTGATCGAGATCGTCACCAAGCCGATCGTCGGCGCGGGTGACAAGGCCCCCGAGGTCGCCAAGGCGTACGTCGCCGAGCTGCGCGAGCTCATCAAGGCCCTGGGCGTCTCCGAGGCCCGGATGGAGATGGGCCAGATGCGCTGCGACGTGAACCTGTCGCTGCGCCCGCACGGCCGGGAGAAGTTCGGCACCCGCTCCGAGACGAAGAACGTCAACTCGCTGCGCAGCGTCGAGCGGGCCGCCCGCTTCGAGATCATGCGGCATGCCGCGGTGCTGGGCGAGGGCGGGACGATCATCCAGGAGACCCGTCACTTCCACGAGGAGGACGGCTCCACCACCTCCGGCCGCGTGAAGGAGGAGGCCGAGGACTACCGGTACTTCCCGGAGCCGGACCTGGTGCCCGTCGCCCCGTCCCGTGACTGGGTGGAGCAGCTCCGCGCCGAGCTGCCCGAGCTGCCGCGCGTGCAGCGGCAGCGGCTCAAGGCGCAGTGGGGCCTGTCGGACCACGAGATGCAGTCGGTCCTCAACGCCGGAGCCATCCCGTCGATCCTCGCCACGATCGAGGCGGGCGCCCCGGCCGACCAGGCGCGCAAGTGGTGGATGGGCGAGCTGGCGCGGCGTTCCAACGAGGACGGCGTCGAGCTGTCCGCGCTGCCGATCACCCCGGAGCAGGTCGCCCGGGTCACGGCGCTGGTCGCCGAGGGCTCGCTCAACGACAAGCTGGCGCGCCAGGTCATCGAGGGCGTGCTCGCGGGCGAGGGCGACCCGGACACGGTCGTCGAGAAGCGCGGGCTGAAGGTCGTCTCGGACGAGGGGGCGCTGGGCACCGCCGTCGACGAGGCCATCGCCTCCAACGCGGCCATCGCGGACAAGATCCGCGGCGGCAAGGTCCAGGCGGCGGGTGCGCTGGTGGGCGCGGTCATGAAGGCCACCCGTGGCCAGGCGGACGCGGCACGGGTGCGCGAGCTGATCCTGGAGAAGCTGGGCGTCGAGGGCTGACGCGCCGGACCACCCCGGGGGCGGGGTGAGCCCGGGTACGTCCGCGGACCGGGCCCGCATCCGTCCGCGGTGACACAGCGGCCGAGGGGCGGTCCTCCCGACATCGGGAGGGCCGCCCCTCGGCCGTTCCGTGTGCCCGGTGGGTTCCGCTTTCGCCGGACCGGCCGCCGGGTGCGGGCCGTGGAGGCCGGAAACCGGCCGGTGGCGGGGCCGGCCGAGCCGTTCCGCTGCGGAGCGGGACGCGTGCTTCCCCCGGGTCGATGTGACTAAACCCACGAAACGCTCACTTGATCTTGCAGGCCTGTAACAGTGGCCCGGTACGCCTTATGTCCGTTGTGGGTCATTTCCCGGAAAGATCCACACAACGCTCAGGGAGAGTCTGCGCA
This sequence comes from Streptomyces sp. NPDC001922, assembly GCF_042891165.1. NCBI lineage: Bacteria > Bacillati > Actinomycetota > Actinomycetes > Kitasatosporales > Streptomycetaceae > Streptomyces > Streptomyces sp. NPDC001922. The sequence continues at coordinate 216,241 of NZ_JBIASV010000006.1, read as the reverse complement.
TGGCTGCACTTGCCGGATGGTGTCTCCAGCGTCGCTTCGTCGTCATCCTGCTGTGGCTCGCCGCTCTCGTGGGCGTGGGCGTCGCGGCAGCCCTCACGGGGTCCTCGTACTCCAACGACTACGACGTTCCGGGCACCGAATCGGGCAAGGCGAGCAAGCAGCTCGAAGAGGCCTTCCCGGGCCGGAGCGGCGACAACGACACGATCGTCTGGCACACCGACCAGGGATCCGTCCGGGCCCAGTCCGTCGAGCGCCACATGACTCAGACGCTGGACGAGGTCGAGGACCTGCCCGGCGTCGCCGCCATCACCGGTCCGTACGGCGCCGAGGGCGCCAACCAGATCAGCCGGGACGGCCACACCGCGTACGCCACCGTCGTCTACGAGAAGTCCCCGGACGACCTCGGCCGCGGTCAGGTGCAGAAGATCGTGGACACCGCGCTGGACGCGGAGAACGGCGCGCTCCAGGTCGACGTCGGGGGACCCGGAGTCTCCCTCACCGAGAAGTCGTCCGCGCACCTCAGTGAGATCGTCGGCGTCCTCGCCGCCGCGGCCGTCCTCTTCCTCGCCTTCGGGTCGCTCTCCGCCATGCTGCTGCCCATCGCCACCGCGCTGGTCAGCGTGGGCACGGCCTATCTGGGCATCTCGCTGCTCAGTCATGTCATGACCGTCGCCGACTTCGCGCCCATGCTCGGCATGCTCATCGGACTCGGCGTGGGCATCGACTACGCGCTGTTCATCGTCACCCGGCACCGCAGAGGCCTCCGGCAGGGGCTACCGGTGGCGGAGGCCGCCCGGCGCGCCGTCACCACCTCCGGGCGGGCGGTCGTCTTCGCGGGCGCGACCGTCTGCATAGCCCTGCTCGGCATGCTGGTGCTGCGGCTCACCTTCCTCAACGGCGTCGCGCTCGCCGCCTCGCTCACCGTCGTCCTGGCGGTCGCCGCCTCCGTGACCCTGCTGCCCGCCCTGCTCGGCCTCATGGGCATGAAGGTGCTCAGCCGCCGGGAGCGCCGCCGCCTCGTCGAGCACGGGCCGAAGCCCGAGCTGCCCACCGGCTTCTCCGCCCGCTGGTCCGCCTTCGTCGAACGGCACCCCAAGCTGCTCGGCGGGATCGCCGCCGCAGTCATGATCGTCCTGGCGGTGCCCACCACCTCGCTGCACCTCGGCACCTCCGACCAGGGCAACAACCCGGCGTCCAGCACCACCCGGCAGGCGTACGACCGGCTGGCCGACGGCTTCGGCCCCGGCTCCAACGGCCCGCTGACCCTGGTCTCCGAGATCGACGGAGCCGCCGACAAGCTGGCCTTCGACAAGCTGCCCGAGAAACTGCGGGCGACCGAGGGCGTCGCGCACGTGACCACCGCGACCGTCGACCGCAGCGGCGGCACCGGCGTGATCACCGTGGTCCCGGAGAGCGCTCCCCAGTCGGAGCGGACCTCCCAGCTCGTCGAGCGGCTGCGGCACGACGTGCTGCCCCCGGCGGAGCAGGGCACCTCCCTCAACACCCACGTCGGCGGGCTCACGGCCGCCTACGACGACTTCGCATCCGTGATCATCGGCAAGCTGCCCCTCTTCATCGGCGTGGTGGTGGCCCTCGGCTGCGCCCTGCTGCTGCTCGCCTTCCGCAGCATCGGCATCCCGCTCAAGGCCGCCGCGATGAACATCGCCGCCGTCGCCTCCTCCTTCGGCGTCGTCGTCGCGATCTTCCAGTGGGGCTGGGGCAGCGAACTGCTGGGCCTCGGCAGCGCCGGGCCGATCGAACCGTTCCTGCCCGTGATCATGGTCTCGGTGCTCTTCGGCCTCTCCATGGACTACCAGGTCTTCCTGGTCAGCCGGATGTACGAGGAGTGGCAGCAGACCCGGGACAACCGGCGGGCGGTACGCGTCGGCCTCGCCGAGACCAGCCGGGTGATCAACTCCGCGGCCGTCATCATGATCGCGGTCTTCTCCGCCTTCGTGCTCAGCGGTGACCGGATCATCGCGATGTTCGGCATCGGCCTGGCCGCGGCGGTGGCCCTGGACGCCTTCGTGCTGCGGACGCTCCTGGTCCCGGCGCTGATGCACATGCTGGGCGGCGCCAACTGGTGGCTGCCGAAGTGGCTCGACCGGCTGCTGCCCCGGTTCAGCATCGAGGCGCCGGAGACCGCCCATGCGACACTTCCTGCGCAGCGCACGAGCGAGGACGTCGACGCACTCGTCCGCTGAAACGGGCGGGCCCGGACACGTACCGGCCCGGACACGTACCGGCCCGTGGCGGACCGGCGTCCTGCGGACCGGCCCGTGGGGACCGGCCCGTGGGGACCGGCTCGTGCGGGCCGGCGTCCGTGCGGAGCTGTCGTCCGTACGGGGGCCGGAGCGGGCGGGGCCGGCCCGGGGCGGGAGCGGTGCGGGGGCAGGGGCGGGGGAGTCCGTCCCGTCGGCTCGCGTCGTCCGCCGACCGCGGCCCGGGGAGTTCCCGGGCCGGCGCAGGACGAGCGAAGGAGAGCGATGTTCGCAGTGCCCCTCGGAGACGCGGCCGAGCTGCGTCCGCTGGAGCCCTGGCAGGCCGAGGAGTTCCTGGCCCACATGGACCGGGCGCGGGCCGATGTCGACCCCTGGATTCCGTGGGCCTGCCGGAGCACCGACCTCGACTCCGCGCGGACGGTCCTCCGGGACTACGCGGACCGGCAGGCCGCCGACGCCGGGCGGATCTACGGCATCTGGCTGGACGGAACCCTGGTCGGCGGTGTCACGTTCGTGACGTTCGACGCCCGGACCGGCGTCTGCGAGATCGGCTGCTGGGCCGAGGCCGCGGGGCAGGGCCGCGGCCTGGTGACCCGGGCCGTGCGCCTGCTGATCGACTGGGCCGTACGGGAACGCGGCATCCACCGCGTGGAGTGGCACGCCGCCGCGCCGAACGTGCGCAGCATCGCGGTGGCCCGGCGGCTGGGGATGAGCCGGGACGGCGTGCTCCGGCAGAACTTCCCGTACGCGGGGACCCGGCAGGACACCGAGATCTGGTCCCTGCTGGCCGGGGAGTGGCTGCGGGCCGGGGAAACGGCGGAGCCCGGCGCGCACCGCGCTCCGGCGCCGCGGCGCGACCGAGGAGCCGCGGATGTGACGGAGAGCTCCCAGGTGTGACCGTGGAGTGGCGGACGGCTGAGGTGTCCGGTCCCCGATGGGTCCGGCCGTCGAGGGGCGCCCCCGGGGGGCCGGGCCCCGAGGCGTCACCGGCCCTCCGGCCTCCTGGGCATCAAGCCGGCCTCCTGGGCATCAAGCCGTAACGGATCATGCCGCGAGAATTAAGAGGACTCTCAGAAACGGCGCTTACGGTGCGGACCATGGACACCACCAAGACCACGGACACCGAGACGAAGGACCTGACCGACGAGGCCGCCGAGGCTCCGGAAGCCGGGAAGCCCGCGGCAACGGAGGCGCCGAAGGAGACCGCGGCCACCGACCGGACGGACCGGGACTCCGACGGCCTCGACGAGGACGGCCCGGAAGCCGGCGCCCCGGTGCCGGCGCGCTCGACGCCGGTGGCGGCCGGTGCCGCCGCGGTGGTCGGCGCCGCCCTCGGTCTCGCGTCCCTGACCGGTACCTGGGTCGGCCGCCTCGCGGCCGAACGGCAGCAGCTGATCGGCCAGATCAAGACCTCCTCGGGTGCGGCACAGGCCCAGGCGCAGGAGCAGATCACCGCGCTCTACAGCACGCCCTGGCACACCACCGCCCTGTTCAACGGCGTCTTCGCCCTGGCGGCGCTGATCGTCTCCGGAGCGGTTCTGCTCCGTCCGGCCGGTGCGGGGACCGGGCAGGCACCCTGGATCCGGGCCGTCTCCGTCGCCGGAGTCGTCCTCGGCGTCCTCGGCCTTCTCGTCTCCGGCGGCATCTACTTCGACCTCCTCGGCGGGGTGCCCACAGCCCCGTAACGGGGTGCGTGCGGTGCCGTGATGCCGTACACCCCCTCAGCCCGCCGACCGTGCGGCCTAAGGCCCCCTTTCCGAGGGGGCCTTAGGCGTGTTCGAGGCCCCTCGGGCAGCGGAACTAAGGCACCGGGCCTCCCGAAGATCGGGAAGTCGCCCGATGCGGCGGGGGGCTCCGGAAGACGAAGGTGGAAGCAGAACGGAAGCCACGTCACCGGGAGATCACGATGTTCGCCTACGAACTGCAGCGGGACCGTCAGGAAGAACTGATGCGCGTCGCCGCCCGGCACCGGCTCGCCCGTGAGGCCGTCCGCGCCCGCCGGGACGCGGCCCGGGGCTCCGCCGGCCCCGAAGCGGAAGGGCGGGTGAGCAGAAGCGCCTCGCGGGACGGCGGCGGGACCGTACGGGCTGCCCGCGTCTGAACGCTCGGCCCGTCGGTGCCCGCACGCCGACGTCATCGACGGGCGGCCCCGCCGGGAGGGCTCGTTCCGGACACCGCGTTCCGGGCCCCGTCCCCCGGCACCGGCCGTGTCCTGATCGGCACCCCGGGCGCGCGGCCCGGGCGGCGTGCCGCCCAGCTCACCCGCACTGGGGGTCGCCGTGACAGGAACCGCTCGCTCCGTCTTCGCCGGTACCGACCGAACCCCCTTCGTGAGCAAGGGGTTTGAGGCGATACGGCCGGGAAGTGCCAGTGCCGCGCGGGCCGCCCCGTATGCCATGCTCAGCGATGTGGAGAGCAGATCGATCAGCCCTGTCTTCGTCGGCCGAGCCGACGAGCTGACCGCGCTCACCGACGCGTTCGCCCGCGCCGCCGCGGGGGAGCCGCAGGCGGTCCTCGTCGGTGGTGAGGCCGGAGGCGGCAAGACCCGGTTGCTCGAGGAGTTCCTCTGCGCGGCCCAGCGCTCCGGCGCGGTGACCGCGGTCGGCGGCTGTCTGGAACTGGGCGCGGACGGACTCCCGTTCGCCCCTGTCGCGACAGCACTGCGCGCCCTGCACCGGCAGCTCGGCCCCGAGCTGGAACAGGCGGCCGCGGGGCGCGAGGACGAGCTCGCCCGGCTCCTGCCCGACATCGGGAGCCTCGCCCGGGACACCTACGACCAGGAGGGCCGGGCCCGGCTGTTCGAGCTCACGGCACGTCTGCTGGAACGTCTCGCCACGGACCGTCCGCTCGTGGTCGCCATCGAGGACCTCCACTGGGCCGACCGTTCGACCCGCGAACTGCTCGGCTATCTCTTCCGCTCCCTCCAGCGCTCCCGGCTCGTCGTGCTCGCCACCTATCGCACCGACGACATCCACCGCCGCCACCCGCTGCGGCCGTTCCTCGCCGAGCTCGACCGGCTGCGGACCGTGCAGCGCATCGAACTGCCCCGGCTGAGCCGCGACGAGGTGCACCGGCAGCTCGCGGGCATCCAGGGCAGCGAACCCGAACACGGCCTGGCCGACCAGATCTTCGACCGCTCCGAGGGCAATCCGTTCTTCGTGGAGGAGCTGGCGACCAGCGACTACGGCTCCTGCGGACTCAGCGACTCGCTGCGCGACCTGCTGCTGGTACGGGTCGAGGCGCTGCCCGAGGCGGCGCAGCGCATCGTCCGGATCGCCGCCCGCAACACCACCGTGGAGTACGCCCTCCTCGCCGCCGTCGCCGGGCTCGGGGACGAGGAGCTGATCGAGGGGCTGCGCGCCGCCGTCGGCGGCAACGTCCTGGTTCCCACGGACGACGGCGACGGCTACCGCTTCCGGCACGCACTGCTGCGCGAAGCCGTCGTCGAGGACCTGCTGCCGGGCGAACGCTCCCGGCTCAGCCGCCGCTACGCCGAGGCGCTGGAGGCGGACCCCTCCCTGGTCCGCGCCGAACAGCTGGCCACCCGGCTGGCCGGCTACTGGTACTCCGCCCATGACGCCCGGAAGGCGTTGCCCGCCGTGCTGGCCGCCGCCCGCGAGGCACGGCGCCGTCACGCCTACGCCGAGCAGGTCAAACTGCTCGAACGGGCCATGGAACTGTGGGACGACGTGCCCGCGGAGGAGCGCTCCCGGCTGTCCGGCTCGGGCAGCGTCGAGTCCTACCCGCCCTGCAGCTGTCCCCCGGACGGCGAGGAGAGGCATCTGCACTTCCTGGACCTGCTGGCGGAAGCCGCGGTCGCCGCCCGCTGGGACGATGTGCCCGAACGGGCGTATGCACTGGTCAAGAAGGCGCTGAAGCTGATCGACCAGGACCGTGACCCGGCGCGCGCGGCCTGGTTCTGGATGCAGCGGTCCCGGCTGGTCACCTCGGTGGGACGGGGCGACGGCTGGGCGGAGATATCCAGGGCGCAGGAGCTGGTCACCGGCCTGCCGCCGTCCGCGGTGCACGCCGACGTCCTGGCGCACGCAGCGGCCTGGCACAGCCTGCATGTGTCCGAGGAGGGGTCGGTGCACCTGGCCGAACGGGCCGTGGACCTCGCCCGACTCGTCGGCGCCCGCGACGTCGAACTCAACGCCCGGGTGACCCGCGCCTGTCTGCGGGCCCAGCGCGGCGACGAGGACAGCATCCCCGAGCTCTACGAGGTGCGGGAACTCGTCGAGACCATCTGGGCGCCGCGCGCTCTGGGCCGCGTCCACGCCAACCTCGTGGACGTGCTCCACCGGCTCGGCCGCACGGCGGAGGCGGTCCACGTGGCCGAGGCGGGCATCGAGACGCTGGTCAGGCACCGGCTGCTCGGCAGCGCCGCCTTCGTCGCCGGGAACCTCGCGGAGGTCCTGCTGCTGCTCGGTGAATGGGACCGGGCCGCCCTGGTCCTGGAGGAGTGGCGGGACCGGGCCCGCAGTGCCCGGCCCATGGCCTCCCTGGTGATGTACCGGCTCGAACTCGACCTCAACCGGGGGAGGTACGAACGGGTTCCCGCCCTGATCGCCGAGTGCCGCACCCGCCTCGGCAAGAAAGACATGGAACCGCAGTACGAAATCCCCCTCGCCCAGGCCGAGATGAGGTTCGAGGCGGCGCACGGCCGGTTCGGCGAGGCGGTCTCCGCTCTGGACGGCGCGCTGAACCTCCTCCCGCTGCTCGGCCAGGAGCCCTACGTCTGGCGGCTGCTCGTCGGCGGGGCCCAGGTCGCCGGACAGGCGCGCGGCCTCCCGGGGACCGACAGCGCGGAGCACCGGCGGCTGCTGTCCCGGATCGAGGCGGCCTCCCGTACCGTGGGGTGCCCCTCACCGCTGTGGTCCGCGTGGTCCCGCCGCCTCGACGCGGAACTCGCCCGGGCCGACGGACAGCACCGGCCGCAGCTCTGGGCCGAGGCCGCGGCCGCCTTCGAGCCCTACGGCCATCCCCATGTGCTGGCCGACATCCGCCACCGCTGGGCCGAGGCGCAGCTGGGCGCCGCCGCCGTACTGGGCGCCAGGGCCGGAGGGCCCGACACCGGAGCGGTACGCGACCGGGCGGGTGAACTCCTGGGACAGGCCTACGCCGTCGCCACCCGGCTCCGGGCCGGCCCGCTGCGCGAAGACATCGAACTCCTCGCCCGCCGCGCGCGCCTGTCCCTGGCCGCCGAGTCCGTGACCGGTGCGGGGACAGCGGCGGGGACAGGGTTCGAGACCGACGCCCCCGCTGCCGGCCGCTCCGGTCCCTCCGATTCTCCGGCGGACGCCGGCGGCACGTCGGCATCCGCTGGTCGGACGGGCGTCGGCAGCCATCCGGAGTTCGGCGGCCACGGGGGCGGCGGTCTCCGGGACGCGGGCAGCCCGTCCCATCCGGACGGCGGTTCCGGCCTGACCCGGCGTGAGCGGGATGTGCTCCGGCTGGTCGCCCTGGGCCACAGCAACCGCAGGATCGCCGAAGAACTCTTCATCTCACCGAAGACCGCAAGCGTCCACGTCTCCAACATCCTGGCCAAGCTGGGGGTTTCCAACCGGGGCGAGGCGGCGTCCGTCGCGCACCGCATGCGTCTCTTCGCCGGAACGGAACCCACCGTCTGACCAGGTCCGGGTCCGGCCGGGCCCTGGTCCCGGACGACGACCGGGTCCGGGGCCGGGTCCAGGCCCGGGGCCGGGTCATCACGACGTCCAGGACTGCGTCCAGGACTGCGTTCAGGACTCGGCTGGGGCCGGGGCGGGGAGCAGGAGTGCCCGGCTCAGGACACCTTCACCTGCAGGATGCGGTCGTCCCCCTTCTCCGGTGTTCCCCGGGAGTCGGTCTCGCTCGTCACCAGCCAGAGCCGATCCGCTCCGTCGGACACGACGGTGCGGAGCCGTCCGTACGTGCCGTCCAGGAAGGCCTGTGGCCGCGCCACCGGCTTCGTGCCGTCCAGCGGGATGCGCCACAGCCGTTCGCCGCGCAGTCCCGCCATCCAGATCGAGCCCCGGGCGCAGGCGATGCCGCTGGGTGAGGCATCCTCGGTCGACCACTGCTCGACCGGGTCCACGAACCCGGGCTTGTCGCCCTTCCCCTCCACATCCGGCCAGCCGTAGTTCTTGCCGGGAGCGATGAGGTTCAGCTCGTCCCAGGTGTTCTGCCCGAACTCCGCGGCCCACAGCCGTTTGTCCGCGTCCCAGGCCAGGCCCTGCACATTGCGGTGCCCGTAGCTGTAGACCACGGAGTCCGGGAACGGATTGCCATGGACCGGCTCCCCGTCCGGCGTCATCCGCAGGATCTTGCCGCCCAGCGAGTCCTTCTCCTGTGCGAGGCCCTGGTCGCCGCTCTCGCCCGTCCCCGCGTAGAGCATCCTGTCCGGGCCGAACGCGATCCTGCCGCCGTTGTGGACCTGGCCCTTGGGAATGCCCTTGAGGATGGTGTCCGGTGCGCCGAGACGGCTCCCCGCCGGCTTCTTCTCGTCGTAGACCATGCGGGCGATGCGGTTGTCGGATGCGGTGGTGAAGTAGGCGTACACCAAGGGGTCCGCCCCGAACGTGGGCGCGACGGCGATCCCCAGCAGACCGCCCTCGCCGCCCGCGGAGACGCCCGGAACCGACCCCAGCTCGGTCTTCTTTCCGCTGTCCGCCGCGATCAGAAAGATCTTCCCGGTGTCGCGGGAGGACACCAGCAGGTCACCGTCCGGCAGCGCGGCGAGTCCCCAGGGGGACTTCAGGCCCGTCGCGACCGTGCGCTCCACCTTCACCGAGCCCTTCGCGGGCGCCGGGGAGGACGTGGCGCCGTCGGGTGGTGAGGAGCCGGGAGGCGAGGACGACGTCGCGGACCGCTCCGGCGGCCCGGAGCCGCCGTCCGACGAGCAGCCGGAGACGAACAGGAGGGCCGCAGCGGCCACCACGGCGGTCAGCGCAGTCACAACAGGTCGTCGCATGACGAACGATCCTCTCGGTCCCATCCAGTGCATCACATTGCTTCATACACCGCCGTGCCCCCGCGGGGTTCCCGGTCCACTCATGCGGATCCGACTTGCCGCCACCGGACCCGGACCGCCCCGCGAACTGCCCGGCTCCGCCTCGGAATCGGCCCCGGAGATCCCGTCCCGCCGTCCCCGGAACCGGCCGCCCGTCCCGGAAGCCGGACACCGTCCCGCCCACCTCGGAAGCCCTCGGACGCCCCCGCCCCGCAAGGTCTGCCCCCGCCTCCGGAAGCCGCCCGCCTCACGACCTTTCCGTGGCCGCACCACCGCACCACCGCACCACCGCACCACCCCGCACCACCCGGCCACGTCCCACGCCCGACGGCGGCGGCCGCCGGTCAGTCCCAGGACCTCTGCACCGGCGGCAGGTCCGCGATCTCCGCCAGGTCCTCCCCGCTCAGCCGGAGAGCGGCGGCTCCGGCGTTCTCGAACGCCCACCGCTCCTTCTTCGTACCCGGCACCGGGACCACATGCCGGCCCTGCGCCAGCACCCAGGCCAGCGCCACCTGCGCCGGGGTGGCCCCGTGCCGCTGCGCGACCCGGCGCAGCCCGGCCACGATCGGCTGGTTCGCCGCCATCATGTCGGCCGTGAACCGCGGATGGCGGGCCCGGACGTCATCCGGTTCGAACCCCTGGCCCGGCGTCAGGGTGCCGGTGAGAAAGCCGTTCCCGAGCGGCATGGCTGCGAGAAAGCCGATACCGCGCGACTCGCACCACGGCAGCAGCGACTCCAGCGCCTCGGGCGACCAGACGGACAGCTCGGCCTCCACACTGCTCACCGGGAAGACCTGCTGCACCCGGGTCAGCTGGCCGATCGTGGTGTCGTGCATCCGGGCGCCGGGGCTCCGCTGCGCCTCGTCCCTGCCGTGGGCCGCCGCCCGCCGCCGGACGCGCCGCGCCTCCTTCTGGAACGCGCACCACCCCAGCGCCCGCACCTTGCCGGCCGTGACCAGCTCGGCCATCGCGCCCCAGGTCTCCTCCACCGGCACCTCCGGGTCGGGGCGGTGCAGCTGGTAGAGGTCGATCACATCGGTCTGGAGACGGCGCAGCGAGGCATCGCAGGCCCGTTTCACATAGCCGGGGCGCCCATTGGCGACGATGTGCTGCTCGCCCACCAGCAGGCCGCACTTGGTGGAGACGAACGCGTCCGCGCGCCGCTCCTTGAGCACCCGCCCGACCAGCAGCTCATTGGTGAACGGCCCGTACATGTCGGCGGTGTCGAGGAGCGTCGTACCGCGGTCGAGAGCCGTGTGCACCGCGCGCAGCGAGCTCTCCCCGCTCTGCTGCGAGGTGGTGTAGGCCCAGCTCATCGGCATGCACCCGAGGCCGACCGCGCCCACCGACAGCGCCTCCGCGCCGATTGTCCTGCGCTCCACCTGGTCCTGCACCCCTCCCTTGCGTGATCCCCAAACTAACCTCTGCCACCGGCCCGGACGCGCAGCGGAGCCGCCCGGGCAGCCGCCGTCGCGGAAGATCGGCCGGAGCCGCCGAGGGACCCGCCCGTCCGCGGACGCGGCAGTTCTGCGATGACCGGCCGTAACCTCCTGACCATGACTGCTGATGTATGGCTGCCGGTGCGGCCCGATCTCTTCGACGGCCTCCCCGACGGGTTCGCCTACCACTTCTGGGACGGAGAGCCGGACTTCCCGGCGGACCCCGCCCGCTGTGTGTTCTACGGCGTTCCCTACATGAAAGGCTCAGCCGTCTCCGTCCGGCCGCTGCCGGAGATGACGGCGGTGCGGGTGGTCCAGACCCTCACGGCCGGTATCGACGACGTGCTCCCCGCCCTGTCCGGGCTGCGCCCCGGCGTGCAGCTCTGCAACGCGCGCGGTGTCCACGAGGCGAGCACCGCGGAGCTGGCCCTCACACTCATCCTGGCGTCGCTGCGCGGCATCCCGGACTTCGTCCGTGGACAGGACGCGGAGGAGTGGCGGTCCGGGTTCCGCCCCGCGCTCGCCGACCGCTCCGTCCTGATCGTCGGATACGGCTCCATCGGCAGCGCGGTCGAGGACCGGCTTGTCCCCTTCGAATGTGCGCGGGTGGCGCGCGTCGCGCGCTCTGCCCGTACCTCCCCGCGCGGCCCGGTGCATCCACTCGCCGAACTCCCCGCACTCCTGCCCCAGGCCGATGTCGTCGTCCTCACCACCCCGCTCACCGATGACACCCGTGGCCTGGCGGGTGCCGCATTCCTCTCCCGCATGAAGGACGGCGCACTGCTGGTGAATGTCGCCCGCGGCGGCGTCGTCGACACCGAGGCCCTGCTCGCGGAGGTGCGGACGGGCAGGCTGCGGGCGGCGCTGGACGTCACCGACCCCGAGCCGCTGCCCGCCGGCCACCCGCTCTGGCACGCCCCCGGGGTGCTCATCACGCCGCATGTGGGCGGACCCACCTCGGCCTTCCTGCCCCGTGCGAAGCGGCTGCTGCGCGAGCAGTTGGTCCGATTTGCCGCGGACGAGCCGCTCGCCAACGTGGTCGCCACGGCGGGCTGACCGGGAGCGGAAGCACACCCTCCGGGGCGCGTTCAGTACGCTCCGAGTCCGTTCGACTGCGCTGAGTCGCCGCAATCTCGCTGGTAGTTACGCTGTGTAGAGATGCTATGTCCCTGAGTGACCGGACTGGTGTATCGTCCCGACGGGGACTGCGCCCGGGGGCAGTGCGACGGGCGCAGCGATGGACCGGAACTCGAGGGGGGCGACGGGCGATGCACGGCCAATGGATCAACCACCCAGTCAGTCGGATGAGGCGCGACAGCCGCCGGAGACTCCCGAGCGTCGACGCGCGCAGACCTCAGCGGAGGACCGCGCCGCCAAGGACGGTGCGGTGAGCACCCCGGGGGCGGTGCTCTCCCGGCCGCCGGCTTCCGGCGGCGGGACGGGCCTGCTTCCCCAGCTGCTGCTCGCCCTGGTCTGCGGCGGATACGCCACCGGCGCCGCCCTGGGCTGGGGATCGCCCCGACTCGCGGTCGTCATGGGGGACTTCGGCCTCGCCGCCGCCGCCCTCGCGGGAGCCGTCTCCTGCTTCTGCTACGGCCGGTCCCGCACCAGCTGCCTGCGCCCCGCCTGGCTGCTGTTCGCCCTCTCCTCCGCCATGGCCGGCTTCGGCAACGCGATCTGGGGCTGGTACGAGGTCGTCCTGCGGGAGCCCGTACCGAGCCCGTCCGGGGCCGACTTCTGCTTCCTGCTCTTCGCGCCGCCCGCCATCGTGGGTCTGCTCGTCCTGGCCAAGCGCCCCGCGAGCAGGGCGGGCTGGACCTGCCTGGCTCTCGACGCCTGGCTCATCGGCGGCTCCCTGCTCACCATCTCCTGGAGCCTCGCCCTCGCCCACACGGCGCACCAGGAGGGCGAGAGCGTGGCCCGCGCCGCGCTGTCCCTGGCCTATCCGCTGCTGGACATCGTGCTGGTCAGCATGGTGCTGGCACTGCACTTCCGCAGGTCCTCCGCCAACCGGTCGGCGATCAACACCGCCATCGCGGCGCTCGCCCTGACGGTGCTGTGCGACGCGCTGTTCACCTCGCCGCTGCTGCGGGAGCACTACCGCTCCGGGCAGCTCCTCGACGCCGGCTGGTTCGCCGGCTCCATACTCCTGGCGTACGCCCCCTGGGTCGCCAAGCAGCCGGATGCGGACGCCTGCGCCCGGAGCCGCCGCGAGCCGCACCCGAGCCGTCCGACGGCGGGCTCGCTGGCCGCCCTCACCCCGTATCTCGCCGCGGCCGTCTGCACGCTCGGGATCCTCTACAACGTCATCGACGGCAGCCGCATCGACCGCGTCGTGATCTTCACGGCCTGCACCGTCGTGCTCGCCCTCGTGGTGCGGCAGGGCATCATGCTGCTGGACAACATGAGCCTCACCCAGGAACTGGCCCAGAAGGAGAACCACTTCCGCTCCCTGGTGCAGGGCTCCAGCGACGTCATCATGATCGCCGCGCCGACCGGAGTGCTGCGCTACGTCAGCCCCGCCGCCGCGGGGGTCTACGGCATCGACCCGGAGGAGCTCATCGGCTCCGAGTTCGCCTCGCTCATCCACCCCGAGGACCTCGGCGGTGTGGTGCACGAGGTGCGCCGGTTCCTGGCCGCGCAGCCGGAGGACGAGCCCACCACCCGCATCGAATGCCGCTTCCGTGCCGGTGTCCGCCGGGCGGGGCACGACGGCTGGCTCAACGTGGAGTCCACCGTCAACCGGCACCACGGCGGCCTGATCTTCAACAGCCGCGACGTCACCGAACGGGTCCGGCTCCAGGCCCAGCTGCGGCACAGCGCCGAACACGACCCGCTCACCGACCTGCCGAACCGCGCCCTCTTCACGCAGCGCGTGCGGCGGGCGCTCAGCGGGCGCCGGGCCACCGACCCGGGCACCGCCGTGCTCTTCATCGACCTCGACGGCTTCAAGGCGGTGAACGACACCGTCGGCCACCAGGCCGGTGACGAACTCCTGGTGCACGCCGCCCGCCGGCTCCAGGAGTCCGTCCGGGCCGGGGACACCGCGGCCCGGCTCGGCGGGGACGAGTTCGCGGCCCTCATCCTCGGCGACGGCACCCAGGACACGGCCGCCCGCGAGTACCGCATCCTCGAGGTCGCCGAGCGGCTGCGCACCGGCCTCTCCCGTCCCTACTGCGTCTCCGGCGGCACCGAGGTGCGCGTCGCCGCCAGCATCGGCGTCGCCTTCGCCGACCCCGGGATCAACCCCACGGAACTCATGCGCAACGCCGACCTGGCCATGTACCGCGCCAAGGCCGCGGGCAAGGGCCGGGTCGAGCTGTACGCACCGCAGATGCAGGCCGAGGTGGTCCGGCGCGCCGAAGTCGCCACCCGGCTGCGGAACGCCCTCCACGACGGCGAGTTCGCCCTGCTCCACCAGCCCGTGGTGGAGCTCGGCAGCGGCCGGATCACCACGGTCTCCGCACAGGCCCGCTGGCGCTCCGAGCAGGGCATCCTCTTCACCCCCGACGAGTTCCTCCGGGTCTCCGACCGGGTGCGCGGCGACCGCGCACGAGGCGAGGACGGGGCGCGCGCGGCCGACATCGGCCGGTGGCTCCTGGAGGAGGCGGTGGAGCAGGCGGCGGAGCGGCACCGTGCCGGGTACCCCGCTCCGGTCGCCGTCCGCCTCTCCCCGCACCGCCTCACGGAGCGGGGCCTGGGGCCGGGCAGCGTCGAAGCGCTGCTCACCCGCCACGGGCTGCCGTCCGGCGCCCTCCTGCTGGAGCTGGCCGACACCGACCCGCGCGTCTCCCTCGACGAACTCGAACGCCGGCTGACCGCTCTGCGGCGGCTCGGTGTGCGCATCGCCCTCGACGGCTTCGGCAGCGGGTGCGCCGCCATCAGCGCCCTGCGCCGGCTCCCGGTCGATGTGCTCAAGCTCGACCGCGAGCTGGTGGAAGGCGTGGTCGAGTCCGCCCGGCTGCACAAGATCACGTCCGGGCTGCTGCGCATCGCGGGCGACCTCGGGCTGCAGACCGTCGCGGACGGCGTGGACCTGCCGGAGCAGGTGGCGGCGCTGCGGGCGATGGGCTGCACCCACGGACAGGGCATGGCCTTCTCCGGGCCGCTCGACGAGCACCGGCTGCGGCGCGCCCTGGACCGTGGCGACTACCCCGTACCGGGCCCCGCCGACTGCCTCGAAGCGGGCCGGGAAGCCGTGCTCACCACCAGTGCCCTGCCGGTGAAGGTGGGGGTGCAGGGGCGGGAGGCGCTGCCGAAGCGGATCGCCGTGAGCGACGGCCGGGACGGTCCGGATTCCCTGGTGCATCCGCCATTGCGCTCAAATAGTGAGACCTCCGTCCCACCCACTTGACACCCGTAGTGCGCCGGGGAGAGGGTCAAGCCATGCGCACCCGAATTCTCGTACTTGGAAAGCGCGTCGGCTGAAGCAGGGTCACGATGAAACCCTGCGGACCACACCCGGCGCGCTCCCCTCGCTTGCCTCACGGCACGAGGGGTTTTTTGTTGCACTGGTTACCTCGAACCGCCCCGCCCCGCGCTTTCTTCCGGGGCGGCCACCTCACCCAGCTAGACCTCATCTTCGAGAAGAGATTGCCGATGACCGAGCAGGCCACCGGGGCCCACCATCCGCAGCAGCGGGCCCGTAACGGCGGACAGCAGCCCACCATCACCGAGCACGTCACGGGCGCGCAGTCCCTCATCCGCTCTCTCGAGGAAGTCGGCGCCGACACCGTATTCGGCATTCCGGGCGGCGCGATCCTCCCCGCCTACGACCCGCTGATGGACTCCTCGAAGGTCCGTCACGTCCTGGTCCGCCACGAGCAGGGCGCAGGCCACGCCGCCACCGGCTACGCCCAGGCCACCGGCAGGGTCGGCGTCTGCATGGCGACCTCCGGCCCCGGCGCCACCAACCTGGTCACCCCGATCGCCGACGCCCACATGGACTCGGTCCCCATGGTCGCGATCACCGGCCAGGTGGCGTCCAAGGCCATCGGCACGGACGCCTTCCAGGAGGCGGACATCTGCGGCATCACCATGCCCATCACCAAGCACAACTTCCTGGTGACCGACCCGGCCGAGATCCCGAAGACCATCGCCGAGGCCTTCCACATCGCCTCCAGCGGCCGCCCCGGCCCGGTCCTCGTCGACATCGCCAAGGACGCGCTGCAGGCGCAGACCAGCTTCGTCTGGCCGCCGCAGACCGACCTCCCCGGCTACCGCCCCGTCACCAAGCCGCACGCCAAGCAGATCCGCGAGGCCGCGCGCCTGATCACCGAGGCGCGGCGCCCGGTGCTCTACGTCGGCGGCGGCGTCCTGAAGGCCGGTGCCACCGAGGAGCTGCGGATCCTCGCCGAGCTGACCGGCGCCCCCGTCACCACCACGCTGATGGCCCTCGGGGCCTTCCCGGACAGCCACCCGCTGCACGTCGGCATGCCGGGGATGCACGGCGCCGTCACCGCGGTCACCGCCCTGCAGAAGTCCGACCTCATCGTCGCGCTGGGCGCCCGCTTCGACGACCGGGTCACCGGCAAGCTCGACAGCTTCGCCCCGTTCGCAAAGATCGTCCACGCGGACATCGACCCGGCCGAGATCGGCAAGAACCGCGCCGCCGACGTCCCGATCGTCGGCGACGCCCGCGAGGTCATCGCCGACCTCGTCGTCGCGATCCAGGCGGAGCGCGACGAGGGCCGCTCCGGCGACTACACCGAGTGGTGGCGGAACCTCACCCGCTGGCGCGACACCTACCCGCTCGGCTACGACCTGCCGGACGACGGCAGCCTCTCCCCGCAGCAGGTCATCCAGCGGATCGGCCGGCTCGCCCCGGAGGGCACCATCTACGCGGCCGGCGTCGGCCAGCACCAGATGTGGGCCTCGCACTTCATCGACTACGAGCAGCCCGGCACCTGGCTCAACTCCGGCGGCGCCGGGACCATGGGCTACGCGGTCCCGGCGGCGATGGGCGCGAAGGCCGGCGCCCCCGGCCGCACCGTCTGGGCGATCGACGGCGACGGCTGCTTCCAGATGACCAACCAGGAGCTGGTCACCTGCGCGCTGAACAACATCCCGATCAAGGTCGCGATCATCAACAACGGCGCGCTCGGCATGGTCCGCCAGTGGCAGACCCTCTTCTACAACCAGCGCTACTCCAACACCGTGCTGCACTCCGGGCCCGAGGGCGACGCGGCGGAGCCCGGCACCGTCACGGGACCGAGCGGCGGCACCCGCGTCCCCGACTTCGTGAAGCTCGCCGAGGCCATGGGCTGTGTCGGCATCCGCTGCGAGGACCCGGCGGAGCTGGACGCCGTCATCGCCAAGGCCAACGCGATCAACG
Source organism: Streptomyces sp. NPDC001922 (assembly GCF_042891165.1). Classification (NCBI taxonomy): domain Bacteria; kingdom Bacillati; phylum Actinomycetota; class Actinomycetes; order Kitasatosporales; family Streptomycetaceae; genus Streptomyces; species Streptomyces sp. NPDC001922. The sequence continues at coordinate 199,255 of NZ_JBIASV010000006.1, read as the reverse complement.
ACCGGCCCGTCGTCGTGGACTTCATCGTCCACGAGGACGCGATGGTCTGGCCGATGGTCGCCGCCGGCACCTCCAACGACGAGGTCATGGCCGCCCGCGGCGTCCGCCCCGACTTCGGCGACAACGAAGACGACTGAGTCCAGGACCGGAAGCCCCCGAGAAGCAGAGAGAACGAGCCCATGTCCAAGCACACGCTCTCCGTCCTGGTGGAGAACAAGCCCGGTGTCCTCGCCCGGATCACCGCGCTGTTCTCCCGCCGCGGATTCAATATCGACTCCCTCGCGGTCGGCACGACCGAGCACCCCGACATCTCCCGCATCACCATCGTGGTGAATGTCGAGTCGCTCCCGCTGGAGCAGGTCACCAAGCAGCTCAACAAGCTGGTCAACGTGCTCAAGATCGTCGAGCTGGAGCCGGCCGCGGCCATTCAGCGGGAACTCGTCCTGGTGAAGGTGCGGGCCGACAACGAGACGCGCTCCCAGGTCGTGGAGATCGTCCAGCTGTTCCGAGCCAAGACCGTCGACGTCTCCCCGGAGGCCGTCACCATCGAGGCCACCGGCGGCAGCGACAAGCTCGAGGCCATGCTCAAGATGCTGGAGCCCTACGGCATCAAGGAACTGGTCCAGTCCGGCACGATCGCCATAGGGCGAGGCGCCCGCTCCATCACGGACCGGTCGCTCCGCGCGCTCGACCGATCCGCATAACGAGACCCACGATCCCCACCCCGCCGAACCGTCATACGGTGGGAAGCGGGCCCCTGCACCAGCAGATCCCCCGCAACGGCAGAAACAAGGAGATACCCGAAGTGGCCGAGCTCTTCTACGACGACGACGCCGATCTGTCCATCATCCAGAACCGCAAGGTCGCGGTTCTGGGCTACGGCAGCCAGGGCCACGCGCACGCGCTGTCCCTGCGCGACTCGGGCGTCGATGTGCGCGTGGGTCTGCCCGAGGGCTCCAAGTCCCGCGCCAAGGCCGAGGAGCAGGGCCTGCGGGTCACCACGCCGTCCGAGGCCGCGGCCGAGGCCGACGTGATCATGATCCTGGTGCCGGACCCGATCCAGGGGAAGGTCTACGAGGAGTCCGTCAAGGACAACCTCAAGGACGGCGACGCGCTGTTCTTCGGCCACGGCTTCAACATCCGCTTCGGCTTCATCAAGCCCCCGTCCAGCGTGGACGTGGCCATGGTCGCCCCCAAGGGCCCGGGCCACCTGGTCCGCCGCCAGTACGAGGAGGGCCGCGGCGTGCCGTGCATCGCGGCCGTCGAGCAGGACGCGACCGGCAACGCCTTCGCGCTCGCGCTCTCCTACGCCAAGGGCATCGGCGGCACCCGTGCGGGTGTCATCAAGACGACCTTCACCGAGGAGACCGAGACCGACCTGTTCGGTGAGCAGGCCGTCCTCTGCGGTGGCGCGTCCGCCCTGGTCAAGGCGGGCTTCGAGACGCTGGTCGAGGCCGGCTACCAGCCGGAGATCGCGTACTTCGAGTGCCTCCACGAGCTCAAGCTGATCGTGGACCTGATGTACGAGGGCGGCCTGGAGAAGATGCGCTGGTCGGTCTCCGAGACCGCCGAGTGGGGCGACTACGTCACCGGCCCGCGGATCATCACCGACCAGACCAAGGCGGAGATGAAGAAGGTCCTCACCGACATCCAGGACGGCACCTTCGCCCGTAACTGGATGGAGGAGTACCACTCGGGTCTGCCGAAGTACAACGAGTACAAGAAGACCGACGCGAACCACAAGCTGGAGACCACCGGCAAGGAGCTGCGCAAGCTCATGAGCTGGGTGAACGAGGAGGCCTGATCCTCACCGGCGCGAGGGGTGACGGCGGGATCCGGCGGCCGGGCGCCGCGGATCCCGCCGGACGCCCTGCCCGGCCCGGTGCGGCCGTCTGCGCCACGCCGGGCCCGGGCCGCCGGTCCCTCGGCGCCGCCCGGCCGGCCGTGCCGCCCCGCCCGCCGGGCCGGACCCCGCAGCCGCCCCGGCCGTCCGGAGGAGGGCCGGGCCGCACCGCTCGCACCGTTGTCCACCGCGTCGAGCCCCGACCGGGTGATCCTTCCGCAAAGGCGCAAGACTCACCCGCTACCGCCAGTACACTGCATTGCACAAGCGCGTCAGGCTCACAGCGTCGTGCGTCTTCTCGCGGCTGCCCCCTTCACCGCCTTCGGCCGTCGGGACGGCCGTCCTCCCCCGCGGCCTCCGGGTGCGGGAGGGGCCCCCAAAGGACTTAGTGAGGACTGAGGACCACGTGAGCCCGAAACCTGTCGTACTCATCGCTGAAGAGCTGTCGCCCGCCACGGTCGACGCCCTCGGCCCGGACTTCGAGATCCGGCACTGCAACGGCGCCGACCGCGCCGAGCTCCTCCCCGCCATCGCCGACGTGGACGCGATCCTCGTCCGCAGCGCGACCAAGGTCGACGCCGAGGCCATCGCCGCGGCGAAGAAGCTCAAGGTCGTCGCCCGGGCCGGGGTCGGCCTGGACAACGTGGACGTGCCCGCCGCCACCAAGGCCGGCGTGATGGTCGTGAACGCCCCGACCTCCAACATCGTCACCGCCGCCGAGCTCGCCTGCGGCCTCCTCGTCGCCACGGCCCGCAACATCCCGCAGGCCAACACCGCCCTGAAGAACGGCGAGTGGAAGCGCAGCAAGTACACGGGTGTCGAGCTGGCCGAGAAGACCCTCGGTGTCGTCGGCCTGGGCCGGATCGGCGTCCTGGTCGCCCAGCGGATGTCCGCCTTCGGCATGAAGGTCGTCGCCTACGACCCGTACGTCCAGCCGGCCCGGGCCGCGCAGATGGGCGTCAAGCTCCTCACCCTCGACGAGCTGCTCGAGGTCGCGGACTTCATCACCGTCCACCTCCCGAGGACCCCGGAGACCGTCGGCCTGATCGGCGACGAGGCGCTGCACAAGGTGAAGCCCGAGGTCCGGATCGTCAACGCCGCCCGCGGTGGGATCGTCGACGAGGCCGCGCTGGCCTCCGCCCTCAAGGAGGGCCGGGTCGCCGGTGCCGGCCTCGACGTCTTCACCAAGGAGCCCTGCACGGACTCCCCGCTCTTCGAGTTCGACAACGTGGTCGCCACCCCGCACCTCGGGGCCTCGACCGGTGAGGCGCAGGAGAAGGCGGGCATCGCCGTCGCCAAGTCCGTCCGCCTGGCCCTCGCCGGCGAGCTGGTGCCGGACGCCGTCAACGTCCAGGGCGGCGTGATCGCCGAGGACGTCAAGCCCGGCCTTCCGCTCGCCGAGAAGCTCGGCCGGATCTTCACCGCGCTGGCGGGCGAGGTCGCGGTCCGGCTGGACGTCGAGGTGTACGGCGAGATCACCCAGCACGACGTCAAGGTGCTCGAACTCTCCGCGCTCAAGGGCGTGTTCGAGGACGTCGTCGACGAGACCGTCAGCTACGTCAACGCCCCGCTGTTCGCGCAGGAGCGCGGTGTCGAGGTGCGGCTGACCACCAGCTCGGAATCGGCCGAGCACCGCAATGTGGTCACCGTGCGCGGCACCCTCACCGACGGCGAGGAGGTCGCGGTCTCCGGCACCCTGGCCGGCCCCAAGCACCTCCAGAAGATCGTCGCCGTGGGCGAGCACGACGTGGACCTGGCCATGGCCGACCACCTCGTCTTCCTCCGCTACGCCGACCGGCCGGGTGTCGTCGGCACCGTCGGCCGCATCCTGGGCGAGGCCGGTCTGAACATCGCCGGCATGCAGGTCTCCCGCGCCGTGCCGGGCGGCGAGGCGCTGGTCGTCCTGACCGTGGACGACAACGTTCCGGCGGCCGTGCTCACGGAGATCGCCGAGGAGATCGGCGCGACGTCGGCCCGCACGGTCAACCTCGAGGACTGATCCTCCGCGGCCGACCGCGTACGCCTCCGGGCCCGGCCCCGCTCCGGCGGGTGCCGGGCCCCGCGTATGCGCGGACCGTGCCACGTGCTGCCCGTCCGGCCCCGCGGGCCGACCGTGCCACGTGCTGCCCGCCCGGCCCCGCGGGCCGGCCCGTACACCCGGCCCCCGCTCGTACAGCAGCGCAACCGCCCCTTCTCAGAGCCGCTGTCCCTTCAGCGCCATGTGCAGCAGCAGCCGGTCCTCGCCCTCCGCCAGGTCCAGGCCGGTGAGCTGCTCCACCCGGGACAGCCGGTAGTAGAGCGTCTGCCGGTGGATGCCCAGGGCCGCCGCCGCGCGCCCGGCCTGCCCCGCGCAGTCCAGGAAGACCTCGGCCGTCCGCGCCAGCTCCCGCTGCGCGGTCGCCAGCAGCGGCACCACCGCCGGGTCGGGGGCGGCGGGCGCGGGCAGCCCGGTGAGCAGGCGGTACGGGCCGATGGCCGCCCACTGCGCGACGGGTCCCAGCCGCGCGTCGGCGCGGGCGGTACGGGCCGCCGCCACCGCCTCGTGCCACGCGGCGGGCAGGTCGTCCGGGCCCCGGCGGGGATCGCCGATCCCGGCCGCGGCACCCGACCGCGCCGTCCGGTGACCCGCGCGTGGCGAGCGCAGCAGGCGCTTGGCAGCGGTGTGCGCCGGTTCCAGCACGTTCGCCCCGCGCAGCCGCACCAGCGCGGCCAGCCCGTCCACCCCGGCACCGGGAACGGCCGGGGTCACGCACATCGCCGCCACCCCCGGCTGCCCGGCGAGCACCGAGCCCGGCCCCTCGGCCACCGCGCCCCCGCCGTCGTCACCGCTGCGCCAGGGCAGCACCGCGACCACGGCCAGCGGTCCGTCCGCCGACGAACCGAGAGCGGCCCGCAGCCCGGCCGTGGCCGTCTCCCGGCCCGTCGCCGGGCCGGTGAGCAGGTCGTACAGCAGCTCGCCGGTCTCCGCGCCGGCCCGTGCCTCGGCGGCCAGGAGCTCGCCGATGCGGGCCGCGGTGCCCATCGCCTGGGCCAGCCGCGGGTCGGGCGGCGTGCCGGGGCCGCCGGTCTCCAGCACCGAGAGGTGCCCGTCGTCGAGCAGCCAGACATAGCCGAGGACCTGTCCGCGGTGCCGCACGGGCAGGCAGATCCGGCCCATCAGAACACCGGCGGCCGGGTCCGGCGGGATGCGGACCGGGCCGGTGGCCCGGGCGATGCCGAACGCCTCGAACCAGGCCCGTACGGCCGCCGTGGAGCGCCGGTGCAGGATCGACCGGGTGCGGACCGGGTCCATGGCCGGTTCGCCGTCCGCGCCCTCGCTGTCGTGCGCCCCGAAGGCGATCAGCCCGAAGTCGCGGTCCTCCAGCGTCGCGGGGGCGCCGAGCACCGCCGAGATCTCGTCCACCAGCTGCTGATAGTCCCCGCGCACCGCCGATCCGGTCCCTTCCCGCCGCGCCTTCCGAGCCTTCGTTCTGCTGCCGAAGACCATTCTCATACAACTGTCTGAGATCCGGACCACGGATGCGTGACAGCTGTTTATGGCCGCCGATCGGAGCGATCCTTAGGTTTCACGGTGGTTCTCCTTGCCGTTCCGGGCTGTTCCGTCGCGGCTGTCCGTACTTCTCGTGGAGGTGCCCCGTGCTGGGTCCCGTGCTCCTCGCCGCCGCGCGCAGCGACAGCATCCGCCGTATCGTCTCCGCCGCGCCGGTCACCCGCCCCGTGGTGAACCGCTTCGTCGCCGGTGAACGGCTGGATGAATCCATGGCGGCCGTGCGCACGCTCGCCTCCCGCGGCCTGGAGGTCACCCTCGACCACCTCGGCGAGGACATCACCGACCCGGCCGAGGCCCTGCGCAACCGCGACGCGTACCTGGCGCTCGCCGAGGCCCTCGCCGGAGAGGGCCTGGGCGTCCGGGCCGAGATGTCGGTCAAGCTCTCGGCCTTCGGGCAGGCACTGTCGGGCGGCCACGACCTGGCGCTGGCCAATGTCACCCCCGTCGTCGAGGCGGCCGCCGAGGCGGGCACCACGGTCACCCTCGACATGGAGGACCACACCACGGTCGACTCCACCCTCGCCATCCTCTCCGAGCTGCGGAAACGCTTCCCGCAGACCGGCGCCGTCGTGCAGTCCTACCTCTTCCGCACCGAGGACGACTGTCACGCGCTGGCCGGAGAAGGGTCGCGGGTGCGCCTGGTCAAGGGCGCGTACAAGGAGCCGGCGTCGGTCGCCTTCCAGGACAAGCGCGAGGTTGACCGGGCCTACGTCCGCTGCCTCAAGATCCTCATGGCCGGTGACGGCTACCCCATGATCGGGTCGCACGACCCGCGCATGGTGGCCATCGGCCAGGAGCTGGCCCGCCGCGCGGGCCGCAAGCTCAACGAGTACGAGTTCCAGATGCTGTACGGCATCCGCGAGGCCGAGCAGCAGCGGCTCGTTGCGGAAGGGCACCGTATGCGGGTTTACATCCCGTATGGAACAGACTGGTATGGGTACTTCATGAGGCGTCTCGCGGAGCGCCCGGCCAACATGACGTTCTTCCTGCGCTCACTCGCCACCCGCGGCTGAGCCCCACCGATCCCGTCCCCACCCACTCGATCGAAGGAGACAACGGCCACCATGGACGCTGTGACCCAGGTCCCCGCGCCGGTCAACGAGCCGGTGCACAGCTACGCACCCGGCAGCCCCGAGCGTGAGCGGCTCGAAGCCAAGCTCAAGGAGCTGGCCGACAACCCGATCGACCTCCCGATGACCATCGGTGGGGAGAAGCGGATGGGCGGCGGTGAGCGCTTCGACGTGGTCCAGCCGCACAACCACTCCTCCCGGCTCGGAACGTTCGGCAACGCCACGGAGCAGGACGCCCAGGACGCCGTCGACGCCGCCCTGGCCGCCGCCCCCGCCTGGCGCGCGCTGAGCTTCGACGACCGCGCGGCGATCATCCTCAAGGCCGCCGAGCTCCTGTCCGGCCCCTGGCGCGAGACGCTGGCCGCCTCCACCATGCTGGGCCAGTCCAAGACCGCGCAGCAGGCCGAGATCGACACGCCCTGTGAGCTCATCGACTTCTGGCGCTTCAACGTGCACTTCGCCCGCCAGATCATGGCGGAGCAGCCGATGGCCAACGCTCAGGGTGTCTGGAACCGGTCGGACCACCGGCCGCTCGAGGGCTTCGTCTACGCGATCACGCCCTTCAACTTCACCGCGATCGCGGGCAACCTCCCCACCGCCCCGGCCCTGATGGGCAACGTCGTGCTGTGGAAGCCGTCCCCGACGCAGACCCACGCCGCCGTGCTGCTGATGCAGCTCCTGGAGGAGGCCGGTCTGCCGAAGGGTGTCATCAACCTGGTGACCGGTGACGGCAAGGCAGTGTCCGACGTGGCCCTGAACCACCCGGACCTGGCCGGTATCCACTTCACCGGCTCGACCCGCACCTTCCAGTACCTGTGGAAGACGGTCGGCAACAACATCGAGAAGTACAAGACCTACCCGCGCCTGGTCGGCGAGACCGGTGGCAAGGACTTCATCGTCGCCCACCCGTCGGCCGACCCGGCGGTGCTGAAGACCGCGATGACCCGCGGTGCCTTCGAGTTCCAGGGCCAGAAGTGCTCCGCCGCCTCGCGTGCCTACGTGCCGCGCTCCATCTGGGAGAACGGCTTCAAGGAGGAGTTCGCGGCCGAGGTCGACTCGCTGACCATGGGCGACGTCTCCGACCTGTCGAACTTCATCGGCGCGGTGATCGACGACCGTTCCTTCGCCAAGAACAAGGCCGCCATCGACCGGGCCGCGTCCGACCCGACCGTCGAGGTCGTCGCGGGCGGCACCTACGACGACAGCGAGGGGTACTTCGTCCGCCCGACGGTCCTCGTCTCCACCGACCCGGAGAACGAGATCTTCAAGGACGAGTACTTCGGTCCGATCCTCGGCGTGCACGTCTACGACGACGAGAAGTACGACGAGATGCTGGAGCAGATGGAGTCCGCCTCGGCGTACGGTCTGACCGGCTGCGTCATCGCCCAGGACCGCGCCGCCGCGGCGGCCACCGGCGAGGCGCTGCGCTTCGCGGCGGGCAACTTCTACATCAACGACAAGCCGACCGGCGCGGTCGTCGGCCAGCAGCCGTTCGGCGGCGGTCGTGCCTCCGGCACGAACGACAAGGCCGGCGCCAAGCAGAACCTGATGCGCTGGACCTCGACCCGCTCCATCAAGGAGACCCTGGTCCCGCCGACGGACTACCGCTACCCGCACATGGGCTGACCCGGCCGCCGGACCCCCGGCCCGCCGGCCGCCCAGGCCACCGCCCCCGCCCGGATCCCTCCCGGGCGGGGGCGGAGTGCGTTGGGCCCGCTGGCAGGCGCGGGGGAGCCGGCGGGGTGGCGGGGCGCCGGCCGGGCCCGGAACGGCGGGTGGTGTTCGCCGTCCGGGCCCGGGTGCGTCACCCTCCGCGCCGGGCCCGGGTGCGTCAGCGGTTGACGGCCTGAGCCTCCTGGACCGTGACCTCGGTCGTCGTGCCGAACGTGCCGTCGGGGAGGTCACCGCCCTGGCCGTCGGAGCCCTCCCAGGAGATCTTCCAGGTGAGCGTGGCCTTGAACGGGAACGGCCCGTCCTGAGAGGCGCGGAGATAGGTCAGCCCGCACGGCGGTGTGCGGTCGCCCTGGCCCTTGGTGTACGGCGTGCCGATGCGGCCGTCCTCGATCGGGCACTCCCCGGAGGCCGGGTGGAGCTCGGCGTCCTCGGTACCGGGGTCCAGCCGGAGGGAGACGGGGGTGGCGGTGGTGGTCGCGGAGATGCCCAGGGCGTCGATGGAGGCGGTGACCGACACGGGCTTGAACGCGGTCTCGTCCAGCCAGGCCCAGGTCGGCAGATTGACCGTCTGCCGGGCGTCGGGGGAGAGCTTCACCTCGGTGTCCGGGACGCGGATCCTGTCGTACGCGAGCTGGCCGAGTATTTCCGGGGTCACGGCGTTGGGGACGTTCGGCGGGTCGCCCTTGTCCACCCAGAAGGTGGGTTTGTCGCAGGAGAGCGCGGCCGGTTCCGCGATGCGGTCCGGATTGGCCACCGCGTCCCACCAGTAGCCCTCGTCCTGCTTGTCGAGGTTGAAGTCCTTGTAGGGTTCCCCGCCTTCATAGCGCTTGCGCTGCGCCGCGTCCCATTCGTAACCGGTGGAGCCGGCCTCCCAGATCGGTTCGGTGTAGGCCTTGAACTGCTTTGCCGTCCACTTCGGCTGGTACCAGCACGGGGGCGGGGTCCAGTCGCCCGCCGGCGTGACCGGCCCGGCCCCGCCGCCCTTTCCGTTCCGGGACTGGTCGAAGTGGATGGCCATGGCGGAAGCGGAAATGTCGTTGCCGGATTTGTCGCCGGAGGTGTTCTCGCGCGGGTTCTGCGACTCGTTGCCGAAGTCGTCGGCCGCCCGAGCGACCGACGGAACGGTCATCATGATTCCGAGAGCCGAGGCCACGACAGCCGCGACCGCGGAGCGGTCCTTCCTCACGGCTGGCACTGTGCGGCCCCTCTCTGCGAGAGCATCTTCTCGGTGACCCAGACGCCCTGGTCGTTCTTCCTCATCGAGGTGTTGTAGAACACGTAACTGTTCTTGGTCACCGGTGTCTCGTCGACCTTGTCGGTCTCGATGTACCGGTTGAACGCCTTGCTCTGGTCCTCGCAGTACACCAACGACGCCTTCCCGCCCTTCACCGAGACCGCCCCCTTGAAGAAGCGGTAGGTGCCGGTGGTGCGTGCCTTGTGGTCGACAAATCGCTTCACATAGACCTCGGTTCCTGCTGCGGCCTCTCCCTCGGAGTAGAAGCGGTAGGCCTTGTGCAGCGGGTCCTGCTCGGCGAGTGCCATGTCCGTGGCCTTGATGAACTGTTCGCCGTCGTGGAGTACGGCCTTCTCCGTGGCATTACGTGTGGACGGCCAGTTGAAGACGTACTTCAGGTCCTTCGGCAGGGCGATCTTCGGTCTGTCCGTCGATTCCTCCGCCTCGGAGGCGCTCGGGGAGGCCTGTTGCTTGCTGTCCCGGGCTCCGGCGATCTTGTCGCCGTCCTTGGTCTTGTCGTCACCTCCCCCGCAGGCGGTCAGCAGCAGTGCTCCGGCTGCGGCAAGTGCGGCGGCAGCGGGCAGGGAAGGGCGGTTCACGGTCGACTCCCGGTGGGGCGAGGGCTGAATGGGTGACGTGACGCTATCGGTGGGCCCCGGCCACCGCCAGTGTTTCTGCGGTCTCCCGGAGTCGTGTACGGCCCTTTCGTAACCCTTTCGTGTGGTGTTCACCGCCGAGGTCACAGATATCGGGAAGGCCGGCCGGCTCTGTGGTCGGCAACGCGGGGCGGCTGCGACACCACCGCCCGGCGGAATGCGGCATTTTGCGCGGTACGTGGGCCGGAATCCCCGCAACAGCATGGATTCCACCCGGTGTTCATCAGATGCGCCGAGAGTTGCCCGCCACGACCGTGGTCCTCTTCATCGCCGGCACTCCGCCGCCCCTCGCCGGGAAACGATGCGGGTCGTCTGCCACACGCCTGCGTCGTTCTTCGTCAGGACGGTGTTGTAGACGACGTAGCTGTTCTCGCTGACCGGAGTGATCTTCGCCTTCCCGGTCCTCAGGTCTTTGCTGTAGCCCTTGCTCTCGTCCGCGCAGTAGCTGAGCGAAGCGGTATCGGCGTCCTTGATCGTTACCGGGGCTCTTGCAGAAAGCCCCCGCGTTCACGCCGGGGATGAATGCATCTCAAGGCTGCTCTGACGTGCACGTCAGAGCGGGCGTTGTTGCTGCTCGATGTACTGGCGGATGATCGCCAACGGTGCTCCGCCGCACGATGCGGCGAAGTATGAGGGCGACCACAGGTGCCCGTGCGTGATGGCGGGGTTGATCCGGTCGGTGAACTCTTGGCGGATCCGGCGGGCGGAGACGCCTTTGAGGCTGTTGACCAGTTTGGAGACGGCGACCTTGGGCGGGTAGTTGATCAGGAGGTGGACGTGATCGCGTTCGCCGTTGAACTCCTTCAGCTCCGCCTCGAAGTCCTCACACACCTTCCGCATGACCTCTTCGCAGCGCGTCAGCATCTCATCGTCGAACACTCCACGCCGGGACTTGGTCACAAAGACCAAGTGAACGTGCATCGCCGAAACCACATGCCTGCCACGCCTGTAGTCATTCTCCTGATTCACGAGACCAATCGTAGTAGCGTCGTAGTCATGCAGCTCCGCTACAACTTCCGGGCCTACCCGGACGCCTCCCAGTCCCGTGCGCTGGCGAAGGCGTTCGGGTGCGCCCGTGTGGTGTGGAACGACTGCCTGCGCGACCGGAAGGAAGCGCACGCGGCAGGGCTGCCGTATGTGACGTCGGGCGAGCTGTCCCGGCGTCGCATCACCCAGGCCAAACGCACCGCCGAGCGCGCCTGGCTCGCCGAGGTGTCGGCGGTCGTCCTGCAACAGTCCCTGCGCGACCTCGACACCGCGTACCGGAGCTTCTTCGATTCGATCAAGGGCAAGCGGCGGGGCCGGAGGGTCGGGCCGCCGCGGTACAAGTCGAAGAAGGACACCCGGCAGTCGATCCGCCTCAACACCAACGCCTTCTCCCTCCAGGAAGACGGCACCGTGTACGTGGCCAAGGTCGGCAACCTCAAGGTCAGGTGGTCGCGGCGGCTTCCGGCCGAACCCACATCCCTGACCGTCACCCTGGACAGCTCCGGGCGGTACTTCCTCAGCTTCGTCGTCGACACCGAGCCCGACATCCTCCCCGAGGCGGAGACCGACACCGGCATCGACCTCGGCCTGTCCGCGTTCGCTGTCCTGTCCGACGGGACGAAGATCGGCAGTCCGCGTTTCCTGCGTCGGGCGGAGAAGAAGCTCAGGCGTCTTCAGCGGGAGCTGTCCCGTAAGGCCAGGGGGTCGAGGAACCGGGCCAAGGCGCGGATCAGGGTCGCACGCCAGCATGCGCGGGTTGCGGACCGGCGCCGGGACTTCCATCACAAGGCGTCCACACAGATCATTCGCGACAACCAAGCGGTGTATGTGGAAGACCTCGCGGTGTCCGGCCTCGGGCGCAGCCGGCTGGCCAAGTCCGTGCACGATGCGGGATGGGCTGCCTTCGTCGGCATGCTGGAATACAAGGCCGCCAAGCACGGCCGCATCTTCGCCAGAGTGGACCGTGCTTTCCCGTCCTCCCAGCTCTGCTCAGCGTGCGGATTCCGGGACGGCCCCAAGCCCCTGCACGTCCGGGAGTGGACGTGCGGCCGGTGTGGGGCCGTGCATGAGCGTGATCACAACGCAGCTTGCAACGTCCTGGCCGAAGGACGTCGTATCGTCGCCGCCGGGCGGGTGGAGACGTCAAACGCCTGTGGAGCGCGGGTAAGACGGGTACCTGTTCCCGCACAGCGCGGTGAAGCAGGAAGCCCCCGGAAGGGTCAACCGACCCAGGCCGGAATCCCTGGATGTTAGGCCAGGGAGCACGTCAACTTGCGGTCGAAATGGTGAACGGTGCCGGTCATGCCGAGCCGCGCGTCCTTGAATTGCCGGACCCAGTCCTTGCCCGCCCGGAGTGCTCGCCCCGCGGAGTAGAAGTCGAGCGCCCGGTGCTGCGGGTCCGTGCCCGTGATGGCCGCGTCGACGGCTCGGATGCGTTCGGCGTTGTCGGCGAGTACGGCGTCCCGGGTGGCGTCACCGGTTTTCTCCGGGGAGAACGTCAGCCGCACATCCCGTGGCAGCTCGATCCCGGGCCGTCCCGCCGCTCGCGTCGAGGTGCCGGGGCGGGGCGCCGTGGGCGTCGCGTCCTTCTGCCGGGAGCCGGCCCCGGATCGGCCGTCGTTCCTGGACCGATCATCGCTGCCGGATCGGTCCCCACCTCCGCAGGCGGTCAGCAGCAGGGCCGCTGCTACGGCTGCCGGGAGTGCTGCGGTGACGGTGGGCAGAGAGCGGCGGGGCACGGTCAACTCCCGTGTGGGTGGGGTCGTCTCGGATAGCGGAACGCTACCGGCAGGCCGCTCGCACCCCATGGGTATCCGCTCTCTCCTCGCACTTGGAGGCCGGCCTTCCGTAGCCCGTTCGTGTGATGTTCGCCGTCGGCGTCTCAGATAGTAGGAAGTCCGAGTAACTGTGCAGACAGCGCGAGCCGGCTGTCTTACTTTTGTAGAAGCCGAACGTCTTCGCTCCATCCAGCGACAGGCGGGTGAGCGGTGGTGCCCCCACGCAGGTGACCCCTGCCGCACCGCAGCCCCGCCCTCCGGCGATCCGAACAGATCCGCATGTTCTCGGGGATCTTCTCTTCGCTCTGGTATTGGAGACGCGTCATGACTGAGCCCACCCGTCGGGTCCGCCACGCCGCCCACCGCACCGCCGACAGCACCGCCCGGAAGAACGCCGCCGCCGCTCTGCAGCGCGCGCTGGACCGCCGGGACAACGGCGGTTCCACCGGGCACTGACCCGTCCGCTCGCCGCGGGCTGCCTGCGGCGGGTTCGCCGGCCGGGCCCGCAACCAGCGCCCCGGCTGCCTCGACATCGACACCCGGCGACCCGGTGCCCCGCCTCACGCGATCCCGCATGCGTGAGGTGCGGGGCCCGGGCCTCCGGTGTTTCTTCTGCGCGCTGAGGGGCCCCGAGGCCTCCACGCGCCGATGGCCTGCCGCCCTGCCGCCCTGCCGCCTGTGCGCCCTGTCGCGACGACGCCGAGCGGCTCCCGCGACAGCCGGGCGGCCCTCCCCATCGGAGGACCGCCCGGCCGTCCGCCGGTCACCGGCCGCCCGCCGCCCACCGGCCGCCCGGGCGGAGGTCACCGCCGTCCGGCCGGTGACCTCGTCGCTCAGCTCTGCCCGCGTGTCTGCCCGCGTGCGATCTCGAACGCGTCGATGCGCTCGCCGCTCTCCGCCAGCGCCGTCACCTTCAGCTTCGGCCGCGCCCCCGGCACCGCCTCCACCGCCAGGAACGAGAAGCCGGTGTAGCGGACGCGTGACCACTCCACGGTGTCCGGGTCCGGGATGCGCGACTTGGTCCAGTGGAAGGTGACGATGTGGTCGCGGTCCTCCACGTGCCCCTCGTAGCTGTCCGGAACGCCCGGCCCGAAGCTGTAGAGCTCCTTGCCCGCGCCGCCCGCCGTGACGTACACGATGCCGTCGCGGGTCGGGTCGGTGGTCGCGCCGACCGGGACCGGCTTGCCGACCTCCCCGTCCTTGATCGCGTCGGTCCGCTCGTAGACGTGGTTGTGCCCGTTGATCACCAGGTCGACCTGGTGCTTCGCGAGCAGGTCGCCCCAGGCGTCCCGCACACCGCCGTCCGAGGCGTGGGTGGCCGTGGAGTACATGCAGTGGTGGAAGAAGACCACGACGAAGTCGATCCCGGGCTGTGCGCGCAGCTGCTTCAGGCGCTTGTCCAGCCAGGCGGTCTGCTTGCCGCCGGTGCAGTCCTGGTTCGCCGGGATCTCGTAGCTGACGTCGTTGGCGTCCAGGGCCACCACGCCGACGTTCCCATAGGTGAACGCGTAGATGCCCGGCGCCTTCGACGGGTCGGGGCCGTTCTCCGGGAGCGACCAGCGGGCGGCCTGGCCGCCGTAGCCGTCGGGGGAGTACCAGGCCTCCATGTCGTGGTTGCCGGTCGTCACCATCCACGGCACGCTCGCCGCCACCGACTCGGTCTGGGCGAGGAACTGGTCCCAGACCCGGGCGTCGTAGGTGTCCGACTCCTTGCCGTGGCCGGAGGAGTCGGCGTAGCAGATGTCGCCCGCGTGCAGGTGGAACGACGGGTTCTGGCCGAGGATCAGCTGGTCGTTGGCGAGGGCGTCGTAGCTCACGCCCTGGTCGCCGAAGGCGGTGAAGACGAACTTCTCCGGCTCGGCCGGGGCGGTGCGGAAGGTGCCGATGGTGGACAGCCGGCTCGCCTCGGTGGGGTCGAAGCCGTCGTGTCCCACGCCGTAGTAGTAGGTGGTGCCGGGGCGCAGGCCGTCCAGCGCCGCGTGCAGGTAGTACTGGTCGACGGCGGGGAGGTCCTTCGACAGCGAGGGGGTGTGCAGGTCGCGCACCTCGGCCTCGATCTTCCGGCTCAGCTCCCAGGGCTTCAGCCCCACGCGGACGTACGGCTGCTTGACGGCGAACGGGACCTGCCAGGAGATCCGCATCTGGGTCTTCGGGTCGGCGCCGAAGGCCAGGTGGCGGCCGAACGGGGCGACCAGGGAGCCGTCGACCTTCGCGGTCGCGGCGGCGGTGATCAGGGTGGGGGTCGCGGCGCCGGCCGCGGTCGTACCGGAACCCGCGAGCAGGCCGACGCCCCCGGCGGCGGCCGCGGTGGCGGCGCTGCCGCGCAGAATGCGGCGGCGCGACAGCTTGCTGCGCAGGTACTCGTGCTGTTCGGGCATGCTCATCCGGTCCTGGAGCTGGTCCGGTATGCCGACCCGGGGGGTGTGGGGGGACGCGGGACGGGCCCCGCGGTGCGATGGGGTCATGCGGAACAACTTGCCAGTAACTTCCAACTCCCCGCCATACAAAGGGTGAACGAATTGCGTCGGTCAAGCGGGAAACGGAATCCGGCCGGAGACCGCATGTCCGTATGGCGGACAGCGCGTGTCGGTCCATGGGACGCGGGAGTAGGGTGCGGACATGTCTCGCAGCATCGATCTCGCAGTGATCCCCGGTGACGGCATCGGCCAGGAAGTCGTGGCCCAGGGCCTCAAGGTCCTGTCCGCGGTGCTTCCGCAGGACACGAAGCTGGAGACCCGGAGTTACGACCTCGGCGCCCGCCGCTGGCACGCCACGGGGGAGACCCTCTCCGACGCCGATCTGGAGTCGCTGAAGCAGCACGACGCGATCCTGCTCGGCGCGATCGGCGACCCGTCCGTGCCGTCCGGCGTGCTGGAGCGCGGGCTCCTGCTGAAGCTGCGCTTCGCCTTCGACCACTTCATCAACCTGCGGCCGTCGAAGCTGTTCCCGAACACCGCGACGCCGCTGGAGGGCCGCCCCGACATCGACTTCGTGGTGGTCCGCGAGGGCACCGAGGGCCCGTACGTGGGCAACGGCGGCTCCCTGCGCACCGGCACCCCCGCCGAGGTGGCCACCGAGGTCAGCCTGAACACGGCCTACGGGGTGGAGCGGGTCGTACGGGACGCGTACGAGCGTGCCCAGGCCCGGCCGCGCAAGAAGCTGACGCTGGTCCACAAGAACAACGTGCTGGTGCACGCCGGTCACCTCTGGAAGCGGATCTTCGACGCGGTCGGCGCGGAGTACCCCGAGGTCACCACCGACTACCTGCACGTGGACGCGGCGACGATCTTCTTCGTCACCCAGCCCGAGCGGTTCGACGTGATCGTCACCGACAACCTCTTCGGCGACATCCTCACCGACCTCGCCGCCGCCGTCACCGGCGGTATCGGCCTCGCCGCCTCCGGCAACATCAACCCGACCGGGGCCTTCCCGTCGATGTTCGAGCCGGTGCACGGCTCCGCGCCCGACATCGCGGGCCAGGGCAAGGCGGACCCGACCGCCACGGTGCTCTCCGTCGCCCTGCTCCTCCGGCACCTCGGCTACACCGCCGAGGCCGCCCGGATCGAGGAGGCCGTGGCCGCCGACCTCGCCGAGCGGGACGGCGCCCGGACCACCGACGAGATCGGCGACGCACTCGCCGCCCGGGTGTCCGGCTGACCGACGCCCGTACCGCCGGGCCGACGTCCCGGTGGGACCCGAACCGCGCACCGGCCCCCGCCCCCGACGGCGGGGGCCGACGCATGGGCGCGGCGCCGCGGGCGAGCGTGGCATGCCGGTGACATATCTTGCGCCGGAGCGCCCGGCCGCTGGGCAAGGGCGGTGCCGGGTGCGACCATGTTGCGGGCCGCGCCGTCGACCCCGCGCGGGCGCCGGTTTCCGCTCCGCGACGCGTGCCCTGATAATCGGACACGTGGCCGCACCCGGGAAGCAGCTCGGACGTCACTCACAGCGCCGGAGGCGAAGCGTGCGGTCCGACACGACCTCTTGGTGAAGGACACGCAGACATGACGACGCCCTCGATCGAGCTCAAGCCCTCCTCGCACCCGCTGTCGGCAGCGGAGCGGGAGGCCGTGCTGGCCAACCCCGGCTTCGGCCGCCACTTCACCGACCACATGGTCACGATCAAGTGGACGGAGGGCCGCGGCTGGCACGACGCGCAGCTCGTGCCGTACGCGCCGCTGTCGGTCGACCCGGCCAACATGACCCTGCACTACGCCCAGACGATCTTCGAGGGACTGAAGGCGTACCGGCAGCCCGACGGCACCGTCGCCACCTTCCGGCCGGAGCAGAACGCCCAGCGCTTCCAGGCCTCCGCCCGCCGGATGGCCATGCCCGAGCTGCCCGCCGACCTCTTCATCGCGGCCTGCGACGCCCTGGTGACCCAGGACGCTGCCTGGGTGCCGGGGGAGGGCGAGCAGTCGCTCTACCTGCGGCCCTTCATGTTCGCCACCGAGGTGGGCCTCGGGGTCCGGCCCGCCAACGAGTACCTCTTCATGGTCATCGCCTCGCCCGCCGGCGCGTACTTCCCGCGCGGCGTGCAGCCGGTCTCGGTGTGGCTCTCCGAGGAGTACGTGCGGGCCGCCCCCGGCGGCACCGGCGCCGCGAAGGCGGGCGGCAACTACGCCGCGTCCCTCGTCGCCCAGGCGCAGGCCGCCGAGCAGGGCTGCGACCAGGTGGTCTGGCTGGACGCCATCGAGCGCCGCTGGATCGAGGAGATGGGCGGCATGAACCTGTACTTCGTGTACCGCGGGGCGGACGGCGCGCGGCGCATCGTCACCCCCGAGCTGTCCGGCTCGCTGCTCCCCGGCATCACCCGCGCCTCGCTGCTGCAGATCGCCGAGGACCTCGGCTACGAGGTCGCGGAGAGCCGGATCTCGGTGGAGGACTGGCGCAACGGCAACGCCGACGGGTCGCTGACCGAGGTGTTCGCCTGCGGCACCGCGGCCGTGATCACCCCGGTCGGCTCGGTGAAGTCGGCCCGGGGCGACTGGACCGTCGGCGACGGCGAGCCCGGTGAGGTCACCATGCGGCTGCGCAGGGCGCTGCTGGACATCCAGACCGGCGCGGCCCCCGACACCCACGGCTGGATGCACCCGCTCGGCGGCTGAGGCACCGTCCGGAACGGCGGCTGACCAACGGCCGGAACGGCAGGGGACGGCGGCACCGGAGGGGTCCGGGGCCGCCGTCCGTCGTCGATGCCGCCGACCACCGGTCCACGCGGCGCCGGCCCGCCGTTCCGCCGGGCGCACCCGGTCCGGCGGCCCGCCGTTCCGCCGGGTACAGCCGGTCCGCCCGCCCGCCGCACCACGGTGAACGCAACGTACGCAAGTACGCGTGATCGTTGCGGCGGGCACCCTTGCCGCGCACTGCCGGCTCCGGCAGCGTGACCCGCCATGGGACGACAGCACTGGAAGAAGATCTGGGTCGGCTCGGCCGGCAACATGGTCGAGTGGTTCGACTGGTTCGTGTACGCGAGCTTCGCCACCTATTTCGCCGGCTCGTTCTTCCCCAGCGGCAACCCCACCGCGCAACTGATGAACACCGCGGGCATCTTCGCCGTCGGCTTCTTCATGCGCCCGGTCGGCGGCTGGCTGCTGGGCCGGGTCGGTGACCGCAAGGGCCGCAAGGCCGCCCTGACGCTCACCGTCACCCTGATGTCGGCCTCGGCGGTGCTCATCGCCGTCGCGCCGACCTACACGGTCGCGGGCTACGGCGGCGCGGCCGTCCTGCTCGTCGCCCGCCTCCTCCAGGGGCTCTCGGTCGGCGGCGAGTACGCGGCCAGCGCGACCTACCTCACCGAGGCGTCCGCCCCCGACCGCCGGGGCTTCGCCTCCAGCTTCCAGTACGTCTCGATGACGGCCGGTCAGCTCGTGGGCCTCGGGCTGCAGATCGTGCTCCAGCGCACCCTGTCCGAGGAGGCGCTGCACAGCTGGGGCTGGCGCATTCCGTTCATCATCGGCGCGCTCGGCGCCGCCGTGGTCTTCTACCTCCGGCGGAACATGCTGGAGACCGAGGTGTACGAGGCGGCCGACGGCTCGGGCGGCCCGGCGGAGGAGCAGCGCGGCACGCTCACCGCGCTGTGGCGGCACCGGCGGGAGGCGTTCCTGGTCATCGCCCTGACCATGGGCGGCACGGTGGCGTACTACACCTACACCACCTATCTGACGAAGTACCTCTCCAACTCGGCCGGTCTCCCCAAGCAGACCGCGACCCTGGTCAGCTTCTGCGCGCTGCTGGTCTTCATGTGCCTGCAGCCGCTCGCCGGGCTGCTGTCCGACCGGATAGGCCGCCGCCCGCTGCTGATCACCTTCGCGGTCGGCTCCACGTTCCTCACCGTGCCGATCATGACGATGCTGCGGGACGCGGGCAGCTTCTGGCCGGCGTTCGGCCTGGCCCTGCTCGCCCTGGTGGTCGTCACCGGCTACACCTCGATCAACGCCTGTGTGAAGGCCGAGCTGTTCCCCACCGGCGTCCGCGCCCTCGGCGTCGCGCTGCCGTACGCCATCGCCAACGCCCTGTTCGGCGGCACCGCGGAGTACGTCGCCCTGTGGTTCAAGAAGGGCGGCGCCGAGTCCGGCTACTACTGGTACGTCGCGGGCTGCGCGGCGGTCTCCCTCGTCGTCTACCTGACCATGCGCGAGACCCGGGACATCGACCTGCACCGCGTCGGCTCGGGCCCGGCCGCCGCGGCGGACCCGGACGAGCAGGCCACCGTCGGCGCCCGCTGAGCCGGGCGCTGCTGCCGCGCGCGGTGGACGCCCCGCTCACGGCCACCGCCCGGCGCCACCGCCCGCTTTGCCGGCCCGGCTCCGGGGAGGGGCGCGCCACCGGTCCGTTCCGGCGGCGCGCCCACATGGTGAGACCCTGTCCCGTATCGGGCGCATTCCGTGCCAGACTGCCCCCGTGCTCTCGTTCGTCATGATTATTGGCAGCAGGCGCGCCGGTCCGCA
Organism: Streptomyces sp. NPDC001922; assembly: GCF_042891165.1. Classification (NCBI taxonomy): domain Bacteria; kingdom Bacillati; phylum Actinomycetota; class Actinomycetes; order Kitasatosporales; family Streptomycetaceae; genus Streptomyces; species Streptomyces sp. NPDC001922. The sequence goes on along the minus strand of NZ_JBIASV010000006.1, from coordinate 179,513 downwards.
GTGACCGCACCGTGGTGACGACCACCCGGAGCGGACACCGTGTCCTCAGACCCGCGCGCAGACCTCTCGCTACCCGCGAGGGGTTTTTTCGTTTCCCGGCCACCTTCACCGGGGGCGGAGCGCAAGGGAGCATGGAGAGGGACTCCTCCAGCCACCGCTGGCGGACCCCACCCAGCGGCTGGGGGAGGTGGAGCCGGTCTTTCCCTGGCCTACGGCACGGGGACCCCAGGTAGACCGAGATCCCGACACAGGAGTCAGATCAGCATGAAGGACGCAACCGGCCCCGACCGTCCCGGGGACGACTTCCACGTCTTCGACACCACCCTGCGCGACGGCGCGCAGCGGGAGGGCATCAACCTCACCGTCGCGGACAAGCTGACCATCGCCCGGCACCTGGACGACTTCGGCGTGGGCTTCATCGAGGGCGGCTGGCCCGGCGCCAACCCCCGGGACACGGAGTTCTTCGCCCGCGCGCAGGCCGAGATCGACTTCCGGCACGCCCAGCTCGTCGCCTTCGGCTCGACCCGCCGGGCCGGTGTCGCCGCCGCGGACGACCCGCAGGTCAAGGCACTGCTCGACTCCGGCGCCCCGGTGATCACCCTGGTCGCCAAGTCCCACGACCGGCATGTGGAGCTGGCGCTGCGGACCACGCTGGACGAGAACCTGGCGATGATCCGGGACACCGTGGAGTACCTCCGCTCCCAGGGCCGGCGGGTCTTCCTCGACTGCGAGCACTTCTTCGACGGCTACCGGGCCAACCCCGGGTACGCCAAGCAGGTCGTGCGGACGGCGTCCGAGGCCGGCGCGGACGTGGTCGTGCTCTGCGACACCAACGGCGGCATGCTGCCCGCCCAGATCCAGGCGGTCGTCGCCACCGTCCTGGCCGACACCGGCGCCCGGCTGGGCGTCCACGCCCAGGACGACACCGGCTGCGCCGTCGCCAACACCCTGGCCGCCGTGGACGCGGGCGCCACCCATGTGCAGTGCACCGCCAACGGCTACGGCGAGCGGGTGGGCAACGCCAACCTGTTCCCCGTGGTGGCGGCGCTCCAGCTGAAGTACGGGCGGCAGGTGCTGCCGGAGGGCGCGCTGGCGGAGATGACCCGGATCTCGCACGCCATCGCCGAGGTCGTCAACCTCACCCCCGCCACCCACCAGCCCTACGTCGGCGTCTCCGCCTTCGCCCACAAGGGCGGCCTCCACGCCTCGGCGATCAAGGTCGACCCGGACCTGTACCAGCACATCGACCCCGAACTGGTCGGCAACACCATGCGGATGCTGGTCTCCGACATGGCCGGCCGCGCCTCCATCGAGCTCAAGGGCAAGGAGCTGGGCGTCGACCTCGGCGGCGACCGCGACCTGGTCGGCCGGGTCGTGGCGCGGGTCAAGGAGCGGGAGCTGGCGGGCTACACCTACGAGGCCGCCGACGCCTCGTTCGAACTGCTGCTGCGCGGGGAGCTGGAGGGCCGCGACCGGCGCTACTTCCGCGTCGAGTCCTGGCGGTCCATCGCCGAGACCCGCCCGGACGGCACACACGCCAACGAGGCCACGGTGAAGCTGTGGGCCAAGGGGGAGCGGATCGTCGCGACCGCGGAGGGCAACGGTCCGGTCAACGCCCTCGACCGGGCGCTGCGCATCGGCCTGGAGCGGATCTACCCCCAGCTGGCGCAGCTGGAGCTGGTCGACTACAAGGTCCGCATCCTGGAGGGCAAGCACGGGTCGGAGTCCACCACCCGGGTGCTGGTCTCGACGAGCGACGGCAAGGGGGAGTGGTCGACCGTCGGCGTCGCGGAGAACGTCATCGCCGCGTCCTGGCAGGCGCTGGAGGACGCGTGCACCTACGGGCTGCTGCGGGCGGGCGTGGAGCCGCAGGAGTAGCAGGAGCAACGGGCCCGGCACAGCGGCGTGCCCCGGCGGGACCGTGCGGTCACCGCCGGGGCACGGCTGTGCGCGGAGGCTCCGGCGCGCGGGCCGGAGCCGCGGGGCCCGGCCCCCGGGCCGGATCCCGGAACCGGCACCGCGGTTCAGGCCTGCGGTTCAGGCCTGCGCTTCAGGCCTGCGGCTCAGGCCTGTGGCGCCGAGCGGGTCGCGGTTCAGGCCTGCGGCTCAGCCGCGCTGCTCAGGCCTGCGGCGCCGACCGGATCGCGGAGATGTCGAACGTCAGCTTCACCTTGTCGCTGACCATGACACCGCCGGTCTCCAGCGCGGCGTTCCAGGTCAGGCCCCAGTCCGAGCGGAGGATCTCGGCGCTGCCCTCGAAGCCCACCCGCTCGTTGCCGTACACGTCGGTGGCGGAGCCGTGGAACTCCAGGTCGATGGCGAGCGGCCGGGTGACGTCCTTGATCGTCAGGTCCCCGGTGATCCGGTAGGAGTCGCCGCCGGTCCGCTCCGCGGCGGTGCTGCGGAAGGTCATCAGCGGGAACTGCTCGGCGTCGAAGAAGTCGCCGCTCCGCAGATGTCCGTCGCGGTCCGCGATCCCGGTGTCCACGCTCGCGATCCGGACGTCCAGGGACGCGCCGGAGCGGGCGGGGTCCGCACCGTCCAGGCTCAGGGTGCCCTCGTACTCGCCGAACGAGCCGCGGACGTTGGTGACCATGGCGTGCCGGACCGTGAAGCCGATGGTGCTGTGCGCGGGGTCGATGGTGTAGTCGCCGGTCAGCGCCGCCAGGGCGGGGTCCGCCTCGAGCACGGCGGCTGCGGTGGCGGTACGGGTGTTCTGCTTGCGGTTGAACAGAGCCATGGCTCCTCCTCGAAGCGAGTTTGTTTAACCTTCAACGAGATGCACTGTAGACCCATGTTGTTCAAAGTTCAACCTTCATGGTGGGTCCTTCCGTGCGCCCCCGGCCGTGCGCCGCTCCGGAGTGTCATGCGCATTGCCGCCGCATGCCCCGAGTGCTAGGCCTGGTGCGACACATGGCGCCATCGGCCCGGACGCCGCCGCCCGGGCGGGAGGCGCCGGACGAGGCCCGGACCGGCGAGCGGTGGCCGCACCGCCGCGGCCGCCCCCGCGCCGGGCGCCCCGACGGAAGGACTCGCCGTGCCCCTGCCGCCCGACCGGTCCCGCCGCAACCTCCTCACCGCCCTCGGCGCCACCGCGCTCACCTGGGCGGTCGCCGAGCCCGGCCGGGCCGCCGCGGCCCCGCCCTCCGACGACCCGCCCTCCGACGACCCGTTCGCCGCGCTCCGGCAGCGCTGGCTCACCCTGCTGCTGGGCACCGGCTACGACCCGGCCGCCGAGCCGTACGCCTCCCGGCTGCGGGAGACCGGCGGGCTCGCCCGCACCTTCCGGTCGGGCATGCGGCCGGACGAGCGGTCCCTGTGGCCCGACTGCCCCTTCGACCCGCCCGCCGGCATCACCCGCAGCTACCAGCGGCTCGCCACCATGGCGCGGGCCTGGGCCCAGCCCGGCACCGGCCTCACCGGGGACGCCGGCCTCGCCGCCGATGCCGTGCGCGGCCTGGACCACCTCGACGCCCGGATCTACCACCCCGCCACCACGCCCTACGGCAACTGGTGGGAGTGGCGGATCGGGAGCCCCCGGCTGCTGCTCGACACCCTGGCGGTGCTGGACGACCGGCTCGACCCGGCCCGGCGCTCGGCGTACCTGGCCGCCGTCGACCACTTCGTCCCGGACTCCGCGCTCGGCGACTACACCGGCACCAGCACCGGGGCCAACCGGGTCGACCTGTGCCGGGTCGTCGCGCTCCGCGGCCTCCTCGGCCGGGCCCCCGCCAAGCTGGCGCTGGCCCGGGACGCCCTCTCGCCCGTCCTCCCGTACGTCACCAGCGGCGACGGCCTCTACGCCGACGGCTCCTTCATCCAGCACAGCTGGGTCGCCTACACCGGCACCTACGGCCATGTCCTGCTGGACGGGCTCGGCCGGCTCCTCACCCTGCTCGCCGGGTCGGACTGGGAGGTCACCGACCCCCGGCGGCAGATCGTCCTCGACAGCGTGGAGCGGGCCTTCGCCCCGTTCCTGCTGGACGGCCTGGTGATGGACAGCGTCAGCGGGCGCGCCATCAGCCGGGGCGTGCTGCTCGCGGACGAGCGCCGCGTCATGCGCAGCGACCACTACCACGGCCACCAGCTCGTCGCCGCGATCACGCTGCTCGCCGGGGCCGCCTCCGCCGCCGAACGGGACCGCTGGCACGCCATGGTCCGCGGCTGGATCGCCCGGGACACCACCAGCCCCGTCCTCACCGACCCGCAGTTCGACGTGGCGGACCTGGCCCGGCTGGCCGCGGTCGCCGAGGCCCCCGGGCCCCTCGCCCCCGAGCCCGTCGGCCACCGGCTCTTCCCCGCGATGGACCGGGCCGTCCACCGGCGCCCCGGCTGGGCCGCCAACCTGTCGATGGCGTCGGCGCGCATCGCCCACTACGAGAACGGCAACGGCGAGAACCCCCGCGGCTGGCACACCGGCTCCGGGATGCTCCTCTGGTGGGCGGCCGGCGGCGGAGGCCAGTACACCGACTGCTTCTGGCCGACCGTCGACTGGTACCGGCTGCCCGGCACCACCGTGTCCGCCCGGCGCCTCGCCGACAACGAGGGCGGCGGCTGGGGCGAGCCCAGGCCCGACGCCCGGTGGGTCGGCGGCGTGAGCGACGGCGAGTTCGCGGCCGTCGGCCAGCATCTGAAGGGCCTGGCGAGCACCCTCGACGCCCGGAAGTCCTGGTTCTGCGCCGACGACGCCGTCATCTGCCTCGGGGCCGGGATCACCGCCCGGGACGGTACCCGGGTGGAGACCGTGGTGGACAACCGCAACCTGGGGGAGCGGGGCACTCCGGCGCTCACCGTCGACGGCGGGATCCAGCCGTCGGCCCCCGGGTGGCGGCGGACGTTCCGCCGCGCCCGCTGGGCCCATCTCGCCGGCCACGGCGGCTATGTCTTCCCCGGCGGCGCCCGGCTCGACGCCCTGCGCGAGGAGCGCACCGGCTCCTGGCGCGACATCAACACCGGCAGCTCGCCCGCCCCGCTCACCCGCCGCTGGCTCACCCTCTGGCAGGACCACGGCACCGACCCCGAGGGTGCCTGCTACGCGTATCTGCTGATGCCCGGCGCGAGCCCGCGGGCCGTCGCCGCCCGCGCCGCCGACCGGCACTGGCTGACCGTCCTCGCCAACACCCCCCGGTGCCAGGGCGTCGCCGTCCCCTCCCTCGGCCTGACCGCGGTCAACTTCTGGACGGCCGGCTCGGCCGGACCGCTCACCGTCTCCGGACCGGCCGCGGTCCTGGTGCGCCGCCGCGGTCCGAACGCCGAGGTCCGGATCGCCGACCCCGCGCGGTCCGGGGTTCCGCTGGAGCTGTGCTGGGCGCGGCCGGTCCGCCGGGTCACCGCCCGTGACCCCGGCGTCGAGGTGCTGGCCACCGGGCGGTCCCTGCGGTTGCGGGTCGCGGCCGGTACCGCGGGTCACACGTATGGCTGTACGGTCGCCCTCGGGTGAACGCCGGGGGCACGCGGGCGCACAGTTGTGGGATCCTCACAGCCCGGACCGCCCCCAGTCGTGAATACCGGGGCGTTCAGGTGGTGGTTCTGTCCAAGGGTTCCAGGAAAACCGGCGGGACACTGTACGAAGTCGACGGCCCGTTTTCGGGGGACCTGTTCGTAGGGTCGATGCATGACCCTTCTCGACGAGACGCCCAGTGAGGCGAGCGATACCCGTGGGCGGGTGGCCGAGCTCCGCGCGATCCGTGAGCAGGCCCACCGCGGGCCCAGTGACCGGGCGACCGAGGCCCAGAAGGCCAAGGGCAAGCTGACCGCGCGCGAGCGTATCGACCTCCTCCTCGACGAGGGGTCGTTCCGCGAGGTGGAGCCCCTGAGGCGGCACCGCGCGACCGGCTTCGGGCTGGAGGCGAAGAAGCCCTACACCGACGGTGTCGTCACCGGGTGGGGCACGGTCGAGGGGCGGACGGTCTTCGTCTACGCCCACGACTTCCGGATCTTCGGCGGCGCGCTGGGCGAGGCCCACGCCACCAAGATCCACAAGATCATGGACATGGCCATCTCCGCGGGTGCGCCGCTGGTGTCGCTCAACGACGGCGCCGGCGCCCGCATCCAGGAGGGCGTCTCCGCGCTCGCCGGCTACGGCGGCATCTTCCAGCGCAACACCAAGGCCTCCGGCGTCATCCCGCAGATCTCGGTGATGCTCGGCCCCTGCGCCGGCGGCGCGGCCTACTCCCCGGCCCTCACCGACTTCGTGTTCATGGTCCGGGACACCTCCCAGATGTTCATCACCGGCCCGGACGTCGTCCGTGCGGTGACCGGTGAGGAGATCACCCAGAACGGCCTCGGCGGCGCGGACGTGCACGCCGAGACCTCCGGGGTCTGCCACTTCGCGTACGACGACGAGGAGACCTGCCTCGCCGAGGTCCGCTACCTCCTCTCGCTGCTCCCGCAGAACAACCGGGAGAACCCCCCGGCGCACACCGCCGAGGACCCGGCCGACCGGCGCGGCGAGGCACTGCTGGACCTGGTCCCGGCGGACGGCAACCGGCCGTACGACATGCGCAAGGTCATCGAGGAGATCGTCGACGACGGCGACCTCCTGGAGGTCCACGAGCGCTGGGCCACCAACATCATCTGTGCGCTGGCCCGGCTCGACGGACAGGTGGTCGGCATCGTCGCCAACCAGCCGCAGTCGCTGGCCGGCGTGCTGGACATCGAGGCGTCCGAGAAGGCCGCCCGCTTCGTCCAGATGTGCGACGCCTTCAACATCCCGATCGTCACCCTGCTCGACGTCCCCGGCTTCCTGCCCGGCGTCGGCCAGGAGCACGGCGGCATCATCCGGCACGGCGCGAAGCTGCTCTACGCCTACTGCAACGCCACCGTGCCCCGGATCTCCGTCGTCCTGCGCAAGGCCTACGGCGGCGCCTACATCGTCATGGACTCCCAGTCCATCGGCGCCGACCTCACCTACGCCTGGCCGACCAACGAGATCGCCGTGATGGGCGCCGAGGGCGCCGCCAACGTCATCTTCCGCAAGCAGATCGCCGAGGCCGACGACCCCGAGGCCATGCGCGTGCGCATGGTCAAGGAGTACAAGGCCGAGCTGATGCACCCGTACTACGCGGCCGAGCGCGGGCTCGTCGACGACGTCATCGACCCCGCCGACACCCGCCACGTGCTCATCGGCTCGCTGGCCATGCTGCGCACCAAGCACGCCGACCTGCCGTCCCGCAAGCACGGCAACCCCCCGCAGTGACGGAGACCGACATGAGCATCGATCACCACCTCGTCCGCGTCGAGAAGGGGCACGCCGAGCCCGAGGAGCTCGCCGCGCTGACCGCGGTGCTGCTCGCCCGCGCCGCCGCGGGCACCGGCCACCACCCCGCCGGGGCCCGTCCCCGCCGCAGCACCGCCGGCTGGCGCCGGCTGGAGCGCACCCCGGGCTTCCGGGCGCCGCACAGCTGGCAGGGCTGACCCGCCGCGGGCCTCCGCCCGGCGCGGCGGCCCGCACGCACCACGAAGAAGTCCCCGTCCTCCGAGGAGGGCGGGGACTTCTTCGTGTCGTCGTCCGTGCTTACCGGAGCCGGGCCATGAGGGCGTGCTCGACGAGGGTGATGAGCGCGCTCTTGGCGTCCGCGCGGTGGCGGGCGTCGGTGGTGATGATGGGGGCGTCGGGGCCGATCTGGAGGGCTTCCCGGACTTCTTCGGGGGTGTAGGGCTGGTGTCCGTCGAAGCCGTTGAGGGCGATGACGAAGGGGAGGCCCGAGTTCTCGAAGTAGTCGACGGCGGGGAAGCAGTCGGCCAGTCGGCGGGTGTCGACGAGGACGACGGCGCCGATGGCGCCGCGGACGAGGTCGTCCCACATGAACCAGAAGCGGTCCTGACCGGGAGTACCGAAGAGGTACAGGATCAGGTCCTGGTCCAGGGTGATACGACCGAAGTCCATCGCCACGGTTGTCGTCGTCTTGTCCGGTGCGTGCGTGAGATCGTCGATCCCCGCCGACGCGGAGGTCATCACGGCTTCGGTACGCAGCGGGTTGATCTCCGAGACCGCGCCGACGAACGTGGTCTTGCCCACGCCGAAGCCGCCCGCCACCACGATCTTTGCGGAGGTGGTGGAGCGGGCTGCACCGCTAGAGCTTCCGAAGTCCACTGAGCACCCTTTCGAGCAGTGTCACATCTGGCTGGCCGCCGGCGGACTCGTCGCCGCCGGGCTGGTGGATGGCGACGAGTCCGGCCTCGGCCAAGTCGGCGACGAGGATTCGGGCGACGCCGAGGGGAATGGTGAGCAGGGCGGAGATCTCAGCGACCGACTTGATCTCCCGGCAGAGGTGGCAGATGCGCTGGTGCTCGGGCAACTGCCCCTGCAGCTGGGCCGGTCCCGCCGTGGTGTGCACCAGTGCCTCGATGGCGAGCTGGTAGCGCGGGCGGGTCCGGCCCCCGGTCATGGCGTACGGCCGCACCAGCGGGTTGGAACTGCCGCCGGCGGGGGACGCCTGCGGCCGCTGGCGCTGCGGCTGCACCGGCTGGATGCGCGGTGCCTGCGGCTGGTCGTACGGCTGCTGCGGGTGCGGGGAGTGGCGGCTGGGCGTGGAGGGGAAGTTGAAGCGGTTGTGGTCCTCACCGTGCGGTGGCTGCTGCCCACCGCCATACGGGTAACCGCTCGGGGGTGTTGCCACGTGTCCTCCTCCAACTGCCGGTCTGCCGATCCCCGCTGAGGGGCCGCGCCACCGCACCCTATGGCGCGGTGGCGCGAAACGCACTGCCTCTTCGTTAGTTGAGAAGGCTGCCCTGGAGTTCAGCACGCAGATCCGGGGTGAGGACGCTGCCCGCTCGGTCGACCAGGAGGGCCATCTCGTAGCCCACGAGGCCGATGTCGCACTCGGGGTGGGCGAGTACGGCCAGCGAGGAACCGTCCGAGACGGACATGATGAAAAGGAAGCCGCGTTCCATCTCGACGACGGTCTGGTTGACCGATCCGCCCTCGAAGATACGGGAGGCGCCGGCCGTCAGCGAGGTCAGGCCGGAGGCCACGGCCGCAAGCTGATCGGCGCGGTCGCGCGGGAACCCTTCGGACATCGCGAGAAGGAGTCCGTCGGCGGAGACCACCACGGTGTGGGACACACCCGGGGTGTTGTCCACGAAGTTGGTGATCAACCAGTTCAGGTTCTGCGCCGCCTGGCTCATCGGGCTCACACTAACGCTCCTGATCGTAGGTGCTGCCGCCGGGGCCGAAGCCCTGGCCGTTGGTGTCCGTCCCCGCGTTGCGTCCCTGCTGGACACCCCGCCGCAGGTTGCTCAACCTGCCGCGGATGTCCTCCGGGGCGCGGGAGACCTGGGGGCCGCCCTGCGGGGTCTGCTCTGCGGTGCCCTCGACCAGATTGGCCTTGGGCACCCGCCGGGGAAGTCCGGAGGAAGTGACTCCACCGGCCTTCGGCTCCCGGAGCTTCTCGGCACGCTGCCAGCGGTCGTCGTTGGCCGACCGCCAGTCCGTGCCGTTCTCCTGGGGGACCTGAGGGACCGACTGGGTCCGCTCCGGCTCCTCGGGCTGCTGCCCGCCCCTGTCACGGCGCGGAAGGCCTGCGCCGGTCATGGAGTGGGTGCCGCTCGGGGAGGGTCCCGGCCGTTCGAAGCCTACGCGGTCCGGCGCCCCGGCGGCACTGCCGCGAGATTCCGATTCCGCTCCGTAATCCGGCTGGTAACGGCTCTCGTACGTAGCGGACCCGTCCCACTCGGTCTGCTGCGTCTGGCCGTCGTACTGCGGGTACGCAGCGCCGCCGGTGGCCTCGGGCTCGCTGTAGGCCGCCTCCTGGTAGCCGGACTCCGAGTAGCCGTGCTGCTCGTAGCCGGATTCCGGATAAGCCGCCTGCGGGAATTCTGCGGTGTTGTGGCCCTGCTGCTGCCCGTAGCCGTTCCGCTCGGGGTACGAGGGCTGCTCGTGGTAGCCGGTCTGCTCGTTCTCGTCGCGGAACAGCGGACGGTCGTCGGTCCGGTTCTCCAGCTGCGCCTTGCGCTCCTCGCGCGCCAGCGAGCGGCCCATCGGGTCCAGTTCGCGGATGTCGTCCGGCACGTCGCCGTAGCGCGACTCGTCGAAGCCGAGCTCCGCCGCGGTGCGCATCGGAGCGGGGCCCTGGTCGTAGGACTGCTCCTGCTCCGGCACGATCCGGGAGACCGTGAAGTCGCCCTCGGGCTGCTGGTCGCCGCCACCGCCGTGGGTGATGGCGTCCGGGAGCATGACCAGCGAGGTGGTCCCGGCCTGCTCGCCCGAGGGGCGGAGCTGGACGCGGATGCCGTGCCGGTCGGCCAGCCGGCCGACCACGAAGAGGCCCATGCGCTGGGAGATCGCGGCGTCCACGGTCGGCGGGTTGGCCAGCTTGTGGTTGATGTCCGCGAAGTCCTCGGCGGTCAGGCCGATGCCCTTGTCGTGGATCTCGATCATGACGCGGCCGTCCGGCAGCCGGGTCGCGGTGACCTTGACCTTCGTCTGCGGCGAGGAGAACGACGTGGCGTTCTCCAGCAGCTCGGACAGCAGGTGCACGAGGTCGGTGACGGCGGTGCCGTGGATCTCGCTCTCCGGGACCCCGGTGAGCTGGATGCGCTCGTAGTTCTCCACCTCGGACGCGGCGGCCCGCAGGACGTCCACCAGGGGCACCGGCTGGTTCCAGCGGTGGCCCGGCTCCTCGCCCGCGAGGATGAGGAGGTTCTCGCCGTTCCGGCGCATACGGGTCGCCAGGTGGTCCAGCTTGAAGAGGTTCTCCAGCTGGTCCGGGTCGGCCTCGTTGTTCTCCAGGTCGGTGATCAGGGTGAGCTGCCGCTCGATGAGGCCCTGGTTCCGGCTGGAGAGGTTGGTGAAGATCGCGTTGACGTTGCCCCGCAGCAGCGCCTGCTCGGCGGCGAGCCGGACGGCCTCGCGGTGCACCTGGTCGAAGGCCCGGGCGACCTCGCCGATCTCGTCCTGGCTGGTGATCGGGATGGGCTGGACACGGGTGTCCACCCGGCCCGGGTCGGTCCGGGAGAGCTGGTCGACCAGCATCGGCAGCCGCTGCTCGGCGACGTCGAAGGCCGCGGTGCGCAGCTGGCGCATGCTGTTGCTCATCGAGCGGGCCATCATCCCGGCGATGATGAACGCGGCGAGGAGGGCGATCACCACGATGGCGCCGTTGACGATCGCGTCCTGCTGGGCGTCCTCGGAGATCTGCGCGGCCTCGTCCACGGCCTTGTCGACGAGGTCCTTCTCGATCGAGCGGTAGGCGTCGAACTTGCCGGTCGCGGTGGCGAACCAGGTCTTCGGGGTGATGCCCTTCTGCTTCAGCGCCTCGGGGCCGCTGAACTGGCCGATCGAGGTGACCATGTCCTTCATCGGCGGCGGGGTCACGAACGGCACACCGGCGGCGTCCGCCTGCTGCTTGGCCGCGGCGACCTGCTGGCGGCCCTTGGCCTGGGCGGCCTTGAGGGAGTCCTTCAGCCGCTCCTGGTCCTCGGCCGTGCCACCGGAGACGTACTCGCCGAGGGCGATGTTCTCCAGGTACGCGTAGGAGGTGAAGGCGGTGACCTGGGCGCTGCGGCTCTGGGTGGTCGGACCCGACTTGACCAGCAGGTGCATACCGATGGAGCGCTGCAGCGACTCCGCGGCCTTGGCCAGCGAGATCGCGTAGACCGTACGGCCGTAGCTGGTGATGTTGCCGGTGCCGAGGCCGAGCTCGTTGGCGAACTCCATCAGCGGGTGCTGGACCTGGACGTAGCCCTCTTCGGTCTTCACCCCGGGCAGCGCGGAGGTGTAGGCGCCCTGACGGAGCTGCCCCAGCTTGCCCTCGCTGTCCTGGAAGATCTTCAGCCGGCGCTGCAGGCCCGGCTTGTCGGGCATGTCCTTGACCCGCGCGTCGAACTCTTCCTTCGCGGCGTCGGTCCGTGCCCGCGCGTCGGTGACCACCTTGCTGTTGCGGTCCCCGTTGAGCAGCGGGACGGCGGTCCGGTCACGCTCGTCGATCAGTGCCTGGCCATAGGCGGCGGCGGCCCGCACCAACTGGGCGGTGTGCTCCGCGTCCTGGGCCTCGCGCCAGGTCTGAATGGAGTTGTTGACCTGGAATCCGCCGAAGACGAGTCCGACGAGCACCGGGATCAGCAGAATCGCATTCAGCCGGGTGGGCACGCGCCAGTTCCGCGGCGACAGCCGACCGCCGCTCGCGGGAGCGGGTTCGGGCGTATCGGCGGGCGACGCCGCTGCCCGCGGCGGCGGGGTGAAGTTGCCTCGCGCCTGTTGCGCGGGGCCAGGCTTGCTTCGCCTCACTCGACCAACAACCTCTCGGCGTCGGCACCTACGGTGTGCCGTTTATCTTCTGGGCCGTAACTACTCGGCAGTTCATGAATTGCAGCACGTCAGGGGCGTGCTCACCAAACACCGGGCGACGGTCGTTCCGGGGGCGGTAAGCCCGAGATAAATGGGGCATTAAGCGCTAGGCCCGGCAAATAGCAGGGTGATTGTGCGCACAGCGAAGCCAGCTGAATGCGTCGGGTGCCGATGCGCAGCCAATTCTCTGTCGAAACGTTATGAACACAGCAGCGGGCCGTGTCGTAGGACACAGCCCGCCGGTGGTTCAACTTCCGCTCCCCGTTACCTACTTGAGCCGGGCCATGAGGGCGTGCTCGACGAGGGTGATGAGCGCGCTCTTGGCGTCCGCGCGGTGACGGGCGTCGGTGGTGATGATGGGGGCGTCGGGGCCGATCTGGAGAGCTTCCCGGACTTCCTCGGGAGCGTAGGGCTGGTGTCCGTCGAAGCCGTTGAGGGCGATGACGAAGGGGAGGCCCGAGTTCTCGAAGTAGTCGACGGCGGGGAAGCAGTCGGCCAGTCGGCGGGTGTCGACGAGGACGACGGCGCCGATGGCGCCGCGGACGAGGTCGTCCCACATGAACCAGAAGCGGTCCTGACCGGGAGTACCGAAGAGGTACAGGATCAGGTCCTGGTCCAGGGTGATACGGCCGAAGTCCATCGCCACCGTGGTGGTGGTCTTGTCCTGGACGTGGCTCAGATCGTCGATGCCCGCGGACGCGGAGGTCATCACCGCTTCGGTACGGAGCGGATTGATCTCCGAGACCGCGCCGACGAACGTGGTCTTGCCCACGCCGAAGCCGCCCGCCACCACGATCTTCGCGGAGGTGGTGGAGCGGGCTGCACCGCTAGAGCTTGCGAAGTCCACTGAGCACCCTTTCGAGCAGTGTCACATCCGGCGTGCCGCCGGCCTCGTCGCTGCCGCCCGGCTGGTGGATCGCCACCATGCCGGCCTCCGCCAGGTCGGCGACGAGGATGCGGGCCACGCCCAGCGGTATCGCCAGCAGCGCGGATACCTCCGCCACGGACTTGACCTCGCGGCACAGATGGCAGATCCGCTGGTGCTCGGGGAGCAGCCCGCCCAGGTGGGCAGGATCAGCCGTGGTGCTGACCAGCGCCTCGATGGCGAGCTGGTAGCGCGGGCGGGTCCGGCCGCCGGTCATGGCGTACGGCCGCACCAGCGGCTGATCGCCTTCACCCCCGTACGACGCCTCGTGCGAGGCACCGTACGGGCCGGGCGAGTGGGGCGGGGTCATGAATCGATTCCTCCGGGCTGGACAACAGGTGTCGTCTGGCGGGCCGGTGGGGGGAGGGCGATCAGCCGGACGTTGGTCATGCGTACGAGCGTGTATCGGTTGGTCGGTTCGGTTCGGTCAGTTCAGCAGGCTGCCCTGCAGTTCCGCGCGCAGATCCGGGGTCAGCACGGTGCCCGCCCGGTCGACCAGGAGGGCCATCTCGTAGCCCACCAGGCCGATGTCGCACTCGGGGTGCGCGAGCACGGCAAGCGAGGAACCGTCGGAAACGGACATGATGAAGAGGAACCCCCGCTCCATCTCCACCACTGTCTGATTGACCGAGCCACCTTCGAAGATACGCGAGGCTCCTGCGGTCAGCGACGTCAGCCCCGAGGCCACCGCCGCCAACTGGTCGGCACGGTCACGCGGAAAGCCTTCGGACATCGCCAGAAGGAGTCCGTCGGCGGAGACCACCACCGTGTGGGACACCCCCGGGGTGTTGTCCACGAAGTTGGTGATCAACCAGTTCAGATTTTGCGCCGCCTGGCTCATCGGACTCAACTAACGCTCCTGCTGGTAAGTGGGGCCGTAGCCTTGATTGTTACTGCCATGGGTGTCCTGACCGGTGGTCGTACCGGCCTGACGGCCCTGCTGGATGCCCCGTCGGAGGTTGGTCAGTCGGCCGCGCACGTCGTCGGGCGCACGCGAGACCTGCGGACCGCTGCGTTCCGGCTGCGACTGCGTGGCGGTGCCGGCGACCAGGTTCGCTCGCGGCACCCGGCGCGGCAGCCCGGAGGTGGTGACCCCGCCGGCCGCCGGCTGGCGGACCCGCTCGGCCTGCTTGCCGAGCTCGTCGTTGGGCGACACGCGCCAGGCTCCGCTGCCGCTGTCACCGCGGCCGGTGTCGTTCCGGCCGCCGTCCCCGCGAGCGGGCTCGTTGCGCGCCGGCGGCACCGCCGAGGCGGGCCGGCCCTGCGGAACGGGCGGCGCGGCGGGCGACGCGGGCCCACTGGGCTGCTCGCCGCCGGGGCCGCGGAACCAGTCCGACTCCAGGGTGTCGAAGAGCGGCGTGCGGCCGTCGCCGGGACCGGCGGGCGACAGCGCGTCCAGCTCGGACGACGGGAGCGCGTACTGGCCGGTCTCCTGCGGCTGCTGCGGCCGCTGCTGCTGTTGCGGCGCCGCCGGGGCCGGGCGCTGGAACTGCTGGGTGGACGCCGCCTCTTCGTGGCCCCGCGGGGTGTCCGCGGCGTCCTGGGGGGACGCGGTCGGCCAGTCGTCGGCCGAGGCACCGGCGGCGCGGCGCGCCTCCCAGTTGCTTCCGGGCTGCTGCCCGCCCCGGGATCCGGCGCCCGCCGGGGAGCTCCCCGGCAGTTCGGCGGCCGGTCCGCGCGGCGGCAGCTGCGGGCGCTCGCCCTGCGGGCCGGAGGCCGGGCCACGGCCCTGCACGGGCGCACCGGACGGCGGCGCGACCGTCGGACCGGCGTCCCCGCCGCGCGGCGGCAGCGCCGGACGGCGTCCGCTGTCCTGCGGAGTCTCCCGCTGGGCCGGGGCGTTGCCGCGGGGAGCGGCGTCCTGGCGGTTCTCGGCGGCGTACCCGGTGCCCGGGCGCCCGGAGTCACCGGGACCGCGGCCCGGGGCGCTGCCCGCACCCGCGGGGGCGCCGGAGCGGCCCGCGGAGCCGAACGCGCCGGCCATGCCGCTGCCGCCGCCCGGACGGCCCGCCGGGTCGAAGCCCGGACCGTCGTTGCCGGGGCGGCCCTGGCCGCCGGGGCCCGCGGGGGCACCCGCGCCCGGACGGTTCGGGGCACCGCCGCCGGGGCGGCCGCCCTGCCCGCCGGGGCCTGCCGGTCCGCCCTGGCCGCCGTCGCGGGCCGGGAGCGCCGGACGGGGACCGCCCGAGACCTGGCCGCGGGGCTGCATACCGGCGAGCCGGCTGCTGCCCTGACCGGAGTGGTTGGTGCCGCCCGAACCCCCGACGGGGGCCGGCGGCTTGTTGCCCTTGGCGCCGCCCTGGGCGACGTCCACGGGAAGCATGACCAGCGCGGTCGTACCGCCGGAGTCCGACGGCCGCAGCTGGATCCGGATGCCGTGCCGCAGGGACAGCCGGCCGACCACGAACAGACCCATCCGGCGGGACACCGAGACGTCCACGGTCGGCGGGCTGGCCAGCCGCTCGTTGATCGCCGAGAGGTCCTCGGGGGAGAGGCCGATACCGGTGTCGTGGATCTCGACCAGCACCCGCCCGTCGGGCAGGGCGTGACCGGTCACCTTCACCTTGGTCTGCGGCGAGGAGAACGAGGTGGCGTTCTCCAGCAGCTCGGCGAGCAGGTGCACGAGGTCGTTGACGACCCGGCCCGCGACCTCGGTGGTCGGGACCGAGCTCAGTTCGATCCGCTCGTACTGCTCCACCTCGGAGGCCGCGGCGCGCAGCACGTCGACCAGCGGGACCGGGCGGGTCCACCGGCGGCCCGGCTCCTCGCCCGCGAGGACGAGGAGGTTCTCGCCGTTCCGGCGCATACGGGTCGCGAGGTGGTCGAGCTTGAACAGCGAGGACAGCTGGTCCGGGTCGGCCTCGCGGCTCTCCAGCTCGGAGATGAGCGACAGCTGACGCTGGATGAGGCCCTGGCTGCGGCGCGAGAGGTTGGTGAACATCGCGTTGACGTTGCCCCGCAGCAGCGCCTGCTCGGCGGCGAGGCGGACGGCCTCGCGGTGCACGTCGTCGAAGGCCGCGGCCACCTGGCCGATCTCGTCCCGGCTGTGCACACCGACCGACTCGACGGAGGTGTCCACGTCCTGCGGGTCGGACTCGGAGAGCTGCTTGACGAGCTCCGGCAGCCGCTTCTGCGAGACGTCCTGCGCGGTGTCCTGGAGGCGGCGGAGCGAGCGCACCATGGAGCGCGCCACGACGAACGCGCCGACCAGCGAGACACCGAGCACCAGCAGGATCAGCGCACCGTTGATGATGGCTTCCTGCTGCGTCTCGGAGCGCAGCTCGCGGGCCTTGCCCTCCATCTCGGAGAGCAGCGTCTGCTCGATCCGGGACATCTCGTCGATCTTGGTGGTGTCCTGGTCGTACCAGTCCTTGTAGGACCGCTTCTCGGCGGATATCGCGCCGTTGGTCTTCAGGACCCGTCCGGCGTAGGTGTCCGCCAGGATGATCTCGGAGTTGCCGCCGTCCTCCAGCGCCTGGAGCAGCTCCTGGGAGCTGGACTCACCGGAGTAGACCTGGATGAACTGCGCGAGCGAGGACTCCTCGCTCTGCTGCGAGGACTGGCCGTACAGCCGGTCGTTCGGGGACAGCTTCGGCTTCGGCTCGTGCGCCAGACCCGCGCTGATCACCGCGCGCTGCATGGAGGCGTACTCCTTGGCCAGCGAGAACGCGGCCAGCGCACGGGTGCTGCGGATCATCTCGCTGTTGCTGGTCGCCTGCGCCATGTCCTGGGAGAGCGAGAGCAGCGAGGTGATGAGCTCGTTGTAGTTGCTGACGGTCTGCGCGATGTAGTTCTCGTCGTCGTACGCGGTCGCGCGGATCGTCTTGATCTTCTCGAGCTGCTTGAGGATGTTGACCAGCGAGGAGTTGACGCCGACCAGTTCCTCGGAGTTCGAGGCCTCGATCTCCTGGGTCGCCTCGCGGAAGGCCTGCTTCGCCCGGTCGGTCTTGATCCGCGGGTAGACGACGTCGTCGTTCTTGTCGTCGCCGCTGACCAGCGGTCCGGCCGAGTGGTCGCGCTCCTCCTGGAGCGCCGAGGCCAGCTCGGTCGCCTGCTTGGTCATGTCCGTCAGCAGCTTCATGTTCTCGAGCTGCTGGAGGTTGTCCATCGAGGTGCTGATCCGCATCGCGCCCAACGTGGTCGCCGCGACCACGGGGAGGGTCAGCAGGGCGACCAGGCGCGTGGAGATGCGCCAGTTGCGCAGGGCCACGCGGGAGCCCGGGCCGGACGGCATGGTCACATCCGGCGTGTCGGGAGCCTCCCCGCTGCTCAGCGCACTCGGGCGCGTGGCGCGATCGGAGCCCTGGCCGTCCGGACCGGTTCCGGTGCCCTGGGCGCGCTGAGGCGAGGAGCCACGGTCGGTTCCACCGCGCGGCTCGGATTCCGCCGCAGCGCTGCCATCCCTCTTGAAACGTCCCTGCACTAGCGTCGCAACCTCTGGACCAGGCGCCCTCGCCGCGCGAGCGGCGGAGCGGTGTCGAGTCATGGGGACATTGGCCCCGGCGGTCCGTGGAATTCCAGCACAGTGGCGGATCTCCAACAAGGGCGGCGGGTCCGGCTGTGACGCGGGTGACGCTATGTGCGGACCGCACTACCGGACGTAGAAACTCATGTTGGCGATAACGGACGTCTGTGGACGAGTCGCGCACGTGGGGCGGGTGTTTACGTACCGGTAATCAAGAGCGGAACATTCGCTTCGGTGGCGCAATGTCCGTTTCAGGGCGCACGGATGACTGACCGTTATGCCTCATTTGGCGGCGAGTTCGTGAGCAAACTCACACGCCTCTCCTGGCTTCTTCTTCGAATCTGCTGGGAAACGCGCGTCTAGCCTGACGCTTTACAGAGAAGTCCGAAACGCCGAACGACGAGTGACAAGGCGAGGCAGAACCCGGTGAAGACCACGATGCTGTTCCGCAACATAGCCAACCCGCGCCGCACCACCCTGGCCCACCTCGACGACGCCGGGGAGCTGCGCACGGTCGACTCTGTCGCCGCCGATGAGCAGGTATCCGCCGAGCTGCCCGCCGTGACCGCGAACCCGCGGCGCACCGTGCTGATGGACGCCCCGCAGGGCTGACCTCCCGGCGCGCACCCGGGCGGGCGTGAGCCCCGGCACGGAGCGCCGGGGCCTGCCACCCGAGGCGCCGCACCGGCCGCCGCGGCCCCCCGCGATAGCCTGGAGTGTCAGTCTCCAGCAGTGATCAGTGAGGGGCAGCGGCTTCCCGTGCGCATCGCCAGGTTCTCCATCGACGGCAACGTCGCCTTCGGTGTCGTGGAAGGGGATCCCTCCGACGCGGAGGGACCCGTTCTCGACATCATCAAAGGCCACCCCTTCGCCGAGTTCGAGCGCTCGGGGCAGCGGATCCCGCTGAACAAGGTCCGGCTGCTGCCGCCCGTCCTCCCCAACAAGGTCATCGGGATCGGGCGCAACTACGCCGAGCACGCCGCCGAACTGGGCCACGAGGTCCCCGAGGTACCGGTCGCCTTCTTCAAGCCGTCCACTGCGGTGACCGGCCCCGGCGACCCCGTCCCGTACCCGTCGTTCTCCTCCGAACTGCACCACGAGGCGGAGCTCGCCGTGGTCATCGGCCGGATGTGCCGCGAGGTCCCGCGCGAGCGCGTGCAGGACGTCATCCTCGGCTACACCTGCGCCAACGACCTCACCGCCCGCGACGTCCAGCGGCGCGAGAACCAGTGGGCGCGGGCCAAGGGCTTCGACGGCTCCTGCCCGCTCGGCCCCTGGGTGGAGACCGAGCTCGACCCGTCCGACCTCGGCATCATGTGCACCGTCAACGGCGAACAGCGCCAGCTCGGACGCACCGGCGACATGGTCCACTCGATCGCGGACCTGATCGTCCACCTCACCGAGGCGATGACGCTGCTCCCCGGCGACGTCGTCCTCACGGGCACCCCGGCAGGGGTCGGCCCGCTCAACGTCGGCGACGAGGTCGCCGTCACCATCGAAGGCATCGGCACTCTCACCAACAAGGTGATCAAGCGTGGCTAGCGCACCCGTACGCGTACGTTTCTGTCCCTCGCCGACCGGCAACCCCCACGTGGGCCTGGTCCGCACCGCCCTCTTCAACTGGGCCTTCGCCCGCCACCACGGCGGCACCCTGGTGTTCCGCATCGAGGACACCGACGCCGCCCGGGACTCCGAGGAGTCCTACGAGCAGCTGCTCGACTCCATGCGCTGGCTGGGCTTCGACTGGGACGAGGGCCCCGAGGTCGGCGGCCCCCACGCGCCGTACCGGCAGTCGCAGCGCATGGACATCTACGCGGACGTCGCCCGCCGCCTCCAGGAGGCCGGCCACGCGTACGAGTGCTACTGCACCACCGAGGAGCTGGAGCAGCGCCGCGAGGCCGCGCGCGCAGCGGGCAAGCCCTCCGGCTACGACGGCGCGTGCCGCGAGCTGACCGCCGAGCAGGCCGACGCCCACCGGCGCGAGGGCCGTGAGCCGATCGTCCGGTTCCGGATGCCCGACGAGCCGGTCACCTTCACCGACCTGGTCCGCGGCGAGCTCACCTTCGCCCCGGAGAACGTGCCGGACTTCGGCATCGTCCGGGCCAATGGCGCCCCGCTCTACACCCTGGTCAACCCGGTCGACGACGCGCTGATGGAGATCACCCACGTGCTGCGCGGCGAGGACCTGCTGTCCTCCACCCCGCGGCAGATCGCCCTCTACCGCGCCCTCGCCGAGATCGGCGTCGGCAACGGCACCACCCCCGCGTTCGGCCACCTGCCGTACGTCATGGGCGAGGGCAACAAGAAGCTCTCCAAGCGCGACCCGCAGGCCTCGCTCAACCTCTACCGCGAGCGCGGCTTCGTCCCCGCCGGCCTGCTCAACTACCTCTCGCTGCTGGGCTGGTCGCTCTCCGCCGACCGGGACGTCTTCGGCATCGACGAGATGGTCGCCGCCTTCGACATCGACGGCGTCAACGCCAACCCGGCCCGCTTCGACCTCAAGAAGGCCGAGGCGATCAACGCCGACCACATCCGGATGATGGACGTGGCGGACTTCGTCGCGGCCTGCGAGCCGTGGCTGAAGGCCCCGCACGCCCCCTGGGCCCCGGAGAAGTTCGACCCGAAGGCGTTCGAGGAGCTGGCCCCGCTGGCCCAGACCCGGCTGACCGTCCTCTCGGACATCACGGCCAACGTCGACTTCCTCTTCCTGGACGAGCCCGTCGAGGACGAGGCGTCCTGGACCAAGGCCATGAAGCCGGGCGCCGACGCCCTGCTGAAGACCGCCCGGGAGAAGCTGGCCGACGCCGACTGGAACGCCGAAGCGCTCAAGCAGGCCGTCATCACCGCAGGTGAGGAGCACGGCCTCAAGCTCGGCAAGGCGCAGGCCCCGGTCCGCGTCGCGG
This sequence comes from Streptomyces sp. NPDC001922, assembly GCF_042891165.1. Classification (NCBI taxonomy): domain Bacteria; kingdom Bacillati; phylum Actinomycetota; class Actinomycetes; order Kitasatosporales; family Streptomycetaceae; genus Streptomyces; species Streptomyces sp. NPDC001922. Next base: position 158,931 of record NZ_JBIASV010000006.1, on the reverse strand, counting down.
TCACCGGCCGGACGGTCGGCCTGCCGCTGTTCGAGTCCCTGGAGGTCCTGGGACGCGAGCGCACCCTGGCCCGGGTGGACGCGGCCCTGGCGAAGCTCGCCGCGTAACCCGCACCGCCGCGCACGCGAGAGGCCCGGAAGCCGACGGCTTCCGGGCCTCTCCGCGTTCACCCTGATTTACGCCCTGCTGTGCCGGGCGAAGTCGACGAACGCCGACCAGGCGTCCGGGGCGAAGCACAGAACCCCGCCGTCGGGGTCCTTGGAGTCCCGGACGTGCACGGCTGCGGGGGCAGCGGCTACCTCGACGCACTCGCCGCCGTCGCCTCCGCTGTGACTGCTCTTGACCCACTCGGCGGCTACCTCGATGCAATTACCGCCTTCGCCGCCGCTGTAGCTGCTCTTGAACCAGGTGAGCGGACGGCCGATGGACTGCTCGTTCTTCATAGCTCTCCTTGCAGCAACTTCTCGATGTGGCACAGGGATTCGCGCGGGGACAGTGCCTGAGCCCGCAGGATTCCATACCGCACTGCGAACCCGCGTACGGTTTCCCGGTCAGTGATCACCCGTCCGCTGCCTTGACTCTCCAGGTAGCCCACCTGCTCCCCGCCCTTCGGGGTCATCAGGGTGAACGGGCCGTCCACACCCGCGTGATCGGTCACTCGGGTCGGCATCACCTGGATCTCGACATTCGGGTTGTCCCCGACAAGCAGCAGCTGTTCCAGTTGTCCCCGCAACACCTGAACCCCGCCGAAGGGTCGCTGGAGCACAGCCTCCTCGATCACAAAGCTAAGCGTGGGTGCGGGCTTGCGATCGAAGATGGCATGACGCGCCAGCCGGGCTGCGACCATCTGCTCGATCTCGCCCTCGGCGCGCCGAGGGCGCCGAACCGTGAACATGGTCCGCGCGTAGTCCTCGGTCTGGAGCAGCCCTGGGACCACCAGAAGCGCATAGTCGTGGAACTCAAGCGCCTCCTCCTCGATCCGCGCCGCATCCCGGAAGAACGCCGGATACCGGGCCCGGCTCACCTCCTTCTTCCGCGCGAGCAGCACCCCGCCCGCGTCCAGGACCTCGTCCGCCAGCTCGATCAGCTCCGGGCGGGCGATCCGGCGGCCCTGCTCCACCGCTGCGATCAGCGCCTCGCCGTAGCCGAGCTGCTTGCCCGCCTCGGCCTGGGTGAGTCCGGCCTTCTCCCGGAAGATCTTGAACTGCCGGCCGAAGGACCGCAGCAGCTCATCGGCCGGGTCCTCCCGCTGCGCCGCCCCGCCCTGCTCCGGAATCCGCGTCATCAGCCTCCCCTTTCCGTGCCCGACAGCGGGCGGCCCCCGCTGGACAGCCACGCTGTGTAAGGGTGTCGTCACTGGTGACGCTAGGTGTCTCCGACCAGGCTCGGGGGCATGACCACCCGATCTCCCTCGTCCGAGTGCGTCCCGGCTGCTGCGGGCGCCGAATTCCCCACACCCTCACACCACTTCGCCATGTCCTTCACCTCCACGCCCCGTGGCGCGCGCCTGGCGCGACGGCTCGCGGCGCAGCGGCTGGACGACTGGGGGTATCCGCACGGCACCCGGCTGAACGACGCCGTGACCCTGATCGTCGCCGAGCTCACCGGCAACGCCGTCCGGCACGGCCACGTCCCCGGCCGCGACTTCCGGCTCGTCCTCACGGCCGGCCCGGAGTGCGTACGGATCGAGGTCAGCGACGCCCGCGGCGAGTGCCTGCCGCCCACCGAGGTGTCCGAGCCCGGCCCGGAGGCGGAGTCCGGCCGCGGACTGTGGCTGGTCTCGCGGCTGGCGGCCCGCTGGGAGGTCGTCCCCCGCCCGGGCGCCCCGGGCAAGACGGTCCGCGCCGAGGTGATCCCGTAGTCGCACCCACCGACGTCCGCCCTCCGGGGCGGCCTGCCGGGGGGTACGGCCGGCCGCCCGCTCGCGGTAGCGTCGGCCGCATGGCGATCCGTGCGGTGCTCTGGGACATCGACGACACCCTCTTCGACTACACGGGATCCGACCGGACCGGTGCGCTCCGGCACCTGGCGGCCGAGGGTCTGCTCGCCGCCCAGGAGGGCGAGGAGCACGCCCTGCGGCTCTGGGGCGAGGTCATGGAGAGCGCCTTCGGCCGCTTCCTCGCCGGGGAGCTCGGATTTCTGGAGCACCGCCGCGAGCGGGCCCGGGGCTTCCTCGGCGAACCGCTCCCGGACGACGAGGCCGACGCCTGGTTCGGCCGGTACATCGAGCACTACGAGGCGGCCTGGACGCTGTTCCCGGACACCCTCCCCGCGCTCGACGCCCTGGCCGACGGCTACCGGCACGGCGTCGTCTCCAACTCCAGCCTCCCCAACCAGGACCGCAAGCTGCGGATCCTCGGGCTCCGCGACCGCTTCGAGGTACTGCTCTGCGCCGACGAACTGGGCTGCGCCAAGCCCGCGGCCGAGGCGTTCCTCGCGGGCTGCGATGCGCTCGGCCTGCCCCCGGAGCAGGTGGCGTACGTGGGCGACCGGGCCGATGTCGACGCCCGCGGGGCCACCGAGGCCGGGCTCCTCGGCATCTGGCTGGACCGCGCGGACACCGGTGACGCGAGCGGGCTGCCGCGGATCACCGGCCTTGCCCAGCTCCCCGCGCTGCTGCGTGGCGATACGCGTTTTGGAGCGCCGTCCACCATCGGGTAATGTTCTTCCTGCGCCGCCCGAGCGGGCCGAAAAGGCCGGACCGGGAGGCGTAACCCAAACAAAGCCCCCCAGGGGGTTGCGTTTTGGTGGGGTATGGTGTAATTGGCAGCACGAGTGATTCTGGTTCACTTAGTCTAGGTTCGAGTCCTGGTACCCCAGCGAGAGATACGCCCAGCGCATCTCTTGATCAGCAGTGCTGAGCCCCCGTTGTGTAGCGGCCTAGCACGCCGCCCTCTCAAGGCGGTAGCGCCGGTTCGAATCCGGTCGGGGGTACAGATCCTTTCCTTCCGTCACCATCCGGGTCGCTCCCGGAGGCGGCGACGAGACAAGGATCGCCAGGGCCCCCGTTGTGTAGCGGCCTAGCACGCCGCCCTCTCAAGGCGGTAGCGCCGGTTCGAATCCGGTCGGGGGTACAGGTACGTGGGAGCCTCCCGCATCATGGTGGGAGGCTTTTGCGCGCCCCATGGGGTATGGGGTAATTGGCAGCCCGGCTGATTCTGGTTCAGTTAGTCTAGGTTCGAGTCCTGGTACCCCAGCTCAAGCCCCCGTTGTGTAGCGGCCTAGCACGCCGCCCTCTCAAGGCGGTAGCGCCGGTTCGAATCCGGTCGGGGGTACGCAACGAAAGCCCCTCCTCGCGGAGGGGCTTTCGCATGTCCGGGACCGGTTCCGGACGCCCTTCCGAGTTCCGGTCGCTCTCCCGGGCGCGCCGACCGCCGCCGTGCCGGGGCGGCCATGGACCGGGATGCCCGGTGGTCGGCTCAGGGTGGCGGCGCGAACGGACACGGGTGGGCGGCCCTCGACCCCGCGGGCCGGCTTTCCGCCGGTCAGCGCGCCAGGTCAGCGCGCCAGGGCGGTGCGGTCCGGGACGTCGTGCGGCAGCCCGGACATCGCACACCGCATTGGCGAAAGCCTCAGCCCGAGCGGCGCAGGGCCTCGCTCAGCCGGCCCGCCGCGTCGATCACGGCCTGGGCGTGCATCCGGCCCGGGTGCCGGGTCAGCCGCTCGATCGGTCCGGAGACCGAGACGGCGGCCACCACGCGGTTCGACGGCCCGCGCACCGGCGCGGAGACCGAGGCCACGCCCGGCTCCCGCTCGCCGATCGACTGGGCCCAGCCCCGCCGCCGGACGCCGGAGAGCGCCGTCGCGGTGAACCGGGCACCCTGCAGACCCCGGTGCAGCCGCTCCGGCTCCTCCCAGGCCATCAGGATCTGGGCCGCCGACCCGGCCTTCATCGGCAGGGTGGAGCCGACCGGCACGGTGTCCCGCAGTCCGGACAGCCGCTCCGCCGCCGCCACACAGATGCGCATGTCGCCCTGGCGCCGGTAGAGCTGCGCGCTCTCGCCGGTCACGTCCCGCAGGTGGGTGAGGACCGGTCCGGCCGTGGCGAGCAGCCGGTCCTCGCCCGCCGCCGCGGCCAGCTCGGCCAGGCGCGGGCCCAGGATGAACCGGCCCTGCATGTCCCTGGCCACGATCCGGTGATGTTCCAGTGCCACCGCGAGCCGGTGGGCCGTGGGGCGCGCGAGACCGGTCGCCGCGACCAGCCCGGCGAGGGTGGCCGGACCGGACTCCAGAGCGCTCAGTACCAGCGCTGCCTTGTCGAGAACGCCGACGCCGCTAGAGTTGTCCATGCAACGATACTCGCGTCTCACTCTGTGAAACGCAAGTTCAATTTTCTGCGGAACCCGTCACTCTGGGAAGGGCGGGCCGTGGACCACGACCCGTACGCCCCACCCGTCACTGGGGGTTCGGGCGGGGCACAGGGAATCGAGCGGGGCCGGCAATGCGGCCGGCCGGAGGGAAGCGATGGGACGGACACTGGCGGAGAAGGTCTGGGACGACCATGTCGTCCGGCGCGCCGAGGGCGAGCCCGACCTCCTCTTCATCGATCTGCACCTGCTGCACGAGGTGACCAGCCCGCAGGCCTTCGACGGCCTCCGCAAGGACGGTCGCCGGGTGCGCCGCACCGACCTCACCATCGCCACCGAGGACCACAACACCCCCACCCTCGACATCGACAAGCCGATCGCCGACCCGGTCTCCCGTACTCAGTTGGAGACGCTGCGTAAGAACTGCGCGGACTTCGGCGTGCGGCTGCACCCGCTCGGCGACGTCGAGCAGGGCGTCGTCCACGTCGTGGGACCGCAGCTGGGGCTGACCCAGCCGGGCACCACCGTGGTCTGCGGCGACAGCCACACCTCCACGCACGGCGCGTTCGGCGCGCTGGCCTTCGGCATCGGGACCAGCCAGGTCGAGCACGTGCTGGCCACCCAGACGCTGCCGCTGGCCCCCTTCAAGACCATGGCGATCACCGTGGAGGGCGAGCTCCCCGACGGCGTCACCGCCAAGGACCTCATCCTGGCGATCATCGCCCGCATCGGCACCGGCGGCGGCCAGGGCTACGTCCTGGAGTACCGCGGCTCCGCCATCGAGAAGCTCTCGATGGAATCCCGGATGACCATCTGCAACATGTCGATCGAGGCCGGCGCCCGGGCAGGCATGATCGCCCCGGACGAGACCACCTTCGACTACCTGCGCGGCCGCGACCACGCCCCGCAGGGGGAGGACTGGGACGCCGCCGTCGCGTACTGGAAGACCCTGCGCTCCGACGCCGACGCCGTCTTCGACCACGAGGTCGTCATCGACGCCACCGAGCTGGCGCCGTTCGTCACCTGGGGCACCAACCCGGGCCAGGGCGCGCCGCTGTCGGCCGCGGTGCCCGACCCCGCTTCGTACGAGGACGCCTCGGAGCGCTACGCCGCCGAAAAGGCCCTGGACTACATGGGGTTGACAGCCGGTCAGCCGCTCCGCGAGATCTCCGTGGACACCGTGTTCGTAGGCTCCTGCACCAACGGGCGGATCGAGGACCTGCGCTCCGCCGCCTCGATCCTCGAGGGGCGCCAGGTCGCCGAGGGCGTCCGGATGTTGGTCGTCCCCGGCTCGGTGCGGGTCGCGCTGCAGGCCGTCGAGGAGGGGCTGGACAAGGTGTTCACCGCGGCCGGCGCCGAATGGCGGCACGCGGGCTGCTCCATGTGCCTGGGCATGAACCCCGACCAGCTGGCTCCGGGGGAGCGCTCCGCCTCCACCTCCAACCGGAACTTCGAGGGGCGGCAGGGCAAGGGCGGCCGCACCCATCTGGTCTCCCCGCAGGTCGCCGCCGCCACCGCGGTCCTGGGGCACCTCGCGTCCCCGGCCGATCTGTCCGACGTCGCCGCAACCGTTCCCGTGGGGGCCTGAGAAACCATGGAAGCTTTCACCACGCACACCGGCCGGGCCGTCCCGCTGCGCCGCAGCAATGTCGACACCGACCAGATCATCCCCGCCCACTGGCTGAAGAAGGTCACCCGGGACGGATTCGAGGACGGGCTGTTCGAGGCCTGGCGGAAGGACCCCGAGTTCGTGCTGAACCGGCCCGAGCGGCAGGGGGCGACCGTGCTGGTCGCGGGCCCCGACTTCGGCACCGGCTCCTCCCGTGAACACGCCGTCTGGGCGCTGCAGAACTTCGGCTTCAAGGCCGTCGTCTCGTCCCGCTTCGCGGACATCTTCCGCGGCAACTCGCTCAAGAACGGCCTGCTCACCGTCCTGCTGCCGCAGGAGACGGTGGACCGGCTGTGGGAGCTGACCGAGGCCGACCCGGCCGTCGAGATCACCGTCGACCTGGTCGAACGCCAGGTCCGCGCGCCGCGCCCCGACGGCTCCGTGCTGACCGCGGAGTTCGAACTGGACGAGAACGCCCGCTGGCGGCTGCTGGAGGGGCTGGACGACATCAGCCTCACCCTGAAGAACGAGGCCGACATCGCCGCCTACGAGGCCGCGCGGCCCGCGTTCAAGCCCCGCACGGTGGTGGTCTGATCCGTCCCGCACCACCCGGAGCGCCCCCTGTCGACCGACAGGGGGCGCTCCGGCGTTCCGGGACACTGTTGGGGCCCCATCAAGCGACAACTCGCCGCAGATGGCACAATCGGTGCATGGAACGCGACAGCCAACTCGAGCTCTACGAGGCCGTCGCCGCCCGGCTCAAGGAAGCGCACAGCAGGGTGCGCTCGCTGCAAGTCCCGGAGGGCGTACGGATGGCGCTGTCCCGGAAGCTGCTGGTCATCACGGCGGGGGCGAAGCATGATCTCGCCCGAGCGGCAAGCCGTCTGGACCGGTTCATGAAGGACCTCGACGAAGGTCGTTTCCCCGAAGGCGGCTGAGGCCGACGGAACTCCGTGCCGGTCGAGTTCGTTGCGGCACAAGGGTGATTAGCCCGTTTCGTGTTTGATTTGCGGTATATATCTGCCTAACGTGCGAAAAAGCTTGAACACTTTCGTTCCGGCAATGTCTCCGAAGGGGAAGACGTGAACAAGGCGCAGCTCGTAGAAGCAATTGCCGACAAGCTCGGCGGGCGGCAGCAGGCCGCCGATGCTGTCGACGCGGTTCTGGACGCCATGGTGCGTTCAGTTGTCGCCGGGGAACGGGTCTCCGTCACCGGCTTCGGATCGTTCGAGAAGGTGGACCGCCCCGCCCGGTACGCCCGGAACCCGCAGACCGGCGAGCGCGTCCGGGTCAAGAAGACCTCGGTGCCCCGCTTCCGTGCAGGCCAGGGCTTCAAGGACCTGGTGGCCGGGACGAAGAAGCTGCCCAAGGGCGGCGAGGTCTCGGTGAAGAAGGCCCCCAAGGGCAGCCTCAGCGGAGGGGTTACCGCCAAGAAGGCCACCACCAAGAAGGCGGCGGCCAAGAAGGCGGCGGCGAAGCGGACCGCGGCCAAGAAGACCGTGGCGAAGAAGGCCACCGCGGCCAAGAAGGCAGCGGCGAAGAAGACGACGACGGCGAAGAAGACCGCAGCGAAGAAGACCGCGGCCAAGAAGACCGCCGCGAAGAAGGCCACCGCCAAGAAGACGGCACCGGCCAAGAAGGCCGCGGCGAAGAAGGCCCCCGCCCGCAAGGCCAGCGCCCGCAAGACCACCGCCAAGAAGACGACCGCGAGGAAGAAGTAGCACCTCACGCGCCGGGCCGGACTCCCTCCGGGGAGCCCGGCCCGCGGTGTGTCCGCACCCGTGGCGGGCGGCCGGCGGCACCGGGCGCCCGGTGTCCCCGCCCCGTTCGGGCGTGCTGGGCGCCTGCGGCTCGAACGCCTTCGGTCAGAGCGTCTGCAGGGTCACCAGGGTGATCCGGCGCCCCTCGCCCTCGCCCTCCACGTCGATCCGCACCCGCTGGCCCGGCCGCAGCAGCAGCAGCCCGCCGGCGTCGAAGGCCTCGGCCCCGAACGGCACCGGGGTGCCGTCGTCGAGCAGCACACTGCCCGTGCGGGTATCGGAGTCGTACGTATAAGCGGTCGCCTGCATGGGCACCAGCCTACGGGCTGGGGGCAATCCGCGGCGCCCGCCCGCCCTCGCCTTTCCGCCGCGCATTCCGCCCGGACCGGCTGTCCGTTATTCGGGGATGAGCAGTCCGGCCGCCACGGCTGCCGTGCGCGGTCCCACCCCCAGCGCCAGCGCCGTGCGCAGATCCTCACCGGTGTCCACGTCCCGGCGTACGGAATCGACACCGGACAGCGTGATTTCCACCGCCCCCGAGGCCCGGTGCCGCGCCCGTGACGGGCCGCCGAATACCGGTTCCAGCTCCACCCCCGGGGCCGCCGAGAGGAATGTCGTCCCCACTCCTGCCGCATCCGCCAGAAATGCCCGGGGAAATGCGGCCGCCGCGGCCAGAACCCGCGCGAGTTCACCGGGGCGCAGTGCCGGCAGGTCCGCGTTGAGCGCCGCCACCGGGGCCGCCGGGCGCACCCGGCGGACCGTACGGGCGCCGTGGGCGAGCGCCGCGTTCAGACCGTCCGCCGGGACCCCGCCGGAGCCGGCCGGCCGGTCGGGCACGGTACGGGCGCCCAGCGCCGTCAGCTCCGCCCCCGCCAGCGGATCGTCCGTGACGACCACCACATCCCCGACCTCGGAGCAGGCCAGCGCCGCCGCCACGGTGTCCTGCGCGAACGCCAGCGCGAGACCCGGCCGCAGCCCGTCGCCCGTCGCGCCGGCCAGCCTGCTCTTGGCCCGGGCCAGCGGCTTCAGCGGAACCACCAGCGACCACGCGCCGCCCGCGACGCCCTTTCCGATTCTTCGCATCGGCCTCATTCTCGCCTGCTGCCGCAGCCGCCCGGGAGGACCGGGGTTACGGTGTTCTCGACAGACCGGGGACCTGGGGCGACACTTGTGCGGCTGCCCGTCCGCAGCTCAGCAGGTCCCACGAGGAGGGTGTCCGAGTGTCCCGCCGCAGAATCGGCTTCTGGTACCGCTTGGCCGCGGTCATCGCAAAACCGCCGCTGGTGGTGCTGTTCAAACGGGACTGGCGTGGAATGGAGCACATTCCGGCCGACGGCGGATTCATCACCGCGGTCAACCACAACTCGTATCTCGACCCGCTCTCCTACGCGCACTTTCAGTACAACACCGGACGCGTCCCGCGATTCCTCGCGAAGGCCGGCCTTTTCCGGACCCCGTTCGTCGGCATGATGCTGCGGGGCACCGGCCAGATCCCCGTCTACCGCGAGTCCAGCGACGCCGTCAGTGCCTTCCGGGCCGCCATCGACGCGATCGACCGCGGCGAGTGCGTCGCCTTCTACCCCGAGGGCACCCTCACCCGCGACCCCGACCACTGGCCGATGCAGGGCAAGACCGGCGCGGCCCGCGTCGCGCTGGAGACCAAGGCGCCGGTCATCCCGGTCGCCCAGTGGGGCGCCAACCACGCCATGCCGCCGTACGCCAAGGAGGACAAGCTCCGCCTCCTGCCGCGCAAGACGCTGCGGGTGCAGGCCGGACCCCCGGTGGACCTCTCCGCCTACTACGGCATGGAGCCCACCGCCGAGGTGCTGCGCGCCGCCACCGACACGATCATGGCCGCCGTCACCGAGCTGCTCGCCGAGGTGCGCGGCGAGCCGGCCCCCGCCGAGACGTACGACCACCGCACGGCGCGCGCGGAGCAGCGGCAGAAGACCCAGCAGCTCAAGGCCGAGGAACAGGGGGGAACCCCGTGACGCGCTGCGCCGTCTACGGCGCCGGCTCCTGGGGTACCGCCTTCGCGATGATCCTCGGGGACGCGGGCTGCGACGTGACGCTCTGGGGCCGCCGCCCCGAGCTGGCCGAGACCATCAACACCGGCCGCACCAACCCCGACTACCTGCCCGGTGCCGTGCTGCCCGCCTCCGTCCGGGCCACCAGCGACCCCGCCGAGGCCGCCCGCGGTGCCGAGTTCACGGTGCTCGCCGTGCCCTCCCAGACCCTCCGCGGCAACCTCGCCGACTGGGCGCCGCTGCTCCCGGCCGACACCGTCTTCGTCAGCCTGATGAAGGGCGTCGAACTCGGCACCGCCAAGCGGATGAGCGAGGTCGTCGAGGAAGTGGTCGGCAAGGCGCCCGGCGGCGCCGGCCCCGAGGACGTCCGGCGGCGGGTCGCGGTGCTCACCGGCCCCAACCTCGCCCGCGAGATCGCGGCCCGGCAGCCCGCCGCGGCGGTCGTCGCCTGCGCCGACGAGGCGGTGGCCAAGCGGCTCCAGACCGCCTGCCACACCCCCTACTTCCGGCCCTACACCAACACCGACGTCGTCGGCTGCGAGCTGGGCGGCGCCGTGAAGAACGTCATCGCGCTCGCCGTCGGCATCGCGGACGGCATGGGCCTGGGCGACAACGCCAAGGCCTCGCTGATCACCCGCGGTCTCGCCGAGACGACCCGGCTGGGGCTGGCGATGGGCGCCGACGCCCACACCTTCGCGGGCCTGGCGGGCATGGGCGACCTGGTCGCCACCTGCTCCTCCCCGCTGTCCCGCAACCACACGTTCGGCACCAACCTCGGCCGGGGCATGACCCTGGAGGAGACCATCGCGGCCACCGCGCAGACCGCCGAGGGCGTCAAGTCCTGCCAGTCCGTACTCGATCTGGCCCGCCGGCACGAGGTCGAGATGCCGCTCACCGAGACCGTCGTCGGCATCGTGCACGAGGGCAAGGCACCGCTCGTGGCGCTCAAGGAGCTCATGGGCCGCAGCGCCAAGGCGGAACGGCACTAGGACCCGTCCCACGGGCGGGCCGGGACGGGGGAGCGGCACCCGGTGGGGTGGATCGCATCCGCCCGCACCACCGCGACATTCCGGGGGGACGGCCCCCGGACCACCGAGTTCAGGCAAGGTAATCTCAACGCGATATGAGCAGCGAGTCCTCTTCCCCCAGCCCCGCCCGCAAGCCGCGCGTCGCCGTCGTGTTCGGCGGGCGCAGCTCGGAGCACGCCATCTCCGTGGTCACCGCCGGGGCCGTGCTCCGCGCCATCGACCGCTCCCGGTACGAGGTGCTGCCCATCGGCATCACCACCGACGGGCGCTGGGCGCTGACCGCCGACGCCCCCGAGCGGATGGCGATCACCGAGCGGAAGCTGCCCAGCGTGGAGCAGCTCACCGAGCCGGGGGAGGGCGCCGTGGTGCTCCCGGTCGACCCGGGCAGCCGTGAGGTCGTCTACAGCGAGCCCGGTGCGGTGCCCAAGGTGCTCGGCGAGGTCGACGTCGTCTTCCCGGTGCTGCACGGGCCGTACGGCGAGGACGGCACCCTCCAGGGGATGCTGGAGCTCTCCGGGGTGCCGTACGTCGGCGCCGGAGTGCTCGCGTCCGCCGTCGGCATGGACAAGGAGTACATGAAGCGGGTGTTCACCGGCTTCGGGCTCCCCGTCGGCCCCTACGAGGTGGTCCGGCCGCGCGAGTGGGAGCAGGACCCGTCCGCCGCCCGGAAGCGGATCGTGGACTTCGCCGCCGAGCACGGCTGGCCGCTGTTCATCAAGCCCGCGCGGGCCGGCTCCTCCATGGGCATCACCAAGGTGGACCGCCTGGAGGACCTGGAGGCGGCCGTCGAGGAGGCCCGCCGCCACGACCCCAAGGTCATCGTGGAGTCGCTGCTGCGCGGCCGGGAGATCGAGTGCGGCGTCCTGGAGTTCGAGGACGGGCCGCGGGCGAGCGTTCCCGCCGAGATCCCGCCGGTGGAGTCGCACGACTTCTACGACTTCGAGGCCAAGTACATCGACTCCGCCGCCGGCCTGGTGCCCGCGCCGCTCACCGAGGAGCAGACCGCCCGGGTCCAGGAGCTCGCCGTCCGGGCCTTCGACGCCGTCTCCTGCGAGGGTCTGGTCCGTGCGGACTTCTTCCTGCAGGACGACGGGGAGTTCGTGATCAACGAGATCAACACCATGCCGGGCTTCACGCCGATCTCCATGTACCCCCGGATGTGGCAGGAGAGCGGTGTGAGCTACGCCGAGCTGGTGGACCGGCTCATCCAGGCCGCGCTGCGCCGCCCGACCGGACTGCGCTGAACCCGCGCGCGGGCGGTGGGCGACGGTGCCCCCGCCCGCCACCGGTTCCGTGACGTACGGCCCGGACGACCTGTCGGGGAGGGCGCGGGCCTAGAGCTCGCTCGGCACGCTCTTCTTCACGGCACCCGCGAGATCGGTCAGCGCATTGACCTCGGGGGCGTACTTCCCCGGCACGGTCAGCTCGACGAAGGCCTTGCGCCCGGTGGTGGTGAACCGGTAACCGTCGTCCTGCTTCTCCAGCAGCCAGGTGACGCCGTTGACATCCACCGCGTCCGCCGTGGGGTTGTAATGTTCGCTCCCGGGCGTCAGCACGGTGGGCCGGGCCACCCCGCAGCGCAGTTGCACCGCGGGGTCGCCCCAGTCGGCGGCGAAGTCCGAATCGGGCCCGGCGGAACTCCGGTCGAGCCCGTCGACGGTGCCGGGCAGATGCCCCTGGAGCGTCCGGCACATCCCGGCGGCCGCGGCCGACGGGGTGGGAACCGGACGGGTGCCGTCGCTGTCGGAGAAGGAACAGCCGGCGGCGGCGGTCAGCAGGGCGGCGGCGGGCAGGCAGAGGATCCGGCGAGGAAAAGCGCTCACCGGCCGAGCATAGACGGGGGCTACAGATGGACCACCGGGCAGGTCAGCGTACGCGTGATGCCGTCCACTTGCTGGACTTTCGCGACCACCATGCGACCCAGTTCATCGACGGTTTCGGCCTGCGCGCGCACGATGACGTCATACGGTCCGGTCACGTCCTCGGCCTGGATCACCCCCGGGATCGCACCGATCGTCTCGGCTACGGTCGACGCCTTGCCGACCTCGGTCTGGATCAGGATGTACGCCTGTACCACGGAACCTCCAGGGCGGCCACGAGGATCATGTGGGGAGAAGGGACGCCACGGTACCGCGTCGCCGAGCGGCAGGGGGAGACCCGCGCAGCCGTCGGCGTGCTCGGAGCCGTGGACAGCAAGGACAGGTTGACGGCCCCGGCACCACTGCCGGGCCGCGAGGGCAATCGCACTGGGGCAGAAGGGGCACACCGATGAAGGGCACCGTGGGCGAGTTGGGGGAGTTCGGGCTCATCAGGGAGCTCACCTCACGGCTCACCACCACCCCCGCCGTACGGCTCGGTCCCGGCGACGACGCCGCGGTGATCGCGGCACCGGACCGCCGGGTCGTGGCCAGCACCGACGTACTGCTGGAGGGCCGGCACTTCCGCCGCGACTGGTCCACCGCCTACGACGTCGGCCGCAAGAGCGCGGCCCAGAACCTCGCCGACATCGCCGCCATGGGCGCCGTCCCCACCGCCCTGCTCGTCGGCCTGGTGGTCCCCGCCGAACTCCCGGTGACCTGGCCCGTGGAGCTGATGGACGGCATCCGGGACGAGTGCCAGGTGGCGGGCGCGGCCGTGGTCGGCGGTGACGTGGTCCGCGGGGACGACATCACCGTCGCCATCACCGCGCTGGGCGACATGCGCAACCACGAGCCGGTCACCCGGGCCGGTGCACAGCCCGGCGACGTGGTCGCGGTGACCGGCTGGCTCGGCTGGTCCGCCGCCGGACACGCGGTGCTCTCCCGGGGATTCCGCTCCCCGCGCGCGTTCGTCGAGGCACACCGCCGGCCCGAGCCGCCGTACCACGCCGGTCCGGCCGCCGCGGGGCTCGGCGCCACGGCGATGACGGACATCAGCGACGGCCTCGTCGCCGACCTGGGGCACATCGCGGTGGCCAGCAAGGTCCGGATCGACCTGCGCTCGGCCGCGATCGACGTCCCCACGCAGATGTCCGACATCGGGCAGGCCGTCGGGGTGGATCCGCTGACCTGGGTGCTCGGCGGCGGGGAGGACCACGCCATCGTGGCGACCTTCCCGCAGGACGTGAAGCTCCCCGCGCGGTGGCAGGTGATCGGCGAGGTGCTCAACCCCTCGGCGCTGCCGCAGGTGACGGTGGACGGGGCGCCCTGGGACAAGGCCGGCTGGGACCATTTCGGCGACATCGAGGACGCCCAGTAGATTCGGGCCCATGGAGACGGACCCGCAGCTGCCCCGGAAGACCCCGCCCCGCGTCCTCACCGTCGCCGGATCCGACTCCGGCGGCGGCGCGGGCATCCAGGCCGACCTGAAGGCGATGCTCGCCCTCGGCACGCACGGCATGAGTGTGGTCACCGCGGTCACGGCACAGAACTCACAGGGCGTACAGGGCGCGTGGGAGCTGCCGCCCGACGCCGTACGGTCCCAGTTCCGCAGCGTCGTCGACGACATCGGGGTGGACGCGGTCAAGACCGGAATGCTCGCCTCGGCCGAACTCGTCGAGACCGTCGCCGGACTCCTCGCCGAGGTGGGAGTCCCGGTCGTGGTGGACCCGGTCGGGGTCTCCAAGCACGGTGACCCGCTGCTCGCCGCGTCGGCGCTCGACTCGGTGCGGACGAAGCTGCTGCCGGCCGCCACCGTCGCCACCCCCAACCTGGACGAGGTCGCCCAGCTCACCGGAGTCCGGGTCGAGGAGGAGGCGGACCTGCGCCGCGCGGCGGACGCGGTCCTCGCCTTCGGACCGCGCTGGGCGCTGATCAAGGGCGGGCACCTCGGGGGCGACGCGGTGGACCTGCTCACCGACGGCGCGGAGGAGCACTGGCTGCGGTCGGTGCGCCACGACAACCGGCACACCCACGGCACCGGCTGCACGCTGGCGAGCGCCGTCGCCGCGCGGCTGGCGACGGGGCGGACGGTGCCGGAGGCGGTGGCCGACGCCAAGGAGTACGTGACCGGCGCGATCGCCGCGGGCTTCCCGCTGGGCGAGGGCATCGGCCCGGTGGATCACGCCTGGCGGTGGCGCTGAGGACGGTTGGCCGGGGCCCGGCCTCGGCCCCGGGCCCCGTGGCGGTGCACCCGGGTGCGCCGCCGCGGGGATAAGCACGGAAGCGGCCGGACGGAGGCGGGGAGACCGCGTCCGGAGGGACCACGCCTCGGCGAGCACGGAACCGCGCGGGAACAGCAGAAAGCCGGCCCACTCCTCAGTGGACCGGCTCCGGCAACCGGCGAAGGCTGCGCTACGACGGGAACGTCAGCGCGAGACCTTGCCGGCCTTGATGCACGAGGTGCAGACGTTGAGCCGCTTCGGCGTCCGCCCGACCACAGCGCGCACCGTCTGGATGTTGGGGTTCCAACGACGGCGAGTGCGGCGGTGCGAGTGCGAAATGTTGTTGCCGAAGCCCGGCCCCTTGCCGCAGACGTCGCAGTTGGCAGCCACGGGTCACTCCAAAGACTTCAGATGCACTTACGGTGAATCCCGGCGCGCCGAGATCAGTGATGACCGGCGGTGCCAGGGTGGGAATGGCCCGATTCTCATCGGGCAACCGGAGCAGCATACAACGACCGCTCCCGTACAACGAAACTACCATGGCGGCCCGGGCCCCCGCCCCGGCCGTTCCCCGGTCCCGCGACTACTCTGCGGTGGCAATTCTTCCGCCCGGCCCGAGGAGGACGCAGGTGCCGCACACCCTCGACGCCACGACGGTGCGCACGTGGTGCGAGCTGGCTCTCGAGGAGCTGGGGCAGGCCCGCGAGGGGCTGGACGCGATCAATGTCTATCCGGTCGCGGACGGTGACACCGGCACCAACCTCTATCTGACCGTCGAGTCGGCGGCCCGCGCGGTGGACGCGGTGTTCGCCACCGGGGACACGGCGCCCGACGGCACCGGCCCGGTCCTGGCCGACGCGGTCCGCGCGATGGCGCACGGCGCGCTGATCGGGGCGCGCGGCAACTCCGGCACCATTCTCGCGCAGCTGCTGCGGGGGATGGCGGAGGTCCTGGCCGACGGGCACCCCGGAGCGGACCGTCACCCGGAGTCCGGAACCGCTCCCTCCGCGGGGAGTCCGCCGGAGGAGGGGACGGACGACGCGGCCTCGCTCCCGGACACCGCGGCCCCCGCACGGACCACCGGCACCCTTACGGACGCCGAGGCGGCCCCGGCCGCTTCTCCGGCGACGGGCCCGGGGCCGGACCCCGCCGCGGACGCCCTGCGCCGCGCGCTCCGGCGGGCCGCGCAATCGGCCTACCGCGCGGTGGCCCACCCCGTGGAGGGCACCGTGCTGACCGTGGCCACCGCCGCCGCCGACGCGGCCGGGCGGGCCGAGGGCAGCGCCGGCGCCGTGGCGCGCGCGGCGTACGAAGGGGCGTGCGCCGCACTGGACGCCACCCCCGGACAACTGGACGTGCTGGCGCGCGCGGGCGTCGTGGACGCGGGCGGCAGCGGCCTGGTGGCCGTGCTGCGGGCGCTCGCGGAGGCGGTGTCCGGAGAACTGCCGATGGGGCTCCCGGGCGGCCCGCACACCCGGCCGCACCGGCCCGCGTCACCGCACCCCGCCCCGGGCGCCCCCGCCGTGCCCTGCGGTCCCGCGCTCTCCGTCCCGGGGCAGCCCGTTCCCGGGCGGCCCGGCGAGGAGCCCCGCCCGGGCCCCGCGTACGAGGTGATCTACCTGCTGGAGGCGTCGGACGAGGCCGTCGCCACCCTGCGCGGGACCCTGGACGCGCTCGGTGACTCCCTCGTCGTGGTCGGCGGGGACGGGCTGTGGAACGTCCATGTGCACGTCGACGACGCGGGCGCCGCCGTGGAGGCCGGGGTCGTCGCCGGGCGGCCGTACCGGATCGCCATCACCCACTTCGCTCCTGCCGCCCCGGTCCGCCCCGCGGACACCGTGGCGGGCACGGCCCCGGCGGGCTCCGTCGCCGGCCCGGAGCGGCGCGGGGAGCGGGAACAGCGCGCGGTCGTCGCCGTCGTCCCCGGCGAAGGGCTCGCCGCGCTGTGCCGCGAGGCCGGCGCGGACGTGGTGTCCTGCCGTCCCGGGGAGCGGCCCGCCGGGGACGAACTCGTGCAGGCCATCCGCCGGGCGCACGCCCACGAGGTCGTCCTGCTGCCCAACGACGGGGAGCTGCGGCACACCGCGGCGGCCGCGGCCGAGCAGGCCCGCGCCGAGGGAGTCCGGGTGGCGCTGATCCCCACCCGCTCCAGCGTCCAGGGCATCGCCGCCCTCGCCGTGCACCAGCCCGGCCGCCGCTTCGACGAGGACGTCGTCGCCATGACCGCCGCCGCCGGTGCCACCCGGCACGCCGAACTGGCCGTCGCGGAGGCCCAGTCGTGGACGATGGCCGGGGTCTGCCAGGCCGGGGACGTCCTCGGCCTGATCGACGGCGATGTGGCGGTCATCGGGCCCGACCTGGCCGGAACCGCCGCCACCGTCCTGGACCGGATGCTGGCCGCGGGCGGGGAGATGGTGACCCTCGTCCTGGGGTCCGGGATCCCCGACGATCTGGCCGACCGCCTCCAGGCGCACGTCCGCGAGCACCATCTCGCCGTCGACACGGTGGTCTACCGGGGCGGCCAGCCGACCGTGCCGCTGCTCATCGGCGTCGAGTGAGGCGCCCCCGGCGGCGCGTGAGCCGTCGGTCCGGACGCCGGCCCGCCCCGGAGCGGCCCGTCGTGGTGTCAGCCGTCGGTGCGGAAGCCGGAAGCCGGAAGCCGGAAGCCGGAAGCCTGACGCCCGGCGCCGGCCCCGCCCAGCGGCCCCGGCGTCACGTCAGCCGTCGGCCCCGGAGCCGTGCACCGGCCTCCACGCGGTGTGCGCGGCGCCCGTGCCCGGCCGCACGCTTCCCGCCCCGCCCATGTCGTGGCGCCCGTCCTGTCACACCGATGGTGTGCAATGGACTGCGTGCCAGCGCTGGATGAATCCCTGAAGAAGACGGTCGGCGGCAACACCGCGAAGGTGATGGCCGACCAGCTCGGCCTGCACACCGTGGGCGACCTGCTGCACCACTACCCGCGGCGGTACGCCGAGCGCGGCGAGCTGACCCGGCTCGCCGACCTGCCCCTGGACGAGCACGTCACCGTCGTCGCCCAGGTCGCCAAGGCCGCGAAGAAGACCTTCAACCACGGCAAGGGCGTCCGCCTGGAGGTCGTGGTGACCGACGGCAGCGGCTCGCTCACCCTGGTGTTCTTCGGCCGTGCGGCCCACCACCACGAGCGCGAACTGCTGCCCGGCCGCCGCGGCATGTTCGCGGGCAAGGTGTCGGTCTTCAACCGCACCCGGCAGCTCGCCCACCCCGACTACGAACTGCTCGACCGGGACAGCGGGACCGACGCCGTCGAGGGCTTCGCCAACCAGCTGCTGCCGCTCTACCCGGCCTGCAAGCAGCTGCCGTCCTGGCGGATCGCCAAGTCGCTCGGCGCACTCCTGGACACCTTCGAGGCCGACGGCTGGCGCGATCTCATCGATCCGCTGCCCACCGCGCTCCGGGAGAACCGGGGCCTGAGCACCCTCCCCGACGCCCTCCGCAAGGTCCACCGGCCGCGCACCAAGGCCGATCTCGCCGATGCCCGCGCCCGGCTGAAGTGGGACGAGGCGTTCGTCCTCCAGGTCGCCCTGGCCCGGCGGCGGTACGCCGACGCGCAGGTCCCGGCCGTGCCCCGGGTCCCCCGCGAGGGCGGCCTGCTGGACGCCTTCGACGCGAAGCTGCCGTTCACCCTCACCGACGGCCAGCGGAAGGTCTCCGCGGAGATCTTCGGCGACCTGGCCACCGAACACCCCATGCACCGGCTGCTCCAGGGCGAGGTCGGCTCCGGCAAGACCATGGTCGCGCTGCGGGCGATGCTCGGCGTCGTCGACGCGGGCGGGCAGGCCGCGATGCTCGCGCCGACCGAGGTCCTGGCCCAGCAGCACCACCGGTCCGTCGTCGAGATGATGGGCGAACTGGCCGAGGGCGGCATGCTGGGCGGGGCCGATCAGGCCACCCGGGTCGTGCTGCTCACCGGCTCGATGGGCGCCGCCGCCCGCCGCAGGGCGCTGCTCGACCTGGCCACCGGCGAGGCCGGGATCGTCATCGGCACCCACGCGCTGATCGAGGACAAGGTCCAGTTCCACGACCTGGGCCTGGTCGTGGTCGACGAGCAGCACCGCTTCGGCGTCGAACAGCGCGACGCCCTGCGCTCCAAGGGCAAGCAGCCGCCCCACCTGCTGGTCATGACCGCGACCCCGATCCCGCGCACCGTCGCCATGACGGTCTTCGGCGACCTGGAGACCTCGGTGCTCGACCAGTTGCCGGCCGGCCGCTCGCCGATCGCCAGCCATGTCGTACCGGCCGCGGACAAGCCGCACTTCCTGGAACGCACCTGGGAGCGGCTGCGGGAGGAGGCGGAGAACGGCCACCAGGCGTACGTCGTGTGCCCGCGCATCGGCGACGAGGAGGACGACGCGGCGGCCCGGAAGGCGGCGGGCAAGGACGCCGCGGACGGCCCGCCCCCCGAGGACGGCGCCGACCGCCGGCCGCCGCTGGCCGTGCTGGACGTCGCCGAACGCCTGGTGAAGGGCCCGCTGAGCGGACTGCGGGTGGAGGTGCTGCACGGCAGGATGCACCCCGACGCCAAGGACGACGTGATGCGCCGCTTCGCCGCGGGCGAGGTGGACGTGCTGGTGGCCACCACGGTCATCGAGGTCGGCGTGAACGTCCCCAACGCCACCGGGATGGTCATCATGGACGCCGACCGCTTCGGCGTCTCCCAGCTGCACCAGCTCCGCGGCCGGGTCGGCCGGGGCAGCGCCGCCGGACTCTGCCTGCTGGTCACGGAGATGCCGGAGGCGAGCCCCGCACGCGCCCGGCTCGACGCGGTCGCCGGCACGCTCGACGGCTTCGAACTGTCCCGGATCGACCTGGAGCAGCGGCGCGAGGGCGACGTTCTCGGCCAGGCACAGTCCGGGGTCCGCTCGTCCCTGCGGATGCTCGCGGTCATCGAGGACGAGGAGGTGATCGCGGCGGCCCGCGAGGAGGCCGTGGCGATCGTCGCCGACGACCCGGAACTCAGCGGATTCCCGGAGCTGCGCACCGCGTTGGACGCCCTGCTGGACGCCGAGCGGGAGCAGTACCTCGACAAGGGCTGAGGGCGCCCGGACCCCCGCGCACGCCGTCCGGCCGGGCGCGGGGCCCCCGCCGCGCGGGAGCCGATCCCCGGGCGGCCGGGCCGAGTTGGGCCGGGGGAGTCGCCGGCGACGGCAGGCCGTGCAGCCGTCCGCACGCCCGCGTGCCTCCCGGCGCCGCCCGCGCCCTCGTCACTCCTGCGTTCCGCCCGCCCGTCTGCCCCGGTCCGCGATTCCGGCCCACGCGCGCACCCTCCGGACGGGCCGCCCCTCGCCCCCGGGCCCGCGAACGCCGCCCGGACCGGCCGTCGCACCCCTCTCCGTCGCCCCGGGGCGCCACCGGCGGCCCACCCGACGCCATATCGTGGGAGCCAGCATCGTGGGAGCCGGCGGCCGCAGGCTCCGCTGCCGCCGCTCCACCCACCGTGACGAAGGGCCGGACCCCATGACCCGCGTGATCGCCGGAGAAGCCGGCGGACGCCGCCTGGCCGTACCCCCGGGCACCGGAACCCGGCCCACCTCCGACCGGGCGCGCGAGGGCCTGTTCTCCACCTGGGGGTCGCTGCTGGGCGATCTGCACGGCATCCGGGTGCTGGACCTCTACGGCGGCTCGGGAGCCGTCGGCCTGGAGGCGCTCTCCCGGGGCGCCGGCCATGTGCTGCTCGTAGAGGCCGACGCCCGCGCCGCCCGCGTCATCCGGGAGAACGTCGGGGTGATCGGCATGCCCGGCGCCGAGGTGCGCGCCGGGAAGGCGGAGCAGATCGTCGCCGGACCGGCCCCCGGCACCCCGTACGACGTGGTCTTCCTCGACCCGCCGTACGCGGTGACGGACGACGATCTCCGCGAGATTCTGATCACACTCCGCGACAGGGGCTGGCTCACCGAGGACGCCCTCGCCACCGTGGAGCGCAGCACCAGAGGCGGCGAATTCCGGTGGCCCGCCGGGTTCGAGGGGCTACGGGCCCGTCGATACGGCGAGGGCACGCTTTGGTACGGTCGCGCCGCCCCGACGCGCACCGGCCAGTCATCCGTCAGCGCGTCATGAACGGACCGGAGAGCGAGGAACCACTGTTGCGCCGCGCAGTCTGTCCGGGGTCCTTCGACCCCGTCACCAATGGACACCTCGACATCATCGGCCGTGCCTCCAAGCTGTACGACGTGGTGCACGTCGCCGTGATGATCAACCAGTCCAAGAAGGGCCTGTTCACCGTCGACGAGCGGATCGACCTGCTCCGCCAGGTCACCGCCGAGTACGGCAACGTCGAGGTCGAGGCCTTCCACGGCCTGCTCGTGGACTTCTGCAAGCAGCGCGACATCCCGGCCATCGTCAAGGGACTCCGCGCGGTGAGCGACTTCGACTACGAACTCCAGATGGCCCAGATGAACAACGGGCTCTCCGGCGTCGAGACGCTCTTCGTGCCCACCAACCCCACCTACAGCTTCCTCTCCTCCAGCCTGGTCAAGGAGGTCGCGGCCTGGGGCGGCGACGTCTCCCACCTGGTGCCGCCGCTGGTGCTGGAAGCCCTCACCGAGCGCCTCGCCGAGCGGAAGTGACGCCTCCGCCCCGCTGACGTTCCCTCAGCAGGTGTCGGCGGGGTGGCGCATGGCCGTACAGTCGTTGGGACCCGAACCGCCGGCCGGCAGTGCACGCCCGGCGGCCGTCGCCCCCGGAACCCCGGCCAGACAAGACTGCGAGCAGCCTCAGTGGACGTGCAGAAGAAGCTCGACGAGATCGTCGAGACCGTCGGCAGCGCCCGGTCCATGCCCATGTCGGCCTCCTGTGTGGTCAACCGCGCCGAGCTGCTGGCCATGCTCGAAGAGGTGCGCGCCGCCCTCCCCGGCTCGCTGGCCGAGGCCCGGGATCTGATCGGCGGCCGCGACCGGATGGTCGAGGAGGCCCAGCGGGAGGCCGAGCGGATCATCGAGTCGGCGCACGCCCACCGCGGCTCGCTGATCTCCGACACCGAGGTGGCCCGGCAGTCCCAGGGCGAGGCCGACCGGATCCTCGCCGACGCGCGCCGCGAGGCCGAGGAGATCCGCGCCGAGGCCGACGACTACGTCGACAGCAAGCTCGCCAACTTCGAGGTCGTCCTCACCAAGACCATCGGCTCCGTCGACCGCGGCCGGGAGAAGCTCCTCGGCCGTGGTCCCGGCCTCGACGAGCAGGGCTACGAGGACGAGGACGCCCCGGAGCGCAGCGCCGACCCGGCGACCCTCCGGGACCGCGCCGACGCCTATGTGGACACCAAGCTGGGTGCCTTCGAGGCCGTGCTCGCCAAGACCCTGGAGGCCGTCGGCCGGGGCCGGCAGAAGCTGCACGGCCGCCAGACCGTCGACGACCTGGGCGCGCACCTGGCCGCCCAGGACGGGATGGTCCAGGCGCCGCAGACCAGTGACGCCGACTACCTGGCCGGTCTGGCCGACGACGGGCAGGCGCCGTTCCCGCAGCAGCCCGCCGCCCCGCCCGCGCAGCAGCCCGCGCCCGGCGTCCCGCAGCAGCCCGGCGTCCCCCACCAGCCCGGGGAGCCGGTGCAGCTGCCCCACCAGGGCCGGCCCGAGCAGGACTACTACACCCCGGCCGCCGCCTATCAGCAGGACCCGTACGGGTACCAGGGCTACGCCGGCCAGGACGCCTACGGATACCCGCAGCAGGACCAGGGCTACGGCTACCAGCAGGCGTACGACCCGAACACCGGCTACCCGGCCCAGCCGGGGCAGCAGCCGCAGCAGCAGCCCGCCGGGGCCCTGGACGAGACCAGCCTCTTCGACACGGGCATGATCGACCTGGACCGGCTCCGGGAGTACGAGCAGGGCCGCTGACCGGGGATCCGGGAGCGGATTGGGCCTCACGCGGCCCGTCCAGTATCCTGGCTGTTCGGTCGCGCGTACGTCCGCGATCTCGGCTGCCCGCATTGCCTCGGCATCGGGCCGCCAGTACCGCAGCGTAGAAAGCAGGAAGCTCTGAACGCCCGCCTCGACCACCGCAACCCACTCGTGTTCGACACACATGAGCTGGGGCGGCGTCCAGGTGCGTTGCAGCGCCTCTCCCGCTCCGTCGACGCCCCCGCGGACCTCGGTGTCGAGGTCATCGGAGTGCCCGGCGACGCGACGGTCGAGCTGGACATCCGCCTCGAGTCGGTCATGGAGGGGGTACTCGTCACGGGTACCGCCCGTGCGCCGCTGACGGGCGAATGCGTAAGGTGTCTGGAGCCGCTGGAGCGTGAGCTCGAGACGGACTTCCAGGAAATGTTCTCCTACCCCGACGCCGATGACCGGAACCGCGAGACGGAATCCGGCGACGACGCCGAGGACGAGGACATGCTCTTCCTCGAGGACGGCCTGTTCGACCTCGAGCCCGTGCTGCGGGACGCGGTGGTGCTCGCACTGCCGCTGCAGCCGGTGTGCCGGGAGGACTGCCCCGGTCTGTGCCCCGAGTGCGGGGCGCGGCTGGCGGACGACCCGGACCACCACCACGACGCCGTCGACACCCGTTGGGCGGCACTGCAGGGACTCGCCGAGACCATCCAGGTCGGCGAGAAGGACGACATGAGCGGCGCCGAAGCGGGCGTCGACGAGAAGCAGGAGAAGTAGCCGTGGCTGTTCCGAAGCGGAAGATGTCGCGCAGCAACACGCGCCACCGCCGGTCGCAGTGGAAGGCTGCGGTCCCCACCCTGGTGGCGTGCGAGCGCTGCCACGAGCCGAAGCAGCAGCACATCGCGTGCCCGAGCTGCGGCACCTACAACCGTCGTCAGGTCCTCGAGGTCTGATCGGCGGGTGACAGGCTCCATGTCAGACGCCAATTCGCCGAACCCTCCCCGCAAACGCGGGGGTGCAGCGGCGCAGCAGGCGGACACGGCCTCGTCCCACACGCTTCTGGAAGGGCGGCTCGGGTATCACCTCGAGTCCGCCCTTCTGGTGCGTGCGCTGACCCACCGCTCCTACGCGTACGAGAACGGCGGTCTGCCCACCAACGAGCGGCTGGAGTTCCTCGGGGACTCCGTGCTCGGCCTGGTGGTCACCGACACGCTGTACCGCATCCACCCCGACCTGCCCGAAGGCCAGCTGGCCAAGCTGCGGGCCGCGGTGGTCAACTCGCGTGCGCTGGCGGAGGTCGGCCGCGGCCTCGAACTCGGTTCCTTCATCCGGCTCGGCCGGGGTGAAGAGGGCACCGGTGGCCGGGACAAGGCGTCGATCCTCGCCGACACCCTCGAAGCGGTGATCGGCGCGGTCTACCTGGACCAGGGACTGGACGCGGCAGGGGAGCTGGTGCACCGGCTCTTCGACCCGCTGATCGAGAAGTCCTCGAACCTCGGCGCGGGCCTGGACTGGAAGACCAGTCTCCAGGAGCTCACCGCCACCGAGGGGCTGGGCGTTCCCGAGTACCTGGTCACCGAGACCGGACCCGACCACGAGAAGACCTTCACGGCTGCTGCCCGCGTCGGTGGTGTCGCGTACGGCACCGGCACCGGCCGCAGCAAGAAGGAAGCCGAGCAGCAGGCCGCCGAGGCGGCCTGGCTCGCGATCCGCGAGGCGGCCGACGCGGCGGCCGTCGCGGCAGCCGAGTCCGGCGCACCGGGGGAGGCGGCCGACAGCGAGGCCGCCGGCTCCGGCGCGGCGCGCCCGGCACAGTAGGACCACCGTCCCCGCCTCCGCCCTCCGGCGGGGGTGCGGACGTCCGCGTGCGGGCCCCCGGGCCCGTGGCGTGAACCGCCCATCCATCCCCAGGGGTGGATGGGCGGCGTACGTTCCGGCCCGTTCCCGCCGGACGGCGCCGTGCACCAGTCGATTTTTCCCCGAGGAGCGCCCCGTGCCCGAGCTGCCCGAGGTCGAGGTCGTCCGCCGCGGACTCCAGCGGTGGATCTCCGGCCGCACGGTCTCCGCGGTCGAGATCCGGCACGCCCGGTCCGTCCGGCGCCATCTGGCCGGGCCGGCCGACTTCGCCGACCGGCTCGTGGGCCGCCGTCTCGGCCCCGCTCACCGCCGCGGCAAGTACCTCTGGATACCCGTCGAGGACACCGGAACCTCGGTCCTCGGCCACCTCGGGATGAGCGGCCAGCTGCTCGTCCAGCCGCACGACGCCCCCGACGAGACCCATCTGCGGATCCGGGTGCGGTTCGCCGACGACGACCCCACCGAGCTGCGCTTCGTCGACCAGCGCACCTTCGGCGGGCTCTCGCTGCACACCCAGGTCGCCGGCGATCCGGATGGGCTGCCCGACGCCATCGCGCACATCGCCCGGGACCCGCTCGACCCGGCGTTCGACGAGCCGGCCTTCCACGCCGCGCTGCGCCGCCGCCGGACCACGGTGAAGCGGGCGCTGCTCGACCAGTCGCTGATCAGCGGCGTCGGCAACATCTACGCGGACGAGGCGCTGTGGCGGGCGAAGCTCCACTACGAGCGGCCGACCGCGGGCATGACCCGGCCCCGCACCGCCGAACTGCTCGGGCACATCCGGGACGTGATGAACGCGGCCCTCGCCGTCGGCGGCACCAGCTTCGACAGCCTCTACGTCAATGTGAACGGCGAGTCCGGGTACTTCGACCGCTCCCTCGACGCGTACGGCCGCGAGGACGAGCCCTGCCGCCGGTGCGGTACGGCCATCCGGCGCCGCCCGTGGATGAACCGCTCCAGCTACTACTGCCCCCGCTGCCAGCGGCCTCCGGCGCGCCGCGTCCTGCCGCCGCGCTGAGGCCGGGGGCCGGTCCCGGCGCGGGTGAGCCAACGACCGTCGCAGATTGCCTATATTCAATGAGGTTTGTCCCGTTTTAGGGATTCCTCATATGCATATGCGGAGGCGATGGTGACGGACGCTCCCACGGTGGTTGGCCCGGAACAGCCGAGGACGGCGAGCGAAGCAGCGCCGACGCCGCGAGGAAGCCACCCCGCAGCGGCCCCCGCACCCCTGGAACGAGCCGTGCGCTGGCACCGGCCGCGGACCTGGCCGCGCGACTGGCTGCTGCTCGCCGGGTACTGGGCGGCGTCCCGGCTGGTGATGCTCGCCCTGCTCCGGCAGGGCCACGGCGACATCGCCGGCGAGGTCCACGTGCTCTACCAGCGCTGGGACGGCCGGCTCCGGGACGGCACGTTCCCCGTCGGGGACGTCGCCTGGCAGTACCCGCCCGGCGCCGCGATGGTGATGATCGCCCCCGGGCTGCTGCCCCTCCTCACCTACCTCCAGGGCTTCGTCCTGCTGATGCTCGCCTCCGACGCCGTGGTCGGGCTGGCGCTGGTACGGGCCGCGCACCGCGGCGTCGGCCGCAGCCTGGGCGGCGCCTGGATCTGGGTCCTGGGACTGCCCCTGCTCCTCAGCCTGCCGTACGCCCGCTACGACGTCCTCGTCACCGGAATCGCCGTCCTCGCTCTGCTGGCCCTCGCCGGCCGGCCGCGGCTGGGCGGGGTGCTGGCCGGTCTCGCCGCGGTGATCAAGGTGTGGCCGGTCCTGACGGTGCTGGGCACCCCGCGCGGCCGGACCACCCGGGAGACCTGGCTGGCGCTCACCGCCGCCGCCGGGGTGCTGCTGCTGGTGCTCGCGGCGGGCTTCCGCGGGGCGTTCGACTTCCTCTTCGCCCAGCAGGAGCGGGGCGTGGAGATCGAGTCCATGGGCGGCGCCGTGCTGCACGCGGCGCGGGTGCTCGGCTGGCCGGGCGAGGTGCGGCACCAGTACGGCTCGTTCGAGTTCGTCGGGCCCTATGTCTCCTCGGTCGCCCTGGCCTCGGTGCTGCTCACCGTGGTGGCCTTCGGCTGGCTGCTGCTGTGGCGGGTGCGGGCCCGCCGCTGGACCGACGCCACCCCGTACGACGCGGCTCTCGCGGCCGTCCTGCTCTTCACCGCCACCAGCCGGGTGATCAGCCCGCAGTACCTGATCTGGCTGATCGGCCTCGCCGCGGTCTGCCTCACCGTCGGCCGGACCACCCAGCGCCCGGTCGCGGTCCTGCTGCTGCTGGTGGCGGCGCTGACCACCGTCGACTACCCGCTCTTCTTCGGCGCGGTGCTCAACAGCTCCTGGCAGGGGGTGGCGGTGCTGGGCCTGCGGAACCTGCTCCTCCTGGCGGCCGCGCTGCTCTCCTGCGCCCGGCTGTGGCGGGCGACCGTCCCCCGCCGCTCCGCCCGGCCCGCTCCGGTGCCGTAGTCCGGTGGCTCGACCTGGAGGCCGGCCACGGCGTGGAGGCCGCCCGCGCAGTGTGGGCAGGGGCCGGTCAGCGGTACGGCGAGGGGCCGGTCAGTAGCCGAAGTCCTGGGTCCACCAGGGGCCGCCGTCCCCGTAGTGCGTTCCGACCCCGAGGGTCCGGTAGCCGCAGTTGAGGATGTTGGCGCGGTGCCCCGGGCTGTCCATCCAGGCGTCCATCACCGCCGCGGCGTCCCGCTGTCCGCGCGCGATGTTCTCGCCGCCCAGCAGCGCGCCGATGCCCTGGCCCTTGGCCCGGTCCCACGGGGTGGCCCCGTCCGGGTCGGTGTGGTCGAAGAAGTCCCGGTCCGCCATGTCCTCGCTGAAGTCGTCGGCCAGCCCGCCGAGTCTCCGGTCGGGCTTCACCGGCCGGCAGCCCGCCCGGGCCCGCTCGTGGTTGACCAGCTTCAGCACCTCGGCCTCGGCCGCCTCCTCGCCGGCCGGACGCTCCGGCCCGGCGGAAGCGGGCTTCCCCTTCTCCTCGCCGGCGGTCCCGGACGGGGTGGCGGGGGAGTCCTCGGCCGGCGCGGACGAGGACGGCCGCTCGGGCGTCTTCCCGGACGGCGCGGCCGGGGTGCCGGGGCGGGAGGAGGGGCCGCCGGGGGCCTCGCTGCGTCCGCTTCCGCGGTCCGCGGGCGCCGAGCTCCGGCCGGTCGGCCGCGTGGCGGGCGTGTCCCGGGGCTGCTGCTCGGGAAGGTCCCCGGTCCGCACCCGGCTGCCCGGCGTCTCGCTCCCGACGGTGTACTCGCCGCCCTGACCGGGCAGCAGCCCGGAGGTCACGGCCGCGGCCCCCACCGCGACGGCGGCGGACACCCCCAGCAGACCGGTCCGAACCGGTGCGGCGACCCGCTGCCCGCCCCGGTGCCGCGCCGGATTCCCGGCGGGCAGCGCCTCGGGGGCGGTGCGTCGGTGGCGGCCCATCGCAGCGTTCCTCCACGTGATCCCGGTCCCTCACTCCTCCGGGTGAGGTTCCTTGACCGGGGACTGTACGCCATGGGGGACGGGGCCGCCGGGCCCCGCGGGCAATTGGCCGGTTAGCGTGCCGGTCATGAACGAAGATGTCCGCCTCACCGCATGGGTCCGCGGCCGCGTCCAGGGCGTCGGCTTCCGCTGGTTCACCCGTGCCAACGCCCTGGAGATCGGTGACCTGCGCGGCTTCGCGTCGAACCGCCCCGACGGGCGGGTCCAGGTCGTCGCCGAGGGCCCCCGGCACAGCTGCGAGAAGCTGCTCGCCTGGCTCAGCACGGGCGACACGCCCGGCCGGGTCGACGGCGTGACCGAGATCTGGGACACACCCCGGGGCGTCTACGACACCTTCGCGATCCGCTGAGGAACCCCTCCGGCCCACGCTCCCGGGCCGCGCGACGGCGGCCCGAGAGATGCCCTGGGCATGTGCGCAGGAGACGGATGACCTGGTGGTTGCCAAGAACGCCGGGTCGTGCAAGGCTGCCGTCCCAAGAGTTGATCTCCACGCCCCGCGGGCCCCCTGGAGAGAGCAGCGCCGCGCCGTCCCCGCCGCGTGCTCCCAGGCCGCCCGAGGATACGGGGCGTGATCGTGTTGACCCTCAAACCATTTGGTGAGACGCTGGAATCCCCGCGCACCCTACCTGTTTGACATCGAGATCCGCGATGATGACGGACATGCGGGTGCGAATCCCTCACGACCCACCACCGCTACGGTCGGTCACTCAGTGTGGAGGACCATCCATCATGGCAAAGGCGCTTCTCGGTTACGTCGGCGGCTCCGACCCGCGACTCCTCGCCGAGATGCGACGGCTCCAGCAGCGCGTACAGGACCTCGAGTCCGAGCTCGTACGGATTCAGGCCGAGAACGACGCGCTGTCCGCCGCCGCGCACCACGGTGACTCGCTGCTCGACAGCATTGACATCGACGTACCCCAGGCGGAGCCTGCGCTCACCTGACCTCAGCCCCAGGCCGGTCGGGCTGCACGTCAGCCGCTTGAAGAATCTTCAAGGGACGCCTCAGGCGTCCCTTCTTTCTTTTCCGCCCGGTGCGGGCGCCTCCCTCTTCGACTGATGTGCCCTGCGTTTCCCACGGTGAAACTCCCTGGTGAAGCCCGACCCCGAAGGTAGAGTCCGACGGCGTGCACCTCAAGAGCCTGACCCTGCGTGGATTCAAATCCTTCGCTTCGGCCACGACGCTCCGCTTCGAACCGGGCATCACCTGCGTGGTGGGCCCCAACGGCTCCGGCAAGTCGAACGTCGTGGACGCGCTGTCCTGGGTCATGGGCGAGCAGGGGGCCAAGTCGCTGCGGGGCGGCAAGATGGAGGACGTCATTTTCGCCGGGACGACCGGCCGCCCGCCGCTCGGCCGGGCCGAGGTGTCCCTGACCATCGACAACGCCGACGGCGCGCTGCCCATCGACTACGCCGAGGTCACCATCACGCGGATCATGTTCCGCAACGGCGGCAGCGAGTACCAGATCAACGGGGACACCTGCCGGCTGCTGGACATCCAGGAGCTGCTCTCCGACTCCGGTATCGGCCGGGAGATGCACGTCATCGTCGGCCAGGGCCAGCTCGACTCCGTGCTGCACGCCGACCCGATGGGCCGCCGGGCCTTCATCGAGGAGGCCGCGGGGGTCCTCAAGCACCGCAAGCGCAAGGAGAAGGCGCTGCGGAAGCTCGACGCGATGCAGGGCAACCTCGCGCGGGTGCAGGACCTGACCGACGAACTGCGCCGCCAGCTCAAACCGCTCGGCCGGCAGGCCGCGGTGGCCCGCCGGGCCGTCGTCATCCAGGCCGATCTGCGGGACGCGCGGCTCCGGCTCCTCGCCGACGACCTGGTCACCCTCCAGGAGGCGCTGCGCGCCGAGGTCGCCGACGAGGCGGCCCTCAAGGAGCGCAAGGAGGCCGCGGAGGCCCATCTGCGGGCGGCGCAGCAGCGCGAGGCGGCGCTCGAGGAGGAGGTGCGGGTGCTGGCGCCGCGGCTCCAGCGGGCGCAGCAGACCTGGTACGAGATGCAGCAGCTCGCCGAGCGGGTGCGCGGCACGATCAGCCTCGCCGACGCCCGGGTGAAGAGCGCGACGGCAGCTCCCGCGGAGGAGCGCCGCGGCCGGGACCCGGAGGACATGGAGCGCGAGGCGGCGCGGATCCGTGAGCAGGAGGCGGAACTGGAGGCGGCGCTGGAGGCCGCCCACCGGGCGCTCGACGACACCGTGGCCCACCGGGCGGAACTGGAGCGCGAGCTGGCGCAGGAGGAGCGGCGGCTCAAGGACGCCGCCCGCGCCATCGCCGACCGACGGGAGGGGCTGGCCCGGCTGCACGGCCAGGTCAACGCGGCCCGGAGCCGCGCCGGATCGGCCCAGGCCGAGATCGACCGGCTGGCGCTGGCCCGCGACGAGGCCCGGCAGCGGGCGGTCACCGCACAGGAGGAGTACGAGCAGCTCCGGGCCGAGGTCGACGGGCTCGACGCGGACGACGCCGAGCTCTCCGCCCGTCACGACCAGGCCAAGGAGGACCTCGCCGCCGCCGAGTCCGCGCTGGGCGCCGCCCGTGAGGCGGCGACCGCGGCCGAGCGCCGGCGCGCCGCGACCGCGGCCCGCCACGAGGCCCTGGCGCTGGGACTGCGCCGCAAGGACGGCACCGGCGCGCTGCTCGGTGCCCGGGACCGGCTGACCGGACTGCTGGGCCCCGCCGCCGAACTGCTCACCGTCACACCGGGATACGAGGTGCCGGTCGCCGCCGCGCTGGGCGCCGCGGCCGACGCCGTCGCCGTCGGCGACACCGCGACGGCGGCCGAGGCCCTCCGGCTGCTCCGCAAGCAGGACGCGGGCCGCGCGGCCATACTGCTGGGCGCGGAGTCCGACGGGGCCGGTGGAGCAGCGGAGGCCCCCCGTCCGCCCGACGGCCGCCCGTACGCCGCGGAGCTGGTGAGCGGCCCGGCCGGGCTGATGCCCGCGGTGCGCCGCATGCTGCGCGACATCGTGGTCGTCGGAACGCTGGAGGACGCCGAGGACCTGGTCGCCGCGCAGCCGGGCCTGATCGCGGTGACCGGGGAGGGCGACCTGCTCGGCGCGCACTTCGCGCACGGCGGCTCCGCCGGTGCGCCCAGCCTGCTCGAGGTCCAGGCCTCCGTCGACGAGGCCGCGGCCGAGCTCGAGGAGCTGGCGGTGCGGTGCGAGGAACTGGCGGCGGAGCAGCACCGGGCCCAGGAGCGGCGCACCGCGTGCGTCGCGTCGGTGGAGGAGCTGGCCGCCCGGCGCAGCACGGCCGACCGGGAGAAGTCGACCGTCGCCCAGTCCCTGGGCCGGCTGTCCGGGCAGGCGCGGGGCGCGGCCGGCGAGGCCGAGCGGATGACGGCGGCCGCCGCCAAGGCCGAGGAGGCGTTGCTGCGGGCCCGGGAGGAGGCCGAGGAGCTCGGCGAGCGGCTGGCGGTGGCCGAGGAGCAGTCCTCGCTCGCCGACGGGGAGGAACCGGACACCTCGGTCCGGGACCGGCTGGCCGCCGACGGCGCCAACGCCCGGCAGACGGAGATGGAGGCGCGCCTTCAGGCCCGTACCCACGAGGAACGTGTCAAGGGGCTTGCGGGGCGGGCCGACGCGCTCGACCGGGGCGCGCGCGCCGAGCGTGAGGCCCGGGCGCGCGCCGAGCAGCGGCGTGCCCGCCTCCGTCACGAGGCCGCGGTCGCCACCGCGGTCGCGGACGGCGCCCGCCAACTGCTCGCGCACATCGAGGTGTCGCTGGTCCGGGCGGAGGCGGAGCGGACGGCCGCCGAGCAGGCCAAGGCGGAGCGCGAGGGCGCGCTGGCCGCCGAGCGCAACCGGGGCCGCGATCTCAAGGGCGAGCTGGACAAGCTGACCGACTCGGTGCACCGGGGCGAGGTGCTGGG
The DNA here is from genome assembly GCF_042891165.1 of Streptomyces sp. NPDC001922. Lineage (NCBI taxonomy): Bacteria > Bacillati > Actinomycetota > Actinomycetes > Kitasatosporales > Streptomycetaceae > Streptomyces > Streptomyces sp. NPDC001922. The sequence continues at coordinate 127,054 of NZ_JBIASV010000006.1, read as the reverse complement.
GGCGGAGAAGCGGCTGCGGGTCGAGCAGCTGGAGACGAAGGCGCTGGAGGAGCTCGGTGTCGAACCGGCCGGTCTGGTCGCCGAGTACGGGCCGGACCAGCTCGTGCCCCCGTCGCCGCCGGCGGAGGGCGAGGAGCTGCCGGAGGACCCGGAGCATCCGCGCAACCGGCCGGTGCCCTTTGTCCGTGCGCAGCAGGAGAAGCGGCTCAAGGCGGCCGAGCGGGCGTACCAGCAGCTGGGCAAGGTGAACCCGCTGGCCCTGGAGGAGTACGCGGCCCTGGAGGAGCGGCACAAGTTCCTGACCGAGCAGCTGGAGGACCTGAAGAAGACCCGGGCCGACCTGTTGCAGGTGGTCAGGGAGGTCGACGAGCGGGTGGAGCAGGTGTTCACCGAGGCGTACCGGGACACCGCCCGCGAGTTCGAGGGAGTGTTCTCCCGCCTCTTCCCGGGCGGTGACGGGCGGCTGATCCTCACCGACCCCGACAACATGCTGACCACCGGGGTGGACGTCGAGGCCCGCCCGCCCGGCAAGAAGGTGAAGCGGCTCTCGTTGCTGTCCGGTGGGGAGCGGTCGCTCACCGCGGTGGCGATGCTCGTGTCGATCTTCAAGGCCCGGCCCAGCCCGTTCTATGTGATGGACGAGGTCGAGGCGGCCCTCGACGACACCAATCTGCAGCGGCTGATCCGGATCATGGAGGAGCTCCAGGAGAGCTCCCAGCTGATTGTGATCACCCATCAGAAGCGCACGATGGAGGTCGCGGACGCCCTCTACGGGGTCTCGATGCAGGGCGACGGCGTCTCGAAGGTCATCAGTCAGCGATTGCGCTGAGTGCTCAGTCTCTAACCTTCAAGTCTTGAACGCGACCCTCGATGGGCATCGGGGAAACATCTTGGTCACGACCTATTGACTTAGAAACTTGAAGGAATAGTCTCTGCAACGTTCCTTTTACCTTCAAGTGGTGGCTGCCTGATTGCACCCCACTGGAAGTCCCCTCAAACCCGGCGACGCGGCCGGGCTCCAGGAGTAAACGTTGACCAGCACCGCGCAGCCACCTGCGACAGAAGGCCGTAAGGCCCGACCGGAGCACCTCGGCCACGTCATCTTCATCACGGCCGCAGCCGCCATGGGCGGGTTCCTCTTCGGATACGACAGTTCGGTGATCAACGGCGCCGTCGAGGCCATCCGCGGCCGCTTCGACGTCGGCTCGTCGACGCTCGCCCAGGTGATCGCGGCCGCGCTGATCGGCTGCGCCGTCGGTGCCGCCACCGCGGGCCGCCTCGCCGACCGCATCGGCCGCATCCGCGTCATGCAGATCGCGGCGCTCCTGTTCACCGTGAGCGCGGTCGGCTCGGCCGTGCCGACCGGCCTCTGGGACCTCGCCCTGTGGCGCGTCCTGGGCGGCGTCGCCATCGGTATGGCGTCCGTCATCGGCCCGGCCTACATCGCCGAGGTCGCCCCGCCCGCCTACCGCGGCCGGCTCGCCTCGTTCCAGCAGGCCGCCATCGTCATCGGCATCGCCGTCTCCCAGCTGGTGAACTGGGCCATCCTCAACACGGCCGACGGTGACCAGCGCGGTGAGATAGCCGGCCTCGAGGCCTGGCAGTGGATGCTCGGCGTGATGGTCGTCCCGGCGGTCGTCTACGGGCTGCTCTCCTTCGTGATCCCCGAGTCGCCGCGCTTCCTGATCGCGGCCGGGCGCCACGACGCGGCCCGCAAGGTCCTGGCGGAGGTCGAGGGCAAGAACGTCGATCTCGACGTCCGCGTCGACGAGATCGAGACCGCGATGCACAGCGAGGAGAAGTCCACCTTCAAGGACCTCCTCGGCGGCCGTCTCGGCCTGCTGCCGATCGTCTGGATCGGTATCGGCCTCTCGGTCTTCCAGCAGCTCGTCGGCATCAACGTGATCTTCTACTACTCGTCGTCGCTGTGGCAGTCCGTCGGCATCGACCCGAGCAGCTCGTTCCTGTACTCCTTCACCACGTCGATCATCAACATCCTCGGCACCGTGATCGCGATGATCTTCGTCGACCGCATCGGCCGCAAGCCGCTCGCGCTGATCGGCTCCGCCGGTATGGCGGTCTCGCTCGGCCTCGCCGCCTGGGCCTTCTCGTTCAAGACCGGCACCGGCACCGATATCACCATGCCCGACCTGCAGGGCACCGTGGCCCTGGTCGCCGCCCACGCCTTCGTGCTCTTCTTCGCCCTCTCGTGGGGCGTGGTCGTCTGGGTGCTGCTCGGCGAGATGTTCCCCAACAAGATCCGTGCCGCGGCCCTCGGTGTCGCCGCCTCCGCCCAGTGGGTGGCCAACTGGGTGATCACCGTGACGTTCCCGTCCCTCTCGGACTGGAACCTGTCCGGCGCCTACGTGATCTACACGGTCTTCGCCGTGCTCTCGATCCCCTTCATCCTCAAGTGGGTGCCGGAGACCAAGGGCAAGGCGTTGGAGGAGATGGGCTAAATCCCCCGCTGCCCCTCTCCTCGCGACAGGTGCTGCCCCGGCTCAACGGATGAGCCGGGGCAGTACCTTTTCGCCGAACAGATGGAGGCTCCGCCATCCCTCGTCCACGGGCAGGCCGCCGCACAGCGGATGCAGCACCAGCGTGTCCCCGCCCGCCGACTCCGCGAGGGCCAGGCACTCCTCGGGGGTGACGATGCGGTGGACGCCCTCCCGGCGCAGTTCCGCCACGTCGGTGGCGCGGGACCGGACCGCGGACCGGGCGCCCGGGCCCGTCTGCCAGGACGCGTAGGTGCGCGCCTCGTGCAGCAGATGTCCGCCGTACAGCGCCCAGGCGCGGTCCGGGTCCTCGGACAGATGCAGCAGGGAGGTCCCGGCGGACGGCATGGTGCACCACCCCGCGGTGCCGTACTCCCGGCACCGCGCCAGGTAGTACGCCTCCAGCTCCGGCAGATGGGCGCTGGGGAAGAAGGGCAGCCCGAGCCGGGCGGCGCGGCGCGCGGCGGGCCGTGACCCGCCGCCCACCAACAGCGGCGGATGCGGCCGGGTGAACGGGCGCGGCATGACCCGTACGGTGCGGCCCCGGTGGTCGAACGGCTCACCCGTCCAGGCCTTCAGCAGGGTCTCCAGCACCTCGTCCTGGAGCCGTCCGCGCCGCTGCCAGTCCCGGCCGTGCGCGGCGTACTCCTCGGGGCGGTACCCCAGGCCGGCGACCGTCACCAGCCGGCCGCCGCTCGCGAGGTCCAGGACGGCCAGGTCCTCGGCCAGCCGCAGCGGGTCGTACAGCGGCGCGATCAGCGCGGAGACGGTGACGGAGATCCGCCGGGTGGCGCCGAGGACGGCGCCGGCGAAGACCAGGGGCGACGGCAGCCAGCCGTTCCCGGCGCCGTGGTGCTCCTCGGTCTGCACGGTGGACACACCGCGGTCGTCGGCGTAGGCGGCCATCTCCAGCGCGGACCGGTAGCGGTGCGACAGGGACTCCGGCGTGGCGGCCGGGTCGACGAGGTTGAACCGGACGACCGTGACGGGCATGCCTGACCTCCCCTTCGCCGGGGCGCGGGTGGACCGGGGAAACGGTTCACCCGCGGCGGGCGAAGGGGAGGCTAGCTGACGTTCCGTCAGTTGAACAGGTCAGTGCACCTGCTGTGGGGTGCGGTCCGCCGCGGCCCCCTCGGACTCCGCGGCCGGGACGCTCTCCCGGGGCTCCGGCAGCGCCGCGAACGCCGCCGCGGCGATCAGGATGGTCGCCGCCCAGCCCAGGCCGTTGGTGCCGATCCAGGTCGTCGCCAGCGGTCCGCTGTACCAGCCGGCCTTGGTGAAGCAGAGCCCCGCGACCAGCGCGACGCCCCAGGCGAGCATCGCTTGCCAGGCGAACCCGCCCGCGTACCAGTAGCGGCTGGTCCGGCCGGTGTCCAGCAGCCCGTCCGCGTCGTACCGGACCTTCCGCTTCCGTCGACGGGCCATGTCCACCGCGAAGACGCCGATCCAGGCCGAGAAGGAGACGGCCAGCAGGGTCAGGAAGGTGATGAAGGAGCCGAAGAAGCTCTTGGCCACCAGCATCAGCAGCAGCCCGCCGACCAGGCTGATGACGGCGTTGACGCTCACCGCCAGGGACCGCGGCAGCTTCACGCCCATGGTCTGGGCGGTGAAGCCGGCCGAGTACATCGACAGGCTGTTGATCAGCAGCATGCCCACCAGCGCGGTGAGCAGATACGGCACGGCCAGCCAGATCGGCAGCACGTCGCCCAGGAAGGAGACGGGGTCGGTGGCCTTGGCGAGATCCGGCACGCTCACCGCCATGACCGCGCCCATCAGCACCATCGGGACCACCACGAGGCCGGCGCCCGAGGCCGTCGCGGCCACGATCCGCCGCCCGGAGGCGCGGTGCGGAAGATACCGGGCGAAGTCCGGCCCGGACGGCACCCAGCTGATGCCGCCGGCCGCGACGGTGCCGATCCCGGCGATCAGCGTGGCGGTGCTGCCCGCTGGCCGGGAGAAGACGCTGTCCCAGTCGGTGTTGGTGACCAGGTAGCCGAGCACCAGCACGCTGAAGGCGCCGAAGAGATAGGTCGACCAGGTGTTGCACACCTGGAGCACCGAGCGGCCCATCCCGCTGACCAGGAAGGTGCATCCGACGAATGCGAAGAGCGTGACCACGATCAGCGCGGTGTTGCTCTTGATCCCGAAGAGCAGATCCAGCACGGTCAGAATGGCGTATGCCCCGGTCACGGCGTTGATCGTCTCCCAGCCGAACCGGGCGATCCAGATGATCATGCCGGGGAAAAGGTTTCCCCGGACCCCGAAGGTCGCGCGGGACAGTGTCAGGCCGGGCGCGCCGCCCCACTTGCCCGCCACCGACAGTGCCCCCACCAGGCCGTACGAAACGCCTGCCGCGCAGATCCCCACCAGCAGGACCTGCCAGAGGTTGAGGCCGTTGAAGACCACCAGGCCCGCGCCCATCGTCAGCAGCAGCACGCTGATATTCGCGGCGACCCAGGTCGGAAAGAGTTCCCTGACCCGGCCGTGCCGCTCGCTGTCCGGGACCGGCTCGATACCGCGGGTCTCTATCGCGCCTTTCGCGGCACCGGCGGTGCCGTCGGAGGTGTGGGGCATGCGGAAAACTCCGAGGGGGGAGACATGGAAGAACCCACAGGGTGACTGATACTGGGTGCGTTATGGAAATCGTCATCCTTGCTGTAGTCATCGCCCTGGTCGCGATCGGCGCGATCAGCGGTCTCGTGGTCAGCAGCCGCCGGAAGAAGCAGCTGCCGCCCGACGGGCCGTCGAGCACGCCGACCATCACCGCTCCGCCCGCCGAGCCGCACGTCGGCGAGGAAGCCGAGACGCCGCGCGACGAACCGCGCCGCACCATCGAGGAGGTCGGCCTCCCCGAGGCGCAGGCCCCGACGGCGCCCGGTACGGAAGCGCCGTTCGTCACCGAGCCGGTTCCGCCGGTCGAGGTCCCCGAGCCCACGGCCGGCCGCCTCGTAAGGCTGCGCGCCCGGCTCTCCCGATCCCAGACCACCCTGGGCAAGGGGCTGCTGACCCTGCTCTCCCGGGAACATCTGGACGAGGACACCTGGGAGGAGATCGAGGACACCCTGCTCACCGCCGATGTCGGCGTCGCCCCCACGCAGGAGCTCGTCGAGCGGCTGCGGGAGCGCGTGAAGGTCCTCGGCACCCGGACGCCCGAGGAGCTGCGCGGTCTGCTGCGGGAGGAGCTGCTGGAGCTGATCGGCACGGAGGCCGACCGCTCGGTGCGGACCGACGGCGGCGAAGAGGTCCCGGGCGTGGTCATGGTCGTCGGCGTGAACGGCACCGGCAAGACCACCACCACCGGCAAGCTGGCGCGGGTGCTCGTCGCCGACGGCCGCAGCGTGGTGCTGGGCGCGGCCGACACCTTCCGGGCCGCCGCCGCCGATCAGCTCCAGACCTGGGGCGAGCGGGTCGGAGCCCGTACGGTCCGCGGTCCGGAGGGCGGCGACCCGGCGTCGATCGCCTTCGACGCGGTCAAGGAGGGCATCGCCGAGAGCGCGGACGTCGTCCTCATCGACACCGCCGGCCGGCTGCACACCAAGTCCGGGCTGATGGACGAGCTCGGCAAGGTCAAGCGGGTCGTGGAGAAGCACGGTCCGCTGGACGAGGTGCTGCTGGTGCTGGACGCGACGACCGGGCAGAACGGCCTGGTGCAGGCACGGGTCTTCGCCGAGGTCGTGGACATCACCGGCATCGTGCTGACCAAGCTGGACGGCACCGCCAAGGGCGGCATCGTGGTCGCCGTGCAGCGTGAGCTGGGTGTGCCGGTCAAGCTGATCGGACTCGGCGAGGGGCCGGACGACCTGGCGCCGTTCGAGCCCGAGGCCTTCGTCGACGCGCTGATCGGCGACTGACGGACGGACCGGACGGGGTCCGTGGTCAGCCTACTCACGTGAGTGGGCTGACCACGGGCCCCGTCGTGCCGGGTGCCGGAGTTCCGCGCCGCGGGTCCTGCGCCTCGTGCTCCCCGGCGAGCCGTCGGCGGCCCGCGGCAGCAGCCTTGCGCGGCCGCCCGCGTCGCCTCAGGCGTAGAACGCCGAGCGGTGGCAGCAGTACGCCAGCGTGCCCAGTAGGATCCGCGCCTCCGGGGGGCGGCCCGCGGTGTCCAGCGTCGGCGGGCGGAGCCAGCGCACCGGGCCGAGCCCGGCCAGGTCGGACGGCGGAGCGGTGATGTGCCCGCCGGTGCCGATCCCGCGCAGATCCAGCTCCGCGGCGTCGTCCCAGCCCATCCGGTAGAGCAGCGCGGGGAGCTCGGCGGCAGCCCCGGGGGCCACGAAGAACTGCGCGCGCCGGTGCGGTGTGACGGCCACGGGACCGACGGGGAGCCCCATCCGCTCCAGGCGGACCAGAGCGTGCCGGCCGACCGGTTCGGCCACCTCGATGACGTCGAAGGAGCGGCCCACGGGCAGCAGCACCGCGGCGCCCGGCACCTCGCGCCAGGCGGCCAGCACCTCCTCCAGCGTGGCCCCGGCCTTCACCTCGGGGGCGAAGACCAGGGGATGGGCCCCGGGGGCGGGGCAGTCCGCCTCCCCGCAGGAACACACGGCGGGACCGCCGTCACCGGGCCGCTTGGCCCGGGCGCCGGGGGCGACGTCCCACCCCCACAGGCCGGTGTACTCCGCCACCGCCGTGGACTCGGACGCGCGGCTGCGCCGCCGCGAGCCGGACCGCATGTCGAGGATGCCGCCGATCGTGAAGCCCATGCTCCCTCCAACGGGTCGCAGTCGCCGATGGTTACGTCATGGAGTCTCGCCATCACCGTCCGTTGTGATTCCGCTCTTGCCCCATGCGGCGGGCGGCGTGGTGTGGCGCGGCGGGTGGCGTGCGGCGGCGCATGCGCCCTTGCGCACACCGCTCCACCGTTCGCTGATCGTCCGGTGTCAAGTGAAGCGTGAAGAGCCGCAGGGGAGTTCATTCCAAGGGGTGGCGAATGGTGGCGTTTCAGCGAACGGCCTCGCGGGAGCAGTGATCGTAGGATTACTTTCGGTGCACGAACCGCCGGGAGAGCGCCCGCTGTTGGGTGTGCCGGAGCCATGACGGCCTGTCCGGTCATGCGGCCGGAGGGGCACTTCCCGGGGTCGAGGAGCCGCAGCGGGCGGCACCCCGGAGGCGGTCGGGACGGAACGGCTGAGCCGGGATGGGGGCGTATTCGGTGGGCGGCAGTGGCGGTGGCGGCACGAGCGCCGACAAGCGCCCCAACGATCAGCTGGGTTCGTGGTTCGTGCGCAGCGGCTGGTCGAAGGGCGAGCTGGCGCGCCAAGTGAACCGCCGCGCCCGCCAGATGGGCGCCCATCACATCAGCACCGACACCTCGCGGGTGCGCCGCTGGCTCGACGGCGAGCAGCCGCGCGAGCCGATCCCGCGGATTCTCTCGGAGCTGTTCTCGGAGCGGTTCGGCTGTGTCGTGGCGATCGAGGACCTCGGTCTGCGCACCGCGCACCAGTCGCCGTCGGTGTCCGGCGTGGATCTCCCCTGGACGGGTCCGCAGACCGTCGAGCTGCTCAGCGACTTCTCGCGCAGCGACCTCATGCTCGCGCGGCGCGGCTTCCTCGGGACGTCGTTGGCGCTCGCCGCCGGCCCGGCCCTCGTCGAACCGCTGCAGCGGTGGCTGGTCCCCGCCCCGGCCTCCGGCCTGCCGGGCGGGCCCGCGGTGCCCGCGCAGGCCGGCCCCCGGCGGTCGGCCCGGCTGTCCGGGCCGGAGCTGGATCTGCTGGAGTCCACCACGGTGATGTTCCGGCAGTGGGACGCCCAGTGCGGTGGCGGGCTGCGGCGCAAGGCGGTTGTCGGCCAGTTGCACGAGGTCACCGACCTGTTGCAGGAGCCCCATCCGTCGGCGGTGTCGCAGCGGCTGTTCAAGATCGCAGCGGAGCTCGCCGAGCTGGCCGGGTGGATGAGCTACGACATCGGGCTCCAGCCCACCGCCCAGAAGTACTTCGTCCTGGCGCTGCACGCCGCGAAGGAGGCCGGGGACAAGCCGCTCGGCTCGTACATCCTGTCCAACATGGGCCGGCAGATGATCCACCTCGGGCGGCCGGACGACGCCCTGGAGCTGATCCATCTCGCCCAGTACGGCAGCCGGGACTGCTCCACCGCGCGGACCCAGGCGATGCTGTATGCGATGGAGGCCCGGGCGTACGCCAACATGAGCCAGCCCAACAAGTGCCACCGCGCGGTCCGGATGGCCGAGGACGCCTTCGGCGACGCCTCGCCGAAGGACGGCGACCCGGACTGGATCCGCTTCTTCTCGGAGGCCGAGCTCAACGGGGAGAACGCCCACTCCTACCGCGACCTGGCGTACGTGGCGGGCCGCAGCCCGACCTACGCCTCGCTCGCCGAGCCGGTGATGCGCAAGGCCGTGGAGCTCTTCCGCGAGGACCCGGAGCACCTGCGGTCCTACGCGCTGAATCTGATCGGGATGGCTACCGTCCACCTGCTCAAGCAGGAGCCCGAGCACTCCGCCGATCAGGCGGGAAAGGCCCTCGACATCGCCCGGAAGGTCCGCTCGGAGCGGGTGAACACCCGGTTGCGCAAGACCGTGGACAGCGCGGCGCGGGACTTCTCCGGGGTGGCGGAGGTCGTCCGGCTCACCGAGCAGCTCGCCACCCACCTGCCGGACACCCCGGAGGTCGCCCAGGCGGTCTGAGGCGAGACGCTCCAGCCGTACCTTGGGAAAACCCCTGGTCACCGACGTACGCGGCCCATCGACTCCGGCCGCGGCGGCCATCCCGTGAAGCCCGACTCGGCTCCCCTCATGCCAGGTCATCCGGATGGCGGCCGCGGCCGGTCCGCGTGATCGGCGGGAGCGTAACCGGGTGGCGCGGAGCACGCGCGCAGTTCATCCGTGCGTAACATCCCGCCGCTCTTCGTCACTGCGGCGAAACACCGTGCGGCATCGACGGAAACCGGCCTGAGTCAATCTCGTGGCGAAAACCGGCCCACAGCAGTTCCTTGCCCGCACGGGCCGTCGCAACGAGGAGACGTCGACATTGAATGGTGCAGATACCGCATTCGTTTTGATCAGTGCCGCGCTCGTCATGCTGATGACACCGGGACTGGCCTTCTTCTACGGCGGCATGGTGCGGGTGAAGAGTGCCCTCAACATGCTCATGATGTCCTTCATCTCCCTCGGCATCGTCAGCGTGCTGTGGGTGCTGTTCGGCTACACGCTGGCCTTCGGCGATGACACCGGCGTGGGGCTGATCGGCAATCTCGATCACATCGGCCTGAAGGGCATCAGCCCCGAGACGCTGACCGACGGCAAGGAAGGCATTCCGGTCTTCGCCTTCGCGCTGTTCCAGCTGATGTTCGCGATCATCACGCCGGCGCTGATGAGCGGCGCGCTCGCGGACCGGGTGAAATTCAGCGCCTGGGCGCTGTTCATCACCCTCTGGGTCAGCATCGTCTACTTCCCGGTCGCGCACTGGGTGTGGCAGGCCGACGGCTGGCTGTTCAAGCTCGAGGTGATCGACTTCGCCGGCGGCACGGCGGTGCACATCAACGCCGGTATCGGCGCACTCGCCGCCGTGCTCGTCGTCGGCAAGCGCATCGGGTTCAAGAAGGAGCCGATGCGGCCGCACAGCCTCCCGCTGGTGATGCTGGGCGCCGGACTGCTGTGGTTCGGCTGGTTCGGCTTCAACGCCGGCTCGGCCCTCGCCGCCGACGGAACCGCCGCCAACATGGCGCTGAACACGCAGGTCGCGACCGGTGCCGCCATGCTCGGCTGGCTGGTCTACGAGCGGATCCGGCACGGCGCGTTCACCACGCTGGGCGCCGCCTCCGGCGCCGTCGCGGGCCTCGTCGCGATCACCCCGTCCGGTGCCGCGGTGAACGCCTTCGGCGCCATCGCCATCGGTCTGGTCGCCGGTGCGGTCTGCTCCTGGGCGGTCAGCCTCAAGTACAAGCTGGGCTTCGACGACTCCCTCGACGTCGTCGGCGTCCACCTCGTCGGCGGTGTCCTCGGCACCCTGCTGGTGGGCCTGCTGGCCACCGACGGGGTCGGCGGCCTGACCCAGCTCGGCAAGCAGGCGGTCGGAGCCTTCTCGGTGATGGCCTTCTCCTTCGTCGTGTCCTGGCTCCTCGCCAGGTTCGTCGACGCCACCATCGGCTTCCGGGCGAGCGAGGACGACGAGACCTCCGGTGTCGACCAGGCCTTCCACGCCGAGACCGCCTACGACTTCAGCGCGGTCGGGGGCTCGCCGGTGGGCCGTAGTACGGTGCCCGCCCTCGGCAGGGAGAGCGCCCCGGCAACCGAGCAGCACCAGGCGGAGAAGGCCCGGAAGAACAAGAAGGTGGACGCATGAAGCTCATCACCGCGGTCGTGAAGCCGCACCGGCTCGACGAGATCAAGGAGGCGCTGCAGTCGTTCGGCGTCCACGGTCTGACCGTCACCGAGGCCAGTGGTTACGGGCGCCAGCGCGGGCACACGGAGGTGTACCGGGGCGCGGAGTACACCGTCGACCTGGTGCCCAAGATCCGCATCGAGGTGCTGGTCGAGGACGCAGACGCGGAGGAGCTGATCGAGCTCGTCGTGAAGGCGGCCCGCACGGGCAAGATCGGCGACGGCAAGGTGTGGAGCATCCCGGTCGAGTCGGCGGTCCGGGTCCGGACCGGCGAGCGCGGCCCGGACGCGCTCTGAGCGGACGACCCACGACCGACGGCAGGGAGCCCGAGTGACAGCGGAGAGCATCGGAGAACGGATGGAACCGGCCGACTCGGGACCCGGCGGATATGCGGCGGCCCGGCTGCGCCTCCTCCAGGAGGGGGCGCGGTCCGGGCCGCCGCGCCGTACGGGGCTGGCCCGGATCACCGATGAGTGGCTGGCCGCGCTGCTGAACGGGGCGATCGACGCCGACCGGCCGCGGGGCGTGTCGCTGGTGGCTGTCGGCGGCTACGGCCGCGGCGAGCTGTCGCCGCGCAGCGACCTCGACCTGCTGCTCCTGCACGACGGGACCGCGGACGCCGGAGCCGTGGCGGCGCTCGCGGACCGGATCTGGTACCCGGTCTGGGACCTCGGGCTCGCCCTCGACCACTCCGTCCGCACCCCGGCCGAGGCGCGCGGGACCGCGGGCGAGGACCTGAAGGCGCAGCTCGGACTGCTGGACGCGCGGCATGTCGCGGGCGACGCCGGGCTCACCGCCGGGCTGCGCACCGCAGTGCTCGCCGACTGGCGCAACCAGGCGCCGCAGCGGCTGCCCGAGCTGCACGAACTGACCCGGGAACGCGCCCACCGCCAGGGCGAACTGCAGTTCCTGCTGGAGCCGGACCTCAAGGAGGCCCGCGGCGGGCTGCGTGACCTGACCGCCCTGCGGGCCGTCGCCGCGTCCTGGCTGGCCGACGCCCCGCGGGAGGGCCTGGAGGAGGCCCGCCGCCGGCTGCTGGACACCCGGGACGCCCTGCATCTGGCCACCGGACGGGCCACCGACCGGCTGGCCCTCCAGGAACAGGACCAGGTCGCCGCCGATCTCGGCCTGCTGGACGGCGACGCCCTGCTGCGGCAGGTCTACGAGGCCGCGCGCACCGTGTCGTACGCCGGGGACGTGACGTGGCGCGAGGTGGGCCGGGTGCTCCGGTCGCGCGCCGCCAGGCCCCGGTTCCGGGGGCTGCTGGGCGGCCGCGGGGCGCGTACCGGCAGCCACGCGCCCGGGGAGTACGGCGAGCGCACCCCGCTCGCCGAGGGCGTCGTGGAGCAGGACGGCGAGGTGGTGCTCGCCCGCACCGCGCGCCCCGAGCGGGACCCCGTGCTCCCCTTGCGGGCCGCCGCCGCGGCGGCCCAGGCGGGGCTGCCGCTCTCCCGCCACGCCGTACGGCGCCTGGCCGCGGCCGTACGCCCGCTGCCCGAGCCCTGGCCCGCCGAGGCCCGCGAACAGCTCGTCACCCTGCTGGGCGCCGGGGTCTCCACGGTGGCCGTCTGGGAGGCGCTGGAGGCCGAAGGGCTGATCACCCGGCTGCTGCCGGACTGGGAGCGGGTGCGGTGCCGTCCGCAGCGCAACCCCGTCCACCGCTGGACCGTCGACCGGCACCTGGTGGAGACCGCCGTCCGCGCCTCCGGCCTCACCCGCCGCGTCGGCCGCCCCGACCTGCTCCTCATGGCCGCGCTGCTGCACGACATCGGCAAGGGCTGGCCCGGTGACCACTCCGTCGCGGGCGAGGTCATCGCCCGGGACGTGGCCGGACGGCTCGGCTTCGACCGGGCCGACGCGGCGGTGCTCGGCACGCTCGTCCGGCACCACCTGCTGCTGGTGGAGACCGCCACCCGGCGCGACCTGGACGACCCCGAGACCGTCCGGTCCGTGGCCGACGCGGTGGGCAGCGGCAGCACCCTCGAACTGCTGCACGCGCTCACCGAGGCCGACGCCCTGGCCACCGGTCCCGCGGCGTGGAGCGGCTGGCGCGGCTCGCTCGTCGCCGACCTGGTCCAGCGGGCCGCCGCGGTGCTCGCCGGTGAGCCGGTGGAGGACCTGACCGACCCCGGGGAGCCCACCGCGGAGCAGGAGCGGCTCGCGCTGGAGTCCTGGCGCACCGGTGGCCCGGTGCTGGCGCTGCACACCCGGACCGAGCCGCAGCCGCCGGGGGAGGGGCGCACCGCGCCGGACGCGGAGCGGCCGCGGACCGGCACGGACGACCGCGGCCCCGCCCAGGAGCCGGTCGGCGTCGAACTGCTCATCGCCGTCCCCGACCAGCCCGGCGTGCTGCCCGCGGTGGCCGGGGTGCTGGCCATGCACCGGCTCACCGTGCGCGCCGCGGACCTGCGCGCCGTCGATCTGCCGGACGGCGTCGCCGGTCACCGGTCGGCGGGCGCGGCGCCGGGGACCGCGGACGCCGACGGCCGGACCGGCGGCGTGCTGCTGCTCACCTGGCGCGTCGCCGCCGAGTACGGCTCGCTGCCCCAGGCCGCCCGGCTGCGCAGCGATCTGGTCCGGGCCCTGGACGGATCGCTCGACATCCCGGGCCGGCTCGCGGAGCGCGAGGCGGCCTACCCGCGCCGTCGCGGTGTCCCGGCCCCGCCGCCGCGGGTGACCGTCGCCCCGGAGGGCTCCCGCCGCGCCACCGTCATCGAGGTGCGCGCCCAGGACGTCCCCGGGCTGCTGCACCGCATCGGCCGCGCCCTGGACGGGGCCGGTGTCCGGGTGCGCAGCGCCCACGTCAGCACGCTCGGCGCCAACGCCGTGGATGCGTTCTACGTCACGGACGCCGCGGGCTCCCCGCTGGACGGTGCCCAGGCCGGGAAGGTGGCGCGGACCGTCGAGGAGGCGCTGCGCTGACCCGCCGGCGCGGGACCGGCCGGGTGCGGGGCAGACCGTACCCGGGCCGGACGGATACGCTGGGGGGCACTCTTCCCCGCTCCACCGGGGAGGCCCGAGACCGCCCCCGATCCGAGGATTCGCGACCGCCGTGTTCGACACTCTTTCCGACCGCCTCGCAGCGACGTTCAAGAACCTCCGGGGCAAGGGCCGCCTGTCCGAAGCGGACATCGACGCCACGGCGCGCGAGATCCGCATCGCGCTCCTCGAGGCGGATGTCGCGCTGCCGGTCGTCCGGGCCTTCATCAAGCAGGTCAAGGAGCGCGCGCTCGGGGCCGAGGTCTCCCAGGCGCTGAACCCCGCGCAGCAGGTCATCAAGATCGTCAACGAGGAGCTGATCGGCATCCTCGGCGGCGAGACCCGCCGTCTGCGGTTCGCCAAGAACCCGCCGACCGTGATCATGCTCGCCGGTCTCCAGGGCGCCGGTAAGACCACCCTCGCCGGAAAGCTCGGCCAGTGGCTCAAGGGCCAGGGGCACACCCCGCTGCTCGTCGCCTGCGACCTCCAGCGCCCCAACGCCGTCAACCAGCTCGCCGTGGTGGCCGACCGCGCCGGCGTCGCGGTCTACGCCCCGCAGCCGGGCAACGGCGTGGGCGACCCGGTGCAGGTCGCGAAGGACTCGATCGAGTTCGCCCGCGGCAAGCAGCACGACGTGGTCATCGTCGACACCGCCGGCCGTCTCGGCATCGACCAGGAGCTGATGCAGCAGGCCGCGGACATCCGCGACGCGGTCAGCCCGGACGAGGTCCTGTTCGTGGTCGACGCCATGATCGGTCAGGACGCGGTCAACACCGCCGAGGCCTTCCGGGACGGCGTCGGCTTCGACGGCGTGGTCCTCTCCAAGCTCGACGGCGACGCCCGCGGCGGTGCCGCGCTCTCGATCGCGCACGTCACCGGCCGCCAGATCATGTTCGCCTCCAACGGCGAGAAGCTGGACGACTTCGACGCGTTCCACCCGGACCGCATGGCGTCCCGCATCCTGGGCATGGGCGACATGCTCAGCCTGATCGAGAAGGCCGAGCAGACCTTCAGCCAGCAAGAGGCCGAGAAGATGGCCCAGAAGCTGGCGAAGGGCCCCAAGGAGTTCACCCTCGACGACTTCCTGGCCCAGATGGAACAGGTCCGGAAGATGGGCTCCATCTCCAAGCTGCTCGGCATGCTCCCGGGCATGGGGCAGATGAAGGACCAGATCAACAACCTCGACGAGCGGGACGTGGACCGCACCGCCGCGATCATCAAGTCGATGACGCCCGGTGAGCGGCACGACCCGCACATCATCAACGGCTCCCGCCGCGCCCGTATCGCCAAGGGCTCGGGCGTCGACGTCAGCGCGGTGAAGAACCTGGTGGAGCGGTTCTTCGAGGCGCGCAAGATGATGTCGCGGATGGCGCAGGGCGGCGGCATGCCCGGCATGCCGGGGGTCCCGGGCATGGGCGGCGGCCCCGGCCGGCAGAAGAAGCAGCAGAAGCAGGCCAAGGGCAAGCGCAAGAGCGGCAACCCGATGAAGCGCAAGGCCGAGGAGCAGGCGGCTGCCGAGCGCCGGGCGGCATCCGCGGGCAACGCGTTCGGCGCGCCGGGCGCCGACCAGGGCCCGGGCTCCTTCGAACTCCCCAAGGAGTTCCGCGACATGCTGCCGCCGGACGGCAAGTGACGCGTACGCCGCGGGCCTCGTGGCGCCGGTGACACCCCTCCGGGCGGTGCGCCGGCTCCGCGCCCCGGGTCGCGGCGCCCCGCCTCACACCCGGGCGATGAGGTAACGGAAGACGTTCGGCATCCAGACCGTGCCGTCGGCGCGCAGATGCGGGTGCAGCGCCTCCGTCAGCTCCTTCTCGACCTGTTCCGGGTCGGTCGCCGCCACCGCGGCGTCGAGGAGTCCGGTCGACATCAGGCCCCGCAGCGCGCTCTCCATCCCGGCATAGCCGAACGGGCAGGCCACCCGCCCCGATCCGTCGGGGCGCAGGCCCGCGCGGTGCGCGAGGTCCTCCAGGTCGTCACGGCCGCCGGGGCGCCAGCCGCCCGGCGTGCCGTCGCCGTCGGGCGGGCCGTCGGCCGGCCGGGAGGCCACCCGCAGCACCGCCGAGGTGGCGCACCGTTCGGCGGGACCCCAGCCGGCCAGTACCACCGGGCTGCCCCGCTCCGCCGCCGCGCCCGCCGCGGCGAGCAGCGGCACCGGGTCGCCCTCGGCGTACGTCTGCGGGTCGAAGGCCGTCACCAGGGTGAACGCCGGTCCGCCGGGGGCCGCGACGTCCTCCGGCCCGCGGCCCAGCCGGGGCGCGCCCCCTGCTGACCCGTCGTCGTACGGCGGCAGCAGCCGCTCCCGGGCCAGTTCCAGCCGCCGTGGATTTCGCTCCGTGCCGGCCACCTGTGCCCCCCGCGCCGCCGCCATGAGCAGGGCGAGGCCCGAGCCGCACCCCAGCCCCAGCAGCCGGGTGCCGGGACCGGTCTCCAGCCGCTCGTAGACCGCTTCGTAGAGCGGCACCAGCATGCGCTCCTGGATCTCCGCCCAGTCGCGGGCGCGCGCGATGCCGTCCGGACGAGGCGGGGATGCCGGGTCGATGTGGTGCTGCCGTACGAGCGTGGGTGTCATGGATGCGCCCCAATCCGCCGAGAGCCGTTCCGCTGCTGGTTGACCCGCCCCCGTGACCGCGCTGCTCCGCTCCCCCGTATGCCAGGGAACTCCGCATCCCTTCCCGCGTCCAGGGGGCGTGCCGCAATGCTTGCGTGCCCCCTTTGTGCGCCCCCGTCGCCACCTGCGCGCCCGGCCGATTCAGCTTTCAGGGTGGCACCGCCGTACCATCTCCGCCATGGCAAAGGCTCCCGTGCTCACTCCCCGGGCGGACGACTTCCCGCGCTGGTACCAGGACCTGATCAACAAGGCCGAACTGGCCGACAACGGCCCGGTGCGCGGCACCATGGTCATCCGACCGTACGGGTACGGCCTCTGGGAGCGGATGCAGCAGGAGCTCGACGCCCGGATCAAGGAGGCGGGGGCCGCCAACGCGTACTTCCCGCTCTTCATCCCGCAGTCGTACCTGACCCGCGAGGCGGAGCACGTCGAGGGATTCGCCCCGGAGCTGGCGGTGGTCACCCACGGCGGCGGCAAGGAGCTCGACGAGCCGGTCGTGGTCCGGCCCACCTCCGAGACGATCATCAACGAGTACTTCTCGAAGTGGGTGCAGAGCTACCGCGACCTCCCGCTGCTGATCAACCAGTGGGCGAACGTGGTCCGCTGGGAGATGCGCCCGCGCGTCTTCCTCCGCACCACCGAGTTCCTCTGGCAGGAGGGCCACACCGCCCACGCCACCTACGAGGACGCCCGGGACTACGCCGCCCACATCCACCGCAACGTCTACGCGGACTTCATGACCGGTGTCCTCGGGATCGACGTGGTGCTCGGCCGCAAGACGCCCAGGGAGCGCTTCGCCGGAGCCATCAACACCCTCACCCTCGAGGGCATGATGGGCGACGGCAAGGCTCTGCAGATGGGCACCAGCCACGAGCTCGGACAGAACTTCGCCAAGGCGTTCGGCACCCAGTACCTCTCCCGGGACGGCAAGCAGGAACTGGTCTGGCAGACCTCCTGGGGCGCCTCGACGCGGATGGTCGGCGGCCTGATCATGTCCCACGGCGACGACGACGGGCTGCGGGTGCCGCCGCGTCTGGCGCCGGTCCAGGCCGTGGTCCTGGCCATCAAGGGCGACGACGCGGTGATCGCGGCGGTCCGCGAGATCGGTGACCGGCTGAAGGCCGCCGGCATCCGGGTCCAGGTCGACGACCGCACCGACACCCCGTTCGGCCGCCGGGCCGTCGACTGGGAGCTCAAGGGCGTCCCGGTCCGGATCGAGGTCGGGCCCCGTGACCTGGAGAGCGGCACCGCCGTGCTGGCCCGCCGGATCCTGGGCAAGCACAGCCCCGGCGGCAAGGAGCCGGTGCGGATCGACGAGCTGGACACCCTGCTGCCGAAGGTCCTGGAGGAGGACCAGGCGCTGCTGCTCCGGCAGTCCCGCGAGCGCCGCGAGGCCCGGACCTCCGACGTGCGCACCCTCGACGAGGCGGCCGAGGCCGCGACGGCCGGCGGCTGGGCGCGGATCCCGTGGGCCGATCTGGGCCCGGAGGGTGAGGCCCGGCTCGCCGAGCAGGCGGTGACGGTGCGCTGTCTGGTCGCCGAGGACGGGTCGGTGCCCGACTCCGACGACGCCCCCGGTACGCTCGCGATCGTCGCGCGCTCGTACTGAGCGCACGCCGGGTCCGACGGACCCGGGGACACCGCGCGGACCAGGGGCAACGGCCCCGGAACCGCCCCGTCCCCGGGCGTGAGGAGATTCCCTACGCTTCACGGCGTACGGGATGGTACGTACCGGCTTGGTGGGAGCTGCGCAGCTCCTCCATGGATCGGCGCACCCGCCCTCGTCGTGACGCATGAGTGTGAACTGACTGGTACGTGCAAATTATTTGGGATGCCCCGGAATCGGAACACCGGGGCACTCCGGCTCGTTGTCACGACGTGAGCACGACACCACCTGTCCTCGCCGCGGAGCTGGCGCAGGCGTGGGCCGACATTCAACGGCACCACCCCGAGCTGCCAGATCTCGCCGCGCCCGAATCACTGATCGGAGAGTCCTCGTCCGCCTGCGGCGCCGAGCTCTCCTTCGAGCGGCTTCTCCACGAAGCCGTCCATGGTCTCGCCGCGGCCCGCGGGATCCGCGACACGTCGCGGGCCGGCCGCTACCACAACCGGAGATTCCTCGCGATCGCCGAGGAGATGGGGCTGGACCACTCCGAGGAGCCGCACCCCAGCAGCGGCTTCTCGCTGGTCGTTCTCAGTCCCGAGGCGCGCAAGCGCTACCGCCCGACCATCGAGCGGCTGCAGCGTGCCCTCAAGGCGCACACCGCCGCCACGGCGACCGACTCCGCCCGGAGCTTCCGCGGTCCCGCCGCCCGGCACGGCTCCTCCGGGGGCGGGGTGCGGGTCAAGGCCGTGTGCGACTGCGGGCGCAATGTCCGGGTCGTTCCGTCCGTCCTGGCGCAGGCGCCGATCGTCTGCGGCGGGTGCGGCAAGCCGTTCCGGATCCCCGAAGCGGCAGCGGCGGCCTGATCCCGGCGGCGTCGCCGTACGGTCCGCCGGGCTCCCGTCCTGGGCGCCCGGGGGCCGTACGGCGACGCCGCCGTGGTGTGGCAGAATGGACCGCTGAGTACTCGGCAGCCGGTCCGGACCCCTCTCTCCCTCGGCTGACGCGTCCATCGAGCACTCGGATCCCACAACCCCACGTGGCAGCCGTGCGTTCAAACACGTCATAGAGCAGGAGACACCACTCCCGTGGCAGTCAAGATCAAGCTGAAGCGCCTGGGCAAGATCCGGTCGCCGCACTACCGCATCGTCGTCGCCGACTCCCGTACCCGCCGTGACGGCCGGGCCATCGAGGAGATCGGTCTGTACCACCCGGTGCAGAACCCCTCGCGCATCGAGGTCGACTCCGAGCGTGCCCAGTACTGGCTGGGTGTCGGCGCGCAGCCGACCGAGCCGGTGCTCGCCATCCTCAAGGTCACCGGCGACTGGCAGAAGTACAAGGGTCTGCCCGCCCCGCCGCCGATGAAGGTCGCCGAGCCGAAGGCCGACAAGCGCGCCCTCTTCGAGGCCGCTGTGAAGGACTCCGGCGAGGAGCCGAAGGGTGAGGCCATCACCCCCAAGGCGAAGAAGGCCGACAAGAAGTCGGACGAGGCGGCCCCGGCTGCTGAGTCCACCGAGTCGACCGAGGCCTGAGGATGCTCGAGGAGGCCCTCGAGCACCTGGTGAAGGGCATCGTCGACAACCCCGACGAGGTGCAGGTCGGTTCGCGCACCCTGCGTCGCGGACGCGTGCTGGAGGTCCGGGTGCACCCCGACGACCTCGGCAAGGTGATCGGCCGTAACGGCCGCACCGCGCGTGCTCTGCGCACCGTCGTGGGCGCCATCGGTGGCCGTGGCATCCGCGTCGACCTCGTCGACGTGGACCAGGTCCACTGACAGGCGGTTGAACACCGGCACGGGCCGGGGAGGGTCCAGTGGGCCGTCCCCGGCCTTTGTCGACTGCAACCATGCATGCAGCACGTCAACCGCAACCATTCATGCAGAACCTCGACGCGCGGAAACACCTCGGGAGGGGCGGCGGTCGAGCCGCGAAGAGGAGTGAACCGAGAGTGCAGCTGGTAGTCGCGCGAATCGGCCGGGCCCACGGCATCAAGGGCGAGGTCACCGTCGAGGTGCGCACGGACGAGCCGGAGCTGCGGCTGGGTCCGGGCGCGGTCCTGGCCACGGACCCGGCCTCGGCCGGACCGCTGACCATCGAGACGGGCCGGGTGCACAGCGGCCGGCTGCTGCTGCGCTTCGCGGGCGTAGCCGACCGGACCGCCGCCGAGGCGCTGCGGAACACCCTGCTCATCGCGGAGATCGACCCCGAGGAGGTCCCCGAGGACCCCGAGGAGTTCTACGACCACCAGCTGATGGACCTCGACGTGGTGACCGTCGACGGGACCGAGGTCGGCCGGATCGCCGAGATCTCCCATCTGCCGTACCAGGACCTGCTGATCGTGCGGCGCCCGGACGGCAGCGAGGTGATGGTGCCGTTCGTCGCCGAGATCGTCCCCGAGATCGACCTGGAGGAGCAGCGGGCGGTCATCGACCCGCCGCCGGGTCTGATCGACGGCGCCGAGGCCGAGGTCGCGAGCGGCCGCCCCGAGCAGGCCGACGGCTCCGGCCGCGCGGAGGAGCAGAAGACGGAGGACGGCGGCTGATGCGCATCGACGTCGTCACCATCTTCCCCGAGTACCTGGAGCCGCTGAACGTCTCGCTCGTCGGCAAGGCGCGCACCCGCGGACAGCTGGACGTCCGGGTCCACGACCTGCGGGAGTGGACGCACGACCGCCACAACACCGTCGACGACACCCCCTACGGCGGCGGCCCCGGCATGGTCATGAAGCCCGACCCCTGGGGTGAGGCGCTGGACGCGGTCATCGAGTCCGGGGAGGCCGGGGCCGGGGCGCCGGTGCTCGTCGTCCCGACCCCCAGCGGCCGCCCGTTCACCCAGGAGCTGGCCGTCGAGCTCTCCGAGCGGCCCTGGCTGGTGTTCACCCCCGCCCGCTACGAGGGCATCGACCGGCGGGTGATCGAGGAGTACGGCGAGAAGCTCGAGGTCCACGAGGTCTCCATCGGGGACTACGTCCTCGCCGGCGGCGAGGCGGCGGTGCTGGTGATCACCGAGGCGGTCGCCCGGCTGCTGCCCGGCGTCCTCGGCAACGCCGCGTCGCACGCGGACGATTCCTTCGCCCCTGGCGCGATGGCGAACCTCCTGGAGGGCCCGGTCTACACCAAGCCCCCTCAGTGGCGCGGCCGGGGCATCCCGGAGGTGCTGGTCAGCGGGCACCACGGCAACATCGCCCGGTGGCGGCGCGACGAGGCGTTCCGCCGGACCACCCGCAACCGGCCCGACCTGATCGAGCGCTGCGACCCCGCCGCGCTCGACAAGCACGACCGGCGCATCCTGGCCGAGCTCGGCTGGGAGGAGGGGGCGGACGGCCGATTTTGGCGGGCGCCCCGGGCCGTGGAAGAATGAGCCGTTGCTGTGTCCGGCGTGCGCCCCTGCCACAGGGGGAACGACGCCCGCCCGCCGCAGCGCCATCTTCGATGGCATCCGAAACTCATCTCGTATTCCGCTGATGACCTGTGGCATCAGCGAAGAAAGCAGACGGTCATGCACCTTCTCGACAGCGTCGACTCCGCCTCGCTGCGCACCGACGTCCCGGCCTTCCGCCCCGGCGACACCGTGAACGTCCACGTGCGCGTCATCGAGGGCAACCGCTCCCGTGTCCAGCAGTTCAAGGGCGTGGTCATCCGCCGCCAGGGCGCCGGTGTCCGGGAGACCTTCACCGTCCGCAAGGTGAGCTTCAGCGTCGGCGTCGAGCGCACCTTCCCGGTGCACACCCCGATCGTCGAGAAGATCGAGGTCGTCACCCGCGGTGACGTGCGTCGCGCCAAGCTGTACTACCTGCGTGAGCTGCGCGGCAAGGCCGCGAAGATCAAGGAGAAGCGCGAGCGCTGAGCTCCTGTCGGCCGTCCGGGCCGGGCCGGATAAGCTCTGGCCCCGATGGACACCGACGCACAACTCGCGGAGCGCGACCGCCCTTCAGCCCCTGACGGGGGTGAACGGAGGTCGCGCTCCCTGCGTATTCCGGGGCAGGAGTGGTGGAGCGGGCGCTCCCGGCGATGCGGCCCCGTGCGGCGCGCGGCGCTGGCGGGGTGTCTCTGCACTGCCGTTCTGATGCTGCTCAGCGCCTATGTCGTCCAGCCCTTCCTGATCCCGAGCAGCTCGATGGAGAACACGCTGCGGGTCGGGGACCGGGTGATGGTGAACAAGCTGGCATACCGTTTCGGGGACGATCCGCAGCGCGGGGACGTTGTGGTCTTCGACGGCACCGGATCGTTCGTCCAGGGGGGACCGCCCGGGAATCCGGTGACCGCACTGCTGCGGAAGGGTGCCGCTGCGGTGGGCCTGGCTCAGCCGGACGAGACCGACTACGTCAAGCGCGTGGTCGGGGTCGGGGGAGACCGGGTCATCTGCTGCGACAGGCGGGGGAGGATCACTGTGAACGGCCAGGCCGTGGACGAGGACTACCTGTATCCGGGGGACGCCCCCTCGCAGGTGCCCTTCGACATCGTGGTGCCGGAAGGGCGGCTGTGGATGATGGGGGACCACCGCAGCGCTTCCCGTGACTCACGCGATCACCTCGGCGAGCCCGGCGGCGGTGTGGTTCCGGTCGACCGCGTGATCGGCAGAGCGGACTGGATCGGCTGGCCCCGCGGCCACTGGACCTCCCTGGACCGGCCGGACGCGTTCGACCGGGTACCGGATACCGCCGCGCACGGGACGGCCGGCACCCATGGGTAGCCGCGGGCGGCCGCGGGCGGGCCAGCACCGCATGGACACCCGTCTGCCGACGGGTGAGCGTCCCACCACCGGACGGGTGACACCCGGCCGGGCCGAGCGTCGCAAGGCGGCGCTGCGGGTCAAGCGCCGGCGCCGGCTCTCCGCGACCAAGGAGGTGCCGCTCCTCATAGGAGTGGCCCTGGCCATCGCGCTCGTGCTCAAGACCTTCCTGGTCCAGGCGTTCGTGATCCCCTCGGGCTCGATGGAGCAGACGATCCGGATCAGCGACCGGGTCCTGGTGGACAAGCTCACCCCGTGGTTCGGCTCGAAGCCGCAGCGCGGGGACGTCGTGGTGTTCAAGGACCCGGGCGGCTGGCTGGAGAAGGAGAAGACCTCCATCAGCGACGACCCGGTGGTGGTCAAGCAGGGCAAGGACCTGCTGACGTTCATCGGCCTGCTGCCGTCGGAGGACGAGCAGGACCTCATCAAGCGCGTGGTCGCGGTCGGCGGGGACACGGTCAAGTGCTGCGGCAAGGACGGCAAGGTCATGGTCAATGGCAAGCCGCTCGACGAGCCCTACATCAACCCCGGGAACAGTCCCTCGGACATGAAGTTCTCGGTCACGGTGCCGCCCGGCCGCATCTTCGTCATGGGGGACCACCGGGCCAACTCCGCCGACTCCCGCTTCCATCTGGACGAGCCCGGCAGCGGCACGGTCGCCGAGGACCTGGTGGTCGGCCGCGCCGTGGTCATCGCCTGGCCGTTCGGCCATATGCGGCGTCTCGAGGAACCGGAGACGTACGCCTCCGTTCCCGAAGCGCGTGGCGCGACGACAGCGGCGGGTGCTCCACCGCCTAGGGTGTCCTACGGGACCGGGGCCGAAGGGCCTGGTGAGTCCCCCGGAATGCAAGGAACGATCCAGCTCCCGACCCCTGCGGAACTCCCGCTCGTTATGGGAGTGGTGGGCCTGCACCGTGTACGGGACAGGCGGCAGCGTGGAGTGAGGAGTGGATGTGGGGGATTTGGCGGTCGGCGCACGATCCGGTCACGAGGGGCCCGAAGAACGCCCGGAGGAGCGGCCTGAGGAGGCCCCCGAGCGGCCCGGCGCGGAGGGGGAGGAGGGCGGCAGCCGTGTGAAGCAGCAGCAGAAGCAGCGCTCCTTCTGGAAGGAGCTGCCCATCCTCATCGGGATCGCCCTGCTGCTCGCCCTCCTGATCAAGACCTTCCTGGTGCAGGCCTTCTCGATTCCTTCGGACTCGATGCAGGACACGCTGCAGCGGGGCGACCGGGTGCTGGTGGACAAGCTCACCCCGTGGTTCGGCTCGGAGCCGGAGCGCGGCGAGGTCGTCGTCTTCCACGACCCGGGCGGCAAGTGGCTCGGCGAGATGCCGCAGACGGACTCCGGGCCCGTCGCCGAGGGCATCCAGGCCTTCCTCAGCTTCATCGGTCTCATGCCGTCGGCCGAGGAGAAGGACCTGATCAAGCGGGTGATCGCGGTCGGCGGGGACACCGTCGAGTGCAAGGGCGGGAACCAGCCGGTCAAGGTCAACGGCAAGAAGCTCGACGAGCCGTACCTCTACCCGGGGAACACCCCCTGCGGCGACAAGCCGTTCGGTCCGATCAAGGTGCCCGAGGGCCGTATCTGGGTCATGGGGGACCACCGTCAGAACTCCCTCGACTCGCGCTACCACCAGAACCTGCCGGGTAACGGCACGGTGGCGAACAGCGAGGTCGTCGGGCGCGCGATCGTGGTGGCCTGGCCGATCAGCCGCTGGAGCACGCTGCCGGTGCCGGACACCTTCGACCAGCCCGGGCTGAACGCGGCGGGTGCCGCGGCGCCCGCGGTCCTGGGGCTGGCCGGCGCGGCGCCGCTGGTGCTGTGGCGCCGTCGGCGCCTGATCGCCAAGGGCCGGGTGGACAAGCCGCTGGAGCGGTTCTGACCTCCCCTCTCGTCCGGCCCTCCCGCGTTTCGGCCGGTCCTCCGGGCCACGTCCGCGATCCGGCCGGGTCCGCCGGGCGCCGATCCTGAGCGGCACCGGCATGCTCCGGTCACTCCGGGCGGAATCCCGGTCGATGCCGGAGAATCCCTGATCCGGCCCCCTGGGACGGTGGCCGGGCGGGGACGGCCGGGACCGAGGAAGACGACGCGGGGCGGCTGACGACGCCGATACCGCCGGGTAGGGTGCGGTCCCAGATCTTCGAGGCGAGGAGCTGGGATGAGCGAGGCACCACGTACGGATGACGGCCACGGCCGGCTGGGCAGTGTGCTGTCCGGACTGGCCGTGGCCGTCGGCTGTGTGCTCTTCCTCGGCGGTTTCGTATGGGGCGCGGTCCTCTACAAGCCGTACACCGTGCCGACCGACTCCATGGCACCGACCGTGGCCCCCGGAGCCCGGGTGCTCGCTCAGCGCGTCGACGGCGGCGAGGTCCGGCGCGGCGACGTCGTCGTCTTCCGGGACGCGGTATGGGGCGACATGCCCATGGTCAAGCGCGTGGTCGGAGTCGGCGGGGACAAGGTCGGCTGCTGCGACGCGCAGGGCCGGCTGACCGTGAACGGCGAGCCGGTCGACGAGGCCTACCTCTCCGGCAAGGACGCCTCCTACGAGAAGTTCCAGGCCTCCGTGCCCCAGGGGAAGCTGTTCCTGCTGGGCGACAACCGGCACGCCTCCGTGGACTCGCGCGAGCACCTGGCCGACGCGGAGCACGGATCGGTGCCGCGCAGTGCGGTGGACGCCCGGGTGGACGGCACCGTGTGGCCGTCGGAGGGCTTCGGGATGCTCGCCCGGCCGGAGGGCTTCGCGAAGCTGCCCGGCGGGGTCTCGCAGCCCGGGCCCATGACGCTGCTGGTCACCGCGGTGGTGTCCGGCGCCGTACTGATCCTCGGCGGAGCGGCCTACGGGCCCCTCGCCCGCCGTCTGGGGCGGCGACAGGCTCCGGCGGGCGTCTGACGGGCGGAGACTCGACAGCGAGGGACGGAGGCCCGACACCATGGAGCGCACGGTCGCCCGCGTAGTCCTGCTGGACCCCGACGACAGGATTCTGCTGCTCCACGGCTTCGAACCCGCGGACCCCACCTCCACCTGGTGGTTCACACCGGGCGGCGGAGTCGAGGAGGGCGAGAGCCTGGAGCAGGCGGCACGCCGGGAGCTGGCCGAGGAGACCGGGATCAGCGAGGTACGGCTCGGGCCGCTGCTGTGGCGGCGCAGCTGCTCCTTCCCGTTCGACGGGCGACGCTGGGACCAGAACGAGTGGTATTACCTCGCGCGTACCGTACGGACGCGGACCGACACGGGCGGTCACACGGACCTGGAACGGCGCAGCGTGCGGGGCCTGCGATGGTGGACATCGGAGGAACTGTCCGCGACGCGTGAGACGGTGTATCCGACCAGACTCGCCGAGCTGCTCCGGACGCTGCTCGTCGAGGGTCCCCCGAGCACGCCCGAGGTCCTGGCCGCAGAAATCGTCTAGGGCCCGCGGAACTGACGCACAATAGGGGGACGCACGGCTGAAGGGGAACATGCCATGAGCGCCGAGGACCTCGAGAAGTACGAGACCGAGATGGAGCTGAAGCTCTACCGGGAGTACCGCGATGTCGTCGGTCTGTTCAAATATGTGATCGAGACCGAGCGGCGCTTCTACCTCACCAATGACTACGAGATGCAGGTGCACTCGGTGCAGGGCGAGGTGTTCTTCGAGGTGTCGATGGCGGATGCCTGGGTGTGGGACATGTACCGCCCGGCGCGGTTCGTCAAGCAGGTGCGGGTGCTCACGTTCAAGGATGTGAACATCGAGGAGCTCAACAAGGCCGACCTGGACCTGCCCTCCGGAGAGTCGGGCTTCAACAGCTGACTGGCCTCAGCAGCTGGCGGGCTTCAACGGCTGACGGGGCGGCCGGCGCGGGCCCGTGTCGGGCCCGCCGGGCGGGCTGCTCGGTTGCGCTGGGTGATGGGCTTCGGTGGTGCGGGTGATCTCGGCGGTGTGCCCACAGGCAAGGGTGGCACCAGGGCCTGTGCCGGCGTCGGGGCGAGCGAGCCGGTCACCCGATCGAGTGGCCGCGTTGTCCACAATCACCGTGCTGTCCACAGATCTCGACCATGATCCCCGAGAACCCCTCCCTTCCGTCACAGTCGGTGACGGAGGTGGTACTCATGAACGCACGAGGAGCGCTCGGCCGCTACGGGGAGGACCTGGCGGCGCGGAAGCTGGCCCTCGCCGGCATGACGGTCCTGGAGCGCAACTGGCGCTGCCAGGAGGGCGAGATCGACATCGTGGCGACGGACCGTGACGCGCTGGTGGTGTGCGAGGTCAAGACCCGCCGCGCCGGTCACTACGAGCACCCGATGGCGGCGGTGACCCGGCGCAAGTCCGAGCGGCTCCGCCGGCTGGCCTCCCGCTGGCTCGCCGAGTGCTGGCTGGAGCGGCACGACGGGGTGCCGCCGGGAGGGGTGCGCATCGATCTCGTCGGTGTGCTGCTGCCGCTGCGTGGCGCTCCGGTCGTGGAGCACGTGCGGGGGGTGGCCTGAGTGGTCTTCGCCCGTACGTGTGCGGTGGCCCTCGTCGGAGTCGAGGGCGTCGTCGTCGAGGTCCAGGCCGACCTCGAACCGGGGGTCGCGGCCTTCGCCCTCGTGGGGCTGCCGGACAAGAGCCTCGTGGAGAGCCGCGACCGGGTGCGTGCCGCGGTGGTGAACTCGGGCGCGGAGTGGCCGCAGAAGAAGCTCACGGTGGGGCTCAGCCCGGCGTCGGTGCCCAAGGCCGGCAGCGGCTTCGACCTTGCGGTGGCCTGCGCCGTGCTGGCGGCCTCGGAGCGGATCGACCCGCGGGAGATCGCGGACCTGGTGATGGTCGGGGAGCTCGGTCTCGACGGGCGGGTGCGCCCCGTGCGAGGGGTGCTGCCCTCGGTGCTCGCGGCGGCCGAGGCCGGATACCGCCAGGTCGTGGTTCCCGAGCGGACGGCCGCGGAGGCGTCGCTCGTTCCCGGCATCTCGGTGCTCGGGGTCCGCAGCCTGCGCCAGCTCATCGCGGTGCTCGCCGACGAGCCGGTCCCGGAGGAGGAAGCCCCTCCGGAGGAGGGGCGGCCGGATCCGATGCTGGCCGGGCTCACGGTGCCGGGCGCGGGCACCGGGGCGGGCCTCCTCACCGGGGCCTCCGACGACGGCCTGCCGGATCTGGCGGAGGTCGCGGGCCAGCGGGGAGCCCGGTCGGCCCTGGAGGTGGCGGCGGCGGGCGGCCACCACCTCTACCTGAAGGGCCCGCCGGGCGCCGGCAAGACCATGCTCGCCGAGCGGCTCCCCTCGCTGCTGCCGCCGCTCACCCGGCAGGAGTCGCTGGAGGTCACCGCGGTGCACTCGGTGGCGGGCCTGCTGCCGCCGGGGAAGCCGCTGCTGACCGTCCCGCCGTACTGTGCGCCGCACCATTCGGCGACGATGCCGTCGCTGGTGGGCGGCGGCAACGGGGTGCCGCGCCCCGGCGCCGTCTCGCTGTCGCACCGGGGCGTGCTGTTCCTCGACGAGGCCCCGGAATTCAGCGGCCGCGCCCTCGACGCCCTGCGGCAGCCCCTGGAGTCGGGTCAGGTGGTGGTGGCGCGCAGTGCCGGAGTGGTGCGGCTGCCCGCCCGGTTCCTCCTCGTCCTCGCCGCGAACCCCTGCCCCTGTGGCCGCCATGCCCTGCGCGGCCGGGGGTGCGACTGCCCTCCGGCTGTGGTGCGCCGCTATCAGTCACGGCTGTCGGGCCCGCTGATGGACCGGGTGGACCTGCAGGTCGACGTCGAGCCCGTGAGCCGGTCCGAGCTGGCCGGCGGGGTCCGGCCCGGTGAGTCCAGCGCCGCCGTCACCGGCCGGGTGCGCGAGGCCAGGGAGCGCGCCGCCGCGCGGCTGTCGGGCACCCCGTGGCGCATCAACGGGGAGGTGCCCGGGCACGAACTGCGGGTCCGCTGGCAGCCCGCGGCAGGGGCCATGGCGGCGGCCGAGCGCGACATGGAACGCGGGCTGCTCACGGCGCGCGGTCTCGACCGTGTCCTGCGGGTGGCGTGGACCGTCGCCGATCTGGCCGGGCGGGACCGCCCCACCGCTCCCGACGTGGCGCACGCCCTGCAACTGCGGACCGGTGTCAGCCGTGGCGCCGTCCTCACCGGCGGGGCGCGGTGACCGCGGCCGCCGGGCGGGACGGCCCGGTGGAACAGCGGCTGGCCCGTGCGGCGCTCACCAGGATCGTCGAACCCGGCGACGAGCTGGTCGGAGCCTGGCTGAGGGACGCCGGACCGGTCGATGTGCTGGAGGCGCTGAGAGGGTCCGGCAGGCCTCCGTCGTCGGTCGGCGCGGCGCGCTGGGCCGGGTACCGCCTGCGGGCCGAACGGCTCGACCCGACGGCGGACCTCGCCGCGGCGGAGGCGGCCGGCGCCCGGTTCCTCTGCCCCGGTGAGCCGGAGTGGCCCCAGCAGCTCGACGACCTCGGCGATGCCCGTCCGGTCGGGCTGTGGGTGCGGGGCCGGCCCTCCCTGCGGATCTGGGCGCTCACGTCCGTCGCCGTCGTCGGTGCGCGGGCCTGCACCGAGTACGGCGCCCATGTCGCCGCCACCCTCGGCACGGGGCTCGCCGAAGCCGGATGGACCGTGGTGTCGGGCGGCGCGTACGGCGTCGACGGCGCCGTCCACCGGGGCGCACTCGCGGGCGGAGGCGCCACCATCGGGGTGCTCGCCTGCGGGGTGGACGTCGCCTATCCGCGCGGGCACACGGAGTTGCTCGGCAGGATCGCGGAACAGGGCCTGCTGGTGGCCGAATTACCACCGGGGGCTCACCCCACCCGCAGCCGGTTCGTGCTGCGCAACCGGGTGATCGCCGCCCTCACCCGGGGCACGGTCGTCGTCGAGGCGCAGTACCGCAGCGGATCCCTGGTGACGGCGCGGCGCGCGCAGCAGCTGGGCAGGGTGGCGATGGGGGTGCCGGGCGCGGTGACGTCGGGCCTCTCGGCGGGGGTCCACGAACTGCTGAGAGGCGGTGCCGAGCTGGTCACCGACACCGCCGAGGTCATCGAACTCATCGGGAGCATCGGCGAACTGGCGCCCGAGCGGCGGGGGCCCGTCGTCGCGCGGGACCTGCTGGATCCCACGGCCACCAGGGTGCTGGACGCGCTGCCGGCACGGGCGAGTGCCGACGTGCCGAGGATCGCCCGGGATGCGGGTACCGGATATGACGAAGCATGGGCAAGGCTGTGCGAACTGCAGTCACTGGGGTTCGTCGAACGGCACGGCGAACGATGGCAGTTGCCCCGCTCTCCCGGGGGCACCGCCGGTACCCCGCGAGGCGGTCCTTGACCTGCGGCGATCGGGTGACAGGGTTGGGCCGATGACCCCAACAGCCGACTTTGTGTTCTGTGCACGGCCGACAGGTACCGGCACAGGCGTAACTCCCAGGAGCGGCCCGGGAACGTATCTGCGCAAGCATGAACCAGCTCTCTTCGCACTCTGCGACGCTTCAGTCACGCTACGCTCACAAGCGTTCCGACCAAGACATACGTCCTCACTCCTGTGACGGCAGAACGGCTCAAGGCGACGAATGCCCCAGCACACCTCCGGGTCTGACCGTGCGGCAGTGCCACCCGCGGCTCGCGGCAGCGTGCGTCCCGCCGCCCCCTCGTCGCTCGACGAACTGTGGCGGTCGTACAAGGCCACGGCCGACGTCAGGCTGCGGGAACAGTTGATCCTGCACTACTCGCCCCTGGTGAAGTACGTGGCGGGCCGCGTCAGCGTCGGCCTGCCCCCCAATGTCGAGCAGGCCGATTTCGTGTCGTCCGGAGTCTTCGGGCTCATTGACGCGATCGAGAAGTTCGATCCGGACCGGTCCATCAAGTTCGAGACGTACGCGATCACGCGCATCCGCGGCGCGATGATCGACGAACTGCGCGCGCTCGACTGGATCCCCCGTTCGGTCCGGCAGAAGGCACGGGCCGTGGAGCGCGCCTACGCGACCCTGGAGGCGGCGCTGCGCCGCACGCCGTCCGAGGCGGAGGTCGCCGCGGAGATGGGCATCGGGCTCGACGAACTGCACAACGTCTTCAGTCAGTTGTCGCTGGCCAACGTGGTGGCGCTGGAGGAACTGCTGCACTCCGGCGGCGAGGGCGGCGACCGGCTCAGCCTGATGGACACCCTGGAGGACACCGCGGCGGACAACCCCGTCGAGGTGGCCGAGGACCGCGAGCTGCGCCGGCTGCTGGCACGGGCCATCAACACCCTCCCGGACCGGGAGAAGACCGTTGTCACCCTCTACTACTACGAGGGGCTGACCCTTGCGGAGATCGGGCAGGTCCTGGGGGTGACGGAGAGCCGGGTCAGCCAGATCCACACCAAGTCGGTCCTCCAGCTGAGGGCCAAGCTGGCCGACGTGGCTCGCTGAATCGTCTCTTCGTGAACGATCAATTACTTCTGCGTCCGCGCGGTCTTCGTGGTGTGGAGTGCGGCGCCCGCCGCGCCGTCCGTAGAGTGGTGGGGTGCCCAGGATTCGAGCGGCCTCCGTGGCCGAGCACCGGACCATGCAGCGCGGCGCCCTGCTGGACGCCGCCCGATCCCTCCTGTCCGAAGGTGGTACGGAGGCGTTGACCTTCCCCGCCCTCGCCGAGCGCACCGGGCTCGCGCGGTCCTCCGTCTACGAGTACTTCCGCTCCCGTGCGGCCGTCGTCGAAGAGCTCTGCGCGGTCGACTTCCCGGTCTGGGCGGCGGAGGTCGAGGCCGCCATGGAGCGGGCCGGCACGGCCGAGGGGAAGATCGAGGCGTATGTCCGGCAGCAGCTGGCCCTCGTCGGGGACCGCCGTCACCGCGCGGTCGTCGCGATCTCTGCGGGAGAACTGGACGCCGGCGCCCGGGAGAAGATCCGTGCCGCCCACGGCGGGCTGATCGCCATGATCGTCGAGGCTCTCGGCGAGCTCGGACAGCGGGAGCCGCGCCTGGCCGCGATGCTGCTGCAAGGCGTCGTCGACGCGGCGGTCCGGCGGATCGAGCTCGGCGCGGCCGAGGACCCGGAACAGATCACCGAGGCCGCGGTCTCGATGGCACTGCGTGGGGTCAGGGGCTGACGGCCGCCTCAGAGGTGGATTCCGGGCCCTGACGGTGCGCCTTCCCTGACGCTCGTTCGCCCACCTGCGTGCCTGTCGTCTCCCGGGGTGCGGCCGGTGCCGGACCACGCGGTCCGGCGTTGAGCCGGCGATGGGCCCACCATGCCGCGGTGATCAGTGCTCCGGCGAAGGGGAGCGCCCCGGGGAGGCCTTTGTCCGGCCCGGTTGCGGAGAGCTCCGGCGGCGTCCGCGGGGTGGGTGCGCCACCCCGTGCGACGCCGGTGCCGTGCCCTGCCGTCGGATGGGGAGGCGCTGTGGCCCGATGGCCCGCCCACCCTGCGGTTGGCCGGTCAGCGGTGCCGTGCGCCGTCGCGCGACCTGCGCCGGTGCGACCGGCATCCGCGAAGCCTCCTCCCGCGAAGCTTGCGCCTCCGCGGACTGCTCCCGCGAGGCTCGCTCCCGTGTGCCCGGTGTCCGCTCGGCTCGCATCCGCGCCACCTGCGTCCGGGGCACCCGTATCAGCGCCGGCCCTGTGTGCGCCGCCTCCGTCCGTCCCGGCTCTGCGCGAGCCGGGGCCGGCGCCGGGATCCGAACGGACATGGCTGCCCTGGGCTGTCGCAGGACGGTCGGCCCCGGGTGAAGGGGCGGGGCCGTGGCCGGACGGTGCCGTCCCCTGAGGCTCCGGGACTCCGAAGACGGGGAGCAGCCGGGACGGTCCGCCGCGCAGCATCCACGCGGGAAGCAGGGAGAGCGGGTCGAGGTAGCGGTCCCCTCGGCGCAACCCCCAGTGGAGGCAGCCGGCAGGGCAGTGGGAGCGGCCGTCCAGCGTTCCCACCGGCTGCCCTGCTGTGACGCGGTCACCCTTCCGGACCGTGGGGCGCACGGGCTCGTAGGTGATGCGCAGCGGTGGGCTGCCGGTGCCGTCGAGTTCGATCACCAGGACGGGGCGGCCCGCGACGCTCCCTGCGAACGACACCCGGCCCGCGGCAGCCGCCCGTACGGTCCCGCCAGGACGAGCGGCCAGATCCACACCCCGGTGACCTGCGGAGTAGGGCGAGGGCGGCGGAGCCCAGCCGCGTACGACCTCGGGGCGTGCGCCGGCGTCCGGGCCGCCCACCGGCCACGCTCGGCCGATGGACGGCTCGCCGGCACCGGGACCGTCCGGTGCCGGATCCGGCTGATCGCCCGGTGTCGGCCGGCGCTCGTCGGAAGCCCGTTCCCGTGGCCCGGCCGGTGCGGCCACCACGGTCCTGTGCGGGGCGGGCCGCCCGGCCGGTGGGGCCGCCTCGGTCGTTCCTGCCGCAAGCCGCCCGGCCCATCCGCCCTGCCCGGCCCGCCCGCCCTCCGCGGCCCACTGTGTCCGGATCCTCCGGGCAGCTTCCCCGCCCCGGGCGCGGGCGTGCGCTCCGGAGGCACAGCGCGGCACACCGGCGCTTCCGTGGGCGCCTGCTCCGGGTGGCCGGCAGCGCCGGGGGGTGTTCGCGGTGGCCCCGGAGCCCGTGGCGGTGGCCGTGCCGACCGTTTCGCGGCTGGTGGAGCAGCCGAGCGGCGCCGTGCCGCGACCCGTGGGAGTGAGTGGCCGCGCCGCCGGTGCCGACGGCACCGGTGCGAGTCCGAGCGGTCCTGGCATCAGCGCCACGCGGGAGAGTCCTAGGAGCGTCGGCAGCAGCAGGAGGGCGAGCAGTAAGGGGGCGGTGGCTGTGCATCGGGGTGCCATCCGCTGCGCCCGGGGCAAGGGTGGCGTCGGTGCCCAGGGCATCCGTGGCGTCGGTGGCATCCGTGGGGATCGCGGCATCCGGTGCGCGCACCGCATCCGTGCGCCCCACCGCCTCCACGGGGAGACAGCCGGCCGGTGGCCGTACCCGGCCGACGAGAGACGGGAGGGCCCCGGGCGGGCCGGGAACGGAGGACGGTCGTCGGATCGCATGGGGCGACTGTGGACCGGCTGCGCCGTGGCGAGGGGATCATGGAGCGGATCTGTGGAGTACCGGCCGGTTGTGGACAACCGCGTCACGCGTGCGGGGGAGTTTCGCCTCCGGCCGCGCCCTTCCGCTGCGCCCCGGCGGCTCCCGTGCCCGGTGGGGAGCCCGGCGAGTGTCGCACCGTGGTTCGGCGGTCCCGTACACTTCTGGTGGCGATCCGGGTCACCGGGTCGACTTCGCACGCCCCGCCGTCGGCGCATCGAGTCCTCCAGGACAGCGCCGCGGCCGCGTCCCTCGGTCCTCGGCAGATCTCTTCCGTGGCACGGCGCGTCGGGGCGTCAGGCACAGCGGCCACCCGGCCGCAGTGAAACCGAGTACCTCAAGGAGTACGGCCATGGCCGTCGTCACGATGCGGGAGCTGCTGGAGAGCGGCGTCCACTTCGGGCACCAGACCCGCCGCTGGAACCCGAAGATGAAGCGCTTCATCTTCACCGAGCGCAACGGCATCTACATCATCGACCTGCTCCAGTCGCTGTCGTACATCGACCGCGCCTACGAGTTCGTCAAGGAGACCGTCGCGCACGGCGGCTCCATCATGTTCGTCGGCACCAAGAAGCAGGCGCAGGAGGCCATCGCCGAGCAGGCGACCCGCGTCGGGATGCCGTACGTCAACCAGCGCTGGCTGGGCGGCATGCTCACCAACTTCTCGACCGTCTACAAGCGCCTGCAGCGCCTGAAGGAGCTCGAGGAGATCGACTTCGAGGACGTGGCCGCCTCCGGCCTCACCAAGAAGGAGCTCCTGGTTCTCTCCCGCGAGAAGGCCAAGCTGGAGAAGACCCTCGGCGGTATCCGCGAGATGCAGAAGGTGCCCAGCGCCGTCTGGATCGTGGACACCAAGAAGGAGCACATTGCCGTCGGTGAGGCGCGCAAGCTCAACATCCCGGTCGTCGCGATCCTCGACACCAACTGCGACCCGGACGAGGTCGACTACAAGATCCCGGGCAACGACGACGCGATCCGCTCCGTCACCCTGCTCACCCGCGTGATCGCCGACGCCGTCGCCGAGGGCCTCATCGCCCGCTCCGGCGCCGCCACCGGTGACTCCAAGCCGGGCGAGAAGGCCGGCGAGCCGCTCGCCGAGTGGGAGCGCGACCTGCTCGAGGGCGACAAGAAGGCCGACGAGCCCGCCGCTGCTGAGGCCGAGGCCGAGAAGCCCGCCGAGGCTCCCGCCGCGGACGCCGAGAAGCCGGCCGAGGCCCCCGCCGCGGACGCCGAGCAGGCCTGACACCGCGAGGTCCGGGGACCGCTCCCCGGACGACCGCTGCCTGCGGTGCCCGGGCTCCGGCCCGGGACACCGCAGCGTCACGGCTGATGACGGCGGGGGCCGGGTGCCCCCGCCGTCCACCCGTAGATCCAATCGACTTTTCGAGAAGAGATTGACAGACCATGGCGAACTTCACCGCCGCTGACGTCAAGAAGCTCCGTGAGCTCACCGGCGCCGGCATGATGGACTGCAAGAAGGCGCTGGACGAGGCCGAGGGCAACGTCGACAAGGCCGTCGAGATCCTGCGCGTCAAGGGCCAGAAGGGCGTCGCCAAGCGCGAGAGCCGCAGCGCCGAGAACGGTGCCGTCGTGGCCCGGATCGCCGAGGACAAGAAGTCCGGCGTGCTGGTCGAGCTGAAGTGCGAGACCGACTTCGTCGCCAAGGGTGACAAGTTCGTCGCCGTCGCCGACGCCATCGCCGCCCACGTCGCCGCGACCTCCCCGGCCGACCTGGAGGCCCTGCTCGCCTCCGAGATCGAGGCCGGCAAGACCGTCCAGGCGTTCGTGGACGAGGCCAACGCCACCCTCGGCGAGAAGATCGTTCTCGACCGCTTCGCGCAGTTCTCCGGCGGCTTCGTCGCCTCCTACCTGCACCGCACCAGCCCGGACCTGCCCCCGCAGGTCGGCGTCCTGGTCGAGCTGGACCAGGAGAACGCCGAGGTCGCCAAGGACATCGCGCAGCACATCGCCGCGTTCTCGCCGAAGTTCCTCACCCGTGAGGAGATCTCCGCCGAGACCGTCGAGAACGAGCGCCGCGTCGCCGAGGCCACCGCTCGCGAGGAGGGCAAGCCCGAGGGCGCCCTGCCGAAGATCGTCGAGGGCCGGGTGAACGGCTTCTTCAAGGAGAACGTGCTCCTGGACCAGGCGTTCGCCAAGGACAACAAGAAGTCCGTCCAGAAGGTCCTGGACGAGGCCGGTGTCGCCCTGAAGCGCTTCGCCCGCTTCCGGGTCGGCGTCTGACCCGAACAGCTCCGTTCAGCGACGGAATACGCCCGACCCGCTAGGGTCGGGTGCAGTCGGCCGCCTATGCGCCGGACGACCGCAGATGTGACGAGGAGGCCATTGCCGCAGAGGGCTCGACAGACCCACCGGCAATGGCCTCCTCGTATGTGCACGAGGAGATCTCCATGAATCAGGGCGCCGACAAGGCCGACAACAGCGACCACGGCACCACACGCCGACGCTTCCTGCTGAAGCTTTCCGGGGAGGCGTTCGCCGGCAGCGGGGCACTCGGTGTCGACCCCGACGTCGTGCACGCCATGGCGCGGGAGATCGCCGCCGTGGTCCGCGGCGGGGCGGAGATCGCCGTCGTCATCGGCGGCGGCAACTTCTTCCGTGGCGCCGAACTCCAGCAGCGCGGGATGGACCGGGCCCGCTCGGACTACATGGGCATGCTGGGCACCGTCATGAACTGCCTCGCCCTGCAGGACTTCCTGGAGAAGGAAGGCATCGACTCCCGCGTCCAGACCGCCATCACCATGGGCCAGGTCGCGGAGCCCTACATTCCGCTGCGTGCCGTGCGGCACCTGGAGAAGGGCCGCGTGGTCATCTTCGGTGCGGGCATGGGCATGCCCTACTTCTCCACCGACACCACCGCCGCCCAGCGCGCCCTGGAGATCGACGCCGAGGCGCTGCTGATGGGGAAGAATGGCGTGGACGGGGTGTACGACTCCGACCCCAAGAAGAACCCGGACGCGGTGAAGTTCGATGCGCTGGAGTACAGCGAGGTGATCACCCGGGGCCTCAAGGTCGCGGACGCCACCGCCATCACCCTGTGCATGGACAACAAGCTTCCGATCCTCGTCTTCGAGCTTCTGACCGAAGGCAACATCGCGCGTGCGGTGAAGGGTGAGAAGATCGGCACACTCGTCAGCGATCAGGGGACCCGGGCCTGACCGTCGGTCCCGCACCGCGGGCAGGAGGGGCAGTTCCCGGCCGTAACGAACAGCCCGGCCCGGGGATGGACAAGGGCCTGCCGGTCGGACACCGTGCAGGAGAAGAAGCGCAGGGCGGGGCTGTGCTCACTCACAAGACCAGGAGCAAGTGGTGATCGAAGAGATCCTCCTCGAGGCCGAGGAGAAGATGGAGAAGGCCGTCGTGGTCGCCAAGGAGGACTTCGCCGCGATCCGCACCGGGCGTGCGCACCCGGCGATGTTCAACAAGATCGTGGCGGACTACTACGGTGCGCTGACGCCGATCAACCAGCTGGCGTCGTTCTCGGTGCCGGAGCCGCGCATGGCGGTCGTGACGCCCTTCGACCAGAGTGCGCTGCGCAACATCGAGCAGGCGATCCGGGACTCCGACCTCGGAGTCAACCCGTCGAACGACGGCAGGATCATCCGGGTGACGTTCCCCGAGCTCACCGAGGAACGCCGCCGCGAGTTCATCAAGGTCGCGAAGGGCAAGGGCGAGGACTCGAAGATCTCGATCCGCAGCGTCCGCCGCAAGGCCAAGGAGAGCATCGACAAGCTCATCAAGGACGGCGAGGTCGGCGAGGACGAGGGCCGCCGCGCGGAGAAGGAGCTCGACGACACCACCGCGAAGTACGTCGCCCAGGTGGACGAGCTGCTCAAGCACAAGGAAGCCGAGCTGCTCGAGGTCTGATGAACGACTCATCCTGGGGAGCCCCGCGGGGCACCGGTGTACGGGGACCGTCGGAGCCCGTGTCCGTCTCGGCGGGTCCCGCACACGCGGCGGCCGACGCCGCGCAGACTCGGCCCATGCCCATCGTGCCCGACCCCGGCGGAGACCAGGACGACCGTGACCGGGGGGCCGCTCGGCTGAGCGGCCCCCTGTTCCGCGACGAGCAGCGGCGCCCGGAGGACGACCCTGTGCACAGGCATTCGCGGCATTCCGCCGAGCCGCAGCCGACCCCGCAGAAGAAGCGCGCGGGCCGGGATCTGCGCGCGGCGATAGGGGTCGGGGTCGGCCTGGGCGCCGTCATCATCGCGTCGCTCTTCATCGTGAAGGCGCTCTTCGTCGGCGTGGTCGCGGTGGCGGTCGTGATCGGACTCTGGGAGCTGTCCTCGCGGCTCTCCGAGAAGAAGGACATCCGCACGCCGCTGGTGCCGCTCGCGGTCGGCGGCGTCGCCATGATCGTGGCGGGCTACGTCCGGGGTGCGGAGGGCGCCTGGGTCGCGATGGCCCTCACCGCGCTCGCGGTGCTGGTCTGGCGGATGACGGAGTCCCCCGAGGACTACCTCCGGGATGTCACGGCCGGGATCTTCGCGGCCTTCTACGTGCCGTTCCTGGCCACGTTCGTGGCGCTGATGCTGGCCGCCGACGACGGCGCCTGGCGGGTGCTGACCTTCCTGGCGCTCACCGTGGTGAGCGACACCGGTGCGTACGCCGTCGGCTGGCGCTTCGGCAAGCACAAGCTGGCCCCCCGGATCAGCCCCGGGAAGACCCGTGAGGGGCTGTTCGGCGCGGTGGCCTTCGCGATGGTCGCCGGGGCCCTGTTCATGGAGTTCCTGATCGACGGCGGCAGCTGGTGGCAGGGGCTGCTGCTCGGCCTCGCGGTCGCCGCCAGCGCCACCCTGGGTGACCTCGGCGAGTCCATGATCAAACGGGATCTGGGCATCAAGGACATGGGCAAGCTGCTGCCTGGCCACGGCGGGATCATGGACCGGCTGGATTCGCTGCTGCCCACCGCGCCGGTGGTGTGGCTGCTGCTGGTGATCTTCGTGGGAGCCGGCTGAGCGGCGCGCACCGCATCCGCCGCCGGAACAGGGGCCTGCCGCATTCGCGGCGGGCCCTTCGTCCGTCCGGCTCCCCCTCCAGAAGTGGATCTTGACGCGCGGCGCCCGGGTACGGTGCCTGGCATGGACCTGAAGACACTGGCGGGCATCGTGGTCGGTGCGGTGGTGAGCCTGGTCACCACCGCTCTGGTGGAGCGGACGCGCTGGAAGCGCACGCTGGGGCAGGAGGGCAGCCAGATCCTGCGGGAGTCGTACGTGGACTACCTCGCCGCACTCGCTCAGTCCCACGAGGGCATCCGGGTGGCCTCGTTACGCATGTACGACGGCATCGACGAACGCACCGCCGCGATCATGGAGGCGTTCAGCGGGTCCGACCTCTACCAGCAGCGCTTCCGCCTCACGATGCTGGCGCCCCCGCGGGTCGTGGAGCTCGGGGTGCACGCCCTCCGGCAGGGCCGCCGGATGCGCGATCTGCTGGCCGAGGGCGCGGGGCTCGACTCCGCTCCGTTCCGTGACGCGCAGACGAGGTTCTACGAGGCGGTGCAGGCGGCGTCGGACGAGATGCGCGGGTCGCTGGACATAGCGCCGCTGGGCTTCATGCCCATGGGCTGGCCCCCCGACCGGCCTCCGGCCGACCCGGTCCGTGGGAGCGGGCGGTGAGCATCCGCGGGTCCACGTGACCAGGGTGAGCCCCGGCCCGGACGCCCTCCGGCGATCTGCGACACTGGTACGGCCATGCCTAAGCCCGGAGAACTCACCTTTGCCGTGCCGCGCGGAGCCAAGAAGCCCCCGCGGCACCTCGCCGACCTCAGCCCCGCCGAGCGCCGCGAGGCCGTGGCCGCCATCGGGGAGAAGCCGTTCCGCGCCGGTCAGGTGTCGCGCCACTACTTCGCGCGGTACGCCCACGACCCGGCCGACTGGACCGACATCCCGGCCGCGGCCCGGGAGAAGCTGGCGGCCGAGCTGCTGCCCGAGCTGATGTCCGTGATGCGGCACGTCTCCTGCGACAACGACACCACCCGCAAGACGCTGTGGAAGCTCTTCGACGGGACGCTGGTGGAGTCCGTGCTGATGCGCTACCCGGACCGGGTGACCATGTGCATCTCCTCGCAGGCGGGCTGCGGGATGAACTGCCCGTTCTGCGCCACCGGGCAGGCCGGTCTGGACCGCAATCTGTCGACCGCCGAGATCGTGCACCAGATCGTCGACGGGATGCGGGCGCTGCGGGACGGCGAGATCCCCGGAGGCCCCGCCCGGCTGTCGAACATCGTCTTCATGGGGATGGGCGAGCCGCTGGCCAACTACAACCGGGTCGTCGGCGCCATCCGCCGGCTCACCGACCCCGAGCCCGACGGCCTCGGTCTCTCCCAGCGCGGCATCACCGTCTCCACGGTCGGTCTGGTGCCGGCCATGCTCCGGTTCGCCGACGAGGGCTTCAAGTGCCGGCTCGCGGTCTCCCTGCACGCGCCGGACGACGAGCTGCGCGACACCCTGGTGCCGGTGAACACCCGCTGGAAGGTGCGCGAGGTGCTCGACGCGGCGTGGGAGTACGCGGAGAAGTCCGGCCGCCGGATCTCCATCGAGTACGCGCTGATCAGGGACATCAACGACCAGGCGTGGCGGGCCGACCTGCTCGGACGGCTGCTCAAGGGCAACCGGGTGCACGTCAACCTCATCCCGCTCAACCCGACGCCCGGTTCCAAGTGGACCGCGTCCCGGCCGGAGGACGAGAAGGCGTTCGTCGCCGCGCTGGAGGCCCACGGTGTGCCGGTGACCGTCCGCGACACCCGCGGCCAGGAGATCGACGGGGCCTGCGGGCAGCTGGCCGCCTCCGAGCGCTGACCGGAACCGGCCCGGGGCGGACCCGGGCCGGTTGCTAGGGTGTGTTCGAATACATGCAGATTCCGACAGGGGAGCGCCACAGCGCTGAGAGTGCGGCAGCGAGCCGCAGACCCTCGAACCTGAACCGGGTCATTCCGGCGTAGGGAGTTCGGTCACCACTCAAGCTGTTGCGCCTCGCCCGGCCGCGCTCCGCGGCACCGGGCGGGGCCGCGTCTCTTCCTGGGCGGGAGTCCGGAGCCGACGGTTCCGGGGAACGCAGCCAGGAGGAACTCAGTGAGCACCACCAGCAAAAGCACGGCCAGCAGAAGCACCACCGGAAGAGTCGCCGCGGCCGTCCTCGCGGCAGCGGTCGGCATACCCGCCCTGGCCGCCTGTGGCGGAGGGGACTCCGGGAACGGCGCCTCGTCGAAGACGGTCACGCTGGTCACCCACGACTCGTTCAACGTCTCACCGGCCGTCCTGAAGCAGTTCGAGAAGCAGAGCGGCTACACGGTGAAGCTGCTGCCCGGCGGGGACGCCGGTGCCGCCGTCAACCAGGAGATCCTCTCCCGGGGCAACCCGCGCGGGGACGTCTTCTTCGGGGTGGACAACACCCTGCTGTCCCGTGCGCTCGACCACGACCTGTTCACGCCCTACGAGGCGAAGGGCCTGGCCGGGGTGGACCGGAAGCTCCAGCTCGACGCCGCCGAGCACCGGGTCACCCCCGTCGACTCCGGTGAGATCTGCGTCAACTACGACCGGAAGTACTTCGCCGACAAGAAGCTGGCGCCGCCGAAGACGTTCGCCGACCTGACCGAGCCGCGGTACAAGAACCTGCTCGTCACCGAGAACGCCGCCACCTCCTCGCCCGGCCTCGCCTTCCTGCTGGGCACGGCCGCCGAGTACGGGGAGTCCGGCTGGCAGGGCTACTGGAAGAAGCTGAAGGCCAACGGCGTCGAGGTGGTCGACGGCTGGGAGCAGGCCTACAACGACCGGTTCTCCGGCTCGGCCGCCGGACGGAAGGGCGACAAGCCGCTCGTCGTCTCCTACGCCTCCAGCCCGCCCGCCGAGACGATGGGCGTGAAGCCGCAGCCGAAGCAGGCCCCCACCGGCGTCGCGACCGGCACCTGCTTCCGGCAGATCGAGTTCGCCGGGCTGCTGAACGGCGCGAAGAACGAGAAGGGCGGCAAGGCCCTGCTCGACTTCCTGCTGACCAAGCGTTTCCAGGAGGACGTGCCGCTGCGGATGTTCGTCAACCCGGCGCTGCGGGACGCGAAGGTGCCCGGGATCTTCACCCGGTACGGCGCGAAGATCGACGACCCGGCCACCCTGGCCCCGCAGAAGATCGCCCGGCACCGTGAGCAGTGGGTCGAGCAGTGGTCCTCGCTCGTTCTGAAGTAGCCGGACCCCGGGGAGCCGGCCGGCGCGGCGCGCGGCGGCCGGTCCCCGGGGGCGCGGTGCGGTTCGGCCTGATGGCCGTCCCGCTCGCGTTCTTCGCGCTCTTCTTCGCCTACCCGGTGGCGGCCATCGTCGGCCGTGGCCTCCGGGAGGGCGGCCAGTGGCGGACCGGCCGGATCGGGGAGGTCCTGACCGACCCGGACGTGCTGGACGTGCTCTGGTTCACCGGGTGGCAGGCGGCGGCCTCGACCGCGCTGACCCTGGCGGTCGCGCTGCCCGGCGCGTACGTCTTCGCCCGATTCGACTTCCCCGGCAAGCAGCTGCTGCGGGCGGTCGTGGCCGTGCCGTTCGTGCTGCCGACCGTGGTGGCCGGATCGGCCTTCCTCGCCCTGCTGGGCCGCGGCGGCATGCTCGACGCGCTGTGGGGCGTCCGGCTGGACACCACGGTCTGGGCGATCCTGCTCGCCCACGTCTTCTTCAACTACGCCGTGGTGGTCCGCACCGTGGGCGGCCTCTGGGCCCAGCTCGACCCCGGCCAGGAGGAGGCGGCCCGGGTGCTCGGCGCGAGCCGGTTCGCGGCCTGGCGCCGGGTCACCCTGCCCGCGCTGGCCCCGTCGGTGGCCGCCGCGGCGCTGATGGTCTTCCTCTTCACCTTCACCTCCTTCGGCGCGGTCCAGATCCTGGGCGGCCCGCGCTACGCCACCCTCGAGGTGGAGATCTACCGGCAGACCGCGCAGCTGCTGGACCTGCCGACCGCCGCCGTGCTGACCCTGGTGCAGTTCGCCGCCGTCGCCGGGATCCTCGCGGTGCACGCCTGGACGGTGCGGTGCCGGGAGTCGGCGCTGCGGCTGGTCGACGCGGCGACCACGGCCCGGCGCCCTCATGGGGCGGGGCAGTGGGGGCTGCTCTGGGCGGTGGTCGCGGTCATCGGGCTGCTCCTCGTGCTGCCGCTGGGTGTGCTGGTGGAGCGGTCCCTCGCCGGGCCCGACGGGTACGGGCTGACCTTCTACCGGGCGCTGCAGTCGTCGGCCGCCAGTGGCGGGACCTTCGCCGTCGCCCCGCTCCGGGCGGTTCTGAACTCGGTGCAGTACGCCCTGGCGGCGACCGGGATCGCCCTGGTGGTGGGCGGACTCGCGGCCGCCGCGCTCACCCGCGCAGGGGCTCCGGGGAGCGTCGGCCGCCCGTTCCGGCGGCGGCAGGCCGGGCCGCGGAGCGGCGGGCGGCTGATCCGCGGGTTCGACGCGCTGCTGATGCTGCCGCTGGGCACCTCGGCGGTGACCGTCGGCTTCGGCTTCCTGATCGCCCTGGACGAGCCGCCGCTGGACCTGCGCACCTCGTGGCTGCTGGTGCCGCTCGCCCAGGCCCTGGTCGGGGTGCCGTTCGTGGTCCGCACCCTGCTGCCCGTCCTGCGGGCGGTCGACGTCAGGCTGCGGGAGGCCGCGGCCGTGCTCGGCGCCTCCCCGCTGCGGGCCTGGCGCGAGGTGGACCTGCCGATGGTGCGGCGCGCGCTGCTGGTGGCGGCGGGTTTCGCCTTCGCCGTGTCCCTCGGGGAGTTCGGCGCGACGGTCTTCATCGCCCGCCCCGACCACCCGACCCTGCCGGTGGCGGTCGCCCGCTTCCTGGGCCGCGCCGGGGAGCTCAACTACGGGCAGGCGATGGCGCTCAGCACCGTCCTCATGGTGGTGTGCGCGACCGCGCTGCTGGCGCTGGAACGTATCCGCATCGACCGTTCGGGAGAGTTCTAGATGGTGTCGCCGCACCCGATGCTGCGCCTGGACGGGGTGACCGTCCGGTTCGGCGACCGCACCGCGCTGGACGCGGTGGACCTGGAGGTCGCCGAGCACGAGTCGGTGTGCGTGCTCGGGCCGAGTGGCAGCGGGAAGTCCACCCTGCTGCGGGTGGTGGCCGGGCTCCAGCGGGCCGACGCCGGCGGGGTGTTCCTCGCGGGGCGGGACCGCACCGCGGCGCCGGCGCACCGGCGCGGGGTGGGCCTGATGTTCCAGGACCACCAGCTCTTCCCGCAGCGCGACGTGGGCGGCAACGTCGCCTTCGGCCTCCGGATGCGCAAGGCTGGCCGGGCCGAACAGGAGCGCACCGTCGCCGAACTGCTCGACCTGGTGGGCCTCCCCGGCGCCCAGCGGCGGGCCGTCACCGCGCTGTCCGGCGGCGAGCAGCAGCGCGTCGCCCTCGCCCGGGCCCTCGCCCCGCGGCCGGATCTGCTGATGCTCGACGAGCCGCTGGGCCAGCTCGACCGCAGTCTGCGGGAACGGCTGGTGGTGGAGCTGCGCGAGCTGTTCCACCGGCTGGGCACCACGGTGCTCGCCGTCACCCACGACCAGGCGGAGGCGTTCGCGCTGGCCGACCGGGTGGTGGTGATGCGGGACGGGCGGATCGCGCAGACCGGGACGCCGCTGGAGGTCTGGCAGCGGCCCGCCTCGGAGTTCGTGGCCCGGTTCCTGGGCTTCGAGAACGTGGTCACCGCGACCGTGCGCGGCGAGACGGCCGACACCCCCTGGGGCACGGTGCCGGTGCCGGCCGGCAGCGCGCCCGGCGCCTGCCGGCTGCTGGTCCGCCCCGCCGGGGTGCGGCTCACCCCGGCGGCGGACGGCCTGCCCTGCACGGTGGCGGCCC
The DNA here is from genome assembly GCF_042891165.1 of Streptomyces sp. NPDC001922. Lineage (NCBI taxonomy): Bacteria > Bacillati > Actinomycetota > Actinomycetes > Kitasatosporales > Streptomycetaceae > Streptomyces > Streptomyces sp. NPDC001922. The sequence continues at coordinate 82,528 of NZ_JBIASV010000006.1, read as the reverse complement.
GGACCTTCCGCGGCACCCATGTGACGCTCCTGCTGGAGCCCGCGCGCGGCCCGCGCCTGGAAGCGGCGTGCGCCCTGCGGGACGCGCCGGAGCCCGGCACGGAGGTGGGCGCCGCCTTCACCGCCTCCGAAGTGGTCCTGCTGCCCGGCGGCTGACGGAACGTCCCGGGGCGGGGGCCCGGCTGCCCGGGGCCGGCCGTCGCGCAGCCCGGGTTCAGCCCTCCGTGGCCGCCGCGCCGAGCCGCCGCAGCGCCTCCGGGGCCTCCTCCACCGAGTCCACCAGGGCGATCCGGGAGGCCATGGAACGCTCCTCCGCCAGCGCCTGGAGCAGCGGCCAGGTGGGGAAGCGGCGCGTCCAGTGGTCCCGGTCGACCAGCACCATCGGTGTCGGCTCGCCCCGCGACTCGTAGTAGTTCGGCGTGGCGTTGTCGAAGATCTCCTGCACGGTGCCCGCCGCGCCCGGCAGGAAGACGACGCCCGCGGTGCACCGGGCCAGCAGCCCGTCCTCCCGGGTCGCGTTGGAGAAGTACTTGGCGAGGTCCGAGGCGAACGCGTTCGGCGGCTCGTGACCGTAGAACCAGGTCGGCACCCCCACCGACGGTCCGCCGCCCGGCCACCGCCCGCGCACCTCGAACGCCGCCTGCGCCCAGTCGCCCACCGAGGGCGTGAACGAGGGGGTCTTGCCGAGCAGTTCGAGCGCCTCGTCCAGCATGGCGTCGGTGAAGCGGACGGCGTACGCGCCGAGGTTCGCGGCCTCCATGGCGCCCGGGCCGCCCCCGGTGGCGACGGTGAAACCGGCGTCGGCGAGCGCGCGGCCCAGCCGGGCGGCGCCCGCGAAGGCCTCCGTGCCGCGCGCCATGGCGTGCCCGCCCATGACCCCGACCACCCGCCGCCCGGAGAGGAGTTCGTCGAGCGCGTCGGAGACCGCGTCGTCGTGGACGGCCCGCAGCATCGAGCCCATGATGTCGCCGTCGGCCCGGGTCTGTTGGAACCAGGCGTACGCGCGGGCGTCCGGGGTGGCCGCGTACCCCGCGCCGTCCAGGCCCCGGAAGAGCTCGTCGGGGGTGTAGAGCGTGCCCCGGTACGGATCGAACGGCAGCTCCGGCACCGGCGGGAAGACCATCGCGCCCTCCGCCCGGACCTTGGCCGCGGCCTCCTCCGCCATCGCGCAGCCGAGGAACACCGCCCCGGCGCTCCGGGTGGCGAGGAGCCGTTCCGTACGGCCCGTCAGGTCGACGGACTGGATGCGGTGGCCGCGCAGCGAACCGGCCGCCACCACCTCGTCGAACTCGGCCAGGGATTCGATCTCACGGTCGTCGGCGCGGCCTGCGGCGGCTGATATCGGATGCACGCCGGTCATCGTAGGGGAGCGGGGTCAGCGGGTGAGGGGCAGTGCGGCGAGCTCGGCGACGAGCCAGGTGAGCGGGGCCAGCACGGCCACCGTCACCGCGCCGCGCAGCGCCGCCGCCCGGCGCAGCGTGCCCGCCGGGACGCCGAGCCGCCGCAGCGCCCCGGTGGTGTCGGTACGGGCGCCCTTGGTCTCCAGGGCCGCGGTCAGCACGGTCGCCGTGACGCAGGCCAGCACGAGCGCCGCGCCCATCCCGGTGAGCGGGCCGAACGGCCGCCCGCCGGGGCCGTCCGGCGCCGAGCCGTACAGCCGGGTCGCGGCGAGCGCGGCCGCGACGACCGCGCAGAGCACCCCGAGGGGACGCCCGATGCGCTGCGCCTCCTCCTGGAGGACCCGCCCGGACAGCAGCCGCAGCGCGCCCGGCCGGCCCGCCGCCAGCAGCCGTCCGCACAGGTGGGTGATGCCGGGGCAGGCGAGCACCAGGCCGGTCGCGATGAGGACCCAGCCGCCGACGGCGCCCGGCGGGATGGCGTCCAGCCGGCCCGGGAGCGGGAGGAGTTCGTCGGCGGCCGGCGGGGCGCCGGCGGCGTACGACACCAGGGCCAGGCCCGCCGCGGTGAGCGCGATCCCCCAGGGCAGTCCGCCGAACAGGGTGGCCCGGGCGTTCGCGTGCTCACTGGCGGCGGCCGGCTGCTGCGGGTCGGGTGCCGCGCCGGGCCGCTGCTTCCGCGGGCGCAGCGAGAGGGCCCCGGCCGCGGCTGACAGCACCGGCACCACGAACAGCAGGGTCAGGACGGCCGCGAACGGCGCGGGCTTCCCCGCGCCGAGCAGCTCGGCCGGCCCGCCCGGGAACGGGGCGCGCCCCAGGTCGCCGCGGAGCAGCAGGAACGCCAGCAGTGCGAGGACGCTGCCGAGCGTGCAGGACACGGCGGTGGAGACGGCGCCGAGCAGCGCCAGCCGGACCGGGCCGAGCCCGGCCGAGGACAGCCCCGGCAGCGGTCGCGCCCCGGGGTCCGTCCGGGCCACCGCGACCGCGAACTGCACCGTCGCGGCCAGCGGGACCGCGCACCAGAGCAGCCGGACCGCGGCGTCGGCGCCCCGGTCCGGGTGCCCCAGGGCGTAGCCGAGGGTGGCCAGCAGCAGGAACCCGACGCCCGCGGACGCCGCCGCGACCAGCAGCCGGCGCAGCAGGACCAGCGGGTGGGTGCCCCGGGCTAGACGGAGAGCGAGCACGCGGCCGCCCTGCCCTCCGCGTCGGGAGCCGGAATGCCGCCGGCCCGCCGGCCGTCCAGCAGCGCGACCGTGCGGTCGGCGAGCGAGGCGACCTCCGGGTCGTGGGTGGCCAGCACCACGGTGATCTCGTGGGAGCGCGCCGCGGTGGTGAGGGTGCGCAGCACATGGGAGCGGTCGGCCCGGTGCAGCGGGGCGGAGGGCTCGTCGGCGAACAGCACCGACGGCTCGGAGGCGAGGGCGCGGGCGATGGCGATCCGCTGTCGCTGCGCCTGGAGGAGCTTGGCGGGCCGCCTCCGGGCGCAGTCGCCGACGTCGAGCCGCTCCAGCCACTCCAGGGCGGCCCGCTTCGCGGCGCGGTGCCCGGTGCCGCGCAGCAGCAGCGGCAGCGCCGCGTTCTCCCAGCCGGTCAGTTCGGGCACCAGGTGGGGCTCGGTGTCGATCCAGCCGAAGCGCTCCCGGCGCAGCCGCTCCCGGCCCATCCGGCCCAGGGTGTGCACCGGGGCGCTGTTGAACCACACCTCGCCGCTCTGCGGGGCGAGCTGACCGGCCAGACAGCGCAGCAGGGTCGTCTTCCCGCTGCCGCGCGGCCCGGTGACGGCCAGGATCTCTCCCGCGCGGACCTCGACGGAGACACCGGCGAGCGCGGGGGAGCCGCGGTGCGCGTAGTGCAGGGAGCGTGCCCAGAGCACGTCGTTGTCCGGCGGGGCCTCCATGGCGAACACCTCGGCTTACCTGTGACAGTCCGTTTCCCCTGGCCGGGTGAACGAACCTGAGCCCATACGGTCACTCGCACCGTAAGGAGTCCGGTGTGGGGGCGGCGACTCGTGGAGTCCGGGCGTGTGCCAGGTTCCTCCGAACGGCTCATATGACCGGCGGGCGTCCGGCGCTGCCGGTAGGGGGGGCGTTCGACGGGCCCGTCAGGGCTCCTCCGGCGGACCTGTCAGGGCTGCTCCGACGCTCCTCCGGCGGGGCCCCGTCAGGGCTTCTCGCGCTCCCCGTGCTCCTCGGGGGCGAGGTGCGTCGGGGCGAACATCCGCAGCACCGCGGGGAGCACCACGACCGACGGACCCGGCTCCCGCAGGGCCGCCGCCAGGTCCTCGGCGAGCCGGTCCGGCGCGGTGCGGACGGCCGGGACGCCGAAGGACTCGGCCAGTGCCACGAAGTCGGGCCGGGCCAGCTCGGTGCCGGTGGTCTCGCCGAAGGCGCCGGTCATGTACTCGCGGAGGATGCCGTAGCCGCCGTCGTCGACGATCAGCCAGGTCACCGGCAGCCCGTACTGCCGGGCGGTGGCCAGTTCGGCGATCGAGTACATCGCGCCGCCGTCGCCGGAGACGGCGAGGACCGGTCGCGTGCGGTCCGCCGCGGCGGCGCCGAGCGCGGCCGGGAAGCCGTAGCCGAGGCCGCCCGCCCCCTGGGCGGAGTGCAGGGCGCCCGCGCGCGGGTCGAAGGCGGACCAGGCCCAGTACGCCAGGATGGTCATGTCCCAGAACGACGGGGAGTCCTCCGGCAGGGCCTCCCGGACGGCGGCCAGCACCTGCTGTTCCAGACCGAGTTCCTGCGCGTCGATCCGGTCCCGGACGCGGGCCAGCAGGGCGGCGGCGGTCCGCGCCCCGTTGCCCCGGGGCCGCGGCGCGACCCGCGCCACGAGGGCGTCCAGCGCGAGCCGGGCGTCGGCGTGCACACCGAGGGCGGGGAGGTTGGCCTCGAGCTTGCCGAGGTCGGCCTCGATCTGCACGACCCGGCCGCGGGGCCGGAACGTGTGGTAGTTCGAGGAGAGTTCACCGAGCCCCGAGCCGATGACGAGGAGCACATCGGCGTCCTCCAGGAGCTCGGTGGTGTACCGGTCCTCCAGCCAGGACTGCAGGGACAGCGGGTGCTCCCAGGGGAAGGCGCCCTTGCCGCCGAAGGTGGTGGCCACCGGCGCGTCCAGCGCCTCCGCCAGGGCGCGGAGTTCGTCCTGCGCCCCGGTGCGCACCACTCCGCCGCCCGCCAGGATCACCGGGCGGGCCGCCCCGTCCAGCAGCCGCGCCGCCTCGGCGACGAGCTCCGGCCGGGGTTCCAGCGGCGCCGGAACGGCCCGCAGCGAGACCACCGGGGGCACCTCGACCGGCGCCAGCAGGACGTCCTGCGGGATCTCCACCCACACCGGTCCGCACGGCGCGGCCAGCGCGGACTCCCAGGCGGCGCCGAGCGCCGACGGGATCTGCGAGGCGGTGCGCACGGTGTGCACGGACTTCACCACATCGCGGAACGAGGCCTTCTGGTCGACGAGTTCATGGAGGAAGCCCCGCCGCCCGCCGCCCAGCCCCGCGACCGGCACCTGGCTGCTGATCCCCAGCACCGGGGCGGACGCCGCGGCCGACTCCTGGAGGGCGGCGAGCGTCATCAGCGCCCCCGGCCCCGTCGAGACGAGCAGCGGCGCCACCCCGGAGGTGACCCGGGCGAAGGCGTCGGCGGCGAATCCCGCGTTGTTCTCCACCCGCAGCCCGACGTAGTCGAGCGAGGAGCGCCGCAGGGCGTCGAAGGTCCCCAGGGCGTGCTGCCCCGGGAGGCCGAAGACGGTGGTCGCGCCGAGCGCGGTGAGGGATTCGACGACGAGGTCGCCGCCGTGGCGCGGCTGCGCGCTGCCCATCGGGTGAGCCTTCCTGTGGGGCGCCGCCCGTCCGGGGGGCGGCGGTCGGCTGTTCATGGTGCCGTGCGGGCCGGGGGCCGCCGCACGGCGGGGAGCCGGAGCCCGGTGCCGGAACCCCCGGCGCCGGGACCGGTCTCCGGCCCCGGCACGAGGTGGCCGGGCCTGTGCCCGGCACCGGGGTCAGGCCCCGGTCACCGCCGGCTCGGGCACGGCCTCACCGGCGAGCCGCCTGCGCCAGGCGTCGAGCACGGCGGCGTCGGTCGGCTTCGTGGCCAGGCTGACCGCGACATAGGCGACGAGCGAGGCCAGCAGCCCGTAGTAGATGGGCTCGTTGGCCAGAATGCCCTTCGCCGTCATCAGGGCGAGGACGGTCAGGCCGCCCGTACCGACCGCGGCGAGCGCGCCCGTGCCGGTGCCGCGCTTCCAGACCAGCCCGCCGAGGATCGGGACCAGCAGCCCGCCGACGAGGAGGTTGTACGCCACGGTCAGCGCCTCCACGACGTTGTTGAGCAGGATCGCGATGACGATCACCGCGGCGCCCATCAGCACGATGAAGACCCGGTTGCCCTTCACCTCGTCGTGCCGTTCCCCGTCCCCGGACGGGGAGACGGTGCCGCGCAGCCGCTGCCAGATGTCCTGGTCGGCCACGGTCGCGCAGGCGATGAGCGCGCCCGAGGACGTCGACATGACCGCCGACAGCGCGGCCGCCAGGACCAGCCCCTTGACGCCGATGGGCAGGGCGTCCTTGACGATGGTGGCGAAGGCGTCGTCGGCGCTGCCGAGCTTCGGGTACAGGACCTTGGCGGCCGTGCCGATGACGGCCCCGGCGACGGCGTAGGCCAGGCAGTACACGCCCGCGGCGGTGCCGCCGAGCCGGGCGACCCGGTCGTTGCGCGCGGTGAACACCCGCTGCCAGATGTCCTGGCCGATCAGCATGCCGAAGGAGTAGATCAGCACATAGGTGAAGACGGTCTGCGCGCCGATGCTCATCGGCGAGAAGTAGCCGTCGGGCAGTTCGCTGCGCAGGGCGCCGAACCCGCCCGCCTTCACCACCGCGATCGGGAGCAGCAGGAGCAGTACCCCGATCGTCTTCACGACGAACTGCACCATGTCCGTCAGGGTGATCGACCACATCCCGCCCAGCGTCGAATAGCAGACGACGATCGTGCCGCCCAGGACGATCGCCACCCAGCGGTCGAGCCCGAAGATCACATCGAAGATGGTGGCGTAGGCGATGGTGGAGGTGACGGCGAGCATCAGGGTGTACGCCCACATCACGATCCCGGAGACGAGTCCGGAGGATCCGCCGTAGCGCAGGTCCAGCATCTGGCTGACGGTGTAGACCCGCAGCCGGGAGATGCGGGCGGCGAACAGGACGCTCAGCGCGAGCAGTCCGAAGCCGATGCTGAACACCAGCCAGGCGCCGGAGAGCCCGTACCGGTAGCCGAGGCCGACGCCGCCGATGGTGGACGCGCCGCCGAGGACGATCGCCGCCATGGTGCCGGAGTACATCGCCGGGCCCAGCCGCCGCCCGGCGACCAGGAAGTCGCTGGTGGACCTGGTGCGGCGCATGCCCCACCAGCCCATCCCGAGCATGCCCGCGAGATAGAGGACGATCACCGCGTAGTCGACAGCCATGGCGCTCCTGACATCCGTGGGTTCCGGGGGGAAGGGGGCCGGTCCTGCGGAGTGACCCTAGGTGTCGCGCCGGGGGCCGAGAAGTGTACGTTTCCTCCACCTCGAAGCCCTCGGGGTGTACGGACCATCCAGGGGAGTCGGCGATGGCCGAGCTGCTGCCGCCCACCGTCCCCGTCCCGCTCGCGGTGCTGCTGGACCGGCCCGGCCTGGGCCTGCGCCAGGTCGCGGGGCCGCGCGGGGACACGGCCGTGCACGCCGTGCACACCAGCGAGATGGAAGACCCCGTTCCGTATCTGCTCGGCGGGGAGATGCTGCTCAGCGCCGGGGTCCACTGCCCGCCCGCCGGGAGCACCGGCCCCTACTGGGACCGCTATGTGGCCCGCACGGTGCAGGCGGGCGCCGCGGCGCTCGGCTTCGGCATCGCGCCCGTTCACGACACCGTGCCGGAGGCGCTGGCCGAGGCCTGCGACCGGCACGGGCTGCCGCTGGTCGAAGTCGACCGGGAGACCACGTTCACCGCGGTCGCCCGCGCCATGTGGCAGGCCGCCGCCGAGCGGCGCCACAGCGAGCTGCGCCGGATGACCGAGGCCCAGCAGGCACTCGCCGGTGCGGCCGCCCGGCCGCACCCGGCACCGGCCGTGCTGCGCCAGCTCGCCCAGCACCTCGGCGGCTGGGCGGTGCTCCTCGGCCCCGACGGAACGGAGCTCTCCGCGGCCGGCACCCGCCCGGAACCGGACGCCCGCGCGTCGCTGGCCTCGCTGGCGGCCCGGCTGCGCAGCGGTCCGTCCTCGGCGGCGGGCACCGCGGCCGGCCTCCAGCTGAGCGTCTACGGGCTGCCCGGCCCCGAACCGGCGGGCGGGCGCCTGGCCCTGGGGGTGTGCGCGGCCCGCCGGGACCCGGTCGACCGGGCGATCGCCGGGGTGGCCGTCGTACTGCTCTCGCTGCTGACCGGGGCGCGCACCGGCGGTGCCCGGGCCGGACGTACCGCGGCACTGGTCCGGCTGATGCTCGGCGCCGACCCCGCCGAGGTGGCCCCGCTGCTCCGGGACCCGGGCCCGGGCACCCGGTGGGACGCGGGTGGGGCCGGCGGAGGTACGGATACTCTGCCGCCGGACCGCGCCGGGCGCGAGGGCGCCGGACGGCAACCGGATCCGGCCCGGTCGGCCGCGGACGCGTCACCTGCCGTGTCACCCGCCGCGTCACCCGCCGGGGCAGCGGCCGAGGAGCGGTGGACGGTGGTGCGCGGCCGGCGGCGCGCCCGGTCGCGCGCCGGGGAGCCGCTCTGGGCGGAGGAACTCGCCGCCGGACTGGGCACCGCGCTGATCGACCTCGACGGGGACACCCTGCGCGCCCTGGTGCCGGGCGCCGCACCGGTGGCGGCCCAGGCCGGGTGGACGCTGGGGACGAGCGCACCGGTACCGGCCGGGGAGCTGGCGCGGGCGGATATCGAGGCGGCGCGAGCACTGCGGCGTGCGCTGGCGGAGCGCGCCCCGGTCGTCCGGCAGCGCGCCGAGGCAGGTGACGGTGTGGGCGCGCTGGTGGCCCCGGAGGAGGCGCGCGCCCTGTCCCGCACCCGGCTCGGCCCGCTGGACGGCGCACCGGCGCTGACCGAGACGCTCCGGGTCTGGCTGTCGCTGCACGGCAGTTGGGACCGCACGGCCGTCGCCCTGGAGATCCACCGCAACACCGTCCGCCAGCGCATCGCGCGAGCCGCGGAGCTGCTGGGCACCGACCTGGGGGACCCGGACGTCCGGATGGAGCTGTGGTTCGCCCTGAAGTGGTCCGGATCCGGTGACGGGGCATAGCTGACGCGGCCCGTCACCGGTGTCCGTGACGGCGTCCGTTCGGTGGGCCGGGCCGGTGATCACGAGTGCGTTCGGGCGGGCCGGGCCGGTGACCACGTCTCCGGACGCGGCGGCACGGGCGCGTACCGACGGAGCGGGCGCCACGGGCGCGGTACCGACGCAGCGCGACGGCCCCCGAACAGGGCTCCGCCCCTTCCCCCGTGGAGGGATGGGCCACGGGAGAAGGGGCGGAGCGGGACGCGCAGGGCGGCGCGTCGGATCGTGGGCGGGCCCGCGCGGCGTGCCCGGTCCTCAGATCTTGGTCCAGGCCTCCGTGAGCACCTGGCGGATGATCTGCTCGATCTCCTCGAAGGTCGAGGTGTCCGAGATCAGCGGCGGGGAGAGCTGGATGACCGGGTCGCCGCGGTCGTCGGCCCGGCAGTACAGGCCGTACTCGAAGAGCTTCTTCGACACGAAGCCGTAGAGGACGCGCTCGGACTCCTCGGCGCTGAAGGACTCCTTGGTGGCCTTGTCCTTGACCAGCTCGATGCCGTAGAAGAAGCCGTTGCCGCGGACGTCGCCGACGATCGGCAGGTCGTGCAGCTTCTGCAGGGTCGACAGGAAGGCCGACTCGTTCGCCAGCACGTGCTGCGGCAGGCCCTCGCGCTCGAACAGGTCGAGGTTGGCCAGCGCCACCGCGGAGGACACCGGGTGGCCGCCGAAGGTGTAGCCGTGCAGGAAGGTGTTGTCGCCCTTGTAGAACGGCTCGGCGATCCGGTCGGAGACGATCGCGGCGCCGATCGGGGAGTAGCCGGAGGTCATGCCCTTGGCGCAGGTGATGATGTCCGGTACGTAGCCGAACTTGTCACAGGCGAAGATCGTGCCGAGCCGGCCGAAGGCGCAGATGACCTCGTCGGACACGAGCAGCACGTCGTACCGGTCGCAGATCTCGCGGACCCGCTGGAAGTACCCGGGCGGCGGCGGGAAGCAGCCGCCGGCGTTCTGCACCGGCTCCAGGAAGACCGCGGCGACGGTCTCCGGGCCCTCGAAGAGGATCTGCTGCTCGATCTGGTCGGCGGCCCAGCGGCCGAACGCCTCCGGGTCGTCGCCGTGGATCGGCGCCCGGTAGATGTTGGTGTTCGGCACCTTGTGCGCGCCGGGCACCAGCGGCTCGAAGGGCGCCTTCAGGGCCGGCAGCCCGGTGATGGACAGCGCGCCCTGCGGGGTGCCGTGGTAGGCCACCGCACGGGATATCACCTTGTACTTGGTGTGGTTCCCGGTGAGCTTGTGGTACTGCTTCGCCAGCTTCCACGCGGTCTCGACGGCCTCGCCGCCGCCGGTGGTGAAGAAGACCTTGTTGAGGTCGCCCGGGGCGTAGTTCGCCAGCCGCTCGGCCAGCTCGACGGCCTTCGGGTGGGCGTAGGACCACACCGGGAAGAAGGCGAGCTCCGCGGCCTGCTTGGCGGCGACCTCGGCCAGCTCCTGACGGCCGTGGCCGGCCTGCACCACGAACAGGCCCGCGAGCCCGTCGAGGTACTTCTTGCCCTTGTCGTCGTAGATGTAGGTGCCCTCGCCGCGCACGATGGTCGGCACGGGGGCGTTCTCGTACGACGACATGCGGGTGAAATGCATCCACAGGTGGTCGTACGCCGTCTTGGAGAGGTCGGCGCTCATGGCTATCGGGTTCCCCAGGTGTAGGTCTGCTTCTTGAGCTTGAGGTAGACGAAGCTCTCGGTGGAGCGCACGCCGGGCAGGGTGCGGATGCGCTTGTTGATCATTTCCAGAAGGTGGTCGTCGTCCTCGCAGACGACTTCCACGATGAGGTCGAACGAGCCCGCGGTCACCACCACGTACTCGACCTCGTCCATCTCGGTCAGGGCGTCGGCGACCGGGTCGAGGTCCCCCTCGACGTTGATGCCCACCATCGCCTGCCGCCGGAAACCCACGGTGAGCGGGTCGGTGACGGCGACGATCTGCATCACGCCCTGGTCGAGCAGCTTCTGTACGCGCTGCCGCACGGCGGCCTCGGAGAGGCCGACGGCCTTGCCGATCGCCGCGTACGGCCGGCGTCCGTCCTCCTGGAGCTGTTCGATGATCGCCAGGGAGACGGCGTCGACCGGCGTGCCGCCGTTGCTGCCCTTGGTGTCGCGAGTACGAGTGGCCACGGCAACACTGTGCATGAGGACTCGACTGTCTGGCAACCCTCGACCGATGAAATTCGTTGTTGCCCACTTCGAAAGGCACTGATTTCGTAGATGCTGGGTGGCGGGTATGTCGAAAGCGTGGCCTCAGTGACTAGGGTGGGGGTTGTCTCACCCATTGGACAATCTCTGACAGGAGGGGTGGCACGTGACCACCGAACTGCGTCGTCTGCGCAACTACATCGACGGGGAGTTCCGGGATGCCGCCGACGGGCGGACCACCGAGGTGGTCAATCCGGCCACCGGCGACGCATATGCAACGGCACCGCTCTCCGGCGCCGCCGACATCGACGCCGCCATGGCCGCCGCCGAGGCCGCCTTCCCGGCCTGGCGGGACCTCGTACCGGGGGAGCGGCAGAAGGCCCTGCTGAAGATCGCCGACGAGATCGAGCGGCGGGCCGAGGAGCTGATCGCCGCCGAGTCGGAGAACACCGGCAAGCCCATCGGACTGACCCGGTCCGAGGAGATCCCGCCCATGGTCGACCAGATCCGCTTCTTCGCGGGTGCGGCACGGCTGCTGGAGGGCCGCTCGGCCGGTGAGTACATGGAGGGCCTGACCTCCATCGTCCGGCGCGAGCCGGTGGGCGTCTGCGCCCAGGTCGCGCCGTGGAACTACCCGATGATGATGGCCGTGTGGAAGTTCGCCCCGGCGCTCGCCGCGGGCAACACGGTCGTGCTCAAGCCGTCCGACACCACCCCGGCGTCGACGGTCCTGCTGGCCGAGATCATCGGCGGCATCGTCCCCAAGGGCGTCTTCAACGTGGTCTGCGGCGACCGGGACACCGGCCGCCTGATGGTCGAGCACCGGACCCCGGCCATGGCCTCCATCACCGGCTCCGTCCGGGCCGGCATGCAGGTCGCCGAGAGCGCCTCCAAGGACCTCAAGCGGGTCCACCTGGAGCTCGGCGGCAAGGCCCCGGTCGTCGTCTTCGAGGACACCGACATCCCCAAGGCCGTCGAGGACATCTCGGTGGCGGGCTTCTTCAACGCCGGCCAGGACTGCACGGCCGCGACCCGGGTGCTCGTCCACGAGTCCATCCACGACGAGTTCGTCGCGGCCCTCACCAAGGCCGCCGAGGACACCAAGACCGGGCAGCCGGACGACGAGGACGTCCTGTTCGGCCCGCTCAACAACGCCAACCAGCTCGCCCAGGTCGTCGGCTTCATCGACCGGCTCCCCTCGCACGCCAAGGTCGAGGCGGGCGGCCACCGGGTGGGCGAGAAGGGCTACTTCTTCGCCCCCACCGTCGTCTCCGGCCTCAAGCAGGACGACGAGATCATCCAGAAGGAGGTCTTCGGGCCGGTCATCACCGTCCAGAAGTTCACCGACGAGGAGCAGGCCACGCAGTGGGCGAACGGCGTCGAGTACGCCCTCGCCTCCTCGGTGTGGACCAAGAACCACGCGCGCGCCATGCGGATGTCGAAGAACCTCGACTTCGGCTGCGTCTGGATCAACACCCACATCCCGCTCGTCGCCGAGATGCCGCACGGCGGCTTCAAGAAGTCCGGCTACGGCAAGGACCTCTCTGCCTACGGCTTCGAGGACTACACCCGCGTCAAGCACGTGATGACGTCCCTGGACGGCTGACGCTCCGTCCGGCGGACGGCCGCACCGGCCACTTCACCGGCGGGGGGCCCCCCCCCCCCCGGGGGGGGGGGCGCCCCCCCCCCGGGGGGGGGGGCCCCCCCCCCCCGGGGGGGGGGGCCCCCCCCCGCCCCGGGGGGGGGCCGGGCCCGCGCGCCCCCCCCCCCCCCCCGCCCGCCCCCCCCCCCGCCGCCGCCCCGCCCCCCCCCCCCCCCCCCCCCCCCCCCCCCGCCCCCCCCCCCCCCCCCGCCCGCGCCCCCCCCCCCCCCGGCGCCGTGACGCGGCGTCCATTGCCCCGCGGGGCGGTGCACCGGCATCCTGCCGGGGTGCCGGAGAACACCGCGGAACGCCCGCTCCACCGCCGCTCCCTGCTGCGCCTCCTCGGAGCCGCGGGCGGAACCGCCGCACTCGCCGGCTGCGGGGTGCCGGCCGCGTACGTCGCTCCCGGGGACCGCGCCGCGCGCGACCGCTCCGCCCGTGACCCGCGGCTCGCCTTCGCCAACTGGCCGCTCTACATCGACACCGACGAGCGTGACGAGCAACGGCGCCCGACGCTCGCGGCCTTCGAGAAGCGGACCGGGATCTCCGTCGCGTACACCGAGGAGATCAACGACAACGACGAGTTCTTCGGGAAGATCGGCCCGGCCCTGATGAACCATCAGGACACCGGGCGGGACCTGATCGTCATCAGCGACTGGATGTGCGGCCGGTTCGTCCGGCTCGGCTGGGTGCAGGAGATGGACCGCTCGCGCCAGCCGAACGTCGCCCGGCACCTCGACCCGCTGCTGCGCAGCCCCGCCTTCGACCGGGGCCGCCGGCACACCGTGCCCTGGCAGTCCGGGATCACCGGCATCGCGTACAACCGGCGCAGGCTGGGCCGGGAGCTGCGCAGCACCGCCGACCTGTGGCACGACGACCTGCGCGGCCGGGTCACCCTGCTCTCCGGCCTCGACGAGGCGTTCGCCCTGCTGATGCAGGGCGACGGCGTCGACGTCACCCGCTGGACGGCGGACGACTTCCACGCCATGACCGACCGGGTGCGGCGGCTCGTCGCGGACCGGCACATCCGCCGCTTCACCGGCAACGACTACATCAAGGACCTGTCCTCCGGCGATGTGCTCGCCGCCCAGGCGTACTCCGGCGACGTCGTCCAACTCCGCAACGACAACCCGGACATCGAGTTCGTGGTGCCGGAGGAGGGCGCCGAGCTCTGGTCGGAGAGCCTGATGATCCCCAACCTCGCCGGGCACAAGCGGAACGCCGAGGCGCTGATCGACTACTACTACGAGCCGGAGGTGGCGGCCGAGCTGGCCGCCTGGGTCAACTACGTCTGCCCGGTCCCGGCCGCGCGCGACGTGCTGGCCGGCGCGAAGGACGAGGAGACGGCCCGGCTGGCCGAGGACCCGCTGATCTTCCCCGACGCCGCCATGCGCAAGCGGCTGGCGATCGCCCGGGACATCACCTCGAAGGAGCGGCCGGAGTTCGCCCGGGAGTGGAACGCGATCGTGGGGCTGTGAGCCAGCCGGGGGAGCGTGGCGGGGGAGCGCGACTGTGAGCCCGGCTCCCCGGCCCCGCTTCAGCACACGTGACCGAGTGCGGTGCGTATCGTTGAACCACGCGGCTGCACGTGTCGACGCGGGCAGCGGGGAGGAGCGGCACGGTGACCGTCGAGCTGACCGACAGGATCGAGATGGCCGACAGTGAAGAGCTGACCTTGGACGAACTGTTCGAGCGGCTGGAGCACATGCCTGTCCCCGAGGGCTACAAGGTCGAGATTGTCGAGGGGACCGTCCACATGTCGCCGCAACGCCGTACGCACTGGAAGATCATCCGTAGGGTCCTCCGGCAGCTGGAGGACCACTTCGGCGGCGATGCGGAGATCGACTCCGATGTGCGGATCGATTTTCCGGGGCGCCTCAACGGCTTCGCCCCCGACCTCGCCAAGGCCGTCGACGGTGCGACGCCGGACGACAAGGGGCGGTTCGCCCCGCGGGACCTCGAATTCGTGCTGGAGGTCATCTCCAGGGGGACCGGCGCCAGCGACTACGGCAGCAAGAAGGCGGTCTACGCGGAGTCGGAGGTGCCCGTCTACCTGATCGCCGACCCCTACCAGCGCAAGTGCCACCTCTTCACGCACCCCAAGGGCGGCGAGTACCGGAGTGAGCTGACGGTCAGCTTCGGTGAGCCGGTCGACCTCACCGGAACCTCGCTCGGGCTGGTGCTCTCCACCGAGGACTTTCCCCGCGACTGAACCGCGACCGAGGCGGTCCGGGCCCGAGTGCCGCGCCCGGCCGGGCACCGCTCGTCCGCAGCACCGCTCGTCCGCAGCACCGCTCGTCCGCAGCACCGCGCCGGGACGCAGCACCGCGCCGGGACGCAGCACCGCGCCGGGACGCGGTGCCGCTCCCGGCCCGGCCGCGTCGCCCCGCGTCGGCCGCCCATGGCCCGGCCGGTCACCTCTCCCGGCGGCCCCCTCGCGGGGGCGCGTCGATCGCCTTCCGCAGGCAGTCGATGCGGTTGGTGGTGATCGAGTCGACGCCCAGCTCCAGCAGCCGCTTCATCGTCCGCCGGGTGTCGGCGGTCCAGGCCGAGACGAGGAACCCGTCGGCGTGGAGCCGGTCCACCAGAGCGGCGTCGAGCAGCCCGAACCGGTAGTTGAGCCAGCGCGGACGCAGCTGAGCCAGCAGCGTCGGCCGCGGCGGGGCGAGGGTCGTCCAGGTGAGGGCGATCTCCGCGCCGGGGTCCCGGTCGCGCACCGCCCGCATCGCCGTGGCACCGCCGCAGTAGTAGACCCGGTCACCGGCGCCGCGGTCGCGGACCTCGGCGACGGCCGCCGGCGCGGCCGAGGCGTCCGGGAGGTCGATCAGCGCCCGGACACCCGGTGTGGCGTGCACCGCCGCCAGGCCCTCGCCCAGTTCGGTGACACCGCCGCCGGTCAGCTCCCGCACCTCCCGCGCGGTGAACTCCGCCAGCGGGCGCTCGTCGCCCCACAGCCGCTCCAGCGTCGCGTCGTGCAGCAGCACGGGCCGGCCGTCCCGGGTGAGCCGTACGTCCATCTCCACCGCGTCCGCGCCCCGGTGCACCGCGGAGCGCAGCGAGGGCAGGGTGTTCTCCCGGACCCGGTACGGGTCGCCGCGGTGGGCGACGGCTACCGCAGCCATGCGTCCGTGTACCCGTCGATCTCGGCGGCGAGCTTGGCCTTGGCCGGCTCGTCGAGGAAGGACGCCTCGACGGCGTTCTTCGCCAGCCCGGCCAGACCCCGCTCGTCGAGTTCCAGCAGCCGGGCCGCCACCTCGTACTCGGTGTTGAGGTCGGTGCCGAACATCGGCGGGTCGTCGCTGTTGATGGTGACCAGCACGCCGGCCCGGGACATCTCCTTGACCGGGTGCCGCTCCAGCTCCTCCACGGCGCGGGTGGCGATGTTGGAGGTCGGGCAGACCTCCAGCGGAATGCGGTGCTCGGCGAGGTGTTCCAGCAGCCGCGGGTCCTTGACCGCGCTGGTCCCGTGCCCGATGCGCTCCGCGCGCAGGTGGTGCAGCGCGTCCCAGATCGTCTCCGGGCCGGTCGTCTCGCCCGCGTGCGGCACGCTGTGCAGCCCGGCCGCTATGGCGCGGTCGAAGTACGGCTTGAACTGCGGCCGGGGCACACCGACTTCGGGTCCGCCGAGGCCGAACGACACCAGGCCGTCCGGCTTCAGGTCCACCGCGATGCGCGCGGTCTCCTCGGCGGACCGCAGCCCCGCCTCGCCGGGGATGTCGAAGCACCAGCGCAGCACCACGCCCAGATCCGCCTCGGCGGCCCGGCGGGCGTCCTCGATGGCCTCGACGAACGCCACATCCGGAATGCCGCGGCTGACCGAGGAGAACGGGGTGACCGTGAGCTCCGCGTAGCGGATGCTCTGCCGGGCCATGTCGCGGGCGACCTCGTAGGTCAGCAGCCGGACGTCCTCGGCGTCGCGGATCAGGTCCACGACCGACAGGTAGACCTCGATGAAGTGGGCGAAGTCCCGGAAGGTGAAGTAGTCGGCGAGCGCCTCCGGGTCGGTGGGGACCTTGGAGTCGGGGTGGCGCGCGGCCAGCTCGGCGACGATGCGCGGGGAGGCGGAGCCGACGTGGTGCACATGGAGCTCCGCCTTGGGCAGCCCGGCGATGAACGTGTGCAGATCGGGCATCGGTCCTCCTGGGACAGCTCGGGTGCCGGGCAGGGATCATCGTAGGCACGGACCCGGCCCGTCCGGCACGGTGCCGGGGCGCCCGGTCCGGCGGGGAGCCCTGATCGGGGGGTGCGCCGCAAGCGCCGGTGCGGCTGCTTCCGCCGGGGCGCCCGGCCGGCCGGGGCGTCGGCCGGGTGCTCCTGGACGGACCGGTACCCGTTCGGTGCGGGTCCGGTACCGGACCGGTTTCCGGTGGAACGGCCGCTTCCGTCCCGGCCGTGTCGGACCCGGCCCGTAGCATGGCGGAGATCCGAAGGGGGAGGGTCATGACCGACAGCGCCGAGGGCCCCGAGCGTCCGCAGCCGCGCGATCCCTGGGCTCCGCCGGAGCCTCCGGCGCCCCAGGGACCTCCGGCCGGGCCCTGGCAGGGCGGGCCGCCCCTGCCGCCCCCACCTCCGGCCGAGGTTCCGGGGCCGCCCCGGGCGTCGGGTGGTCCGCCGGAGGTCGCGCCCGTTCCGCCGCCGCCGATCGCTCCCACCGGTCCCGGCGCGCCCCTCGGCTACGGCCCCGGCCCGTACGGCGCCGATCCCTACGGGACGGGCTACGGAACGGGCCCGTACGGCACCTCTCCCAACGGTGCGGGCGCGTACGGCCCCGGCGGTGTCCCGGGGCAGCCGGGCGTCGGTCCCTACGGCGGGTCCGGCTACGGCCCGGGCGGATCCTACGGCCAGGGCTGGCAGCCCGCCGGGTACGGGAACAGCAACGGCTTCGGAGTCGCCGGGCTGGTGATCGGCATCGTCGGCACGGTCCTCACCGCCTCCATCGCCGGTTTCTTCGTCGGGATCCTGCTCGGCATCCTCGCGATCGTCTTCGGGGCGCTGGGCCGGGGCAAGGCCGCGCGCGGTGAGGCCACCAACGGAGGGCAGGCGCTCGCGGGCGTCATCCTGGGCACCGTCGCGCTGGCCGGCAGCGTCCTGATCATGATCCTGCTGATAGCCGACGCCGCGAACGACGTGGAGCGCCGGGGCGCCCCGGAGGAGAGAACCGCGCGGGCGGCCCCGGCGGTCGGGACGGTCACCGCGGACCGTTGATCCGTCGGCCGGCGATCCGTGGGCCGGCGATCCGGAGGCCGGCGATCCGGAGGCCGGCGATCCGTGGGGCGGACCGCCCCGTGCCGGCGGGGCCGGGGGCCTGACCGCGCGGTTTCCCGCCGGGACCGGCAGGCCCGGGAGTGCGGGCCTGCCGCCCCCATCGGGGCCGCCGTTCGCCGGCCCCGCTCACACCGCGCCCGCTCGCACCGCCCCCGCTCACGCCGCGCCCACTCGCACCGCGCCCGCTCGCACCGCGCCCGCTCGCACCGCGCCCGCTCACGCCGTACCCGCTCCCCCTGCCCGGCGGCCCCGAGGCCCCGAGCCGCCCCGCGCCCGGCACGGACACCCCAGGCACTGGACAGTCCGTCCGCCCAGCACCCGCCCGACCCGACGCAATGACCGAATCCGTCGCGTAACCAAAAGGCAACAACGGAATCCCTTGTTGAAGCCGGGGTGCTCTGTCAGGATCGGCCTTCACGTCGAGCTGGAGCTACGCCGACCGCCATCACGGGGGACGCGGAGGAGAGCGATATGAGCCATCCCTTCCAAGCAGAGAACCGCTTCGCGGACGGGGCGCAGTACATCGCCGGACAGCTCCGGCCCGGAACCTCGGGCCGGGAGCACGCGGTGGTCGACCCGGCCACCGGAGACCCGGTGTTCACGTACGAACTCGCCGGAACCGCCGATGTGGACGCCGCCGTCGAAGCCGCCGCGCAGGCCTTCCCCGGCTGGGCCGGCGCCACCCCGGGCGAGCGCTCCGACGCGATGCACCGCTTCGCCTCCGTACTCGCCGAGCAGGCCGATGCGTTCGCGGACGCCGAGTCGCTCCAGTGCGGCAAGCCCATCAAGCTCTCCGCCGAGTTCGACGTGCCCGGCACGGTCGACAACGCGTCCTTCTTCGCCGGTGCCGCACGCCACTTGGAGGGGAAGTCGGCGGGGGAGTACAGCGGCGACCACACCTCCTACATCCGGCGCGAACCGATCGGCGTCGTCGGCTCGATCGCGCCCTGGAACTACCCGCTTCAGATGGCTGCCTGGAAGGTGCTGCCGGCCATCGCCGCGGGCAACACCATCGTCCTCAAGCCCGCCGAACTCACCCCGTTCACCTCGCTGATGTTCGCCCAGGCGGCCACCGAGGCGGGGATTCCCGACGGTGTCGTCAACATCGTCAGCGGTGCGGGCCGGGACGCGGGCGAGCACCTCGTGGGCCACCCGGACGTCGCCATGACCTCCTTCACCGGGTCCACCGGCGTCGGCAAGCGGGTCGCCGAGATCGCCACCGGCACCGTCAAGCGCCTCCACCTGGAACTGGGCGGCAAGGCCCCGTTCGTGGTCTTCGACGACGCCGACCTGGAGGCCGCCGTGCACGGCGCGGTCGCCGGTGCCCTCATCAACACCGGCCAGGACTGCACCGCCGCCACCCGCGCCTACGTCCAGCGCCCGCTGTACGACGCCTTCGTGGCCGGGGTCGCCGATCTGATGGCGACCGTCCGGCTCGGCGACCCGTTCGACCCGGCCACCGACCTCGGCCCGCTCATCTCGCACACCCAGCGCGACCGCGTCGCCGGGTTCGTGGAGCGCGCCCGGTCCTACGCCACCGTGGTCACCGGCGGCGAGGCGCCGCAGGGCGACCTGGCGAAGGGCGCCTACTACCGGCCCACGCTGGTCACCGGCGCCGCGCAGGACAGCGAGATCGTCCAGTCGGAGATCTTCGGCCCGGTCCTCGTGGTGCTGCCCTTCGACAGCGACGACGAGGGCATCGCCCTCGCCAACGACACCCCCTACGGCCTCGCCGCCTCCGCCTGGAGCCGCGACGTCTACCGCACCGGCCGGGCGACCCGCGAGATCAAGGCCGGCTGCGTCTGGGTCAACGACCACATCCCGATCCTCAGCGAGATGCCGCACGGAGGCTACAAGGCCTCCGGCTTCGGCAAGGACATGTCGGCGTACTCCTTCGAGGAGTACACGCAGGTCAAGCATGTGATGTTCGACAACACCGCGGTGGTCCGGAAGGACTGGCACCGCACCGTCTTCGGGGACCGCTGATACCGAGAGAGACCGGCTGACACACCGGCTGACACCCGTGAAGGGGCACAGCGCATGGAGCAGTACGAGCCAGAGACCCTGTCGGCGGCGCAAATGGCCGCCGTGCGGCGGAGCATGACCGAGGGCCGGATGGCCATGAGTCGCCGGTCGCTGCTGCGCGCGACCGGCGGCGGGGCCCTCGCCCTCGGTGGGCTCGGCGCCCTCACGGGGTGCGGCATCCCGCCCGCCGGGCGGACCGCGGAGACCGGCTCGGCCGACGACCACTCGGACGAGGAGAAGCTGCTCACCTTCTCCAACTGGACCGAGTACATCGACGTCAGCGACGACAACAAGCGCCGCCCCAGCCTGGACGCGTTCAAGCGCCGGACCGGCATCACGGTCAAGTACACCGAGGACATCAACGACAACGTCGAGTTCTTCGGCAAGATCAAGCCGCAGCTCGCAGGCGGCCAGGACACCGGGCGCGACCTGATCTGCGTCACCGACTGGCTCGCCGGCCGCATGATCCGGCTCGGCTGGATGCAGAAGCTCGACCAGACGAATCTGCCCCACGCCTACGCCAACCTGGCCGAGGGCTTCCGCAGCCCCGACTGGGACCCGGTGCGCGCCCACTCCTACGCCTGGACCGGCATCCCCGCCGTCATCGCGTACAACGAGAAGGCCACCGGCGGCCGCAAGGTCACCTCCGTGTCCCAGCTGCTGGAGGACAGCCGCCTCAAGGGCCGGGTCGGCATGCTGACCGAGATGCGCGACACCGTCGGCCTCACCCTCCTCGACATGGGCAAGAAGCCCGAGGACTTCACCGCCGACGACTACGACGCCGCCATCGCCCGCCTCCAGAAGGGCGTCGACCGCAAGCAGATCCGCCGCTTCACCGGCAACGACTACATCGACGACCTCAACAAGGGCGACCTCGCCGCCTGCGTCGCCTGGGCGGGCGACCTGGTCCAGCTCCAGGCCGACAACCCGGCCGTCAAGTTCGCCCTCCCGGACGCCGGCTTCATGATGTCCTCCGACAACCTGCTGATCCCCAACAAGGCCCGGCACAAGCGGAACGCCGAGCGGTTCATCGACTACGCCTACGAGCCGAAGACCGCCGCGAAGATCGCCGCCTACATCAACTACGTGTGCCCGGTCGACGGCGTGCGCGAGGAACTGGCGAAGATCGACAAGAAGCTCGCCGCGAACCCGCTCATCATCCCGGACGAGAAGTTCACCGCGAAGGCGCACACCTTCCGGCTGCTGTCCGGCAAGGAAGAGACGGAGTTCGAGGAGAAGTTCGCCAAGCTCATCGGCGCCTGACCGCCCCGGCCCCCCCCCGCCCGTACGAACACACTGGGATCCGCACCCATGACTGAGACCCCCTCGACCGCCGGCAGCGGCGGAGACGTCCGCCTCACCGGGATCAGCAAGACCTACGGCTCCTTCACCGCCGTGCACCCGCTCGACCTCTCCGTGCCCGCGGGCTCCTTCTTCGCCCTGCTCGGCGCCTCCGGCTGCGGCAAGACCACCACCCTGCGCATGATCGCGGGGCTGGAGGAGCCCACCTCCGGCAGCGTCCTGCTGGACGGCACCGACGTCACCGGCCTCCCGCCGTACAAGCGCCCGGTCAACACCGTCTTCCAGAACTACGCGCTCTTCCCGCACCTCGACATCTACGAGAACGTCGCCTTCGGCCTCCGCCGCCGCGGCATCAAATCCGTGAAGAAGCAGGTCGGCGAGATGCTCGACCTCGTCCAGCTCGGCGACTTCGCCCGCCGCAAGCCGCAGCAGCTCTCCGGCGGCCAGCAGCAGCGCGTCGCCGTGGCCCGCGCGCTGATCAACCACCCCCAGGTGCTGCTCCTCGACGAGCCGCTGGGCGCCCTCGACCTCAAGCTGCGCCGCCAGATGCAGCTGGAGCTCAAGCGCATCCAGACCGAGGTCGGCATCACCTTCGTGCACGTCACCCACGACCAGGAGGAGGCCATGACCATGGCCGACACGGTCGCGGTGATGAACGGCGGCCGGGTCGAGCAGCTCGGCGCCCCCGCCGACCTCTACGAGAACCCGCGCACCACGTTCGTCGCCAACTTCCTCGGCACCTCCAACCTCATCGAGGCCGAGATAGCCGAGTCCTCCGGCGACGACCTGCTGCTGAAGGCCGCCGACAGCAAGCTCCGGCTGCCCGCGGCCCGATGTTCCGCCCCCACCGGCGCCGGCGGGAAACTGCTGGCCGGCGTCCGCCCCGAGAAGGTGTCCCTGGTCCACGCCGACGAGGCCGGGTCCATCGACGACGGGCGCAACCGGCTGACCGGCCGCATCGTGGACGCCAGCTTCATCGGGGTCTCCACCCAGTACCTGATCGACAGCCCGGCCGGCGGCCGCCTCTCGGTCTACGAGCAGAACATCGAACGCGACTCCCGGCTGGTGCCCGGCGCCGAGGTCGTCCTGCACTGGAACCCGGCCCACACCTTCGGCCTCGACGCCTCCCAGTCTGTGCTCGACGGGACGGTCGGCGGCACCGACGAGGAGGCCGCATGAAGGTCTCCGCCGCGCCCGCGGCCGACGTCCCCGAGGCGCCGCCCCTCCCGACGGGCAAGGCCGGCCGGCGCAAGCGCCTCGTCCCGTACTGGCTGCTGCTGCCGGGCCTGGTCTGGCTGGTGGTGTTCTTCGCCGCCCCGATGGTCTACCAGGCCTCCACCTCGGTGCAGACCGGCTCCCTCGAAGAGGGCTTCAAGGTCACCTGGCACTTCGTCACCTACTGGGACGCGCTGAGCGAGTACTACCCGCAGTTCCTGCGCTCGGTGCTCTACTCCGGCACCGCCACCGCGCTCTGCCTGCTGGTCGGCTACCCGCTGGCGTACACCATCGCCTTCCGGGCCGGCCGCTGGCGGAACCTGGTCCTGGTGCTGGTCATCGCGCCGTTCTTCACCAGCTTCCTCATCCGCACGCTGGCCTGGAAGACGATCCTCGCCGACGGCGGCCCCGTGGTCGGCGCGCTCAACACCCTGCACGTCCTCGACGTGACCTCGTGGCTCGGCGTCACCGACGGGCAGCGGGTGCTGGCCACCCCGCTCGCGGTGATCTGCGGACTCACCTACAACTTCCTGCCGTTCATGATCCTGCCGCTCTACTCCTCGCTGGAGCGGATCGACGTCCGGCTGCACGAGGCGGCGGGCGACCTCTACGCCCGGCCCTTCACGGCCTTCCGGAAGGTGACCTTCCCGCTGTCCATGCCGGGCGTGGTCGCCGGAACCCTGCTCACCTTCATCCCCGCGACCGGTGACTACATCAACGCGGAACTGCTCGGCTCCACCGACCAGAAGATGGTCGGCAACGTCATCCAGTCGCAGTTCCTCCGGGTACTCGACTACCCGACGGCCGCCGCGCTGTCCTTCATCCTCATGGCCGCGATCCTGGCCATGGTCACCGTCTACATCCGCAAGTCCGGGACGGAGGACCTCGTCTGATGCGGTGGCTTCGACGCAACCTCGTGGTGCTCGCGGGCGTCCTGACGCTCGCCTATCTGATCGTGCCGAACGTCATCGTCATGATCTTCTCCTTCAACAAGCCCAACGGCCGGTTCAACTACGAGTGGCAGCGGTTCTCCACCGACGCCTGGACCGACCCGTGCGGCGTCGCCGACCTCTGCGGATCGCTCGCCCTGAGCCTCCAGATCGCCCTCTGGGCGACCCTCGGCGCCACCGCCCTCGGCACGATGATCGCCTTCGCGCTCGCCCGCTACCGGTTCCGGGCCCGCGGCGCCGTGAACACCCTGATCTTCCTGCCGATGGCGATGCCCGAGGTGGTCATGGGTGCCTCGCTCGGCACCCTCTTCCTCAACATGGGCGCCCAGTTCGGCTTCTGGACGATCCTCATCGCCCACATCATGTTCTGCCTGAGCTTCGTGGTCACCGCGGTCAAGGCCCGGGTGATGAGCATGGACCCCCGCCTCGAACAGGCCGCCCAGGACCTCTACGCCTCGCCCGTGCAGACCTTCCTGCGGGTGACCCTGCCGATCGCCGCGCCCGGCATCGCCGCCGGCGCGCTGCTCTCCTTCGCGCTCTCCTTCGACGACTTCATCATCACCAACTTCAACGCGGGCTCGACCGTCACCTTCCCCATGTTCGTCTGGGGCTCGGCGCAGCGCGGCACGCCCGTCCAGATCAACGTCATCGGCACGGCGATGTTCGCCGTCGCCGTCCTGTGCGTACTCGCCGGCCAACTGCTGGGAAACCGCCGCAAGAGGAGCTGAGAACCATGGCACGAGCTGCCATGCCGCGCACCGTCCCGACCGCCACGGACCCCGTGGCCGTACGGTCCCTGGCCGACGCCGAGCCGGCCCCGTACTGGCTCGACGACCCCGGCAGGCCCCGGGCCCGCCCCGCCCTCGTCGGCGACGAGCGCTGCGACCTGCTCGTCGTCGGCGGCGGGTACTCGGGCCTGTGGACCGCGCTGCTCGCCAAGGAGCGCGACCCCGGCCGGGACGTGGTGCTCATCGAGGGCCAGGAGGTCGGCTGGGCCGCCTCCGGGCGCAACGGAGGCTTCTGCGCCGCCTCCCTCACCCACGGCTTCGCCAACGGCCTCTCCCGCTGGCCCGGGGAGATCGCCAAACTGGAGGAGCTGGGCAGCCGCAACCTGGACGCGATCGAGTCCGCCGTCGCGCGCTACGGCATCGACTGCGCCTTCGAACGGACCGGCGAGATCGACGTGGCCACCGAGCCGCACCAGGTCGCCGAGTTGCGGGAGGCCTCCGAGGAGGCCGCCCGGATGGGTATCGAGCTGCCCTTCCTGGACCGCGAGGAGGTGCGGAAGGAGGTCGACTCGCCGACCTTCCTGGCCGGCGTCTGGGACCGCACCGGGGTGGCCATGCTCAACCCCGCCCGGCTGGCCTGGGGACTCAAGCAGGCCTGTCTCGACCTGGGCGTACGGATCCACGAGCGGACCCGGGCCACCGAACTCGCCCACCGGGGCGCCGGTGTCGTGGTCCGCACCCCCTACGGCCGGGTCCTCGCCCGGCAGGTCGCGCTCGGCACCAACGCCTTCCCGAACCTGGTGCGCCGGATCCGTCCCTTCGTCGCGCCCGTCTACGACTACGCCCTGATGACCGAACCGCTCACCGAGGAGCAGCTCGCCGCCATCGGCTGGCGGAACCGGCAGGGGCTGAGCGACAGCGCCAACCACTTCCACTACTTCCGGCTGACGGACGACAACCGCATCCTCTGGGGCGGCTACGACGTCATCTACCACTACGGCGGCCGGATCGCCGAGGACTACAACCAGCGCCCGGAGACCTTCGCCAAGCTCGCCGCGCACTTCTTCCGCTGCTTCCCGCAGCTGGAGGGGGTGCGGTTCAGCCACACCTGGGGCGGGGTCATCGACACCTGCTCCCGCTTCTCGCCGTTCTTCGGCACGGCCCACGGCGGCCGGGTCGCCTACGCGCTGGGCTACACCGGTCTCGGGGTGGGCGCGACCCGCTTCGGCGCGGACGTGATGCTCGACCTGCTGGCCGGGGAGCGCACCGAGCGCACCGAGTCCGAGATGGTCCGGACGAAGCCGCTGCCGTTCCCGCCGGAACCGGTGCGCTGGGCGGGCATCGGGATCACCCAGTGGGCGCTGGCCCGTTCCGATGCCAACGGGGGGCGCCGGAACCTCTGGCTGAAGGCGATGGACCGGGTGGGCCTGGGCTTCGACTCCTGATCCGGCGACCGGATCCCCGCGCTCCGCGCGTCCGGGGGTCCGGTCCCGGGGCGCCCGGAGCCGGGGGGCTCCGGGCGCGGGGGGCGGGGCCGGCGGCCCCCCGCCGCCCCCGCCCCCCGGGGCCGCCACCGCGGCCGGCCCGCCCGCGCCGACCGGTCGGCACCCGCTCACAGCGCGGAGGTGGAGTTCACCGAGAGACAGTAGTGGCCGACGTCGG
>NZ_JBIASV010000006.1:53891-56912 GCF_042891165.1 Streptomyces sp. NPDC001922 | reverse complement strand
TCGGGCACACGGCTTTGCACGGGGGGGGCGGGGGCTTCCACCCCTCAGCGGGGCCCCGCCCCCCCCCCCCCCGGGGGGCGGGGGGGGGGGGCCGGGGGCCCCGGGGGGGGGGGGGCCCGGGCCGCGGCCGCCGTCCCGGCGGCCGACCGACGGCCCCGGCTCCCGGTGACCGGCGTGCGGGTGCCGCCGCAGGTGAGCCGCGTGCGGGGCCGGGCCGGAGGGGGCCCGTTCTCAGCTCTCCCTGGAGTCCGGGCCCGCCCCGGACGCCGGGTCCTCCAGGGCCTCTCCGGTGTCCCGGCGGTTCCGGGCCGCGCCGCTCCGGTGGACGGCGCACGCCACCCCCCACAGCAGCAGCCCGCACAGGCACCAGCTGCCGACGACGTCCAGCGGCCAGTGGTAGCCGCGCCGCACCAGCCCCGCCCCCACCCAGAGGTTCAGCAGCACGACGCATACGACGGCGGTGCGGCGTGCGAGGGCCCGCCGGAGGTGGGGGAGCAGCAGGAGGAACGCCGCGCCGTAGGCGACCGCGGCGGTGGCCGCGTGCCCCGAGGGGTACCAGCCGTAGTTCTCCGCGGGGCCCAGCGGCCCCGGGCGGGCGATCCACAGCTTCAGCGGGACCACGAGCGCCGGGACGGCCGCCATGACCGCCACCGCCACGAGCGGCGGCAGCCACCACCGCGGACGGGCGCCGGGCGGCGGCCCCTCGTCCTCCTGCCGTCGGCGCCACCGCGCCCGGCCCAGCCATCCGGACCAGCAGAGCGCGGCACCCAGCACCGGCAGCGCGGGCACCGTGGCGCCGAGGTCCGCGCCCGCCTCGGCGATCACGGACGGGGAGTGCGGGCGGAACACCGCCCGCCCCAGCCGCTCGTCCAGCGCGAGCAGCGGACCGCCCGCCGCCACCTGCCAGGTGACCAGCGCGAACAGGACCGCGCACAGCACCGGGAGCAGCAGGGAAAACGCCGACCGCCCCGGAACAGGGGGGAGAGTTCCGGGGCGGTCGTGGCGACCGGTGTGCCGCGCGCCCCGGGGGGTATGGGGCGGGCGGCCGTCCGATCGGTGAGGAGTTCCGGAGCCGAAGGCTCCAGTGGTGTGCGCGAGGGCACGGCCGGGCCGGGGCTGGGGATGCGCCGACTCGACATCGCCCGCAGTTCCCTGCGGACGGGGTGTTTCTCTCATCTGCCGAAACCGTACGCCAGGCGGAGCGGGCCCGACAGCCGGATCACCCGTCCGCCATGGCCCCCGCACACATTCTTCACCTGTCCCCGCGCACCGGGCGGAATCAGAGGCCGGCGAAGGCGTTCTCGATGATGTCCAGACCCTCGTTGAGCAGGTCCTCGCCGATCACCAGCGGCGGCAGGAAGCGCAGCACGTTGCCGTAGGTGCCGGTGGTGAGGACGAGCAGCCCCTCGGCGTGGCACGCCTTGGCGAGCGCGGCGGTGGCCTCCGGGTTGGGGTCCTTCGAGCCGGACTTCACCAGCTCGATCGCGATCATCGCGCCCCGGCCCCGGACGTCGCCGATGATGTCGAACTTCTCCTGCATCGCGGTGAGCCGCGGCTTCATGATCTGCTCGATGCGCCGGGCCTTGCCGTTGAGGTCCAGCTCGCGCATGGTCTCGATGGCGCCGAGCGCCGCGGCGCAGGCCACCGGGTTGCCGCCGTAGGTGCCGCCCAGGCCGCCGCTGTGCGCGGAGTCCATGATCTCGGCGCGGCCGGTGACGGCGGCGAGCGGCAGGCCGCCCGCGATGCCCTTCGCCGTGGTGATCAGGTCCGGGACGATGCCCTCGTCCTCACAGGCGAACCACTGGCCGGTGCGGCAGAAGCCGGACTGGATCTCGTCCGCGACGAAGACGATCCCGTTGTCGTTGGCGAACTTCACGATCGCCGGCAGGAAGCCCTTGGCCGGCTCGATGAAGCCGCCCTCGCCGAGGACCGGCTCGATCACGATCGCGGCGACGTTCTCCGCCCCGATCTGCTTGTTGATCATGTCGATGGCCTGGGCCGCGGCCTCGGTGGCGCAGTTCTCCGGGCCGGTCAGCCAGCGGTAGGGGTAGGCCACCGGGACCCGGTAGACCTCCGGCGCGAACGGGCCGAACGAGTGCTTGTACGGCATGTTCTTGGAGGTCAGCGCCATCGTGAGGTTCGTGCGGCCGTGGTAGCCGTGGTCGAACACGACGACCGCCTGGCGGCGGGTGTGCGCGCGGGCGATCTTCACCGCGTTCTCCACCGCCTCGGCGCCGGAGTTGAACAGCGCCGACTTCTTGGCGTGGTCACCCGGGGTCAGCTCGGCGAGCTGCTCGCAGACCTCCACGTAGCCCTCGTACGGCGCCACCATGAAACAGGTGTGCGTGAAGTCGGCGAGCTGGGCCGAGGCGCGGCGTACGACGGCCTCAGCGCTGTTGCCGACCGACGTCACGGCGATGCCCGAGCCGAAGTCGATCAGCGAGTTGCCGTCCACGTCCTCGAGGACGCCGCCGCCCGCGCGCTTGGCGAAGACCGGCAGCACGGAACCGACGCCGCCGGCGACCGCGGCGGTACGGCGGGCCTGCAACTCCTGCGACTTCGGGCCGGGGATCGCGGTGACGACGCGGCGCTCCTGCGGGAGCGAGGGGCCTCCGGCGGTTGCGGTCATGGTGATCTCCTGTGCTCGTGGTCGGGGGTGTACGTCTGTGGAGGAACGTGGTCCTACTCACGCAGGCTAGGGCCGGGGGGCGGGGTCGGGCATGCTCCGTTCGGTAGCGCTGGGTGTGTGTCGTTGTCCGTGGCGGACATAGGCGGGGTTTCCCTGGGGGTCCTCTGCGGGGGCCGGGTGCGGGGGCCTCTGCGGAGGCCGGGTGCGGGGGTGCGGGGGTGGGGCGGGTGTCGGGGCGGGCGTCGTTTGTCGGGTGCGGGTGCGGGTGCGGGTGCGGGTGCGGGTGCGGATGTGTGGTGGGTTTCGGGGGTGGGGGGGGGCGGGGGGGGGGGGGGGGGGGGTTGGTTTTATTTGTTGTGGGGGGGGGCCAGAAAAAAGGACGGGAGCGCGAC
>NZ_JBIASV010000006.1:16710-53884 GCF_042891165.1 Streptomyces sp. NPDC001922 | reverse complement strand
TATATTTACGGGCCCTGGGGGCCCACAAATACACGGCAGCTTCCGGAACCCCCCACCCCTGCGCCCCCACCCCCTGACGTTCACCCGGCCCTGCGGCACCCGCTGCGTCATGTCCGGACCACTGGGCCGGTGGCACAGCGCCGCTTCGTGCACCTCGCCCTGCTGCCCCGCGCCCCTGTTGTTCTCCCGGCGCCTTTGGCACTGCGCCTCTGTGTGCACCGTGGACTGCGTCCGTTCTCGGTGTGGTGTCGGTGTTGGGAGCCGGGCGTGGTTCGGGGCCGTGAACTCCCCAGGCCGGGGCACTAGATTGAGGCGCTGACAGCCTGGCCGGTGAGGGGACGAGGGCAGTAGATGGACACCGAGGGGACCGATACGCGCTCCGGTCGTGTGCCGCGGCAGGCGGTGCCGCCGCGGCCCGCGGCGCCGCCGTCGGCGGGGCCGGGCGGTCAGGCGTTCGTGGACTGGCTGCGCGCGCCCCGGGCCGAGGCCGAGCCCGGCATCTGGGCGTTCGGGCACCGGCCCCGGCCGCCCGAGGAGCCGGACCGGATCCCGGGCCGTCAGCTGATCAGCGGGGCGCTGATCGCCTTCCTCTGCGGCTGGCTGCTGTGGTCGCTGTGCTGGAACGGGTATCTCGGCAGCTACTGGCTCTGGCCGCTGTTCCTGCTCACCCCCGACTCCTGGCGGGAGGCCGGCGGCGCCCAGCTGGCGTTCGTCTGGGCCACCTACCTCTACTACGGACTCTTCGCGCTGCTGCTGGTGGTGGTCTTCGGCCGGCTCGGCCGGTGGGCGGAGGTCTGGCGGCGGTACGGGGCCGGTGCGCTGCGGCGGGTCTGGGACGACACGTCCGCCCAGCCGCCCGCCGAGCCGCACGCCGATCCCGCGGCCTGGCCCGCGCTGCGCGAGGCCGGTGCCCCCGACATCGCCGACCGGCTCGCCGAGGAGGCCCGGGCCGGGCGGATGAGCGACGTCGACCAGGCCAGGATCGACCGTGCCTGGCAGTCCGTCCGGAGCCGTCCGGAGCGGCTGGCGGCGTTCACCGAGACGGTGCGCCGCGAGGGCGCCGCCGCGTGCGCCCATCCGTCCGGCGCGCGGGATCTGACGGTCCGTACCGCACGGCACGACCTGCTGACGCGTCAGGTGCGGATCGGCACCACCGCCGAGGACCGGCGTAATCCGTACGCCTACCGGGGGACCGGCTTCGCCCTCGGGCCCGCGCTGCTCGGCACGTCGCTGCTGGCTGTCGGGCCGGCCGGGGCCGGCAAGACCGGCCGGGTGGTGCGGCCGGTGCTGGAGTCGCTGTGTCTGCAGGCGCTCGCCGGCCAGGCCGCCGTCGTCGCGGTGGGCGCGGCGGGGGCGCCGCTCGCCCCCGACGACGCCTTCGACGTGGTGATCCGGATCGGGCGCCCGGAGTCGGAGTACGACCTCGACCTCTACGGCGGCACCACGGACCCCGACGAGGCCGCCGGGGTGCTCGCCGAGGCGCTGATCGGCGATCTGGTCGTCATGGACCCGGCCGCCGACACCCGGCGGGCGGCCACCGCCCTCGCCCAGCTCCTCGGCCCGTACCGCGCGGTCCACGGCCGTTTCCCGTCCGTGCCCGAGCTGCGGGAGCTGCTCGACGGGGGGTCCGCCGCGCTGGGCGTGCTGCGCTCCTCCCTGGAGGGCTCGGGGCAGGCCGCGCTGCTGCGCGAACTCGACGCGCGGGAGCGGCAGTCGGGCCGGGCCGGAGACGTGGCGGCGCTGCTCGCGGACCGGCTCGCGCTGCTCGACCGGCCCGCCTTCGCGGACTTCTTCGACACCGCGGGGAAGACCCGCCCGTTCTCGCTGCGCGCCCTGGAACACCCGCTGCGGGTCCGCATCGATCTGCCCGAGCGCGGCCACACCGACGCCTCCCGGCTGCTGACCCGGCTGGTGCTCGCCCAGTTCACCGAGTGCGCCACCGGCCGCGCCGACCGCTCGCTCTTCGCCTGCCTCGTCCTCGACGACGCGACGCAGACGGTGACCGCCGAATCCCTCCGCGGCATCCAGCGGCTGCGTTCGGCCAACGCCGGAGCCGTCCTCACCCTGCGGACCCTGGAGGACGTGCCCGAGCCGCTGCGCACCGCCACCCTGGGCGCGGTGGGCTGCCGGATGGCCTTCGCCGGCGTGACGACCTGGGACGGCGCGCGGTTCGCCGAGGTCTGGGGCAAGGAGTGGGTGGAGACCCGGGACGTCACCAACCGGCAGATCATCGCGGACGAGCCGCTGACCCGGGTGGTGCACACGGTGCGCCGGCTGGTCACCGGCCGGGCGGTGACGGCGGAGTCGGTGACCGTGCGGACGGTGGAGCGGGAGCGCTGGTCCGCCTCCGAGCTGGCGCACGCGGTGCCCGCCGGGCACGCCGTCCTCTCCCTCACCACCGTCCGCGGCGACCACGCCCCGCCGCTCCTGGTGGACCTGCGGGAATGACCCGGTGCCGGGGATTCGTCCGCTGAGGCAGAATCGAACTGAGCCGTTCGTACGGGACGGCACAATTGATCGCCTGAAGGTGCCATGCCTCCCACGCTCGCCTCCCTCGTCCACCACTCCGCGCTCAAGCTGGGCGTCCGCGCCGGTGGGGACCGTCTGGAGACCGCGGTGCGCTGGGCGCACGTCAGCGAACTCGCCGACCCGGTGCCCTACATGGACGGCGGCGAGCTGCTGCTCACCACGGCCATGAAGCTCGACGCCGAGGACGACGAGGCGATGCGCCGCTACGTCCGCCGGCTCGGCGAGGCGGGCGTGGTCGGGCTCGGCTTCGCCGTCGGCGTCAACTACGACGCCATACCCCAGGCGCTGGTGGCGGCGGCCGAGGAGGCCGATCTGCCGCTGCTGGAGGTGCCCCGCCGCACCCCGTTCATAGCGATCAGCAAGGCCGTCTCCGCCGCCATCGCCGCCGACCAGTACCGGGCCGTCACCGCGGGCTTCGAGGTCCAGCGCGAGCTGACCCGGGCGGCGCTCGGCGCGGAGGGCACCACCGCCCTGCTCGCCCGGCTCGCCGCCCACCTCGACGGGTGGGCCGCCCTCTACGACGCCTCCGGCACCGTGGTGGCCGCCGCACCGGAGTGGGCGTCCCGCCGGGCCGCCCGGCTCACCGCCGACGTCGAGCGGCTGCGCGAGCGGCCCGCCCCGGCGAGCGCGGTGGTCGGCGCCGCCGACGCCGGCGAGGACCGGGTCGAGCTCCAGTCGCTGGGCACCGGCCGCCGCGCCCGCGCGGTGCTCGCGGTCGGCACCGGCGCCCCGCTGGGCACCGCGGAACGCTACGCCGTGCACTCCGCGGTGGCCCTGCTGACCCTGGTCACCGAACGGTCGCGCGCCCTGCACGAGGCCGAGCAGCGGCTCGGCGCCGCCGTCCTGCGGATGCTGCTGGCCGGGGAGCCCGACCACGCCCGAACGGTGGCCGGGCCGCTGTACGGCGGGCTGCTCGACGCCCCGTTCCGGGTGCTCGTCGCCGAGGCCGTCGCCGGGGCGGCGGACAGGCCCGGGGCGGAGCACGACGGCGCCCCCGACGCCCTCGCCACCCTCGCCGACGCCCTGGAGTCGGCGGCGGCCCGCAGCGCGGAGGCCGTCCTCGTGGTCCCCGACGGGGCGCGGCTGGTGGTGCTCGCCCCCGACGGCGGCGCCGCCGTCGCCGCCTGCGGCCAGTACGCCGAGGCCCTGGAGGCCCGGCGGGGCACAACGGCCCGGCCGCACGAGCGGGCCGCCGCCGAGGGCGACGAGATCGCCATCGGCCTGTCCGCCCCGGCCGGCCCGATCGCCGCCGCCTCCGCCTACCGGGAGGCCGAGCAGGCCCTCTCGGTGGCTCGCCGCCGGGGCCGCACCCTGGTGGAACACGAGCAGGTCGCGGCGGGTTCCGTGCTGCCTCTGCTCGCCGACGACGCGGTGCGCGCCTTCGCCGACGGCATGCTCCGGGCCCTCCGCGAGCACGACGCCACCGGCCGCGGCGACCTGGTCGCCTCGCTGCGGGCCTGGCTCTCCCGGCACGGCCAGTGGGACGCCGCCGCCGCCGACCTCGGCGTCCACCGCCACACCCTCCGCTACCGCATGCGCCGCGTCGAGGAGATCCTCGGGCGCTCGCTGGACGACCCGGACGTGCGGATGGAGCTCTGGCTCGCGCTGAAGGCGACCACGGTCCCGGGGCCGTAGGGGCCTTGCGCTGTGCCCGCCCGGGGCGCGCGGCCCGGCGCCTCGCCTCGCCGCGTTGCCGGACGCGGACCGAAGGGTTCCGGCCGGGGTGCCAAACCGGCGAGAGCGCACCCCGTTACCACTCCATGCCGGACAAACGTCATTCGACGCGCCGACCCCTACGGTGGAGGCACCAAGAGCACCTCCCCACCACTTCGGAAGGGCCGGGATCCGCTGTGACCACACACCACGCGTTCTGGCTCGCCGGCCGCGAGGCTGCCGGCGACGACACGTTCGACGTCACCTCCCCCTGGGACGGCAGTCTCGTCGGCACGGTGAGCGTCCCCACCGAGGCCCAGGTCGAGGAGGCCGTGGCCGCCGCGGACGCCGTGCGGGACGAGTTCGCCGCGACGCCCGCGCACGTCCGGGCCGCCGCCCTCGACCACGTCTCGCGGCGCCTCGTCGAGCGCACCGAGGAGATCGCCCGGCTGATCTCCGCCGAGAACGGAAAGCCCGTCAAGTGGGCGCGCGGCGAGGTCGGCCGCGCCGTCTCGGTGTTCCGCTTCGCGGCCGAGGAGGCCCGCCGCTTCAACGGCGGCGAGGCGCAGCGCCTCGACACCGACCCCGGTGGCGTCGGCCGGCTCGCCTTCACCCGCCGCTTCCCGCGCGGCACGGTGCTCGGCATCGCCCCGTTCAACTTCCCGCTGAACCTCTGCGCCCACAAGATCGCCCCGGCGATCGCCGTCGGTGCGCCGATCATCCTCAAGCCCGCCCCGGCGACCCCGCTGTCCGGGCTGATCCTCGGCGAACTGCTCGCCGAGACCGAGCTGCCCGCCGGCGCCTGGAGCGTGCTCCCGGTCCCCAACGACCGGATGCCGGCGCTCGTCAAGGACGAGCGGCTGCCGGTCATCTCCTTCACCGGCTCCGACACCGTCGGTTTCGCGATCATGGAGTCGGTGCCGCGCAAGCACTGCACCCTGGAGCTCGGCGGCAACGGCGCCGCCGTCGTCCTGCCGGACTTCTCCTCCGAGGCCGACCTGGACTGGGCCGCCACCCGGATCGCGACCTTCTCCAACTACCAGGGCGGCCAGTCCTGCATCTCGGTGCAGCGGGTCATCGCGGACGCCTCCGTCTACGACCGGCTGGTGCCCAAGGTCATCGCCGCCGTCGAGGCCCAGGTCACCGGCGACCCGTCGGACCCGGCCACCGACGTCGGCCCGCTGGTCAGCGAGGACGCCGCCAAGCGCGTCGAGTCCTGGGTCGACGAGGCCGTGAACGCCGGCGCCCGGCTGCTGGCCGGCGGCAAGCGGGACGGCGCCTCCTACGCGCCGACCGTGCTCGCCGACGTCCCGGCCGACGCCACGATCGCCTGCGAGGAGGTCTTCGGCCCGGTCCTGACGCTGCACCGGGCGGACGGCGAGGCGGCGGCCTTCGCGGCCGTGAACGACTCCAAGTTCGGCCTCCAGGCCGGCGTCTTCACCCACGACGTCCAGGCCGCCTTCCGGGCCCACCGTGCCCTGGAGGTCGGCGGCGTCATCATCGGCGACGTCCCGTCCTACCGCGCGGACCAGATGCCGTACGGCGGCATCAAGCAGTCCGGCGTGGGCCGCGAGGGCGTGCGGTACGCCATGGACGACTACACCTACGAGCGGGTCATGGTGTTCACCGGCATCGATCTCTGACCCTCCCGGACGAGGACCGGCGGGGGGGGGGGGGGGGGCCCGCCGCCCCCCCCCCCCCCCCCGGGGGGGGGCGGGGCGGGGGGGGGGGGGGGGCGCCCCCCCCCCCCCCCCCCCCCCCCCGCCGTGTCCGGACCGGGCCGGAGGGGGGTCCGCGGCGCCCCGCACACCGCTGCCCACCAGTGGCGGAAACCGCCTCCGGAACGCCACCCGTTCGCGCGCGAGGGCTGGCACCACCCGTCGGGATCGGGTATTACGGGCAAGTAGTACCCATCGGTAGTCCGTCGCTCGACCGACCCCGTCCCGACTCGCGGTGAGGTGACCCTTCCATGACCGCCACATCCGCCAAGCCCACCGTCACAGAGCGTGAAGCACGCCAGGTCGCCGAGGCAGCTCGCGAGCAGGACTGGCGCAAGCCGAGTTTCGCCAAGGAGCTGTTCCTGGGCAGGTTCCGGCTCGATCTCATCCATCCGCATCCGGCACCGCCCGTGGAGGACGTCCGGCGCGGCGAGGAGTTCCTCGCCAAACTCCGCGACTTCTGCGACACCCAGGTGGACGGCGCCCGGATCGAGCGCGAGGCGCAGATCCCCGACGAGGTCGTGGCCGGCCTCAAGGAGCTCGGCGCTCTCGGCATGAAGATCGACACGAAGTACGGCGGGCTGGGCCTGTCCCAGCTGTACTACAACAAGGCGCTCGCCCTCGTCGGCACCGCCAGCCCGGCCATCGGCGCCCTGCTCTCCGCCCACCAGTCGATCGGCGTGCCGCAGCCGCTGAAGATCTTCGGCACCCAGGAGCAGAAGGACGCCTTCCTGCCCCGCTGCGCCCGCACCGACATCACGGCGTTCCTGCTCACCGAGCCCGACGTGGGGTCCGACCCGGCGCGGCTCGCCACCACCGCCGTCCCGGACGGCGACGACTACATCCTCGACGGCGTCAAGCTGTGGACCACCAACGGCGTCGTCGCGGACCTGCTCGTCGTCATGGCGCGGGTGCCGAAGAGCGACGGGCACTCCGGCGGGATCACCGCCTTCGTCGTCGAGGCCGGCTCCGAGGGCATCACCGTGGAGAACCGCAACGCCTTCATGGGCCTGCGGGGCCTGGAGAACGGCGTCACCCGCTTCCACCGGGTCCGGGTGCCCGCGGCGAACCGCATCGGCGCCGAGGGCGCGGGCCTCAAGATCGCCCTGACCACCCTCAACACCGGACGGCTCTCGCTGCCCGCGATGTGCGTCGGCTCCGGCAAGTGGTGCCTGAAGATCGCCCGCGAGTGGTCCTCGGTCCGCGAGCAGTGGGGCCGTCCGATCGCCCGGCACGAGGCCGTCGGGTCCAAGATCTCCTTCATCGCCGCCACCACCTTCGCCCTGGAGGCCGTGGTCGACCTCGCCGGACAGATGGCCGACGAGGACCGCAACGACATCCGGATCGAAGCCGCCCTCGCCAAGCTCTACGGCTCCGAGATGGCCTGTCTGATGGCCGACGAGCTGGTGCAGATCCGCGGCGGCCGGGGCTTCGAGACCGCCCCGTCCCTCGCCGCCCGCGGCGAACGCGCCGTCCCCGCCGAGCAGATGCTCCGGGACCTGCGGATCAACCGCATCTTCGAGGGCTCCACGGAGATCATGCACCTGCTGATCGCCCGCGAGGCGGTCGACGCCCACCTGTCGGTCGCCGGGGACCTGATCGACCCCGACAAGTCGCTGACGGACAAGGCCCGGGCGGGCGCCAGGGCGGGCGGGTTCTACGCCCGCTGGCTGCCGAAGCTCGTCGCCGGCCCCGGCCAGCTGCCCCGCACCTACGCGGAGTTCCACCCGGCCGGGCACCCCGACCTGTCCGTGCACCTCCGCTACGTCGAGCGCTCCGCCCGCAAGCTCGCCCGCTCCACCTTCTACGCCATGTCCCGCTGGCAGGGGAAGATGGAGACCAAGCAGGGCTTCCTCGGCCGGATCGTCGACATCGGCGCGGAACTCTTCGCGATGAGCGCGGCCTGCGTCCGGGCCGAGCTGCTGCGGGCGACCGAGGACCACGGCCGGGAGGCGTACCAGCTGGCGGACGCCTTCTGCCGGCAGTCCCGGATCCGGGTCGAGGAGCTCTTCGGCCGGCTCTGGAGCAACACCGACGACCTCGACCGCAAGGTGGTCAAGGGCGTCCTCGGCGACGCCTACACCTGGCTGGAGGAGGGCATCGTCGACCCCTCCGGCGACGGTCCCTGGATCGCCGACGCCACCCCCGGCCCGTCCGCCCGGGAGAACGTCCACCGCCCCGTCCGCTGACGCCGCGCGCCGCGCCGGACCGTCCCAGGGGGACACCCTGTCCGGCGCGGCGCCCGGTACGGACACAATGGGGGGATGACGGACTCTCTCGCCCACCCGCACGACCGCTTCCCGGCGGCCGACGCCGCCTCCGGCGGACTGCGGGACATCGTGATCCTCGGCTCCACCGGCTCCATCGGCACCCAGGCCATCGACGTGGTGCTGCGCAACCCCGGCCGCTTCCGCGTCACCGGTCTCTCCGCCGCGGGCGGCCGGGTGGCCCTGCTGGCCGAGCAGGCGTACCGGCTGAGAGTCCGCACCGTCGCCGTCGCCCGGGAGGACGTCGTCCCCGCTCTGCGCGAGGCGCTCGCCGCGCAGTACGGCAGCGAGCCGCTGCCCGCCGTCCTGGCCGGCCCCGACGCCGCCACCGAGCTGGCCGCCACCGACTGCCACTCCGTCCTCAACGGCATCACCGGCTCCATCGGCCTCGCCCCCACCCTCGCCGCCCTCGAAGCGGGCCGGGTGCTGATCCTGGCCAACAAGGAGTCGCTGATCGTCGGCGGCCCGCTGGTGAAGGCCATCGCCAAGCCCGGCCAGATCGTGCCGGTCGACTCCGAGCACTCCGCGCTCTTCCAGGCCCTGATGGGCGGCACCCGCTCCGAGGTCCGCAAGCTCGTCGTCACCGCGTCCGGCGGCCCGTTCCGCGGCCGGACCCGGCAGCAGCTCGCGACGGTGACGCCCGAGCAGGCCCTCGCCCACCCCACCTGGGCCATGGGCCCGGTCATCACCATCAACTCCGCGACCCTGGTCAACAAGGGGCTGGAGGTCATCGAGGCGCACCTGCTCTACGACGTGCCCTTCGACCGCATCGAGGTCGTGGTGCACCCGCAGTCCTACGTTCACTCGATGGTGGAGTTCGTCGACGGCTCCACCCTGCTCCAGGCGAGCCCGCCCGACATGCGGATGCCGATCGCCCTGGGCCTCGGCTGGCCCGACCGGGTGCCGGACGCCGCTCCCGGCGTCGACTGGACCAAGGCGTCGACCTGGGAGTTCTTCCCGCTCGACGAGGACGCCTTCCCGTCCGTCGGCCTCGCCCGGCACGTCGGCGGCCTCGGCGGCACGGCCCCCGCCGTGTTCAACGCGGCCAACGAGGAGTGCGTCGACGCTTTCTTGGCCGGAAAGCTGCCGTTCAACGGAATTGTGGATACCGTCGCCGACGTGGTCGCCGAACACGGCACGCCGCGGGGAACGGATCTGACCGTCGCGGACGTCCTCGAGGCGGAGACCTGGGCGCGCGCCCGCGCGCGGGAACTGGCGGCGAAGGCAGCAGCGGAGGCTCGCGGATGACGACACTGATGACGGTTCTCGGCATAGTCGTCTTCGTGGTGGGCCTGCTCTTCTCCATCGCCTGGCACGAACTGGGCCACCTCTCCACCGCCAAGCTCTTCGGCATCCGGGTCCCGCAGTACATGGTCGGCTTCGGCCCCACCATCTGGTCCCGGCACAAGGGCGAGACCGAGTACGGCGTCAAGGCCGTCCCGCTCGGCGGCTACATCCGCATGATCGGGATGTTCCCGCCCGGCGACGACGGCAAGGTCACCGCCCGCTCCACCTCGCCGTGGCGCGGCATGATCGAGGACGCCCGCTCGGCCGCCTTCGAGGAGCTCCAGCCGGGCGACGAGAAGCGCCTCTTCTACACACGCAAGCCGTGGAAGCGCGTGATCGTGATGTTCGCCGGACCGTTCATGAACCTGGTCCTGGCCGTGGCGATCTTCCTGTCGGTGCTGATGGGCTTCGGCATCAACACCCAGACCACCACGGTGAGCACCGTCTCCGACTGCGTGATCTCGCAGAGCGAGAAGCGGGACAAGTGCGCCGACGGCGACCCGGCCTCGCCCGCCAAGGCCGCCGGTCTGGAGCCGGGCGACCGGATCGTCGCGTTCAACGGCGACCGGGTCGCCGACTGGAGCAGCCTGCAGGGCCACATCCGGGACACGGTCGGCCCCGCCACGCTCACCGTCGAGCGCGACGGCGCCACCCGGACCCTGCACGCGAACCTGGTCAAGAACCAGGTCGCCAAGAACGACGGCAACGGCCGCGCGGTCCCCGGCGAGTACGTCACGGCGGGCTTCCTGGGCTTCAGCCCGGCCACCGGGGTCGTCCAGCAGTCGTTCGGGCAGTCGGTGGACCGCATGGGCGACATGATCACCACCGGCGTCCAGTCGCTCATCGACCTCCCGCAGAAGGTCCCCGCCCTGTGGGACGCGGCCTTCG
Source organism: Streptomyces sp. NPDC001922 (assembly GCF_042891165.1). Lineage (NCBI taxonomy): Bacteria > Bacillati > Actinomycetota > Actinomycetes > Kitasatosporales > Streptomycetaceae > Streptomyces > Streptomyces sp. NPDC001922. The sequence goes on along the minus strand of NZ_JBIASV010000006.1, from coordinate 43,542 downwards.
GCGACGGGGAGCGCGAGCCGGACTCGCCCATGGGCGTGGTCGGCGCGGCCCGGGTCGGCGGCGAGGTGTTCAACCTCGACATCCCGCCGGAGCAGCGCGTCGCGACCATGCTCTTCCTGGTCGCGGGCTTCAACCTGTCGCTGTTCCTGTTCAACATGCTGCCGCTGCTGCCGCTGGACGGCGGCCACATCGCGGGCGCGGTGTGGGAGGGCATCCGGCGGCACGCCGCGCGGATCTTCCGGCAGCCCGACCCCGGCCCCTTCGACGTGGCCAAGCTCATGCCGGTCGCCTATGTGGTCGCCGGGATCTTCATCTGCTTCACCCTTCTGGTGCTGGTGGCCGACCTCGTCAATCCGGTCAGAATCTCCTGACCGGAGGGGGCCGCGGCCCCCGACCGGACAAGGCTGCGACGGCCGGGCGTGCCCCACGCCCGGCCGTCCGGCTCCGAGCCACTCCGGGGCCGGGATGTGCTGATGCCGGGAGAGGTGTCGTAATCTCGGTGACCGGAGCCCGCCGATCTCGGGACCGTGTCCACACCTTGGGGTTGCTCGCACAATGACTGCGATTTCGCTTGGAATGCCGTCCGTTCCGACCAGGCTCGCCGAGCGGCGGCACAGCCGTCGGATCCAGGTCGGAACGGTCGCCGTGGGCGGGGACGCTCCGGTCTCGGTGCAGTCGATGACGACGACGAACACGGCCGACATCGGTGCCACCCTCCAGCAGATCGCCGAGCTCACGGCCTCGGGCTGCCAGATCGTCCGCGTCGCCTGCCCCTCGCAGGACGACGCCGACGCGCTGCCGGTCATCGCCCGGAAATCGCAGATCCCGGTGATCGCCGACATCCACTTCCAGCCGAAGTACGTCTTCGCCGCGATCGACGCCGGCTGCGCCGCGGTCCGGGTGAACCCCGGAAACATCCGGCAGTTCGACGACAAGGTCAAGGAGATCGCGCGCGCCGCCTCCGACGCGGGTATTCCGATCCGTATCGGCGTGAATGCGGGATCCCTCGACAAGCGGCTGCTGGAGAAGTACGGCAAGGCCACGCCGGAGGCCCTGGTCGAGTCCGCGCTGTGGGAGTGCTCACTCTTCGAGGAGCACGGTTTCCGCGACATCAAGATCTCGGTCAAGCACAACGACCCGGTGGTCATGGTCAACGCCTACCGGCAGCTCGCCGCCCAGTGCGACTACCCGCTGCACCTCGGCGTGACCGAGGCCGGCCCGGCGTTCCAGGGCACCATCAAGTCGGCCGTGGCCTTCGGCGCCCTGCTCTCCGAGGGCATCGGCGACACCATCCGGGTCTCCCTGTCGGCCCCGCCGGCCGAGGAGGTCAAGGTCGGCATCCAGATCCTGGAGTCGCTCAACCTCCGCCAGCGCCGGCTGGAGATCGTCTCCTGCCCCTCCTGCGGCCGCGCCCAGGTGGACGTCTACAAGCTGGCCGACCAGGTCACCGCGGGCCTCGACGGCCTGGAGGTGCCGCTGCGGGTCGCCGTCATGGGCTGCGTCGTCAACGGCCCGGGCGAGGCGCGCGAGGCGGACCTGGGCGTCGCCTCCGGCAACGGCAAGGGCCAGATCTTCGTGAAGGGCGAGGTCATCAAGACCGTCCCGGAGTCGAAGATCGTGGAGACCCTCATCGAGGAGGCCATGAAGATGGCCGAGCAGATGGAGAAGGACGGCATCATCTCCGGCGAGCCCGAGGTCTCCGTCGGCTGATCCCCGGTCCGCACCGCCGGACCCCACCCCGTCCGGGCGCCGCCCCGGAACCGGCCGGAAACGGGGCCGTTCCGGGGGCGGCGTGCACCGGCGCCGGGCGGGTACAGTGCGGAGACCAGATGAGGGCCGGACGGCGAGGCATTCCGACACGTGTTGACGACGACCACCACCAAGGTTCTCGAACCGGGCGAGCTCGACGCGGCTCTCGCGGTCCTCGACCGTGACCCGGTCGCCAATGCCTTCGTCGCCGCCCGCGTCCAGGTCGCCGGACTCGACCCGTGGCGGCTCGGCGGCGAGATGTGGGGCTGGTACTCCGAGGGGCGGCTCGAGTCGCTCTGCTACGCCGGCGCCAACCTGGTACCGGTCTGCGCCGGCCCCGAGGCCGTCCGCGGCTTCGCCGACCGCGCCCGCCGGGCCGGCCGCCGCTGCTCCTCGATCGTCGGCCCCGCCGGGCCCACCGCCCAGCTGTGGTCCCTGCTGGAGCCCAGCTGGGGCCCGGCCCGCGAGGTCCGGTCCCACCAGCCGCTGATGGTCACCAGCGCCCTGCCGGCCGAGGTGGCGCCCGACCCGCTGGTCCGGCGCATCCGCAAGGACGAGATGGACATCGTCATGCCCGCCTGCGTGGCGATGTTCACCGAGGAGGTCGGTGTCTCGCCGCTGGCCGGCGACGGCGGACTGCTCTACCAGGCCCGGATCGCCGAACTCGTCACCGCGGGGCGCTCGTTCGCCCGCGTCGAGGACGGCAAGGTGGTCTTCAAGGCGGAGATCGGGGCGGCCACGGCGAAGGCCTGCCAGATCCAGGGCGTGTGGGTGGCACCGGAGTACCGCGGCCGCGGCCTGTCGGAGATCGGCATGGCCGCCGTCCTGCAGTTCGCCCTCAAGGACATCGCCCCCGTCGCCAGCCTCTACGTCAACGACTACAACCACACCGCCCGCGCCGCCTACCGCCGCGTCGGCTTCGAGGAGGCCGGGGCGTTCATGAGCGTCCTGTTCTGAACGCCGGGCAGCTTCCGACGCCGGGCAGCGCGGCGGAAAACGTGCCCGTCCCCGGCCCCCGCGCCCGGGTAGGGTCGCGGTCATGGATGACGTAGCGGTCGGACCGCTCGACCTGGCCGGGAGGGTGGACGAGGCGCTCGCCGTGCAGGCGGTCGCGTTCGGGCTCAGCAGCGACGAGGTCGGCGTCCGGCGCCACATCGTGCTGCGGCACCTCGGCTGCCCCGGCGCCCGCGCCCTCGGCGCCGTCACACCCGCCGGCCGGCTCGTCGGCTTCGTCTACGGCATGCCCAACGACCGCGGGCACTGGTGGTCCACCGTCGTCGAGCCCTACCTGCGCAGCGCCGGACAGGACGACTGGCTCGACAACGCCTTCGTCATCACCGAACTCCATGTGCACCCCGAGTACCAGAAGCGCGGCATCGGCCGCCGGCTGATCACCACCATCACCGACACCGCCGCGCAGCCCCGCAGCATCCTGTCCGCCGTCGACGTCGAGAGTCCGGCCCGCGTCCTCTACCGCGCGCTGGGCTACCGCGACCTCGCGCGCCAGGTGCTGTTCCCCAGCGCCCCCAGCCCGTACGCGGTGATGGGCGCGCCCCTTCCGCTCCGCCGGGGCTGACCGGTTCCGGGCCCCTCGGCCCCCGTCCGGCCCGTTCCGGGCGGTATCGGTTAACGGCCGCCGCCCGGTCCCGGATAGCCTCCTGACAATCGCACCCCGCAAGCAGGAGACAAAAACCATGGTCCAGCGCATGTCCCGGATGATGCTCAAGACACTGCGCGACGATCCGGCCGATGCCGAGACCACCAGCCACAAGCTGATGGTCCGGGCCGGGTACGTCCGCCGTTCGTCCGCGGGGATCTGGACCTGGCTCCCGCTGGGCAAGAAGGTGCTGGAGAACGTCTCCCGCGTGGTCCGCGAGGAGATGGACGCCATCGGCGGCCAGGAGGTGCTGCTGCCCGCGCTGCTGCCGAAGGAGCCGTACGAGGCCACCGGCCGCTGGGAGGAGTACGGCGACCTGCTGTTCCGGCTCCAGGACCGGAAGGGCGCCGACTACCTGCTCGGCCCCACCCACGAGGAGATCTTCACCCTGGTGGTCAAGGACCAGTGCACGTCCTACAAGGACCTGCCGGTGATCCTCTACCAGATCCAGACCAAGTACCGGGACGAGGCGCGCCCCCGCTCCGGCGTGCTGCGCGGCCGCGAGTTCCAGATGAAGGACTCCTACTCCTTCGACACCGACGACGAGGGGCTGGCCGAGGCATACCGGCTGCACCGCGAGGCCTACACCCGCATCTTCGAACGGCTCGGTCTGGACTACCGCATCGTGTCCGCCGTCTCCGGCGCCATGGGCGGCTCCGCCTCCGAGGAGTTCCTGGCCCCGGCCGCCGCGGGCGAGGACACCTTCGTCGACTGCCCCGCCTGCGACTACGCCGCCAACACCGAAGCGGTCACCGTGCCGGTGCCGGTCGTCGAGCCGGCCGAGCACCCGGCCGTCGAGGAGCTGGACACCCCCGACACCCCCACCATCGAGTCCCTCGCCGAGCACCTGGGCGTGGACCGCTCCGCGACCCTGAAGAACCTCCTGGTCAAGGTCGACGGGGAGATCGTGGCCGTCGGCGTCCCCGGGGACCGCGAGGTGGACCTCGGCAAGCTCGGCGAGCACCTGGCCCCGGCCACCGTCGAGCTCGTGACGGCCGACGACTTCACCGGCCGGCCCGACCTCGTCCGCGGCTACGTCGGCCCGCAGGGCCGCGCGGGCACCGCCTTCCGCTACATCGCCGACCCCCGGGTCGCCGCCGGCACCAGCTGGGTCACCGGCGCCAACACCGAGGGCAAGCACGCCCGCAACGTCGTCGCCGGCCGGGACTTCGAGGTCGACCAGTACCTCGACGTGGTCGTCGTGGAGCCGGGCGACCCCTGCCCCCGCTGCGGCGCCGGGCTGGAGATCGGCCGCGCCATCGAGATCGGCCACATCTTCCAGCTCGGCCGGAAGTACGCCGACAGCTTCGAGCTCGACGTCCTCGGCCGCGAGGGCAAGCCCGTCCGCGTCACCATGGGCTCCTACGGCATCGGGGTGTCCCGGGCCGTCGCCGCGCTCGCCGAGCAGACCGCCGACGGACAGGGCCTGTGCTGGCCGCGGGAGATCGCGCCCGCCGACGTCCACGTGGTGGCCGCGGGCAAGGCCCGGCAGACCGAAATCGCCCTGGAGGTCGGCGAGAAGCTGCACTCCGCGGGCATCCGGGTGCTCCTCGACGACCGGGCCGGGGTGTCGCCGGGCGCCAAGTTCACCGACGCCGAACTGATCGGCGTGCCGACCATCCTCGTCGTGGGCCGCCGGGCGGCCGAGGGGATCGTGGAGCTCAAGGACCGCCGCACGGGCGAGCGCGAGGAGCTGTCCGTGGACGAGGCCCTGGCCCGGCTGACGAAGGCCTGAGCCGCCGGCCCGGGAGCGGGCCGAACCGTGCGCCGGCCGTCCGCGCGCCCTCCGGGGCCCGCGCGGGCGGCCGGCGCTCGTCGTCGGCGCCCGGTCCGCGGGGCCTTGCGCGATGGGATTCCGCGGGGGCCTTGCGCGATGCGGTGAGGTCGCGTGGTCCGGTGCCGTGCGTCGCGGGGCACCGGAGAGCCCTTGCAGCGGAGCCACCGGAGCTGTCCGGCAACACGGCGCGGTGCGGTGCCGGACCGCGCGACCCGGGGGGACAGGGCAAGGCCCCTCAGAGCCAGCCCGCGAACTCCAGCAGCACTTCGCCCTCCTGGGTGCGCCCCGCGGTCAGCGACCGCACGCCCGACTCCACCGCCCGGAACAGCGTCCAGCCGCGCAGCCGGTCCCGGTCGACCTCCAGGGAGTCCGCCAGCTTCGCCACCCGCCGGCGCGTCGCGGAGGCGCCGCCCGACGTCGCGACCAGATCCTCCAGCCGGTCGCGGACCAGCCGCGCCAGGTCGTAGGCCCGCTCACCGACCACCGGCTCCGGACCGACCGCCAGCCAGGGCGCCCGTTCCGCGGACAGCACCTTGCCCTGCCGGAAGCGGCCGTGCAGCAGCACCGCCTCCGGGGCCTCGGCCGTCAGCGCCTCGTGCACCGCCAGCGCCTCGTCGACCAGCGGCCGCACGCTCACCGCCCAGGGTTCCCCGGACGCCGCCCGCAGCCGCCGCACGTCCCGCCCGGTCCGCTCGGCCACCGTCGGGAACGGGTGGTCCGCACCGGGGTCGACCCACAGCCGGCGCACCGTGCCCGCCGCCTCCAGCTGCGCCTTCGCGTCCGGCAGCGAGCTCAGCGAGATCTCCCCGTGCAGCCGTTCCAGCAGCAGCGCACCCGACTCCGGATCCGCCGCCAGCAGCCGCACCGACCCCCAGCCGTCCCACCGCTCCAGCGCGGCCTGCTCCGGCAGCGACCGGACGCCGGGCGGCACCAGCTTGAGCACCGCGGGAGTGCCGTCAGCCCGCCGCACCAGCACCACGAGACTGCTGCGGCCGCCCGGCGCCTGGAGCCGCTCGGCGGTCAACTCCCAGCGCTCCAGGGCGCCGTGGACCAGTCCGGGCAGCGACTCCAGCCAGTCCTGGTCGCCGTCCCCGCCCTCCTCGGCCAGCGCCCGCAGCAGACGCTGCGGCGGTTCGACGGGGACACCGCCCTCGCGCGGTGCTGCTGAAGCCATCCCTGAGCTGTCCCTTTCCATGCCTGCGTACGCCCGCCCGCCGCCGCGGGTCAGAGCGCGTCCGCGGTGCGGGTCGCCGAAGCGGTCGGGCCGGCCGGGCCCTGCCGTTCGGCGAGCCCAGGGAAGGCTACGCTCCCCTTGCGCCAGCGGGCCGCCCGCACCGCGGCCTCGCGCAGCGCGGACGCCGCCTCGCGGCGCAGCGAGCCCTCCGCCGCCCCCACGAGGTCGGCGTAGACCCCGGCCACCCGCTCCTCCAGCTCCGCGGCGAGCCGGACCGCGGCCGCCGCGTCGGGCACCGGGAACGGCAGCGCGTACGCGGCGGCCGACGGCTCCGGCTCGCCGCCCAGCTCGTCCACCAGCCGGCGGACCGAGTCCCGGCGCGCCCGGTGCGCGGCGTACGCCTCCCGCGCCTCGTCCAGCCGGCCGTCCCCGATGCGCCCGCCCACGACGCCGTATCCGTAGACCGCGGCGTGTTCGGCCCCGAGCGCCGCCTGGGCCGCGTCCAGCGTCGCCTTCCGGCGCCCGCCGCCCGCGGCGCGGGCTCTGCCGTTCGTCGTCATGGTGTCCCTTCCGGACCGGATGGTGTCGGCGCCGTCCGCGGGCCCCGGGCCCCGTCGCCGCTGCCGGGAGGACGGCCGCCCGGTCCGGGGAACTCCCGGGCCCCGCCCGGCCGGTGCGCCCGCACTCAGCCGCTCCCGGTCAGCAGGAAGACGTGGGCGGCGCCCGCCGCGGCCACCGAGGCCAGCAGCCTGGCCAGTTCCGGGGGCGCCTCCAGCAGGGCCTCGGTGCGCGCGTCGGCCGTGCGGCGCTCGGCGTCGGCCAGCGCGGTCAGCGCCTTCTTCTCGTCGGCGGGCACCGGCGGGGCCGCCGCCGCGGACCGGCGGGGCGAGGCGGACGCGGAGGGGGCGGACGCGGAGGGGGACGGCGCACCGGGGGCGGTGGCGGACGCGGAGGCCGCCGGCCCGGGGGAGACGAACGCCGCCTCGTGCCGGGCGGCTTCGGCGCGCAGCGGCCGCAACCGGGAGGCGAGCGAGGGGTGGGCCTTCAACGTCGCGTCGTAGCGGGCCACCAGGGCGGCGGACTCGGCCGAGGAGCGGGCCCGCAGCTTCCGGGCCCCGGAGCCGCGCTCGGCGTCCCGGCCGCCGTCGTCGGAGCAGCCCGTGAGCACGGCGGTGGCGGTGGTGGCGCCGAGGGCGCCGGCCAGCAGACTCCGGCGGCGCGGCCCGGACTGGGCCGGCGGCGGTGTGGCGTGCGGCACGGTTCACCTCCTGTGGGGGCAAGCGGCGGCGGGGCCGGCGGGCGGGAGGAGGCCGACGCCGGACGGGCGTCCTTGATCGGCCGGAGCCGAGCGTACCCGTGGCCTGGGCCGGGAGCCCCGACCGGCTCGGCACGCACCCGCGGGAGACCGGCCCGGCGTACACCACGGGAGGCGTACGGCAACACCCTCCGCGACCGGATACCCTTTGACCTGACACGCGACCTTCCCACAACAGCACACGCGGCCGAGGAGTCACCCGGATGAGCACCACCCAGAGCGAGAGGCTGCGCGGACTGCTCGAACCGCTGGTCGCCGCGCGAGACCTGGATCTGGAAGAGATCGAAGTGACACCGGCCGGGAAGCGGCGTGTGCTCCGGATCGTCGTGGACTCCGACGAGGGCGTCCAGTTGGACGCCTGTGCCGAACTGAGCCGCGCGGTCTCCGAGAAGCTGGACGCGTCGGACGCCATGGGCGGCGCCCCGTACGTCCTCGAGGTCACCTCGCCCGGCGCCGACCGGCCGCTGACCGAGCCGCGCCACTACCGCCGCGCCACCGGACGCCTCATCAAGGCCCAGCTCGTCGACGGAGGCGAGCTGGTCGCCCGGATCACCGCCGTCGACGACGAGGGTCTCGACCTCGAGGTGCCGGGCGTGAAGGGCCGCAAGGCCACCACCCGACGGGTTGCCTTCGGCGAGATCGCCAAGGCCCGGGTGGAGATCGAGTTCAACCGCAAGGCCGCCGACACCAGCGCCGCGGCCGCTGACGACGAGAGCCAGGAGGAGGCGTAGCCGTGGACATCGACATGAGCGCCCTGCGGGGTTTGGTACGGGAGAAGGAGATCTCCTTCGACCTGCTGGTCGAGGCAATCGAGTCGGCCCTCCTCATCGCGTACCACCGCACCGAGGGAAGCCGCCGCCACGCCCGCGTGGAGCTGGACCGCAACACCGGACATGTGACCGTCTGGGCCAAGGAGGACCCCGCCGACCTCGAGGAGGGCGCCGAGCCCCGCGAGTTCGACGACACCCCCTCGGGCTTCGGCCGGATCGCCGCCACCACCGCCAAGCAGGTCATCCTGCAGCGGCTGCGGGACGCCGAGGAGGAGGTCACCTTCGGCGAGTACGCGGGCCGGGAGGGCGACGTCGTCGCGGGCGTGGTCCAGCAGGGCAAGGACCCCAAGAACGTCCTGGTCGACATCGGCCGGCTCGAGGCCATCCTGCCGGTGCAGGAGCAGGTCCCGGGCGAGGACTACAAGCACGGCACCCGGCTGCGGACCTACGTCGTCCGGGTGGTCAAGGGGGTGCGCGGACCGTCGGTGACGCTCTCCCGCACCCACCCGAACCTGGTGAAGAAGCTCTTCGCCATGGAGGTCCCGGAGATCGCGGACGGCTCGGTGGAGATCGCCGCCATCGCCCGTGAGGCCGGACACCGGACGAAGATCGCCGTCCGGTCGACCCGTTCGGGGCTCAACGCCAAGGGCGCCTGCATCGGCCCGATGGGCGGCCGGGTCCGCGCCGTCATGGCCGAGCTGCACGGCGAGAAGATCGACATCGTCGACTGGTCGGACGACCCGGCGGAGCTGGTCGCGCACGCGCTGTCACCCGCCCGGGTGAGCAAGGTCGAGGTCGTGGACCTGGCCGCACGCTCCGCCCGGGTGACCGTGCCCGATTACCAGCTGTCACTGGCGATCGGCAAGGAAGGGCAGAACGCCCGGCTGGCGGCCCGGCTGACCGGCTGGCGGATCGACATCCGCCCCGACACGGAGCAGCAGCCCGCCGAGCAGAACTGAACCAACGGAAACCGGCCGACGAGCTCGCCCGATGGCCGGAATCCGGAATGACGATCAGCCGGACGGGCCTTACCCCACCAGGGTCGGGCTCGTGCGGGGAGGTAGACTTGAGCGTGTCTGGCCGGACGCATGCCCGCGCATGCCCTGAGCGAACCTGTGTGGGTTGCCGGGAGCGAGCGGCCAAAGGCGATCTGCTGCGCATCGTGGTGATCGAGGACTGCTGTGTTCCCGATCCTCGCGGTACGCTGCCCGGCCGGGGTGCTTATGTGCACCTCGCCCCGGTCTGTCTCGACCTGGCGGTCCGCCGCCGGTCGTTCTCCCGGGCCTTTCGAGGCCGGGGACCGCTCGACACCACGGCCCTGCGCCGGTACATCGAGCAGGCACCACCGCAGGAGACAGGCAACACCGTAAGAGAACGGCACGGGTGACCGTGCGGTCAGGTACCTCGCGAGTCGGAAGTAGGTCGAGATTGCGATGAGCACTCGATGAGTACGCGATGAGTACGCCCATGAAGTAGCGACGGTCCGGCGGAACCCGGACCTAAAAGGAGCGAAGTGGCTAAGGTCCGGGTATACGAACTCGCCAAGGAGTTCGGAGTTGAGAGCAAGGTCGTCATGGCCAAGCTCCAAGAACTCGGTGAGTTCGTACGTTCGGCGTCCTCGACGATCGAGGCGCCGGTCGTGCGCAAGTTGACTGACGCTTTCCAGCAGGGCAACGGCTCCGGCCGTGCCGCCGGTAAGCCCTCCGCGCCCCGCAAGGCGGCGCCTGCCAAGCCGTCCGCGCCCACTCCGGGTGCGACGGCCCGTCCTGCTGCCCCGAAGCCCCCGACGCCCGGCCCCAAGCCGGCCGCCGCCGAGGCGCCGAAGAGCAGCACTCCCACGCCTCCCACTCCGGGTCCGCGTCCCACCCCGGGCCCGAAGCCTCCGGCCCCGAAGCCCGGTCCGGCCCAGCCCGCGACCCCGGCTCCGGCCTCCCCGGAGTTCACCGCGCCCCCGGCGGCGTCCGGCCCCAAGCCCGGCGGCGGCACCCCCGGCCCGCGTCCGGCCCGCCCGCAGGCCCCCGGCCAGGGCGGCCAGGGCCGTGGCGACGGCGGCGCCCGTCCGGGTGCCCCGCGTCCCGGCGGCGACCGTCAGGGCGCTCCGCGTCCCGGTGGCGGCCGTCCGACCGGCCCGCGTCCGGGCAACAACCCCTTCACCTCCGGCGGCAGCACCGGCATGGCGCGCCCGCAGGCGCCCCGCCCCGGTGGCGCCCCGCGTCCGGGCGGCGCTCCCCGTCCCGGCGGCCAGGGCGGCCCCGGCGGCCCGCGTCCGCAGGGCGGTCCCGGCGGTGCCCCGCGTCCCGGCGGTCAGGGCGGCGCCCGTCCGACCCCGGGCGGCATGCCCCGTCCGCAGGGCGGCGCAGGCCAGGGCGGTCCCCGTCCCGGCGGCGGCGCTCCCGGCAACCGTCCGAACCCGGGCATGATGCCGCAGCGTCCCGCTGCCGGCCCGCGTCCGGGCCCCGGTGGCGGCGGCGGTCGTGGCCCCGGTGGCGGCGGTCGTCCCGGTGGCGGCGGTCGTCCGGGCGGCGGCGGCTTCGCGGGTCGTCCCGCGGGTCCCGGCGGCGGCGGTCGTCCGGGTGGCGGCGGCGGTGGCTTCGGCGGCCGTCCCGGCGGTGGCTTCGGCGGCGGCGGTGGCCGTCCCGGCTTCGGCGGGCGTCCCGGCGGCCCCGGTGGCCGCGGTGGCACCCAGGGTGCGTTCGGCCGTCCCGGCGGACCGGCGCGTCGTGGCCGCAAGTCCAAGCGCCAGAGGCGCCAGGAGTACGAGGCCATGGAGGCCCCGTCGGTAGGCGGCGTGATGCTGCCTCGCGGCAACGGACAGACCGTCCGGCTGTCGCGCGGTGCGTCGCTCACCGACTTCGCGGAGAAGATCAACGCGAACCCGGCGTCGCTCGTCGCCGTCATGCTCAACCTCGGCGAGATGGTCACGGCGACCCAGTCGGTCTCCGACGAGACGCTGCACCTGCTCGCCGGCGAGATGAACTACACCGTCGAGATCGTCAGCCCGGAGGAGGAGGACCGCGAGCTTCTCGAGTCCTTCGACATCGACTTCGGGGAGAACGAGGGCGGCGAGGAGATGCTCGCCCCGCGTCCGCCGGTGGTGACCGTCATGGGTCACGTCGACCACGGTAAGACGCGACTGCTGGACGCGATCCGCAAGACGAACGTCATCGCGGGCGAGGCCGGCGGCATCACCCAGCACATCGGTGCCTACCAGGTGGGCACCGAGGTCAACGGTGAAGAGCGTCGCATCACCTTCATCGACACCCCGGGTCACGAGGCGTTCACCGCCATGCGTGCCCGAGGCGCCAAGTCGACCGACATCGCGATCCTCGTGGTGGCGGCCAACGACGGCGTCATGCCCCAGACGATCGAGGCGCTGAACCACGCCAAGGCGGCCGACGTGCCGATCGTGGTCGCGGTCAACAAGATCGACGTCGAGGGCGCGGACCCGACGAAGGTGCGCGGTCAGCTGACCGAGTACGGCCTGGTGGCCGAGGAGTACGGCGGCGACACCATGTTCGTCGACATCTCCGCCCGCCAGGGCGAGAACATCGACAGCCTGCTGGAGGCCGTGGTCCTCACCGCGGACGCCGCGCTCGACCTCCGGGCCAACCCGGAGCAGGACGCGCAGGGCATCGCGATCGAGGCCCACCTCGACCGCGGCCGCGGCGCCGTGGCCACCGTGCTCGTCCAGCGCGGCACCCTGCGGGTCGGCGACACGATGGTCGCCGGCGACGCGTACGGCCGCGTCCGGGCGATGCTCGACGACAACGGCAACAACGTGGAGGAAGCGGGTCCGTCGACCCCCGTCCTGGTCCTGGGTCTCACCAACGTCCCGGGCGCCGGCGACAACTTCCTCGTCGTCGACGAGGACCGCACGGCCCGCCAGATCGCCGAGAAGCGCGCTGCGCGCGAGCGCAACGCCGCCTTCGCCAAGCGCACCCGCCGGGTGTCCCTCGAGGACCTCGACAAGGTGCTCAAGGCCGGCGAGGTGCAGCAGCTCAACCTCATCATCAAGGGCGACGCGTCCGGTTCGGTGGAGGCTCTCGAGTCCTCGCTGCTCCAGCTCGACGTCGGCGAAGAGGTCGACATCCGGGTGCTGCACCGCGGCGTCGGTGCGGTCACGGAGTCCGACATCAACCTGGCGTCCGGCTCCGACGCGATCGTGATCGGCTTCAACGTCCGGGCCGAGGGCCGGGCGACGCAGATGGCCGAGCGCGAGGGCGTCGACGTCCGCTACTACTCGGTCATCTACCAGGCGATCGAGGAGATCGAGGCGGCCCTCAAGGGCATGCTCAAGCCGGAGTACGAAGAGGTCGAGCTCGGCACGGCGGAGATCCGCGAGATCTTCCGCTCCTCCAAGCTCGGCAACATCGCGGGTGTCCTCATCCGCTCCGGCGAGGTCAAGCGCAACACCAAGGCCCGTCTCATCCGGGACGGCAAGGTCGTCGCGGAGAACCTCAACATCGAGGGCCTGCGTCGCTTCAAGGACGACGTCACCGAGATTCGTGAGGGCTACGAGGGCGGTATCAACCTCGGCAGCTACAACGACATCAAGATCGACGACGTCATCGCGACGTACGAGATGCGCGAGAAGCCGCGCGGCTGATCGCAGGCAGAACGGCCCGGGGCCGGTCGGCGGAGGTAATTTCCGTCGATCGGCCCCGGCCGTTGCGTGTACCGTTCTTGTGTCCCGGCCGGACCGCCGGCGGGATGGTACTGGACGAGGCCCCACGGGTGGCTTGACCCGGACTGCATGTATGTAGGGACACTGTCCTTTGACCTGCTCCTCGGCGACGTACGGTCGCTGAAGGAGAAACGCTCCGTCGTCCGCCCGATCGTCGCCGAACTGCACCGCAAGTACGCGGTGAGCGTGGCGGAGGTGGGCGAGCAGGACCTGTACCGCAGAGCCGAGATCGGTCTCGCGGTGGTCTCCGGGGACCCGGGGCATCTCACGGACGTACTGGACCGCTGCGAGCGCATGGTCGCCGCACGGCCCGAGGTGGAGCTGCTGTCCGTGCGGCGGCGGTTCCACGGCGACGACGCGTGACCGGCGTCCGCGCCGCGAGCATCAACATGAGGGAAGAGAAGAAGGAGACGGACCGGTGACCGACAACGCGCGGGCCCGCAAGCTGGCCGACCGCATCCAGGTCGTGGTCGCGGAGACCCTGGATCGGCGTATCAAGGATCCGCGGCTGGGGTTCGTGACGATCACGGACGCCCGGGTGACCGGCGACCTGCGGGAGGCGACGGTCTTCTACACGGTCTACGGCGACGACGAGGAGCGCGCCGCCTCGGCGGCCGCCCTGGAGAGCGCCAAGGGCATTCTGCGGTCCGAGGTGGGCCGGCAGACCGGGGTGCGCTTCACCCCGACCCTGGCGTTCGTGCCGGACGCCCTGCCGGACAACGCCCGCACCATCGACGACCTGCTCGACCGGGCGCGGGCGAAGGACGCCGAGGTCCGGGAGGCGTCCACCGGCGCGTCCTACGCCGGTGAGGCGGACCCGTACCGCAAGCCGGAAGAGGACGAAGCCGCCGAATGAAGCGCCGAAGCACGGGACCGGACGGCCTGGTCATCGTCGACAAGCCGGCCGGTTTCACCTCGCACGACGTCGTGGCCAAGATGCGCGGGATGGCCGGGACCCGGCGGGTCGGCCACGCCGGAACGCTCGATCCGATGGCGACGGGTGTGCTGGTCCTCGGCGTCGAGAAGGCGACCAAGCTGCTCGGCCACCTGGCGCTGACCGAGAAGGAGTACGTCGGGACCGTCCGCCTCGGGCAGACCACGGTCACCGACGACGCGGAGGGCGAGATCACGGCCTCCGCCGACGCCTCCGGGGTGTCCCGCGCGGACATCGACGCCGGGATCGCCCGGCTGACCGGCGCCATCATGCAGGTGCCGTCCAAGGTCAGCGCCATCAAGGTCGACGGCAAGCGGTCCTACTCCCGGGTCCGGGAGGGCGAGGAGTTCGAGCTCGCGGCCCGGCCGGTGACGGTGTCGTCGTTCGTGGTGTACGACGTGCGGGAGGAGACCGCGGAGGACGGGACCGCCGTCCTCGACCTGCTGGTCTCGGTCGTCTGCTCCTCCGGCACCTACATCCGGGCGCTCGCCCGCGACCTGGGGGCCGGGCTCGGCGTCGGCGGCCATCTGACCGCCCTGCGCCGGACCCGGGTCGGCCCGTACGGCCTGGACCGGGCACGGACGCTCGACGAGCACCAGGAGTCCCTCACGGTGCTGCCGATAGCGGAGGCCGCGGCGGCGGCCTTCCCGCGCTGGGACGTGGACGAGAAGCAGGCGCGCCTGCTGTCCAACGGCGTCCGGCTGGCCGCGCCGGGCCTGGACGCCTCCGGGCCGACCGCGGTCTTCGGGCCGGACGGGCGGCTCCTCGCCCTGGTGGAGGATGCGGCGGGCAAGGCCAAGAGCCTGGCCGTCTTCGGCTAGGTCCCGACCGGCGGGTCCGGTGCGGTAGGTCCCGTCCGGTAGATCCCGACCGGCACCCGGCGGCGTCCGCCCGGTGGGATACCGCGGGACAGGGCCTCGCCGGCCACCGCTCTCCGGCGGCGCTCGATGAACCGCGGCTCGACGAACCACGGCTCGGCGGGCACAGCGCTCGGCGCTGTGCCCGCCGACGTGCAGCGGAGGACGGCGAACCCCGAACGCGTTCCCCGCTCCACGCCCCTCCCCGGAGTGTCTGTCCACTCCGGTGGCCCTCGTCACCCCAATGGGCAGGCGCTCGGAGTGAAGAACCGGCGCGGAAGGGGGCGCGTTCGCTTCGCGAACGCTCTTGTTGATCACCAACCGCTACGGTCGGCGACCGGACTGTGGATCCGGGTCGGTGACATCAGGCTTCACCGCGGCGTGCCCGGGCCCGATCGGGAGGTTCGTCGGATGACGGTGCGCACGGCCGAGGTGGACGCTGCACTGATCCGGGTCTGCGACCTGGCCGGACGGCCCCGCGGCACCGGCTTCCTCGCCGACGACCGGGGCACCCTGCTCACCAGCCATGAAACCGTCGACGGCCTGGTGCGGCTGGTGCTGCACACGCCCGACGGGCAGGTCCGGCTGGCCGAGGCCGACGCCATCACCGCACTGCCCGAGACCGGCCTGGCGCTCGTCCGGACCGAGGGGCTGCCGGTGCCGCCACTGCCGGTCGCGGCCCGTACGGCGTTCTCCGGCGCACGGGTACGGCTCCGGGCCCGGGAGTGGACCGACGCCCGTGCCGACACCGTGACCAGCGGGGTGACCTACACGGCCACCGACCGCTTCCACCGCCTCGGCCAGGCCCTGGAACTGACCTTCGACGGCGCGGGCGCGGGTGGTCTCCGGCTCGGCGCCCGGGCCACCGGCGGCCCGGTGCTGGACGCCGCGACCGGCACCGTCGTGGCCGTTCTGGGAACCGCCCTGCACGCCGGGCACCGGGCGGCGGCGTTCGCCGTGCCGCTGCGCGCCGCGGCAGCGGCGGCACCGGACGGCCCGCTCGCCGCGCTGCTGGCGCGCAACGGGGCCACCGTGCCCGCGTACGGACGGGACCTCAACCTCGCGGCGGTGCTGGAGCTGACCGCCGCTTCCCACCCCGCGTCCCCGGCCGGTGACGGGGGCCGGCCCCCGGTGGAACGCCCGGAGCCGGCCGCGGAGTTCGCGGCGTTTCTCGGCTCGCCCCAGGCGCGGGTGCTGGCCCTCGTCGGCGGCCCGGGGGAGGGGCGCAGCACGGAGCTCGGGGCGCTCGCGGAGCGGCGTGCCCGGGGCGCGGCCCCGGCGCCCACGGTCCGGCTGCGCGGCGCGGACCTGCGCCCCCACGACGGCAGCGTCGCGGACGCGGTGCGGCGGGCGCTGCTCACGGCGGCCGGCGGCGGCACGCCGGACGCTGCCGGGGCGGGCATGGCCGGAGCGGGCCCCTTCGGGGCGGTCGTGCCGGACGCGGGTGCGCTGTGGGGCGCCCGGGGCGAGACCGTCGACCCGGACCGGGTCGCGGGCGTCGCGCGGGAGGCCGGGCGCCCGTTGCTGGTCGTCCTCGACGGGCCCGAGGAGATGCCGCCCCTGCCGGAACCCCGGCTGCGCGCCTGGTGCGAGGAGACCGCGGAATGGCTGCGCGCCACCGGGACCCGGCTGGTCGTGGCCTGCCGGCCGGAGTACTGGGAACACCTGTGGGCGCTCTTCCCCGAGCACGCGCTCCACCGGCCCGGTCCGCCCGACCGCGCCGCACAGCCCGTACCGGCGCCCCCCGGTCCGCCCGGCTGCGTACGGCTCGGAGACCTTCCCCCGGACGCGGCGCGGCTGGCGCGTGCGCGGTACGGCATCCCCGAGGGCGTGCTCGCGGAGCGGGACGCGGCGCATCCGCTGACGCTGCGGCTCTACGCGGAGGTGCGCGAGGCGTGGCGCGGCGAGGAGGCGGCCGGTGGCGCCGCCTCGGCGAACGGATCCTCCGGGACCGGCCCGGTCACCGGTGAGGACGACGGTGCGCCGGGGCGGGAAGCGCCGGCCGGTACCCGGCTGACCCGGGCGGACGTCTTCGCCGCCCATCTCGACCTGATGTGTCTGCGCATCGCCGCCCGGCTCGCCGGCGTCGAGGACCCGCCGCTGCGCGGAGCGGCCGTGCGCCGCCTGGCGGCGCGGGTGGCCGGACAGGTGCACGACGCGGCGCGGCGCTGCCTCGGGCCGGGGCAGGGGGAGCTGGACGCGGCGGCGTTCGAAGAGGTCTTCCCTTCCCGGACCGGCTGGGCCGCCGCGGTGCTCGGCGCGGGGCTCCTGGTCCCGGCGGGGGCCGGATACCGCTTCGCCCACGAGGAGTTCGCGGACTGGCTGCAGGCCCACCATCTGGACCTGGACCCGGCCCTGCACGCCCTGGTGCACCGCTGGTGCGACGCACCCGGCCTCGGAGGGGACGCCGCCGGGGCGGGAGAGGAGCCCGGACGGGCGGACGGCGACGGGCCCTGCGGGGGCACGGAGCCGGAGCCCCGGACGCGTGGCCGGCGGCGCTTCGGCCGGCGGCCGCGGCGGACGACGTCGGCGGAGGAGCACACCCGCCCCCGTGACCTGGGCGAACCGGGCCGGCCGGGTGAGCACGGCGGAGCCGCCGCCCACGGGGCGTACCGGGACGAGGGCCTGCGCGGGGACGAGGGGGACGAGGGCCTGCGCGGGGACGAGGGCCTGTACGGGGACGAGTGTCCGCACCCGGGCCGCGGTGCGTACGGGGACGGGCCTCCGCAGCCGCGCCGTGGTCCGTACGGGGAGGGCGGCGGTGCCGGGGAAGCCGACGGGCACCGGGAGACCGGGTACGCGAAGCTGCTGGGGAACGGCACCTTCCGGAAGGAGTCGGTGCACGGGGCGGAACCGCGGCGTCCGGCTGTCCCGCTGCCCGTGCCGCGCCACCGGATCGGCCCCGTCGTCCAGGCGCTGCTCCTCCTCGAACAGCAGTCGGGACCGGCCCGACTGGACGCCCGCCTCCGGGAGTTGGCCGCGGCGTTGCAGGCCCTGGCGACCGTGCCCGGGCCCTGGGCGCAGCGGACCCCGGCCTCGGCGGACGCCGTGAGCCCGGAGCCGGTGGAGGGGCGGGGGCCCGGGGAGCGGCCGGGCGCCGCGCAGCCGACCGGCCCGGGGACGCCCGGCCCGGGACCCGGCCCAGGGGCAGCCGGCTCATCGACGCTCGGCTCGCGGGGGCTCGGCCCGGGCTCGCCCGGCTCGGGAGGGCGCGTGGGCCACCAGCGTCCGCCGTGGGACGCCGAGGCTCCCGGCGGTCCCGGTCCGGTGCCGCTCCCCGGCACCGTTCCGTCCGGGCTGCTCCCCGGCCAGCAGTCGGGCGAGGCACGCGGCCCCCGCCCCGGGCGGCAGGGCACCGTTCCGCCGGGCCCGCAGGCCGGCGACCGGGGCTTCGGGACATCAGCCGCGGCCGAGCAGTGGATTCCGGCACAGGCCCCTGCCTCCGAGCCCGTCCGGCGAGGCCGAGCGGCCGGCGCCCCGGGGGTGACCGTCGGCGTTCCGCAGGCCGTAGGTGCCGCGGGGCGGCGCCCGCGGTCCGTCCCGGGCGCGGACCACGCCTTCTGGTGGGCCTGCCGACTGCTGGCAGAGACGGTGCGGCGGCTCCCCGACGCCCGGCCGTACCGGGCTCTGCTGCACTCCCTCGCCGAGCACATCGCCCATCGTTCGCTCCTGGCCGGCGGTTTCGGCGGCACCGGGCTCGACGCGTTCGGCCCGTCCTTCTGGGCCTCCCTCGCGCTCGACACGGAGACCCGGCTCGGCCTGCTGCGGCCGCTGCTCCCCGCCGACGCGCCGGCGGGCGGCCCGGGGCCCCGTCAGGCGCGGTTCCTGGACGTCGTGAGCGCGCAGCTGCGCGACGACCCGGCGGGGGCGCAGCCCGTGCTGTGCCGCTGGTTCGACGACGACCGCCCACTGCGGACGGCGCCCGGCACCGGAGCCGGCGCTCCGGAGGCCGGGACCGCCCCCCGCCCCACCGTCGCCACGGCCGCGCAGGCGCTGCTCCACACGCACCGGCGGCGGGAGACCGACGGGCTCACCGACGCGCTGGTCGCGGCCGGGCACCCGCGCGCCGAGGAGTTGCTCGCCGCGCTCGCCGAGGACGAGCCGTCCGCGGTCTGCCGCGCGGTGCACCGCTGGGCACGGGCCGGCCGGGCCGAGTGGCACGCGGCCGCCGCGGCGTTCGGCCCGGCCGCGGCCCGGCACACGGACCGGGACGCCGACCGCGCCCTGCTGCGGCACGCCGCGCTCGCCCTGCTCATCCGCCCGGACGCCGCCCTCCACCACGGTGCGGCCCTCGCGCTGCTGGTCGGGGACCCCGAGACCCGGTCGCGCCACCTTCCGCAGGCCCTGGCGCGGTTCGTCACCGGCGATCCGCAGCTGCCGCCGAGCGCATTGGCACCCGCGCTCGCCACCCACCCCGAGCCGGTGCTCGACGCCTTCCGTGCGCGGCTGAACGAGCCGGGAGAGACCGCGGCCGAGGTGCTGCTCGCCCTGGCGGACCCGACCGGGCCGGCCCTCCACCGGCGCGCGGCCGCCCTGGTGCGCGCCTACGTGGCGGCCCGGCCGGAAGGGGCGCGGCACGCGGCCGCCTTCCTGGCGCGCCTGACCGAGCACGGCCCCGCGGCCCGGGAGGTGCTCCTGTCCCTGCTCACCGACCTGTTGGCGGAGCAGCCCCCACAGGTGCGCAGCGCGCTGGTGCCCGCGCTGGCCGCCCCCGGGAGCCGGACCGCGGAGCCCCTGCGCCGGGAACTGCTGGACGCGCTGCTGGAGCACGAGGGGAACACGGCGCGGGACCCGGACTGCGCCGTACTCGTCGCTCTGCTGGCGGCGTTGGCGGACGGTGCGGAGCTGCGGGCCGAGGAGGCGACCCGCGAACTGGTGCGCCGGACCGGGCTGCTGATGGCACGGACGCCGGAGGGCGCCGCCGCCTTCGACCGGCGGTTGGTCGAGCTGACCCGGCAGCGGGCGGGCTTCGGCCGGCGGGTACGGGAGTGGCTGGTGGGAGCCCCCGGGGAGTGGACGGCCGTGGTGGGTCCCGCGGCCCGCCGCCTGCTCAAGACGGCAGCGGAGCCGACGGCGGACGCGGACCCGGCGGACCGCATGGTTCCAGCCGTGCCCGGAGCCCCGCCGTCCGATGCCGATGCAGGCCCCAGGCACCCGGCATGGCAGTCTTAGACCTGCGTAACGGTAGGCATCACGTACACAGGTTCGGGCGAGGAGCGGTCACAGTGCAGCGCTGGCGTGGCTTGGAGGACATCCCCGAGGGCTGGGGACGCAGCGTCGTCACCATCGGTTCCTATGACGGTGTGCACCGCGGACACCAGCTGATCATCGGGCGTGCCGTCGCCCGCGCGCGTGAGCTGGGCGTCCCGTCGGTGGTCGTCACCTTCGATCCGCACCCCAGCGAGGTCGTGCGCCCCGGCAGCCACCCGCCGCTGCTCGCCCCGCACCACCGGCGGGCCGAGCTGATGGCCGAACTGGGCGTGGACGCCGTGCTCATCCTGCCGTTCACCCAGGAGTTCTCGAAGCTCTCGCCGGCCGACTTCGTGGTGAAGGTCCTGGTCGACAAGTTGCACGCCCGGGCCGTCGTCGAGGGCCCCAACTTCCGCTTCGGCCACAAGGCGGCGGGCAATGTCGCGCTGCTGACCGAGCTCGGCGGCACCTACGACTACGAGGTCGAGGTGGTCGACCTCTACGTGCGCGGGGAGGCGGGCGGCGGGGAGCCGTTCTCCTCGACCCTGACGCGCCGGCTGGTCGCCGAGGGCGACATGACCGGGGCCATGGAGATCCTCGGGCGTCCGCACCGCGTCGAGGGCGTCGTGGTGCGCGGCGCGCAGCGCGGCCGGGAACTCGGCTACCCGACGGCCAACGTGGAGACGCTGCCGCACACCGCGATCCCGGCCGACGGCGTCTACGCGGGATGGCTGGAGGTCGCCGGCGAGGCGATGCCCGCCGCGATCTCGGTCGGCACGAACCCGCAGTTCGACGGCACCGAGCGGACCGTCGAGGCGTACGCGATCGACCGGGTCGGCCTGGATCTGTACGGGCTGCACGTGGCCGTGGACTTCCTCGCCTACCTGCGCGGGCAGGAGAAGTTCGCCTCCATCGAGGCGCTGCTGGACGGCATCGCCGACGACGTCAAGCGCTCGCGGGAGCTGGTCGCCGCCCACGAGGCGGCGCGCGCCGCACGCTGAGCGGCCGAGGCCGCTCGCCGCACGCTGAGCGGCCGAGGCCGCTTGCTGCTGTCCGGAAGGGCGACGAACGACAACGGGAGGGCCCGAGCGCATCCGCTCGGGCCCTCCCGTTTCCTGTCATCCGGCGCCGCCCCATGTCCCGCCAGGGGCGGCGCCGCTGCTCCTACTGCTGCTGCGGCGGGGCCGGCGGCGGGAAGCCGTATCCGGTGCCGGGCTGCGGGGGCTGTGTGCCCTCCGGAGCCGGCTGTTCGGGCTGCGGCGGGTGTCCCGGCTGCGCGGGCTGTCCGCCCGGCGCCGGGTAGGGCTGTCCGCCGGGCTGCTGCGGTGCGGCCGGCGGCGGGAAGCCGTACCCGGAACCGGGCTGCGGCGGCTGTCCGGGCTGTCCCGGCGGCGGGAAGCCGTACCCGGTCCCCGCGGCCTGCGGGGGCTGTCCCGGCTGGGGCTGCTGCGGCCACCCGGGAGGCGCCTGGCCCGGCGCGGGCTGCCCGGGCGCCGCGGCGCCGGGCTGCCCCGGGGGCATGGGCCACCCCGGCTGCCCCGGCTGACCGGGCTGCGGCACCTGGCCGGGGAAGGGCTGCTGACCGGGCTGCTGCGGCGGGGCCGGGTGGCCCGGCTGCGCCGGGGTGCCGGGCTGGGCCGCCTGCACCGGACCGCCCGGGTACGGCTGACCGGGCGGGCCGGGCGCCGCGGCCTGCTGCGCCGGCGGCTGCTGCGGGCCTCGCTGACCGGCCGGGTCCGCAGGCAGCGGGTGCCCCGTCTGCGGGTCGACCGGGGGCTGTGCGGGCTGCTGCCCGTAGGGATACGGCTGGGCCGCCTGCGGGGGCTGCGGATATCCCTGCGGGGCCGGCGGCGCGTACCCCTGCCCGCCCTGCTGCGGGTGGCCCTGCTGCGGGGGTGCGTACTGCTGCTGGTTCGGCATCGGCGGGGCCAGGTGCGGCGGCGGGTTGCCGTCCGCGGTCCACAGCCCCTGCTGCTGCTGGGCGCGGATGAAGTCCTCGGCGACCATCGCGGACAGATTGAAGTACGCCTCACGGGTCTTCGGCCGCATCATGTCGAGGTCGACCTCCGCACCCGCCGCCAGATGCTCGTCGAACGGCACCACGATCACCCCGCGGCAGCGCGTCCGGAAGTGCGACACGATGTCGTCGACCTTGATCATCTTGCCGGTCTCGCGCACCCCGGAGATGACGGTGAGGCTGCGCTGCACCAAGTCGGCGTAGCCGTGCGCCGAGAGCCAGTCCAGGGTGGTGCTCGCACTGCTCGCACCGTCCACGGACGGTGTCGAGATGATGA
Organism: Streptomyces sp. NPDC001922; assembly: GCF_042891165.1. Classification (NCBI taxonomy): domain Bacteria; kingdom Bacillati; phylum Actinomycetota; class Actinomycetes; order Kitasatosporales; family Streptomycetaceae; genus Streptomyces; species Streptomyces sp. NPDC001922. Next base: position 21,141 of record NZ_JBIASV010000006.1, on the reverse strand, counting down.
TCAACTGGTCGGCGAGGTCGAGTACTCCGCGCATCGCGCTGTAGAGCAGGCCGGTGCCCGAGTCGGTGAGGATGACCGGGTACTGCTTGCCGAGCACGTCGATCGCGCGGCGGTAGTCCTCGTCGTTGAACGTCGTGGAGACCGCGGGGTCCACGTCGTTGGCGATGATCTCCAGACCGGAGGGCGCCTGCGAGGTGAACCGGCGGATGTCCATGTAGCTGTTCAGGTACGGGATCGCCTGCACCAGGTCGCGGATGGTCGCACCGGTCTCGCGGCGCACCCGGCGGCCGAGCGTGCCGGCGTCCGGGTTGGCGTCGATCGCCAGGATCTTGTCCTGACGCTCCGTCGCCAGCGTGGCGCCCAGCGCGGTGGTCGTCGTGGTCTTGCCGACGCCGCCCTTGAGGCTGATCACCGCGATCCGGTAGCAGGAGAGCACCGGCGTCCGGATCAGCTCCAGCTTGCGCTGACGCTCGGCCTCGGCCGCCTTGCCGCCGATCTTGAATCGCGAGGAGGGGCCGGTGTTCTTGCTCTTGGGCTTCTGCTTGGTGTTGCGCAGCAGCCGGTCCGACGACAGCTCCACCGCGGCGGTGTAGCCGAGCGGCGCGCCCTGGCCGGAGCTCTGGTCCGGGCTGGGCCAGCCGCCGGTCCGGGGGTCCGCGGGGGCCGCCTGCGGCTCCTGCGGGGGCTGCCCGCCCTGCCCCGGGTACGGCTGCTGGGGTGCCTGCCCGCCCTGCGCCGGGTACGGCTGCGGTGCGCCCTCGGCGTTCGGCGGGGTCACGGGCGCACCCTGGCCCGCGGCCGGGGGATACCCGTAACCGGACTGCGGGAACGACGGCGCGGGCGGCTGCGGCGCGGCCGGCGGCATGGCCGGACCCGCGTCGCCGGGCCCCTCCGCCTGCGGACCGGGGGCCGCCTGCGGGCCAGGAGCGACCGGCCCGGGGGCGACGGGCGGCAGCGGCTGCCCCGGTTGGGGCTGCCCGGCCTGCGGACCCTGCCCGGGCTGAGGCTGCTGCCCCGGCTGAGGCTGCTGTCCGGTCTGGGGCGAGGGGTACGGCTGCGGCGGCTCGGTCCGCTGCTCGGGCACCTGGGGAGCCGGGGCGCCCGCCTGGCCGGTGCCGACGGGCGGCACGGTGCCGGCCGGGCCGTCGGTCAGCGGGGCGTGCGGAACCGGGCCCTGGGGAGCAGCGCCGTCGGCGGCCGGGCCCGGAGCGTCGGGCCCCGGAGCGGGTGCCTGGGGCGGCACGGTCGGGCCACCGGGGCGGGGGTAGCCGTAGCCACCCTGCTGGGGCACCGCACCGGCGGGACCTGCGCCCTGGCCGGCGCCCGGACCGCTGCCGGGAGGCGTCCACGCCGTGTCCGGCTGCGGATAGCCGTAACCGGCGCCGCCTGCCGGAAGACCACCGGCCTGCGGACCGGCGGCCTGAGGGCCGGGCGCCTGGGGACCGAAGGCCTGGGGACCGGTCGCCGGGCCACCGTTCGTGTCCGGCGCGGGCGCGGCTGCGTCCGCGCCGGCGTCGGTCGTGTCCGTACCGGTCGCCGGGCCGGGAGTGGGCGGCACCGGCGGCACCGGGGGCTTCCCGTCGGTGGGCGCGGCGGGGGTGGGAGCAGCATGCGGGGCCGACGGCTGGTCGTCCCCGGCGGCGGGCCGGAAGGACGGCGGCAGCGGCGGCAGTTGGTCCTGCGGCACCGGCGGCGGGGTCCACGCCGTCGGCGCGGGGGTCTGCTCGGGCGCCGGAGGCTGCGGCGGCGTGGACTGCTCCGGGACCGGCGGAGGGGTCCAGGGAGTGGTCTGCTCGGGCACCGGCGGCGGCGACCAGCGCGTCGCCTGCTCCGGCACCGGCGGCGGGGTCCACGCCGTCGGCTTCTCGGGGACGGGGGGCGGCGTCCAGGCCGGAGCGGCATCGGTGGGCTCCGCGGGACGGGAGCCCGCGTCCTCCTGCTGTGCCTTCGCCTTCTGGGCTTCGACTTCTTCGGCGTGGCGACGGAGCGCGGCCGCCGAGATGCGCATCGTGGACCCGCTCTCCAGGTCACCGCCGTCGAAGGCCGCGCGGTCCGAGGCCGCCCCGTTCGAGGCTGACCCGCCCGAGGCCGAAGCGTCCGAGGCCGAAGCGTCCGAGGCCGAAGCGTCCGAGGCCGAAGTGTCCGAGGCCGGGACGCCGGAGGTCGGGCCGTCCGGCGCCGCGCCGCCGGAACCGGAGGCGTCACCGTCACCGGCGGCACCGCCGTCGGCAGCGTGGTCGTCCCGCGCCGAGGTGTCCGCAGCGTCGGACGTGCCGGGGGCGTCGGAGAGGTGCTCCTCGCCGACCGGTTCGGCAGCGGAGTCCGCGTCCGTCTCCGCGTCCGTCTCCGCGTCCGCCTCCTCGGCTGTCTCCTCCGGCGCGGCGAGCGGCACGCCGAGGGCCGGCGGAACATCGCCGTCCGACCCGTCCGTGCTCTCCGTGCCGTCGGTGCGGGAGCCACCTTCCGCCGGACCAGCGGCGGTGTCGTCCGTGGAGTCGTCCGCGCCCTCGGCGTCATCGAAGCCGCCGGAAGACTCGGAAGCGCCGGAAGAATCGGCATCGGCGGCATCGGTCCCCGGAGCCGGCTCCGCGTCGTCGCCCTGCTTCGCGAGCAGCGCTCCGGGCTCCTCCGAGGCCGCCGTTGCCACGGATTCCGCTTCCGGCTCGGACAGCGCCGGCCCGGCCGACGGCACCGACACCTCGGAGCCCTCGCCGCGGTCCTCCGCCGAAGAGGCGCCTCCGTCCTGACGGTCGCGCGCCGCACGGCCCTCGTCCGGGTTCTCGTCCCGGCCGGCGTCCTCGGCCGCGGAGGCGGCGGGAGCGGTGAAGGTGGGCAGTACCGGAGGCGGCACGGCGCCTGCCCCGGCACTCGCACCCGTCGCGGCCCCGGCTCCCGCGGACGCCTCTCCGCCGGCCTGCGGCGTGGCGGGCTGCTCCGTGACGGGAGCCGCCTCGGAGCGCGGAGCAGGGAAGTTCGGGACCGGGAACTGCGGAGCGGGGAACTGCGGGGCCGGCGGAGGCGGCGTCTGTGCGTCCCGCGGCGCGGGCGGTGCCGCGTCGGCCGGCGGGGTCTGTGCAGCCGGCGGGGTCTGTGCCGGCGGTGCGCCAGGCGTCTGCGAGGCCGGCGGCGTCGGCGGCGTCCACGTCGTCCGGAAGCCGCTGCTCGCCGGTATCCCGGGAATCGCAGCCGGGTCGCTCGACGACGACGGGGTGGCGGGTGTGGAAGCGGAGGATCCGGTGCCGGCGGACTGCCCGCCGTCGTCCTCTCCGGATTCCGTTTCCGCCCGACTCGCACCGCTCCCCGACGAGGAGTTCTGCGTGTACCAGGCAGGCGGGGTGTAGTCGATGGTGAACTCGCCCGTGTTCTCAGGCTCCGCGTCGGACCGATCCTCGCCGGGGGTCCCTCCGCCCGCGCGGATCTCGTCCCGATCGCTGCTCACAATGCCTCCTGGTGTGGTCTTTCAACCCTGTTCGCCTGTTCGCCTGTTCGCTGGAACGCGGCAGGGGGGGCGGCCGTATCGATCTGTCCGGCCGCTTGACCTTTCCCCCGTTGTGACGCGGCTGCCCTGTCGTGAGGTTCTGCCACCGCGCCCGGACCCAAGCCTAATCACCACGAGCGCCGATCGGGCAGGGCCGTCCCACCGCGGGGCGCTGTCCCGTACGTCACGTCGTGCACCGAACGGCCGGTGTGCCGCGACGGAGGAGCAACTCGCATGGACAAATCCCTTCATGTCCACGAGGTGCGGCTGGTCATGGGTCCGTCCCACCTCCGACTGCCTCGGCATGCGCCCGGTTTGCCCCCGTCGTCGAAGTCCCGTCCGCGTCTCGTCGCAGTCCCGGCGGCGCGTCGCTGCGCCGCGCACATCGTGCCCGCGCGCCCGTCCGCTCGCCGTCCCCCGTTCGCCTCCTGTTCGTTCCCCCGCGTCGCCCGCACTACGCGGCCGAGGTCCCCCGTCCGGACCCGCGTTCGTCCCCTGCGCGTTCCGCCGTGGCGTCCGCGGCACAGAGGGAACCCGATCCCCCTGTAACGCGTCTTGTTTCTACCGGCATAGTAAGGAGACGGTCCGACATCCACGGCCGGGGGCAGTCCTCGCCGTGCGGTCGGGCGACGGGGGTAACGGGGCGTATGGCATCACGGCAGCACGCGTGCGGCGCGTGCGCGTACCCGAGCGCCGTCGCGAGGGCGTACCCGCGACGGCCGGGATCCGTTCCACACTGCGTCGTCACGGGCGGAGTTCCGCCCTGACGGTGCGCCGCCCCGGGAGCACGGCCGACGCCGGATCCACGCGAGCCCCGACTCCCGTACACCGTGTCCGCACACCGCCCGGAACGTTCCCGCAGCCGCAGCCGCAGCCGCAGCCGCAGCCGCAGCCGCAGCCGCAGCCGCAGCCGCAGCCGCAGCCGCAGCCGCAGCCGCAGCCGCAGCCGCAGC
>NZ_JBIASV010000006.1:0-16613 GCF_042891165.1 Streptomyces sp. NPDC001922 | reverse complement strand
GCCGCAGCCGCAGCCGCAGCCGCAGCCGCAGCCGCAGCCGCAGCCGCAGCCGCAGCCGCAGCCGCAGCCGCAGCCGCAGCCGCAGCCGCAGCCGCACATCACGCGCCGGCGCCCGCCCCCGCGCGCTCGCCGCCCCTTACGCCGTCCCGTCAACTGACGCCCCCCACACCCGAACCGTTGACGTCCGGCCCGTCCGCCACCTCCGGCGGCGGCCCCAGTGAAAGGCACAACGTTCTCGTGTCCCAGCAGCCCTCCTACGGGCCGAGCCCGGATCAGCGCCCGCCGCAGATCTGGGACACCGGCCTCCGCCCCCCTCGACCGCCCTCGGAGGCACCGGGATTCGGCCCTCCGCCCCCGGCGTTCGGCCCCCCGGCCGACGGGCCCGGACTGCCCGGCGACGGCGGCGGACCGCCCCGCGGCGGGGGCGCCGGCACCCGCCGCACGGCACTGATCATCACCCTTGCCCTGGTCCTCGTCGCGGGCCTCGGCACGGCCGGCTGGCTGCTGATGGCCGGAGGCGAGGACCGGCCGGAGGGTGCGCCGCTCCCCAAGCACCGGACCGCCTCCCGGATCGCCTGGGAGGAACCGGTACCGACGCTCGAGGACAGCGTGCAGCCGACGTCCGGCACCTGGTTCACCGACCGGTACGTGGCGAAGGCCCTGCCGAACAAGGTGGTCGCCTATGACCTCGCATCGGGCGACCGGGCATGGACGGTGCCGCTGGACGGTGTGGTGTGCGCGACCTCCACCGAGGCGGTCGCCGGGCGGGCCGCGGTCCAGCACGGCGAGGGCTGCCGGAAGCTCACCGTCATCGACCTCGAGAAGAAGCGCGAGCTCTGGACGGACGAACTGCACGACCCCACCGATCCGGAGAACTTCATGGAGGGCGAGCTGGCGCTCAGCGAGAAACTCGTCGTCCTGACGTCGGGCAGTGGATCGGCCGCCTACCGGATCGACAACAAGAAGAAGGTCTACCGGGACAACGGCTATGTCGAGGATTGCTCCCTGTCCGCCGCCGCCGGCGAGGAATCCGGGAAATCGCTGCTCGTCGTCGCCTCGTGCGGCGAGGCCGGCGGCCGGCAGGTGTGGGCGCTCGACCCGGAGACGGCCCGTCGCAAGAACGTCTGGGATGTTCCGGACAACCTGGATGTCACGAATATCCTGTCGACCTCCCCGCCCGTGATCGCTCTCCAGTCGCAGCAGGCGGAATCGGTCGAGTACATCCTGCGGCTGCGCCCCGGAAACCGGAAGCCGACGAAGATATCGGTGGGTGAGAAGGGCCAGTACCTGTGCGCCAATGACTCCCCGCGCTGTTCCGACATCGTCGTCACCGACGACACGGTGTATCTCTCCGGCCCCACGCACGAGTCCTACGGCGACGGCGCGACGCTCATGAACGAGGTCGTGGCCTACGACCTCGGGACGGGCAAATCGAAGCGGCTGCTGGAACCGGACAACAAGCGGGAACTCGAACCGTTCGCGGTACTCGACGGGGATCTGATCGCCTATGAGCCGCCCACGGAGGAGAAGGGCGGTGTGCTGTTGCGCTACGACGCGGAAACGGGAAAGCGCACCGTCTACGAACGGCACCCCGACTGGTCCAGCGAACGCGAGTCGGCCATCGAGCAGGACGCCGTCCCGCTCCTGCACCGGGGAATGTTCTTCCTCGCTGCCGAGGAGATCTATTCGCGTGAGGAGGGCGAGTCGCCCAAGCCGCTGATCGCCGCTTTCCGTTGACGCGGCGCGGCCGCTGACCGGCCGGCCCCGCCCGCAGTCCACGACCGACGAGCCAAGAGTTCACGACCGACGAGAAAGAGCTCATGTCGCAGCCCTCCTACGGACCGTACAACCCGCCCTCGCCGCAGGGCTGGACCGGACCCAACCCCTACGCCCAGCAGGCCCCGCAGCACGGCGGGCAGGCCCCGCCGCCCCCCGGCTTCCCGCCGCCTGCCCCGCAGTCACCGCCGCCCGGACCACCCGGACGCCGGCCGAGACGGGGCCTCATAGCCCTGGTCGTCGGCATCGTCGTCGCTCTCGCCGGTGCCGGCGGAGGGGCCTGGCTCTACCTCGGTGAGGACAGCGGCGGCAGCCACCAGGCGAAGCCGAAGCCGAAGCCGGAGCACCCGCACAAGCTGCACAGCAGCATCGACTGGAAGGCCCCTGCCCCCAAGGGCAAGATCGTCGATTATGTGGCCTCGGACGCCCGGGGCACCTGGTTCACCGACCGGGCAGTGATCAAGCAGGAGATCAAGAACGTCAAGGCCTACGACCGCAAGAGCGGTGACGTCCTGTGGACGGTGCCCCTGCCGGGCGACATCTGCGGTGACCGGACCCCGCCCACCGGCGGGACACTCGCCCTGACCTTCAAGGCCAAGGGAGCGTGCAACCAGCTCACACTGATCGATCTCGCGACCCACCGGCGCCTGTGGACCACGCCGCTCGCGGCCGAGTACGAGGACGGCAAGGCCGTTCAGTACGTCTCCAGTGCCCGGTCCGGCGACGCTCTGGTCATCGCGGGGGAGCGCAGCGTCGAACGCCGGCGGCTCTCCGACGGCGGCAAGGACTGGAGCGTGCCCGTCCGCGACGGCTGGTTCCAGGGCAACGTCGTGGGCGGCGACCGGCTCCTCTCCACCACCTACAAGGTGCGCGGCAAGCGGACGCTCGCGCGCGAGGTGCAGGAGATCGACCCCCGGGACGGCAGCGCGAAGTGGACGTGGCCGGTGCCCAAGGGGCAGCGGGTGGCGTCCTTCGTGTCCACCTCGCCCGTCGTCATCGGCCTGGCCGAGAGCGACGAGTTCCAGGTCAACCAATTCATCACCCTCGACGGAAAGGGCGACCGGCGGTCCCGGATCTCCATCGCCAAGAAGGGCGTCCGGGACAAGGAGGGGAGGCTGGAAATGGCGTACGAGCCCTGGTGCGACATGGTCGGCTGCGACGCGGCGGTGGTCGCCGACGACACCCTCTATCTGCCCACCGAGGACATGGCCTCCGAGGATTCCGACTGGGAGTACAACAAGCTCGTCGCGTTCCGGCTGGACAACGGCCGTCCGAAGTGGTCCAAGGACGCCGGCGCGAAGCGGACGGCCCTTCCGGTGGGAATCGACGGGGACAACGTCATCGCGTACAGCACGCCCACCGGTGAATCGGGCGGAAAACTGGTCCGTTTCAACCTCGCCTCCGGAAAGAAGTCGCTCTACCAGCAGCACCCCGACAGCGAGAGCGAGGACGAACGGGACGCGTACGGCATCGGCACACCCAACGAGCTGTATCTGGACCGGGGTCAGTTCTTCATCGTCGCGGAGACGTTGACGGGGAGTGAAAAAATCTTCATTCACGCCTACGAGTAGGCGTCGCGCGGATGCTGCCCGGCGCAATCCGGGCAGGGGTACCACGCGGGCCGGCCGGGCCCGCGTGGTACAAAGAGGCCCCGCTTGATGGACATTGACGTGCGGGATTCGCGCCCGGTTCGCTCCATTCCGGTAATACATCACCGGAATTGCGGGGGAGGCCGGCCGGGCGCCGGACCCGCGTGAAGAGGTATGCGCCCATGTCGCAGCCGCCCCCTCCTCCGGAACCGTCCGGCCCGTCGGCACAGGACGGCTCCGGCGCTCCCCAGCAGCCCGGTTTCGGCCCGCCGCCCGCGCAGCCCGAGCAGACGCCACCGCAGCCGCCCGCCGCGCAGCCCGAACAGGCGCCGCAGCCGCCCGCGCAGGGTGAACAGCAGCCGCAGCAACCGCCGGCGCAGGCACCGCAACCGCCCGCCCAGCCGCCGCAGATGCCGCCGGCCCCGCCCGTCCCCCCGGCCCAGCCGCCGTCGCAGCCGCCCGCCTGGGGCGGTGCGGCGCCGGCCGGTCCGCCCGCACCGGGAGCGCAGCCCGGCCAGGCCGCGCCGCCCAACCCGTACGCGCAGCAGCAGTCCTACGCCCCGCCGGCGTACGGCCAGCACCCGCCCGCGGCCTACCCGCCGCCCGGCCAGTACCCCCCGGGCCAGTACCCGCCCCCCGGTCAGTACCCGCCGCCGGGGCAGCCGTTCGGCGCGCCCATGGGCGGCGCACCGGGCGGACCCGGCAAGCAGCGCACCGCCCTCGTCATCGGCGTCGTCGTGGCCGTGCTGCTCGCCCTCGGTGGCGGCATAGCGCTGCTGACCAGTGGTGACGGCGAGAAGCCGACCGCGAAGGGCTCCTCGGGCCAGGGATCCGGCACCGGCGACAGCGGGGACGACAGCGGCGAGGACGCCGGCGAGCGCCCCGGCGGCGACGGCCTCACCGGCGCCGGCGGCGGCAAGGGCGAGGCGAAGCTGAAGTGGCAGGAGCCGACCCCCAAGACCTCCAAGCGCGGTGTGGACGTGCCGGGCTTCTGGGTCGTCGACTCGCTCGCGGTGAAGCCCGCCCTCAAGAAGGTGACCGCGTACGGAGTCGAGGACGGCAAGGAGCGCTGGAGCGTCCCGCTCGACAAGAACGTCTGCGCCGCCCCGAGGCACGCCACCGACGACGGGAAGATCGTGGTGGCGTACGAGGGTGACAAGAAGGACGAGTGCAGCCACTTCGCCATGATCGACACCCGGAAGGGGAAGAAGGTCTGGGACAAGCCGCTGCCCAAGTCCGGCGGATTCGCCGAGGGGTTCATCGGGACCACGATGGCGCTCAGCGGCGAGGCCGTCGGCGTGACCTGGTTCGGCGGCTCCGGCATGTTCAAGGTCGGCAACGGTGAGCCCATCCCGACCCCGAAGAAGAAGCTGGGCTGCACGGTCGACGGCTACGCCGGCGGCAAGGCGATGCTGCGGGCGACGATGTGCCAGGACCACGCGGTGCTGGAGAAGCTGGACACCTCCACCGGCAAGTCCCGCTGGTCCATGAAGACCAAGAACGAGATGCAGGTCAACAAGATCTACTCGACGGACCCCGCGGTCGTGTCCCTCATCGACGAGGACCGCAAGTCCGGAGGCATCTGGGCGGTCGAGGGCGGTGACGTGCGCTCGCAGATCGACCTCGGCAAGGACACCTACACGCCGAGCTGCGGCATGAGCATCATCGCCAAGGACCTCGGCAGCTGCCAGGGCGTCGTCGCGGACGCCGACACGCTCTACCTCCCGACCGAGGCGAAGCGCAGCGGCGGGGACACCATCGGCCGCACCAACGAGATCCACGCCTTCGACCTCGACTCCGGCAAGCGCAAGTGGACCTCGCCCGCGGGCGAGGAACGCACGATGGCGCCGCTGGTGATGCAGGGCAAGAACCTCGTCGCCTACCGGGAGCCGGGCTTCGACACCCCCGGTGAGCTGCTGACCATCCCCGCCGGAGGGGGCAAGCAGAAGAGCCTGTTCCGCACCCCGCAGGCGACCGCCGGCGTCGAGCGGAGCTTCTTCAGCTCCATCAAGAGCTACGAGGGAGGCCGGTTCTACATCGCTTCCGACCGGGTGAACGACACCGAGGGCGGGGAGAAGCTGATCCTCGCCTTCGGGAAGTAGCCGTCCCACCGGCCACTCGCGCCGGGCCCGGCCCGCTCCGGAACGCTCACGCGACCGGAACGCCCGGGCCCGCGCCCGGCCCCGGAAAGCCCCCGGTTCCGGAACGCCCCCCGGCCCCGGGGCGCGGCCCGATCCCACCTCCGCCGCCCCGCCGCCTCACGCCGGCGGGGCGGCGGCCGTGTCCGGCCAGCCCGGACCGCCGCCGGACCCCGAGACGTCAAGCCGCCGCCCGGGAGCCACGTGACCAGGACGGGTGGATCTCCCTCCCCCGGCCGCCCGCTGCCTCCGGGATCCCGTCCCCCCCTCAGCCGCCCCCTCCGCCCGAGCGCCGAGCATCATCGGCGGACTGGTACTGTGGGTGACGGCCGTTTGTGTACGCGCCCCCGGAGTATCTGGAGGCAGCGCCCAGCGGACCCCGCCTCCCGAGTCACGGAAGCTCCCCTGTGTGACAGACCAGGGGCACTCGGCGGCCGAAACGAACCAAGAGGAGTACCGCGTGTCGCTCGACGCCGCTACGAAGAAGCAGATCATGTCCGAGTTCGCCACCAAGGAGGGTGACACCGGCTCCCCCGAGGTCCAGGTCGCGCTGCTCTCCCGCCGCATCACGGACCTGACCGAGCACCTCAAGACCCACAAGCACGACCACCACTCCCGCCGTGGTCTGCTGCTGCTGGTCGGCCAGCGCCGCCGCCTGCTGCAGTACCTGGCGAAGAAGGACATCACGCGCTTCCGTGCGCTGGTCGAGCGCCTCGGCATCCGCCGCGGTGCTGCGGGCGCCAAGTAAGACGCCGTGAAGGGGGCGGTTCCCGGGTCAGGGGGCCGCTCCCTTCGCCGTATGCGGACGCATGCGCGACCGCACGGCAGCACGAACCGGACGCAACAGCGCTTCCAGCCGTCGTGACGACGGCCGAAGCTTTGTAGTCTGGTCGCACAACGCAATACAGAACAGCACAGTGCATTCATGAGGGGGAGCGCCTTCCCGCCGCAGCTCGACGCCGCAGGCGCCGGTCCTCGGTAGTGGCCGCCGGAACAAGCAATTCCGGAGGCTTCGATCGAAGACCGGCCCGGCCGACCGGAGTGAGCGGTCCCAGGCGCTCCGCCGCTACCGTCCCCGCCGGACGGGCGAGGGACGCAGACGAGGAGATTTTCCTGGTGGAGAACGAGACCCACTACACCGAGGCCGTCATCGACAACGGTTCCTTCGGTACCCGCACCATCCGCTTCGAGACGGGCCGCCTGGCCCGTCAGGCCGCCGGTTCCGCCGTGGCCTACCTGGACGACGACACCATGGTGCTGTCGGCCACCTCCGCTTCCAAGAACCCCAAGGACCAGCTCGACTTCTTCCCGCTGACGGTGGACGTCGAGGAGCGGATGTACGCCGCCGGGCGCATCCCCGGTTCCTTCTTCCGCCGTGAGGGCCGGCCCTCCGAGGACGCCGTCCTCACCTGCCGCCTGATCGACCGCCCGCTGCGCCCGTCCTTCAAGAAGGGCCTGCGCAACGAGATCCAGGTCGTCGCCACGATCATGGCGCTCAACCCCGAGCACCTGTACGACGTGGTCGCGATCAACGCCGCCTCGGCTTCCACGCAGCTCGCCGGCCTGCCGTTCTCCGGCCCGATCGGCGGCGTCCGCGTCGCGCTGATCCGCGGCCAGTGGGTCGCCTTCCCGACCCACACCGAGCTGGAGGAGGCCGTGTTCGACATGGTCGTCGCCGGCCGGGTCCTCGAGGACGGCGATGTCGCGATCATGATGGTCGAGGCCGAGGCCACGACCAAGACGATCAAGCTCGTCGAGGGCGGCGCCGAGGCGCCGACCGAGGAGGTCGTCGCCGCCGGTCTGGAGGCCGCCAAGCCCTTCATCAAGGTGCTGTGCCGCGCCCAGTCCGACCTCGCCGCCAAGGCCGCCAAGCCGACCGCCGAGTTCCCGATCTTCCTGGACTACGAGGACGACGTCCTCCAGGCGCTCGACCAGGCCGTCCGTGACGAGCTCGCGCAGGCGCTGACCATCGCCGGCAAGCAGGCCCGTGAGGCCGAGCTCGACCGCGTCAAGGGCATCGCCGTCGACAAGCTGCTGCCGCAGTTCGAGGGCCGCGAGAAGGAGATCTCGGGTGCCTACCGCGCGCTGACCAAGAAGCTGGTCCGCGAGCGCGTCATCAAGGACAAGGTCCGCATCGACGGCCGTGGCGTCACCGACATCCGCACCCTGGCCGCCGAGGTCGAGGCGATCCCGCGGGTGCACGGCTCGGCCCTGTTCGAGCGCGGCGAGACCCAGATCCTGGGTGTCACCACGCTGAACATGCTCCGCATGGAGCAGCAGCTGGACACGCTCTCCCCGGAGACGCGCCGCCGCTACATGCACAACTACAACTTCCCGCCGTACTCCGTCGGCGAGACCGGCCGCGTCGGTTCGCCGAAGCGCCGCGAGATCGGCCACGGCGCGCTGGCCGAGCGGGCGATCCTGCCCGTGCTGCCGACGCGCGAGGAGTTCCCGTACGCCATCCGCCAGGTCTCCGAGGCGCTCGGCTCCAACGGCTCGACCTCCATGGGCTCGGTCTGCGCCTCCACCATGTCGCTGCTGAACGCCGGTGTGCCGCTGAAGGCCGCCGTCGCCGGTATCGCCATGGGCCTGATCTCCCAGGAGATCGACGGCGAGACGCACTACGTCGCGCTGACCGACATCCTCGGCGCCGAGGACGCGTTCGGCGACATGGACTTCAAGGTCGCCGGCACCAAGCAGTTCGTCACCGCGCTGCAGCTGGACACCAAGCTGGACGGCATTCCGGCGTCCGTGCTGGCCGCGGCCCTCAAGCAGGCCCGCGACGCCCGGCTGCACATCCTCGACGTGATGAACGAGGCCATCGACGTTCCGGACGAGATGTCCCCGAACGCCCCGCGGATCATCACCATCAAGATCCCGGTGGACAAGATCGGTGAGGTCATCGGCCCCAAGGGCAAGATGATCAACCAGATCCAGGAGGACACCGGCGCCGACATCACCATCGAGGACGACGGCACCATCTACATCGGTGCCGCCGACGGCCCGGCCGCGGAGGCCGCCCGCACGACCATCAACGGCATCGCCAACCCGACGATGCCCGAGGTCGGCGAGCGCTACCTGGGCACGGTCGTGAAGACCACCACCTTCGGTGCCTTCGTCTCGCTGATGCCCGGCAAGGACGGCCTGCTGCACATCTCGCAGATCCGCAAGCTCGCCGGCGGCAAGCGCGTGGAGAACGTCGAGGACGTGCTCGCGGTGGGTGCCAAGGTCCAGGTCGAGATCGCCGAGATCGACCAGCGCGGCAAGCTGTCGCTGCACCCGGTCATCGAGGGCGAGGACGACAACGCCGAGGCCGAGTCGAAGGACGACGCCGCCAAGTGACGTCGCGTACGCAGCCGACGACGGCCCGCACCTCCTCGGAGGGGCGGGCCGTCGCCCGTACCCAAACGCTCCTCAAGGGTGAGAACGGCATCGGCACGGTGCGCCGGACCACCCTCCCCGGCGGCCTCCGCGTCGTCACCGAGACCCTGCCGTCGGTGCGCTCCGCCACCTTCGGCATCTGGGCGCACGTGGGCTCGCGCGACGAGTCCCCGTCGCTGGGCGGCGCCACCCACTACCTGGAGCACCTGCTCTTCAAGGGCACCGCCCAGCGCAGCGCCCTCGACATCTCCGCCGCGATCGACGCGGTCGGCGGCGAGATGAACGCCTTCACGGCGAAGGAGTACACCTGCTACTACGCGCGGGTGCTCGACACCGACCTGCCGCTCGCCATCGACGTGGTGTGCGACATGCTCACCGGTTCGCTGATCGAGGCCGAGGACGTGGACGCCGAGCGCGGCGTCATCCTCGAGGAGATCGCGATGACCGAGGACGACCCGGGCGACGTGGTGCACGACCTGTTCGCGCACACCATGTTCGGCGACACCCCGCTCGGCCGCCCGGTGCTCGGCACGGTCGACACGGTGAACGGCCTCGACCGCGACCGGATCGCCCGCTTCTTCAAGAAGCACTACGACCCCACCCATCTGATCGTCGCCGCGGCCGGCAATGTGGACCACGCCACGGTCGTCCGCCAGGTGCGCACCGCCTTCGAACGGGCCGGTGCGCTGGGCGACCCGGACGCCGTCCCGGCCCCGCCCCGCAGCGGCGAGCGCCGGATCCGCGCGGCCGGACGGGTCGAGACGATCGGCCGGAAGACCGAGCAGGCGCACATCGTCCTGGGCATGCCCGGCATCGCCCGCACCGACGACCGGCGCTGGGCGCTCGGCGTGCTCAACACGGCGCTCGGCGGCGGCATGAGCTCCCGGCTGTTCCAGGAGATCCGGGAGAAGCGCGGGCTGGCCTACTCCGTGTACTCCTACACCTCGGGCTTCGCCGACTGCGGCCTCTTCGGCGTGTACGCCGGCTGCCGTCCCAACCAGGTCGACGACGTGCTCAAGATCTGCCGCGACGAGCTGGACCAGGTCGCGCAGCACGGTCTCAGCGACGACGAGCTGCGGCGGGCCGTCGGCCAGCTCTCCGGCTCCACGGTGCTCGGGCTGGAGGACACCGGCGCGCTGATGAACCGCATCGGCAAGAGCGAGCTGTGCTGGGGCGAGCAGATGTCGGTCGACGAGATGCTCCGGCGGATCGCCGCCGTCACCCCGGACGACGTGCGGTCGGTGGCCCGCGATGTACTGGGACAGCGGCCCTCGCTGTCCGTCATCGGCCCGTTGAAGGACAAGCAGGCGGCTCGTCTGCACGACACGGTGGCCTGACCACCGCGCCGGAGGGCCCGGGCCGGTTGTCGAGCAGCACCACAGGAAGTGAGGGAGACCCACATGAGCAGCAAGCTCCGCGTGGCGGTCATCGGCGCCAAGGGGCGCATCGGCTCCGAGGCCGTGCGGGCCGTGGAAGCGGCCGAGGACATGGAGCTGGTGGCCGCGCTCGGCCGGGGCGACAAACTGGAGACGCTGGTCGAGGCCGGCGCCCAGGTCGCCGTCGAGCTCACCGACCCCGGCTCGGTGATGGGCAACCTCGACTTCTGCGTGCGGCACGGCATCCACGGGGTCGTCGGCACGACCGGCTGGACCGAGGAGCGGCTCGCCCAGCTCCGCGCCTCGCTCGACGCCTCCCCGGAGACCGGTGTGCTGATCGCGCCGAACTTCTCCATCGGCGCGGTGCTCACCATGCGGTTCGCGCAGCAGGCGGCCCGCTACTTCGAGTCCGTCGAGGTCGTCGAGCTCCACCACCCGAACAAGGCGGACGCCCCCTCCGGCACCGCGACCCGGACCGCCCAGCTGATCGCCGAGGCCCGGCGGGAGGCCGGCTGCGCACCGCAGCCCGACGCCACGGTCACCGCGCTGGAGGGTGCCCGAGGCGCGGACGTGGACGGGGTGCCGGTGCACGCCGTACGGCTCCGCGGCCTCCTCGCCCACCAGGAGGTCCTCCTCGGTGACACCGGCGAGACCCTCACCCTGCGGCACGACTCGCTGCACCACAGCTGCTTCATGCCGGGCATCCTGCTCGGTGTGCGCCGCGTGGTCTCCACCCCCGGGCTGACGTTCGGCCTGGAGCACTTCCTGGACCTGGACTGAATCCGTGCGCGCCAAGATCACGTACTTCCTGACGGCGGCCGTCCTGGTCGTGTACTTCGTCCTGGCCGGCCACCGCGGGGTGCTGCTCATCGAGCAGGGCACCGCGCTGACGGTCGCCTTCGGGATCTCCGTGCTGGTGCTGCCGCTGATCGGCCTCTGGTTCCTGTGGCAGACGACGCGGTTCGCGCGCAGCGCGGACCGGCTCGCCGCCGAGCTGGAGGCCGAGGGCGGGCTGCCCGTCGACGAGCTCGTGCGGACGCCGAGCGGCCGGATCGACCGGGACTCCGCGGACGCGGTGTTCGCCCGGCGGCGGGCCGAGGCCGAGGAGACGCCCGACGACTGGCGGGCCTGGTTCCGGCTGGCGGTCGCCTATCACGATGCCCGGGACACTCCGCGGGCCCGGAAGGCCATGCAGCGGGCGATCGCCCTGCACGACCACAAGCCGGTACGCGCCTGATCCGCCGTACACGAGGCAGCCGTACACGAGGTACGTGATTCCTCCGCGCGCCGGAGGCCCGGTCCCGCCCGCTGCCGGCCGGTCACCGTCACGCGCGGCCCGGCTGCCCCGCCCCGCGGGTCACTGCCGGTGGTCGGTGGCCCAGCTCTCCACGGCCTCCGCCGCGGTGTCGAAGGCGTCCGTGCGGCCCAGGAAGTCGGCGCTGTGGTCCGTCAGCAGCACAGGCAGCGGCTCGCCCGCCGTGCGCACGGCCAGCAGCGCCTGCCCCTGAACGGTACGGGGCAGGCCCAGCCAGTTCACCGGCTGCTGCACGGTCCGCACGGCGGAGACCTCGGCCCACCGCAGGGTCGTGGTGGTCCAGAAACCCACGCGCCGCAGCCCCTGGGGGCTGACCCAGACGCCCGTGCGCAGCAGCCGCAGCGCCGCCGCGATCACCGCGGCCGCACCGCTCGCGCAGGCGGCCGCGCCCGCCGGCGCACCGGCGAAAGCAACGATCATGGTGGCGAGCAGCAGATACGAAGCGAGCAGCAGCGCGAGCGCCGCTGCCCCGACCCGCCAGGGGCCGGGGCGGTACGGACGGCGCCAGCGGTCCGGATCGCCGTACGGCAGCATGACCTCGTCGTCGACCTCGTCGAGAGCACGGTCGGCTGTCAGAAAGGTCAGGGGCACGGCGATTCCTTAGTTCATACGCACGCTCGAAGGCTGTGCCCGGTGACATTAGCGATGCGGCAGGAACGCGACCACCCCGGGTCGCGTCCGGCTCACGGGTTCTGGGCGCTCTCGGACTGGGAGGCCTTACTGGTGGTGGAGGCGCCGTTGCCCAGCGCGGGCACGCCGAACAGCAGTGCGCCCACGAGCCCGGCGACCACCGTCAGTCCGACGAGGGACCTCCCGGCGATCTCGGAGCGGCTCGCGGACTGGCGCGGGGGCGGTTCTACGTTGCTGCGGAAGCGGTCTGCCTCGGCGATGAAGGCGAATGGCACAGGCTCTCGCCGGCGGAACATGAAGAGCTCTCCTCGGAACATCTCGGTGGGACCGGTCTCACTGGTTCAGACGTACGAACCCCTGACTTGGTGCCGCCTTTCCGAGAGGTTCTGTGAAAAACATCAACCGCTCCGCCGGGCACCGGCACGGGCCCGCAGCCGTCCGGCGGTCCGCCGCCCGGCGGTGTCGGTGCCGGGCCGTAAGCTGGGCGCCGCCCCAGCAGCGATGCACCGCGCATGCACAACCGGAAGGACCCCCGTTGGTGAGCGACACCCCCGCCGAGAACGCCAAGCCCAGTTTCCGCAGCGATGTGACCGTCGAGCTGGTCAAGCACAGCGCCGCGGACTCCGACGTGCTGTGGGCAGCCCGGGTCTCGACAGCCGGGGAGCAGTCCCTCGACGAGCTGTCGAAGGACCCGGAGCGCTCCAAGGGCCTGATCAACTTCCTGATGCGCGACCGGCACGGCAGCCCGTTCGAGCACAACTCGATGACCTTCTTCATCAGCGCCCCGATCCTCGTGTTCCGCGAGTTCATGCGGCACCGGGCCGGCTGGTCGTACAACGAGGAATCGGGCCGCTACCGGGAGCTGCAGCCGGTCTTCTACGTGCCGGGCGAGGACCGCAAGCTGGTGCAGCAGGGGCGTCCGGGGAAGTACGAGTTCGTCACGGGCACCCCGGAGCAGCACGAGCTGACCGGCCGCGTCATGGAGGACGCCTACCTCCGGGCCTATGAGGCCTACCAGGAGATGCTGGCCGCGGGGGTCGCCCGCGAGGTGGCCCGTTCGGTCCTGCCGGTCGGTCTTTTCTCGTCGATGTACGCCACCTGCAACGCCCGCTCGCTGATGCACTTCCTCGGCCTGCGCACCCAGCACGAGCAGGCGAAGGTCCCCTCCTTCCCGCAGCGGGAGATCGAGATGGTCGGTGAGCGGATGGAGGCCCACTGGGCCCGGCTCATGCCGCTCACCCACGCGGCCTTCAATGCCAACGGCCGGATCGCGCCGTAGGGCAGCGTCGGGCCGTCAACCGCGAGAAGTGTCCGTATTGCGACGTTTCGCGAAGTTCATCTAGGCTGAACAAACGGACCCGGCACTGCTTGAACCCCCGAGCAGGCAGTGCCGGGATCCGCATCCCGGGTGCCCCGAGGGAGCACACGGCGGGGAGCTACGAGTAGCGTGGGACCCATGGCTCCGACCTCCACACCGCAGACCCCGTTCGGGCGGGTCCTGACCGCCATGGTCACGCCGTTCTCAGACGACGGCGAACTCGACATCGACGGCGCGCAGCGGCTCGCCGCCCATCTGGTGGACGCCGGCAACGACGGCATCGTCGTCAACGGCACCACCGGCGAGTCCCCGACCACCAGCGACGCGGAGAAAGCCCAGCTGGTACGGGCCGTGGTGGAGGCCGTCGGAGACCGCGCCCACGTCGTGGCCGGAGCCGGCACCAACGACACCCGGCACAGCGTCGAGCTGGCCCGCTCCGCCGAGAAGGCGGGAGCCCACGGCCTGCTCGCGGTGACGCCGTACTACAGCAAGCCGCCGCAGGAGGGCCTCTACCGGCACTTCAGCGCCATCGCGGACGCCACCGACCTGCCGGTCATGCTCTACGACATCCCCGGCCGCAGCGGCGTCCCGATCAACACCGAGACGATCGTCCGGCTGGCCGACCATCCGCGGATCGTCGCCAACAAGGACGCCAAGGGCGACCTCGGGCGGGCCAGCTGGGCCCTCGCCCGCAGCGGCCTCGCCTGGTACTCCGGCGACGACATGCTGAACCTCCCGCTGCTCTCCGTCGGCGCCGTCGGCTTCGTGTCCGTCGTGGGCCATGTCGTCACGCCCGAGCTGCGCGCCCTGCTGGACGCCCACCTCAACGGTGACGTCGCCAAGGCGACCGAGATCCACCAGAAGCTCCTGCCGGTCTTCACCGGCATGTTCCGTACCCAGGGCGTGATCACGACCAAGGCCGCCCTCGCCCTCCAGGGCCTGCCCGGCGGACCGCTGCGGCTGCCCCTCGTGGAGCTCTCGCCCGAGGAGACCGAGCAGCTCAAGCGCGATCTCGCCGCGGGCGGGGTACAGCTCTAGACACAGACGTCACAACTGCATACCGGCACAACTGCATACGGACACAACTGCAAGTGCACGATTGTCACGCGCGCCACGTGCCCCACGGGGCAGGTGGCGCGTGTGGTGAGGAGAGTCTTTTGAGTCATCCGCACCCCGAACTGGGCGCTCCGCCGAAGCTTCCCCGGGGCGGCCTGCGCGTCACGCCGCTCGGCGGCCTCGGCGAGATCGGCCGCAACATGACCGTCTTCGAGTACGACGGCCGCCTGCTGATCGTCGACTGCGGAGTGCTCTTCCCCGAGGAGGAGCAGCCCGGAGTCGACCTGATCCTGCCGGACTTCAGCACCCTCCGGGACCGTCTCGACGACATCGACGGCATCGTGCTCACCCATGGGCACGAGGACCACATCGGCGGCGTCCCCTTCCTGCTCCGCGAGAAGCCGGACATCCCGCTGATCGGCTCCAAGCTGACCCTCGCGCTGATCGAGGCCAAGCTCCAGGAGCACCGGATCCGGCCGTACACCCTCGAGGTCAAGGAGGGACACCGCGAGCGCGTCGGTCCCTTCGACTGCGAGTTCGTCTCGGTCAACCACTCCATCCCGGACGCTCTGGCCGTGGCCATCCGTACCCCCGCGGGCATGGTGGTCCACACCGGCGACTTCAAGATGGACCAGCTGCCGCTCGACGGCCGCCTCACCGACCTGCCCGCGTTCGCGAGGCTCGGCGAGGAGGGCATCGACCTGCTCCTGAGCGACTCGACGAACGCCGAGGTCCCGGGCTTCGTACCGCCCGAGCGCGACATCTCGAACGTGCTGCGCACCGTCTTCGGCAGTGCTCAGCGCCGCATCATCGTGGCCAGCTTCGCCAGCCATGTGCACCGCATCCAGCAGATCCTGGACGCGGCCCACGAGTACGGCCGCCGGGTCGCCTTCGTCGGACGCTCGATGGTCCGCAACATGGGCATCGCCCGTGACCTGGGCTACCTGCGTGTCCCGCCGGGCCTGGTCGTCGACGTGAAGGCGCTCGACGACCTCCCGGAGGACGAGGTCGTGCTGGTCTGCACGGGTTCCCAGGGCGAGCCGATGGCCGCGCTGTCCCGGATGGCCAACCGCGACCACCAGATCCGCATCGTCCAGGGCGACACGGTGATCCTGGCGTCGTCGCTCATCCCGGGCAACGAGAACGCGGTCTACCGCGTGATCAACGGCCTGACCCGCTGGGGCGCGAACGTCGTCCACAAGGGCAACGCCAAGGTCCATGTCTCCGGCCACGCCTCCGCGGGCGAGCTGCTGTACTTCTACAACATCTGCAAGCCGCGCAACCTCATGCCGGTGCACGGTGAGTGGCGCCACCTGCGGGCCAACGCCGAGCTCGGCGCACTGACCGGTGTCCCGAAGGACCGGGTGGTCATCGCTGAGGACGGTGTCGTGGTCGACCTGGTCGACGGCATCGCCAAGATCGTCGGCAAGGTGCAGGCGGGGTACGTCTACGTCGACGGGCTCTCGGTCGGCGATGTCACCGAGGCCTCGCTCAAGGACCGCCGGATCCTCGGCGACGAGGGCATCGTCTCGGTCTTCGTGGTGGTGGACAGCACCACCGGCAAGATCGTCGGCGGCCCGAATATCAATGCCCGCGGTTCCGGTATCGAGGACGCCGCATTCGGCGCGGTCCTGCCGAAGATCGGGGAAGCGTTCGACAAGGCGGCCCAGGACGGCGTCGCCGAACCGCACCAGCTGCAGCAGCTCGTGCGCCGCACGCTGGGCAAGTGGGTGTCCGACACCTACCGCCGGCGTCCGATGATCCTCCCTGTGGTCGTAGAGGTCTGACGCCGCATCAGCCGTATGGACGGCCGCGCCGGAGCCGATTTGCTTCCGGGCGCGGCCGTCCAGTACGTTTACGGCTCCGCCTGAACGAGGAACCCCGGAACACTTCTGTGTCCGGACCTTCTCCGGGAAGGTGGAAATCCGACCCGGAGGAATCTGATAAAGTCGGAGCAGCCGAAAGGCAAAAGGCCCCCAACGGCCACTGGATTCGAAACTCGGACCGGAAACGGAACGAAAAAGAGTCTGGTAA
>NZ_JBIASV010000005.1:371673-454923 GCF_042891165.1 Streptomyces sp. NPDC001922 | reverse complement strand
GCCCACCGCACGGGCACCGTCAAGGGACTGACCGCCGAGGTCGGCGCCTCCATCTCCGCCGGCGCCGTCATCTGCGACATCAAGGACTGACGGCCCGCACACAGCACGTCAGCGGACCCCCGGCACCCGGTGCCGGGGGTCCGCTGCTGTCCGGGGCGCACGCGGCAACGCGGCCGTCGCCGGGGCCCGGCTCGCCGGCACCGCGTTCCTGCCCCGCCCGGGGCGCACCGGAACGCGCCGGGCGCCGGGTGGCATGCTGGACTCCCCCGGACCGCGGCCGGGCGGGCACCGAGGAGCACGGAGGACGGCCGATGGCGACCGAAGCGGCGCAGGACCCGGTGCGGCCGATGCGCGCCGACGCCCGGCGCAACTACGACCGGCTGCTGGCCGAGGCCCGCTCGGCCTTCACCGAACACGGCACGGACGCCTCGCTGGAGGACATCGCCCGCCGCGCGGGCGTGGGCATCGGCACCCTCTACCGCCACTTCCCCAACCGCTACGCCCTGATGGGTGCCGTCTTTCAGGGTGAACTCGACGCGCTGCTGGCCCGGTCACGGGAGCTGCTGGAGGCGGAACAGCCCTGTGCGGCGCTGGTCGACTGGCTGCGGGCCGTCATCGACCACGCGGGCACCTACCGGGGGCTGGCCCGGGCGCTGATGAGCGCCGCCCAGGACAAGGCCTCGGCGCTGGCGCGGTGCCGGGTGCCGATGCGCGAGGCGGGCAGCGCGCTGCTCGTCCGGGCCCAGCGGGCGGGCTCCGTGCGGGACGACGTCGACATCGCCGATCTGCTGCAGCTGACGAACGCCATCGCCCTGGCCGTCGAGGCGACCCCCGACGACCCGGACCTGGCGGACCGGCTGCTCGGCCTGACCTTCACCGGGCTGCGGCCGGGGCGCGGTTGAGCCACGGGCCGCCCGCGCCGGACGGCGGTACGGGCACGAGCCGGGACCACCGGGGGTGCCCCACGCGAGTCCGCACCCGGTGCCCCTGAGGGCCCGTCGGACGGCACCGCGCAGGCCTGCGAGCCGCTGGGTGGCCCCCGGCCCCGGTCCGGCCCGAGGCGCTGCTCCGGCCGGGCGAGCCGGCGCTGCGGCTGATGCCGCCCGCCGCCCGCCACCCGTGCCGTGGTGCACCGGAGCCGGGCGGCCGGCGGTCGGGCCCGGCCCGGCCGACGGCCGGTGCGGCATCAGCCTCGGCTCGGCGTCAGCGGCGGACCGGCGTCAGCGGCGGCGCGGCGACAGGTCGGCGATGCGGCCGTTCGCCACCGCGGTCTGCTGGTCCGACAGGGCGCCGCCACCGCGCAGCTGGGGCCCGCCCGGCCCCGGCGGGTGGTTGCGCCGCTGGCCCGGGAGCGGCAGCTCCTCCTTCGGGGCGGAGGGCGCCATCCGGCGGGGCCTGCGGCCCTGCGGACCGTTTCCCTCGGCCCCCGCTCCGGACGGCCCCGGCCCCGTACCGGCCACCGCGACCTGCACGCCCTGGTCGGCGAGGGCCTGCAGTTCGGTGGCGGCGCGGTCGTCGTGCAGCGGGGGCTCGTCCGTCACCAGCCGGGTGATGACGTCCGTCGGCACCGTCTGGAACATGGTGTCGGTGCCCAGCTTGGTGTGGTCCGCGAGCACCACGACCTCGGCCGCGGCCTGGACGAGCGCCCGGTCGACGCTGGCCGACAGCATGTTGGAGGTGGACAGGCCGCGCTCGGCGGTCAGCCCGCTGCCGGAGAGGAAGGCCCGGGAGACCCGCAGCCCCTGGAGGGACTGCTCCGCCCCGCTGCCGACCAGCGCGTAGTTGGAACCGCGGAGGGTGCCGCCGGTCATCACCACTTCGACCCGGTTGGCATGGGCCAACGCCTGCGCGACGAGCAGCGAGTTGGTGACGACGGTCAGCCCCGGGACGCGGGCGAGCCGGCGGGCCAGCTCCTGTGTCGTCGTACCGGCTCCGACGACGATCGCCTCGCCCTCCTCGACGAGACCGGCCGCGAGATCGGCGATGGCCGTCTTCTCCGCGGTCGCTAGATGGGATTTCTGCGGGAAGCCGGACTCCCTGGTGAGCCCTCCCGGCAGCACCGCACCGCCGTGCCGGCGGTCGAGGAGTCCTTCGGCCTCCAGCGCCCGTACGTCCCGCCGTACGGTCACTTCGGAGGTCTGGACGACGCGGGCGAGTTCCCGGAGCGACACCGCTCCGTTCGCTCGCACCATTTCGAGGATCAATTGGCGACGTTCTGCAGCGAACACGAAACTGACAGTAACCCCAGCGACCGTCTGCTTTCAGCAGTTTGCGCCGAATTACAGAAGTTGTTCGCACAGGGGTGCCGCAAGTGGTATACGGGGCAACGACCCCGCAGGCGGCACCCGTACGGCCTACAGCTCGCGCGGAGCCTTCCGGGTGTGCAGCTGCCGTGCCACCTCGGCGATCGAGCCCGACAGGGACGGGTACACGGTGAAGGCCTTGGCGATCTGTTCGACGGTCAGGTTGTTGTCGACCGCGATCGAAATCGGATGGATGAGCTCGCTCGCCTTCGGGGCGACGACGACACCGCCGACCACGATGCCCGTGCCGGGGCGGCAGAAGATCTTCACGAAGCCGTCCCGGATGCCCTGCATCTTCGCGCGCGGGTTGCGCAGCAGCGGCAGCTTGACGACCCGGGCGTCGATCAGCCCGTTGTCCAGGTCCGCCTGGCTGTAGCCCACGGTGGCGATCTCGGGGTCGGTGAAGACGTTCGCCGAGACGGTCTTGAGGTCCAGCGGCGCGACCGCGTCGCCCAGGAAGTGGTACATCGCGATCCGGCCCTGCATCGCGGCGACCGAGGCCAGCGCGAACACACCCGTGCAGTCACCGGCCGCGTAGACGCCCGGAGCGGTCGTCCGTGACACCCGGTCGGTCCAGATGTGCCCGGAGTCCTTCAGCCGGACCCCGGCCTCCTCCAGGCCCATGTCCGCGGTGTTGGGGATCGCGCCGACCGCCATCAGGCAGTGCGAGCCGGTGATGACCCGGCCGTCGGCGAGGGTGACCTCGACCCGGTCCCCCACCCGCTTGGCGGACTGGGCGCGGGAGCGGGCCATGACGTTCATCCCGCGGCGCCGGAAGACGTCCTCCAGCACGGCCGCCGCGTCCGGGTCCTCGCCCGGCAGCACCCGGTCGCGCGAGGACACCAGCGTCACCTCGGAGCCCAGCGCCTGGTAGGCGCCCGCGAACTCGGCACCGGTGACACCGGAGCCGACCACGATCAGCTCCTCGGGGAGCTCGGTGAGGTCGTAGACCTGGGTCCAGTTGAGGATGCGCTCGCCGTCGGGCTGCGCGTCCGGGATCTCCCGGGGGTGCCCGCCGGTCGCCACCAGCACCGCGTCCGCGACGAGTTCCTCGGTGGAGCCGTCCGCGGCGGTCACGGTGACCCGGCGCGAGCCGTCCGGGGCCTGGTGGGGCTGGAGCCGGCCGCGGCCGCGCATGACCCGGCCGCCGGCCCGGGTGACCGAGGCGGTGATGTCGTGGGACTGGGCGAGCGCGAGGCGCTTCACCCGGCGGTTGACCTTGCCCAGGTCGACGCCGACCACCCGGGCCGCCTGCTCGATGTGGGGCGTGTCGTCGGCGACGATGATCCCCAGCTCCTCGTAGGAGGAGTCGAAGGTCGTCATGACCTCGGCGGTGGCGATCAACGTCTTCGACGGCACGCAGTCGGTGAGCACCGACGCCCCGCCCAGACCGTCGCAGTCGACGACGGTCACCTCCGCGCCGAGCTGGGCGGCCACCAGCGCCGCCTCATAGCCGCCGGGTCCGCCACCGATGATCACGATCCGAGTCACGTGCTCCATTGTCCCGCACCCCTGCCGGCGCCTCTCCCCGGGGCCCCGGGTGCCTCCGAAGGGCCTCTGAGGCACTCCCGGGGATCTCCGGCACGTCTCCCGTACCCTCGACCCATGTCGCTCTACGCCGCGTACGCCGGCAACCTCGACGCGCGGCTGATGTCCCGCCGCGCTCCGCACTCGCCGCTGCGCGGTACGGGCTGGATCTCCGACTGGCGGCTCACCTTCGGAGGCGAGCAGATGGGCTGGGAGGGGGCGCTGGCCACGATCGTCGAGGCCCCGCGGTCCCAGGTCTTCGTCGCGCTGTACGACATCGCCCCCATGGACGAGGACTCCATGGACCGCTGGGAGGGCGTCGGGCTCGACATCTACCGGCGGATGCGGGTGCGGGTGCACACCCTCGACGGGGACGAGGCCGCCTGGGTCTACGTCCTCAACGGCTACGAGGGCGGGCTGCCCTCGGCCCGCTACCTCGGCGAGATCGCCGACGCCGCCGAGTCCGCGGGCGCCCCGCACGACTACGTGATGGAGCTCCGCAAGCGCCCCTGCTGACCGCCGCGCGCCCCCTGTCGGGAGCGGCCGTGTCCCCGGCCGGGGCAGCGGCGCCGCAGCGGTGTCCGACCCGGCATGCGACCGGGATCCGATGGGTATCCGGACGGCGTCTACGCGCGTAGGCGAAGACAGGCTACGCTCGTGCCGTGAACGCTTCTCTTCCTTCGGACCACTCCGGCGCGCCCGACGCCGACGCCGCCGCCGCCCGCCTGCGCGAGCTGACCGGTGCCGAGAGCCACGACGTCGCACTCGTCATGGGCTCCGGCTGGGTCCCCGCCGCCGACGCCCTCGGAACGCCCGAGTTCGAGTTCCCGGTCACCGAGCTGCCCGGCTTCCCGCCGCCGGCCGTCGCGGGCCACGCCGGCACCGTCCGCTCGTACGCCATCGGCGACAAGCGCGCGCTGGTCTTCCTCGGCCGCACCCACTACTACGAGGGCCGCGGGGTCGCCGCCGTGGCGCACGGCGTGCGCACCGCCGTCGCCGCCGGCTGCAAGACCGTCGTGCTGACCAACGGCTGCGGCGGCCTGCGCCCCGGCATGCGCCCCGGCCAGCCGGTCCTCATCAGCGACCACATCAACCTGACCGCCACCTCCCCGATCGCCGGCGCCAACTTCGTCGACCTCACCGACCTGTACTCGCCGCGGCTGCGCGCGCTGTGCAAGGAGATCGACGACACCCTCGAAGAGGGCGTGTACGTCCAGCTCCCCGGCCCGCACTACGAGACCCCGGCCGAGATCAACATGATCCGGGTGATCGGCGGCGACCTGGTGGGCATGTCCACCGTCCTGGAGGCCATCGCCGCCCGCGAGGCGGGCGCCGAGGTCCTGGGCATCTCCCTGGTCACCAACCTCGCCGCGGGCATGACCGGCGAGCCGCTCAACCACGAAGAGGTGCTGCAGGCGGGCCGCGACTCGGCGGCGCGCATGGGCAGCCTGCTGGCCCAGGTCCTCGGCCGGATCTGAGAGATCCCGGCCCCGGCCGGGTACCCATGACCGGGCACGAAGAGGCGCTCACCCGGCGGGTCCGCCCCACGGCGGCCCGCCGGCGCGCCCCGGACGGCCCGGCGGGCACAGCGCAAGGCGCCCCCGACCCTCCGGAGCCCGGTCCGCCCGGGCCCACCCCGGCACGCACGGCCCGGTGACACCGCCGCCGCGCCGGGTATCCCTTCCGTGCCCGTGACCCACCGGTGCCGCCGCCTCGCGCGCAGCGGCGCCGCGGTGACCGGGCCCCGTACCGGACACAGGAGCATCACGTGGCACGCGACACAGCGGAACTCCTCCGCCAGGCCCGTACCTGGCTGGCCGAGGACCCCGACCCGGAGACCCGCGCGGAGCTGAGCGCGCTGCTCGACGCCGTGGACCCGGCGGACGTCGAGAACGGTGCCGAGAGCCCGCAGCTCGCGGAGATCACCGAACGCTTCGCCGGCATGCTCCAGTTCGGCACCGCCGGACTGCGCGGCGAGCTCGGCGCGGGCCCGATGCGGATGAACCGCGCGGTCGTCATCCGGGCCGCGGCCGGCCTGGCGGCCCACCTGAAGAAGCAGGGGCAGACCGGCGGACCGGTCGTCATCGGCTACGACGCCCGCTACAAGAGCATCGACTTCGCCCGCGACACCGCCGCCGTGATGACCGGTGCCGGGCTGCGGGCCGTGCTGCTGCCGGAGCCGCTGCCCACACCCGTCCTCGCCTTCGCGATCCGGCACCTCGGCGCGGTCGCCGGTGTCACCGTCACCGCCAGCCACAACCCGCCGCGGGACAACGGCTACAAGGTCTACCTGGGCGACGGCTCGCAGATCGTGCCGCCCGCCGACGCGGAGATCGCCGCCGAGATCGCCGCCCTCGGCGGCCTGGACGCGATCCCCCGCCCGGACTCCGGCTGGGAGACGCTCGGCGACGAGATCGTCCAGGCCTACCTCGCCCGTACGGACGCCGTGCTGACCCCCGGCGGCGCGCGGGACGTACGGGTCGTCTACACGCCGCTGCACGGAGTCGGCCGGTCCACCTTCGCCGCCGCCTTCGCCCGGGCCGGCTTCCCGGCCCCGACCGTCGTCGCCGAACAGGCCGAGCCGGACCCGGCGTTCCCGACCGTCGCGTTCCCCAACCCGGAGGAGCCGGGGGCGATGGACCTCGCCTTCGCCACCGCCCGCGCCGCCGGTCCGGACATCGTCATCGCCAACGACCCGGACGCCGACCGCTGCGCCGTCGCCGTCCCCGACCCGGCGGCCGAGGCCGGCTGGCGGATGCTGCGCGGCGACGAGGTCGGCGCCCTGCTGGCCCGGCACCTCGCCGACACCGGCGCCGAGGGCACCTTCGCGACCACGATCGTGTCGTCCTCGCTGCTGGGCCGGATCGCGGACCGGGCCGGGGCGGAGGTCTCCTACGACGAGACGCTCACCGGCTTCAAGTGGCTGGCCCGGGCCGACGGCCTGCGCTACGCCTACGAGGAGGCGCTGGGCTACTGCGTCGACCCGGCCGGCGTCCGGGACAAGGACGGCATCACCGCCGCCCTGCTCGTCGCCGAGCTGGCGGCCGGGCTCAAGCGGCAGGGGCGGACGCTCACCGGCCTGCTGGACGACCTCGCCGTCGAGTACGGGCTGCACGCCACCGACCAGCTGTCGGTGCGGGTCGAGGACCTGACGCTGATCGCCGCGGCGATGACCCGGCTGCGCGAAGCGCCGCCGGCCGCCCTCGCCGGGCTCACGGTGGACTCCGCCGAGGACCTGACCCGGGGCACCGACCGGCTGCCGCCGACCGACGGCCTGCGCTACCGGCTCGCCGGGGACGCCGGGCGCGGTGTGGACGCGGCGCGGGTGGTGGTCCGTCCGAGCGGCACCGAGCCCAAGCTCAAGTGCTACCTGGAGGTCGTGGTGCCGGTCGCCTCCGCCGCGGAACTCGACCGGGGCCGGGCGACGGCGTCGGCGGTGCTGGACGCGCTGAAGGCGGATCTGGCGGCGGCAGCGGGCATCTGACCCCCGCGCGCACCGCGCATGGACGTACGGGCCGCCGGGCCCGCACGAGGGCCCTCGGGTGGCATCACCCGGGGGCCTTCCGCGTCCCCCCTCCGCTCCGCGACAACGCCTGCCACCCGTCGGCGGATGACGGCCCGGCGCGGGTGAGCGAGGAACGGAGCGGCGCGAGCATCAGTGGACGACGGCCCGGCGCGGGTGAGCGACGAACGGACCGGCGCGAGCATCAGTGGACGACGGCCCGGCGCGGGTGAGCGACGAACGGACCGGCGCGAGCATCAGTGGACGACGGCGCGAGCGTCAGCCGATGACGAACAGAGCCGCCGTCAGGACCGCCCCGACCAGACTCGGGACGATGACCTCGAGGGCCCAGCGAACCTGGGGCTCGCCCTGCGCCGACTCGTTGGCCGCGTTGCGCTCCGCCAACTCCCGCAGGTCGTCCACCGCCTGGTCGGACGGGGCGCGGCGGGCCGCGGTGTCGGAGACGTCGGCCGTGCCGGAGGTCCGGCCGTACGGGTCCTCGGAGGCGGCGCGGGCCGCCCGGCGCGCCGCCGTCTTGCGGGCCCGCAGCGACACCGGGATCGCCCACAGCTGGTAGGTGCGGCCGCCCGCGAAGACCTCGCTGGAGTAGCCGGCCCGCACCCCCTCGACCGACGCCCAGGGCAGCGTGATGGTCCGGAAGGGATTGCGCACCCGGAGCCGGTCGGCGCCGGCGAACACCGCCGGGCGCAGGGTGAACGCCACGACCAGCGGAACGACGAGCAGCAGCCCGGCCAGCGCCAGCCAGGGGGTGCGCCCCTCCCCGCGGATCACCGCGTCCCCGCCGAACCACAGGGCGAGAACGAGCAGCAGCACGCCACCGACCAGCGCGGACGGCGAACGGTAGACGCGGTCGGCGAATCCCTGCTGCGACGCGGGCCGGGGTGCGGAGGAGTTGTCGGGGCTCGTCATGGGCCCGATTCTGCCCGATCGTCCGGATGCCGGACATTGCGTTCCGGCATCGAATACGGGTGCTCCCGGCGCCTCCGCCCGCGCTCCGGGCCCGTTCCCGGGCCCCGGCGGCACGGACATCCACCGGGGTGCGCGGGGCCGTCCGGGGGGCCCGTCCCGGCGGGAGGAGAGTTCGGGGGGTGACAGTTGCTACGCGCGTAGATATGCTCGGGTGGTGACCATGCCCACCACTGTTCCCGCATACGGCAGTGAAGCCGCGGAGCGCCTGGCGTCGATGGCGGACGTGACCGCCTCGGACGCCGCACTGCGCCGCTTCCTGCACGGCCTCCCGGGCGTCGACGCGGTCGGTCTGCAGGCCCGCGCCGCGACGCTCGGCACCCGCTCGATCAAGACCACGGCGAAGGCGTACGCCATCGACCTGGCGATCTCGATGATCGACCTGACGACACTGGAAGGCGCGGACACCCCGGGCAAGGTCCGGGCGCTCTGCGCGAAGGGCGCCCACCCCGACCCGACGGACCGCTCCGTCCCGAAGGTCGCCGCGATCTGCGTCTACCCCGACATGGTGGCCACCGCCAAGGAGGCGCTGGCCGGGTCCGGCATCCATGTCGCCTCCGTGGCCACGGCGTTCCCGGCGGGCCGGGCGGCGCTGCCGGTGAAGCTCGCCGACACCCGGGACGCGGTCGCCGCCGGGGCCGACGAGATCGACATGGTGATCGACCGGGGTGCCTTCCTCTCCGGCCGGTACCTGGACGTCTTCCAGGAGATCCAGCAGGTCAAGGAGGCCTGCGCGCGTCCGGACGGCACCGCCGCCCACCTCAAGGTGATCTTCGAGACCGGCGAGCTCCAGACGTACGACAACGTGCGGCGCGCCTCCTGGCTGGCGATGCTCGCCGGCGCGGACTTCATCAAGACCTCCACCGGCAAGGTCGCGGTGAACGCCACTCCCCCGGTCACCCTCCTCATGCTGGAGGCCGTCCGCGACTTCCGCGACGCCGTGGGTGTACAAGTGGGAGTGAAGCCCGCCGGCGGCATCCGCACGACCAAGGACGCGATCAAGTACCTGGTCATGGTCAACGAGACGCTGGGCGAGGAGTGGCTGACGGCGGACTGGTTCCGCTTCGGCGCCTCCAGCCTCCTCAACGACCTGCTGATGCAGCGCCAGAAGCTGAGCACCGGGCGTTACTCCGGTCCCGACTACGTGACGGTGGACTGATCCGACATGAGCCCAGCATTCGACTACGCACCCGCCCCCGAGTCCCGGGCGGTCGTGGACATCGCCCCCTCGTACGGGCTGTTCATCGACGGCGAGTTCACCGAGGCCTCGGACGGCAAGGTCTTCAAGACCGTCTCCCCGTCCTCCGAGGAGGTCCTCTCCGAGGTCGCCCGGGCGAGCAGCGAGGACGTCGACCGCGCCGTCCGGGCCGCCCGCACGGCGTTCGCGTCCTGGTCCGCCCTGCCGGGCGCCGAGCGCGCCAAGTACCTCTTCCGCATCGCCCGCATCGTCCAGGAGCGCTCGCGCGAGCTGGCGGTGCTGGAGTCGCTCGACAACGGCAAGCCGATCCGCGAGTCGCGGGACGCCGATCTGCCGCTGGTCGCCGCGCACTTCTTCTACTACGCGGGCTGGGCGGACAAGCTCTCGTACGCCGGTTACGGCGCCGACCCCCGACCGCTGGGCGTGGCCGGGCAGGTCATCCCGTGGAACTTCCCGCTGCTCATGCTGGCGTGGAAGATCGCCCCGGCGCTCGCGGCGGGCAACACCGTCGTCCTCAAGCCGGCCGAGACCACCCCGCTGTCCGCCCTGTTCTTCGCGGACATCTGCCGTCAGGCCGGGCTGCCCAAGGGTGTCGTCAACATCGTCACCGGTGACGGCTCCACCGGCGCCGAGCTCGTCGCCCACGACGGCATCGACAAGGTGGCCTTCACCGGCTCCACCGAGGTCGGCAAGGCCATCGCCCGCACCGTGGCGGGCACGCGCAAGAAGGTCACCCTCGAACTGGGCGGCAAGGCGGCGAACATCGTCTTCGACGACGCCCCGATCGACCAGGCCGTCGAGGGCATCGTCAACGGCATCTTCTTCAACCAGGGCCACGTCTGCTGCGCGGGCTCCCGCCTCCTCGTCCAGGAGTCGGTCGCCGACGAGCTGCTGGACGCCCTCAGGCGCCGGATGAGCACCCTCCGGGTCGGCGACCCGCTGGACAAGAACACCGACATCGGCGCGATCAACTCGGCCGAGCAGCTGGCCCGCATCCGCAGCCTCGCCGACGCGGGCGAGGCCGAGGGCGCCGAGCGCTGGGCCCCGGCCTGCGAACTGCCCTCCTCCGGCTACTGGTTCGCGCCGACCCTCTTCACCGGCGTGACCCAGGCGCACCGCATCGCTCGCGAGGAGATCTTCGGCCCGGTGCTGTCGGTGCTGACCTTCCGCACCCCGGCGGAGGCCGTGGAGAAGGCCAACAACACGCCGTACGGGCTGTCGGCGGGCATCTGGACGGAGAAGGGCTCGCGCATCCTGTGGATGGCCGACCAGCTCCGGGCCGGCATCGTCTGGGCCAATACGTTCAACAAGTTCGACCCGGCCTCCCCCTTCGGCGGCTACAAGGAGTCGGGCTACGGCCGCGAGGGCGGCCGCCACGGTCTGGAGGCCTACCTCAATGTCTGATCGCCTGGGTGTCCTGAAGACCTACAAGCTGTTCGTCGGGGGCAAGTTCCCCCGTTCCGAGAGCGGGCGGGTGTACGAGGTGACCGCAGCAACATCGTCCGGTGACGAGGGCGCCTGGCTGGCGAACGCCCCGCTCTCCTCCCGCAAGGACGCCCGGGACGCGGTGGTGGCCGCCCGCAAGGCGTTCGGCGGCTGGTCGGGCGCGACCGCGTACAACCGCGGCCAGATCCTCTACCGGATCGCGGAGATGCTGGAGGGCCGGCGCGGCCAGTTCGCCGCCGAGGTCGCCGACGCGGAGGGCCTGAGCGCCGCCGGGGCCGCCGCGCAGGTGGACGCCGCGATCGACCGCTGGGTCTGGTACGCGGGCTGGTCCGACAAGGTCGCCCAGATCGCCGGTTCGGCGAACCCGGTGGCGGGACCGTTCTTCAACCTCTCCACCCCGGAGCCGACCGGTGTGGTGGCCGTCCTGGCCCCGCAGGAGTCCTCGTTCCTCGGCCTGGTGTCGGTGATCGCCCCGGCGATCGTCACCGGCAACACCGTGGTGGTGGCCGCCGCCGAGCGGGCCCCGCTGCCCGCGCTGTCCCTGGGCGAGGTGCTGGCCACCTCCGACCTGCCGGGCGGTGTGGTCAACGTGCTGTCCGGGCGGACCGCGGAGATCGCGGCCCCGCTCGCGGCGCACCAGGACGTCAACGCGATCGACCTCGCGGGCGCCGACGCCGCTCTGGCGAAGGACCTGGAGACGGCCGCGGCCGACAACCTCAAGCGGGTGCTGCGCCCGTCCGCCACGGACTGGACCGCCGACCCGGGCACGGACCGGCTGCTGGCCTTCCTGGAGACCAAGACGGTCTGGCACCCCATCGGGATCTGACCGCCGCTCCACCCGCACGAGCCCCCACCGGCCCCGGCCGGCGGGGGCTCGTCGGCATGCGGGGGTGTTCTCCCGCCCGGCGCCGATCCGTTGGGTCACCACCCGCACACCCGTCGTACCCGCGGCACGGTCGGACAGCCGCTCCGCACCCACGGGTTCCGGAGCCGCGCCCCGATGCGCGACAATGGTGACCCGTGACCTCCCCTCATCGTTCCGCCCGCGTCGTGCTGCTGACGGGGCCGTCGGGCTCCGGCAAGTCCTCCCTCGCGTCCCGCACGGGCTTCCCCGTGCTGCAACTCGACGACTTCTACCGGGAGGCCCACGAGGAGACGTTCCCCGGCGGCCCGCGCGCCCCGATGCCGCTGCTGCCGGACGGCGCCATCGACTGGGACTCGCCGCAGTCCTGGGACGCCGACGCCGCGGTGGCCGCCATCACGGCGCTGAGCTGCGACGCCGTGACCGACGTCCCGGTGTACGACATCGCGACCAGCTCCCGGACCGGTACGGCCCGGCTCGACATCGGCGGGGCACCGGTGTTCATCGCGGAGGGCGTCTTCGCCGCCGACATCGCCGAACGGTGCCGGGAGCTGGGCGTCCTGGCGGACGCGCTGTGTCTGCGCGGCCGGCCGTTCACCACCTTCCGGCGGCGGCTGGTGCGGGATCTGCGGGAGGGCCGCAAGTCGGCCGCGGTGCTGGTCCGGCGGGGCTGGCGGCTGATGCGCGCGGAGCGGGAGATCGTCGCCCGGCAGACGGCGCTCGGCGCGCACCCCTGCGGCAAGGAGGAGGCGTTCGCACGGATCACCTCGGCCGCGGAACGCCGCACGGCCGCCCGCTCCGGCCGCGGCCCCGCCCGTACGGTCAGCGCCTGATGCCCATGCCTGATGTCCATGCCTGACGTCAACGCCTGAGTCAACGCCCGACCGGGCCCGGCGCCCCGGCAGCCACCCAGCGGAACGGCCCGGGAGTACGGAAAGGGCCCACCGGAACGGCCCGGGAACGCGGAGCGCGCCCGGCTGGACGGCGCCCGGAAACAGGAACCCGGACCGGCGGAACGCCCCGGAAAAAAACGGAACGGGACCGAGCAGACCCCCCGGCCGCTCGGTCCCGCTGTGTCACTCCGCCGCTCCCCCGAGCGGCGGCCCCCGTGACCCCCGTGATTCCCCCGTGTTTCCCCCGTACGGCCCGTCCGTCCCCCGATGGACGGGCCTCTGCCGCTCCCCCCGGGGCGGCAGCCCCCGTTTCCCCCCTGCCTTCAGGCGACCAGTTCGCCGAAGGACTCCTCCGCGTCACGGCCGAAGCTCAGGGCCTCGTCCTCGCGCAGCCGGCGCAGGGAGCGCCAGATGCTGCTCTTGACCGTGCCGACGCTGATGTCCAGGATGTCCGCGATCTCCGGGTCGGTGCGGCCCTCGTAGTAACGGAGCACGAGCATCGTCCGCTGGAGCTCGGGCAGCCGGGCCAGCGCCTGCCACAGGACGGCCCGCAGCTCGGTGCCGCGCATCGCGTCCTGGTCGCCCGCGGTCTCCGGCAGTTCCTCGGTCGGGTACTCGTTGAGCTTGCGGCGGCGCCAGGCACTGATGTGCAGGTTCGTCATCGTGCGGCGCAGGTAGCCGCCGACCGCGGCCTTGTCGCTGATCCGGTCCCAGGCCCGGTAGGTCGAGAACAGCGCACTCTGCAGCAGGTCCTCGGCCTCGTAGCGGTCCCCGGTCAGGTGGTACGCCGTCGCGTACAGGGAGGCGCGGCGCTCCTGGACGTAGGCGGTGAACGCCGCTTCGGCCTTCACCGACTCCGCCCGGTCGCTCCGCTTCCCCGTTTCCTCCCTGTACGACGGCTTCGCGGCGGCGCCGCCGGCGACCGTGAACGCGTCGATCGCCACTCGGTACGGCGGCCTGCCGCGTCCGGTACCGCGAGCGCACCCCCGCCCGCTCACGGCACCGGACTTCTCTGGGCTCCGGGCGGCCGGAAGGTGGCCGACGCGGAGCGCGTCCCTGGACGTGTGGTGGTGGCCGACGGGCGTGGCCGTGCGAATCACTGCGCTGGTGGTCCCGGTGTGCAGTGTGTTCATCTCGCGCCCCCCGTCGGTGAAGCCTTGAGTCGGCCGGTTGTCCCCGGGCCGTCGTCCTGCCCGGTGCACAACAGATTGCCGGGCCAGTTTCATCGGGCTGTCCGTCGACTGTCACAGGCCTGTCACAGGCCCCGGACCGGCGCGGGGAGAGCGGATCCGGCCCCAGGGGGACCGGCGAGGTCGAACTACCGGTGCTCCTTGGGCCAGAATGACCGACGTGCCTTTCCTGTTGCTGATCGAGGACGACGACGCCATCCGAACGGCTCTCGAGCTGTCCCTGTCCCGCCAGGGCCACCGCGTGGTGGCCGCGGCCACGGGTGAGGACGGCCTGAAACTGCTGCGTGAGCAGCGCCCGGACCTGATCGTGCTGGACGTGATGCTGCCGGGGATCGACGGTTTCGAGGTGTGCCGGAGGATCCGGCGCACCGACCAGCTGCCGATCATTCTGCTGACCGCACGCAGCGACGACATCGACGTCGTGGTGGGCCTGGAGTCGGGCGCCGACGACTACGTGCTCAAACCGGTGCAGCCGCGGGTGCTCGACGCCCGGATCCGTGCCGTGCTGCGGCGCGGCGAGCGGGAGTCCAACGACGCGGCGACCTTCGGCTCCCTGGTGATCGACCGGTCGGCGATGACCGTGACGAAGGACGGGGAGGACCTCCAGCTGACCCCGACCGAGCTGCGGCTGCTGCTGGAGCTGAGCCGGCGGCCGGGGCAGGCGCTGTCCCGGCAGCAGCTGCTGCGGCTGGTGTGGGAGCACGACTACCTCGGTGACTCCCGGCTGGTGGACGCCTGTGTGCAGCGGCTGCGGGCGAAGGTGGAGGACGTGCCGTCCTCGCCGACGCTGATCCGTACCGTCCGGGGTGTCGGCTACCGGCTGGACAGTCCCCAGTGACGGACCGTCCTCAGCCGCCCGGCCGGGTGCGCGGCTGGGCGGCGGGCAAGCTGCGCCTGACCAGTCTGCGGCTGCGGCTGGTGGTCGTGTTCGCCCTGGTCGCGCTGACCGCCGCGGTGTCCGCGTCCGGGATCGCGTACTGGCTGAACCGGGACGCGGTGCTCACCCGTACGCAGAACGCCGCGCTCAACGACTTCCGCAAGTCGCTGGAGGACAACGCGGGTTCGCTCCCGCTGCGCCCGCCGTGCGACCAGCTCCAGGACGCCGCGAACCGGATGGCCAGCACCACCCAGCACTACGAGGTGGTGCTGATCGACAAGGAGCGGGACGGCAGCGACTGCGCCGCGCCCTCGGACTCCGGCATATTCACCCTGGACGCGGTGCCCGCCGCGCTGCGCAAGGCGGTCAACAAGGAGCGTCCGGCGGACGAGGGGGACGGGCTGCCGTACCACCTGTACTGGCAGCGGCGGACGATCGGCGGGGACCCGTTCCTGGTCGGCGGCGCCAAGGTGATCGGTGACGGCCCGACCGGTTACATGCTGAAGTCGCTCGCCTCCGAGCGCGACGACCTGAACTCCCTGGCCTGGTCGCTGGGGATCGCCACGGCGCTGGCGCTGGTCGGCTCGGCGCTCCTGGCGCAGGCGGCCGCGACGACGGTGCTGCGGCCCGTGCAGCGGCTCGGCAAGGCGGCGCAGCAGCTGGGGGAGGGCAAGCTCGACACCCGGCTGCGGGTGTCCGGCACCGACGAACTCGCCGATCTGTCCCGGACGTTCAACCGGACGGCCGAGTCCCTGGAGGCCCGGGTCGCGGAGCTGAGCGCCCGGGAGGCGTCCAGCCGGCGGTTCGTCGCCGACATGTCGCACGAGCTGCGCACCCCGCTCACCGCGATCACGGCGATGACGGAGGTGCTGGAGGACGAGGCGGACAGCCTCGACCCGATGATCGAACCGGCCGTCCGCATGGTGGTGACCGAGACCCGCCGGCTGAGCGACCTGGTGGAGAACCTCATGGAGGTCACCCGGTTCGACGCGGGCACGGCGCGGCTGGTGCTGGACGACGTGGACGTGGCGGACATGGTCACCGCGTGCATCGACGCCCGCGCCTGGCTGGACGCGGTGGAGCTGGACGCCGAGCGCGGACTCGTGGCCCGGCTGGATCCGCGGCGGCTCGACGTGATCCTGGCGAACCTCATCGGGAACGCGCTGAAGCACGGCGGTTCGCCGGTGCGGGTCTCGGTCCGCACGGTCGCCGCCGGTACGCCGGAGGCGGAGCTGGTCGTCGAGGTCAGGGACCACGGGCCGGGCATCCCGGAGGACGTCCTGCCGCACGTCTTCGACCGCTTCTACAAAGCGAGCGCCTCCCGGCCGCGTTCCGAGGGCAGTGGGCTCGGGCTGTCCATCGCGCTGGAGAACGCCCATGTCCACGGCGGCGAGATCTCCGCGGCCAACTCGGCCGACGGCGGTGCGGTGTTCACGCTGCGGCTGCCCATGGACGCGTCCCGGCTGGGGCCGGACGAGGACGAACAGGACGAGCAGTGATGCACCAGCACCCGCGGACCGGACTCGGCCGCCTTCTCCGCCTCGCCGGCTCACCGCCCGCCGCGGCGCCCCAGGGGACGGAGTCCCGGGGCGCGCCGGGGCCGTTCGGGCTCCCGGGCCTCCGGGCGGGTCAGGTAACTCGGGCACGTCGGGTCCGCCGGGCGGGGAGCGTGGCCGTGGCCGCGCTGCTGCTGGGCTCGGCGGGCTGCGGCATCCGCGGGACATCCGTGCCGGTGGACGCCGGGGCGGCCCCCTCGCGGGCCTCCTGCCAGGTGGCCGGCGGCGACCGGACCGAGCCCGCGGACTCGCCGTCGTCCGTACCGGTCAAGGCCTATCTGGTCTGCAGCATGCAGATCCTGCCGGTGGACCGGACGGTGCAGCTCCCCGAGGGCCGGCTGGTGGCGGACCGGCTGCGGGTCGCCCGCGCCCTCGTCGACGAGCTCCAGGCCCAGCCCGACACGGCCGAGGAGGAGGCCGGGTTCTCCACGGAGGTCCCGGGCGCCCTGGAGGTCACCGGTCCGCGCAAGGACGACCCGAAGGACGCGCTGCGGCTGAGCCGGCTCCCCGACGAGCTGCCGCCGTACGCGCTGGCCCAGTTGGTGTGCACGTTCGCGGAAACGCTGCGGAGCGGCGGTGTGGTGGCCGAGAAGGAGCCCTCGGTGATGCTCGGCGGCCCGTCGGACGACTCCCTGGAGCGCTACGCGTGCACCGAGGGCCTGCGGACCAGGCCGGAAGGCGCGCCTGTCGACGGCACGCCCGTGGAGTGACCGCCGGCGGGTGCGGACTCCACGCGCCGGCCCGGGCGTCCGGGGCCCGATGGCGATGCCGGTTCCGGGGGCGGGCGCGATGCCGGTTCCGGAACCGGGCCCGTGCCCGAGCCCGGTGGCGGGTGGCCCGCCGGAGTTCAACCGCGCGGTAACCAGCGAGTAACAGCTGGAAGACAGCCGGACGCGCCGGAACCGGTTTCCCCGGAAGCCGCGTCCTCCTCGGCGTGCAGCGTCATGGCTCCGGCGAGCGCCCTCCCTCCCCCTTCCGCGCGACAGGATTCGTTCTCCTGGCCGTGCATCTGTCGATTGTCGGCTGGTTCACCCTGCGCCCGCTGACCGTGCCGTGGGTGGCCGCGACCAATCTGCGGCCGCTGGCCACCATCCGCACCCAACTGGCCCAGGGGCCCTGGGAAGCGGCCCACTTCCTCGGCCCGTGGCTGCTGCTGCTGGCGCCGCTGGGCGTGCTGCTGCCGGTGGTCACCGGGCGGCTGGACGGTTCGCTGGTGGGCTCGTCGGCGCACACCGTGTTCACCGGCGCGATGGTGTCGCTGGGCATCGAGCTGCTGCAGACCGACGTCCCGGGGCGCACCCTCGACGTGGACTCCCTGCTGCTCAACACCGCAGGGGTCGCGATCACCCACCTGCTGCTGGTCCCGCCGCTCCGGGCCTGGGCGCGACGGCGGAACAGTGCCGTGCCGGCCGTGCCCCGGACCCGGCCCCGCGAGGAGGCGGTACCGGCGGAAGCGGCACGCCGGCTGACCGAGGTCGGCAGCGCCCTCTGAGCGGGACGCCGGGCCGACCGCCGGGGAACGGCGGCCGGCGGGAGACGACGGCCGGCCGGTGACGACGGTCCACAGGTGAGGACCGACGAGTGACGACGGCCGATTGACGACGACGGCGCCCCGTCCGTACGCGCTGCAGTACGCGCTGTACGGGCGGGGCGCCGTCGTGCCGGGGCGGGTGCCCCGGGAACCGCGGTCAGCCGATCGGCAGGTTGGCGCCGGAACCGGAGGAGTTGATGCTGCCGACGGGCAGACCGCCGAGCAGACTGCTCTGCGCCCCCTTGCCCGCCTTCTTCTTGCCCTGAGCACCCTGGACGTCCCGGGTGTTCTGCTGCTTCCGGGCGAGCTTGCCGCCGAGCGGGAGCCGGGACAGGGCCTGGTCCATGCTCTGGCCGAGGGCGCCGTCACTGGCACGGACGGCCTGCTGGCCGCCGGGGACGTCCTTGACCGCGCTCTCCACGGGCAGCGGGGTCTGCGCACCGTCGGCGGCGGCGGTCCCGGCGGCGGCGACGGCGAAAGCGGCACCGAGCACGGCGGCACCGAGGGTCTTGGCGGTTCCCTGCTTCATGGAATTACGTCCTCGTGGTGGGGAGTCGTGAGCGGCACCGGGACTCGGGCAGACCGAAGAACGCGAGCCGTGACCGCGGGACTCCGCAACGTAGTCACTCCGCAGGGCACCCGCAAACATGCGAGGGGACCGGCCGGGTCGCGTGTCCCGGCCGGTCCCCTCGTGTGCGGCGCGCCCTACCGGTCGGAGCCGGAGGTGCTGGTGGCAGCCGGTTCGATGGCGGTCTGCCGGAACAGCCACTCCGACTTCAGCTCCGCGTACCCGGGCTTGATCACGTCATTGATCATGGCGAGCCGTTCATCGAAAGGAATGAACGCCGACTTCATCGCATTGACGGTGAACCACTGCATGTCGTCGAGGGTGTACCGGAAGGTCTCCACCAGCCGCTCGAACTCGATGCTCATGCTGGTGCCGCTCATCAGCCGGTTGTCCGTGTTGACGGTGGCCCGGAAGTGGAGCCGGCGGAGCAGCCCGATCGGGTGCTCGGCGTACGAGGAGGCGGCACCCGTCTGGAGGTTGGAGGTCGGGCACAGCTCCAGCGGGATGCGCTTGTCCCGGACGTACGAGGCCAGGCGGCCGAGCTTGACCGCGCCGCCCTCGGTGACCTCGATGTCGTCGATGATCCGGACGCCGTGGCCGAGCCGGTCGGCGCCGCACCACTGGAGCGCCTGCCAGATGGACGGCAGACCGAACGCCTCACCCGCGTGGATGGTGAAGTGGTTGTTCTCGCGCTTCAGGTACTCGAAGGCGTCGAGGTGGCGGGTGGGCGGGTAGCCGGCCTCGGCACCCGCGATGTCGAAGCCGACGACGCCCTGGTCACGGTAGGCGTTGGCGAGTTCGGCGATCTCCAGGGCGCGGGCGGCGTGGCGCATGGCGGTGAGCAGGGCGCCCACCCGGATGCGGTGGCCGTCCTCGCGCGCCCGGCGCTCGCCCTCGCGGAAGCCCTCGTTCACGGCCTCGACGACCTCTTCGAGGCTGAGCCCGCCCTCGAGGTGCTGCTCGGGCGCGTAGCGGATCTCGGCGTACACGACGCCGTCCGCGGCGAGGTCCTCGGCGCACTCGGCGGCCACCCGGACCAGCGCCTCGCGCGTCTGCATGACGGCGCAGGTGTGCGCGAAGGTCTCCAGGTAGCGCTCCAGGGAGCCGGAGTCCGCGGCTTCCCGGAACCAGACGCCGAGCTTGTCGGGCTCGGTCTCGGGCAGCCCGTCGTAGCCCGTCTCACGGGCCAGCTCGATGATCGTGCCGGGACGCAGACCACCGTCGAGGTGATCGTGCAGCAGCACCTTGGGGGCCCTGCGGATCTGGTCCGGGCTCGGGGTGTTGGTGGTCTCGCTCGTCATTTCCGCACTCTAACGCCTACGCGCGTAGAGCACCCCGAACGATACGGAACGGTGACCCGCGCGCAGGGTGGTGTGCACCGGCGCGTCTGCCATCGTTCTGCCATGGCTCAGCAAGCAGTGCCGGTGCGGGGTGCCCGGTTGGGGCGGGCGGCGGGAGCGACCGGGGCGGACGCGACGGTCCACGGGGTGGTGCTGCTGCTGCCCGGCGGGCAGCCGGTGAGCACCCGGCGGCAGTCGCCGGTGACCACCGCGGCGGCCCGGCCGCTGGCCCGGCGGCTGGCCCGGGAGGGGCGCGCCGACGGGCTGGTCACCCATGTGGTGCGGTACCGCTACCGCGGCTGGAACGGCGCCGCCCGGCATCCCGTGGAGGACGCCCGCTGGGCGGTGGACGAGGCGGTGCGGCGGTACGGCGACGTGCCCGTCTGTCTGGCCGGCACCGACATGGGCGCCCGCGCCGCCCTGCACGCCGCGGACCACACGGCCGTCAACTCCGTACTGGCCCTGGCCCCTTGGCTGCCGCAGCAGGCGCAGGAGAGCCCGGCGGCCCCCGAGCCGGTGCGGCAGCTCGCGGGCCGCCACGTCCTGCTGGTCCACGGCACCGACGACGCACGGACCGATCCGGAGCTGTCCTACCGGCTGGCGGAGCGGGCGAAGAAGGTCAACCGCGACGTGTGCCGGTTCGAGGTGCACACCGACGGCCACGGCCTGACCCAGCACCGCGCCGAAGTGCTGGCCCTGGCCACGGACTTCGTGCTGGGCGCGGTCCTCGCCCGCGGCTTCTCCCGCCCGGTCGCCGACGCGCTGGCCGCTCCCCCGCCGCTGGGGCTGCGCATGCCGCTGGCGGCGGGCTTCGGGGCGTCGCTGCGGCGGTGACGGCGTGCGGCGGCAGCTTCGGAGGTCGCCGCGGCTGTGCCGTCGCATGACGGCGGCCGGGGTGCGCCGGAGCCCCGGTCACCGGCGACGGAACGGGTCCCGCTCCCCGGCAACGGTCACACCCGATGGACGGCGGGCCGTGCCGCGCTCTCCCGGGCCCGGCTCCCCTTACTACGGCAGGCGGCACTTCGGACCACGCCTCCGGACCGGACACCGTGCTAGTCTCGGGCCGAGTTGCAGTTGTGGTTCCATCGAATCCAGGTGTTCTGGTCGGGTCTTTCGTCGGCGGGTTCATTTTGTGTACCGGCTCCCGAGCCGGGCGAGGCAATCATCGCGGCGACACGGGAGCCGCACCGTGTGGTTCCCGAGACAACCCCCGGAAAGGGACTGGCATGGCAACCGGCACTGTGAAGTGGTTCAACTCCGAAAAGGGCTTCGGCTTCATCGAGCAGGACGGCGGCGGCCCCGACGTCTTCGCCCACTACTCGAACATCGCCGCTCAGGGCTTCCGTGAGCTGCTGGAGGGCCAGAAGGTCAGCTTCGACCTCACCCAGGGCCAGAAGGGCCCGCAGGCGGAGAACATCACCGCCCTCTGACGCCCCGCGCGTATTGGGGCCCGCACCCTGAGGTGCGGGCCCCAGGCATTTCCGCACGCCTCGCACCCCGGCATACCGCCGCACGAGGGCTGCTCGCTTCCCCTCAGCACCGCCCGGCCGCACGGCCCGGCCTCCGCCGTCCGGAGGGCCGGGGGCCGCTGCACCACGGAATGAATGTTCACCGCAATATTCACCGGCCGGCACCGGCCGATTTCCGGCCGATCCGTTCTCCGCATTCCACCCGGTTCGTTCCTGCGTCTTCCCGCGCCCGCCGCTGTCCGGGAATTCCTCGATACGTGCCGTATCGAGGAGGTTCCACATGAACCGAAAGTTCCGCCCGAAGGACCGTTCCGGCCGCTCCGCGGCCGATCCCGCACGTGGTTCCGGCAACCGGTCCCGCGCCGGGCGCGGGGCCGGACGGGGATCCGGACGCCCGTCCGGGCGCTCCGGTGCGGCGCGTCAGGACTTCGCGCCGCCGGCCACCGTCACCCCGGGACTCCCGCCCGCCGAGTCGTTCGCCGACCTGGACTTCCCGGCCGGACTGCACACCGCGCTCACCGCCGAGGGCGTGACCGAGCCCTTCCCGATCCAGGCCGCCACCCTGCCGGACGCGCTGGCCGGCCGGGACGTCCTGGGCCGCGGCCGCACCGGCTCGGGCAAGACCCTGGCCTTCGGGCTGGCCGTGCTGGCCCGTACCGCCGGGCAGCGCGCCGAGCCGCGCCGGCCGCTGGCGCTCGTCCTGGCGCCGACCAGGGAGCTCGCACAGCAGGTCACGGAGGCCCTCACCCCGTACGCGAAGGCGCTGCGGCTGCGGCTGGCCACCGTCGTCGGCGGCATGTCGATCGGCCGCCAGGCCGGGGCGCTGCGCGGCGGGTGCGAGGTCGTGGTGGCCACCCCCGGGCGCCTCAAGGACCTGGTGGAGCGCGGCGACTGCCGGCTGGACCGAGTGGCGGTCACGGTGCTGGACGAGGCCGACCAGATGACCGACATGGGCTTCATGCCGCAGGTCACCCACCTGCTCGACCAGGTGCGCCCGGACGGTCAGCGGCTGCTCTTCTCGGCGACGCTGGACCGCAACGTCGACAAGCTGGTGCGCAACTACCTGCGGGACCCGGTGGTGCACTCCTCCGACCCGCTGGCCGCGACGGTGACCACGATGGAGCACCACCTGCTGCAGGTGCACGGTACCGACAAGTTCGCCACGGCCACCGAGATCGCCGCCCGCGACGGCCGGGTGATCATGTTCATGGACACCAAGCACAGCGTGGACCGGCTGGTGCGGCAGCTGCTGAGCAGCGGCGTCCGCGCCGCCGCCCTGCACGGCGGAAAGTCCCAGCCGCAGC
Organism: Streptomyces sp. NPDC001922; assembly: GCF_042891165.1. NCBI lineage: Bacteria > Bacillati > Actinomycetota > Actinomycetes > Kitasatosporales > Streptomycetaceae > Streptomyces > Streptomyces sp. NPDC001922. The sequence goes on along the minus strand of NZ_JBIASV010000005.1, from coordinate 432,370 downwards.
GGACCCGCACCCTGGCCCAGTTCAAGGACGGGCACGTCAACGTGCTGGTGGCCACCAATGTCGCGGCCCGCGGCATCCACGTCGACGACCTCGACCTGGTGGTCAACATCGACCCGCCCGCCGACCACAAGGACTACCTGCACCGCGGCGGCCGTACGGCGCGCGCCGGCGGGTCCGGCCGTGTCGTCACCCTGGTGCTGCCGGAACAGCGGCGCTCCGTGGACCAGTTGATGCGGGACGCGGGCATCACCGCGACGACCACCCGGGTCCGCTCCGGCGAAGCCGAGCTGAGCCGCATCACCGGCGCCCGGACCCCCTCCGGTGTCCCGGTGACCATCACCGCGCCCGCCCCGGAGCGCCCCGCCCGGACCTCGCCCGCACGGCGGAGCCGACGGAGCCGTCCCTCCCGCGGGCGGGGGCGTGCGTCATCGGGCAGGGCCGCGTAGGACGCCGGGCGGGGCCGTGCAGGACGCCGGGCACGACGCGTGGCCGGTGAACCTCGTCGAAGGAGAGTCCATGGCTTCGCTCCACGCACCGCTCCCGCCGGACGGGACGTGCCCGACGGCCCGTGACGCCATGGCCGGGGCGGGGCCGCGGACCGGCACCGGCACCGGCACCGGCACGACGGTCGGCACCGCCCTGCCCCTTCCTCTCGGCGCCCGCGCCGGCCGCCTCCTCGTCCGCGACGAGGACGGCCGGCGCACCGGCCCGGTGATCAGGGTTCGGCTCGCCGTCGGGCAGGGCGAGTCCCGGTACCGGGCGAAGACCCGGGCACGGGACATAGTCTGCAACCGGGGGCCGTTCACCGCTGCCACGGCACCGGTGCCCGCGGACCACGCCGAGGGCGGACGCGCGCTCGAGGCATCCCCCATGATCGACGACCACGGTTACGCACGGGGCGTTCCTGCCCACTCACGCTGATCCTTTCCCGGGCCCGTCCCTCCCTCTGACGCCTGTGAGGCACCATGCGCTTCGTCATCGCCCGATTCCCGTTCGATCTGATCAAGAGCGAAGTAGAGCAGTCGATGGAGGGCGTCGCCCCCGAACCGGTCACGGGCGCGTCCGTGACGATCGGCCGACGCACCTACCCCGTCAAGCAGGTCGGGGCAGTGATCACCAAGCAGGACCGCCGCGACTTCACCGCCGGTGAGGTGGTGCGGGCCCTGACCAAGCTCGGCTTCACCTGCCACGCCGCGCCGCCCGTCAACCCGGCGGAGGGCCTCTTCGGCTCCTCCGGGCCTGCCGGGTCCTCCGGGACGTCCTGGCCGAACGGCTGACGCGTCCGTCGCACCCCGCGCGGGGAGGCGCTGCCGACGAGTGACCGGCAGTGCCTCCCCGCGCGTGCGTCTGCGGCTGCCGACGGACCTCCCCCGCGCCGCCGTACGCGCCTCAGCGCGGGATCAACTGCCCCCGCCGGGACAGGAGGAAGCGTTTGAAGGCCGTCACCGGCGGGGTGTCGTGGTGGCCGTCCAGCCAGGCGACGCCGATCTCCCGGACCGCCCGTGGCGCCGTGACGGTGAGTTCCGCGACGCCCGGCCGGGGCACCGCCGGGGGCGGGAGGAGCGCCACGCCGAGGCCCGCCGCGACCAGGCCGCGCAGGGTCTCCGCCTCCTCCCCCTCGAAGGCCACCCGCGGAGTGAAGCCGGCTTCCGCGCACAGCGCGTCGGTGATCCGGCGCAGTCCGTAGCCCGGCTCCAGGGTCACGAAGAACTCGTCCGCCGCCTCCGCGAGCCGGACCCGGCGGCGGCCGGCGAGCCGGTGGTCCTCCGGGACGACGAGCCGCAGCTTCTGCTCGTCCAGCCGGCGGGCGACCAGGTCGGGCGCGTCCGGGACCGGCGAGGTCAGACAGAGGTCCAGGTCACCGGCGCGCAGCCGGTCGATCATCGCCTCGCCGTAGTTCTGGACGAGCTGGAAGCGGATCCGCGGGTGGTCCGCGCGGAAGGTGCGGATCAGGCCCGGGACGGTCTCCGAGCCGAGGGTGTGCAGGAAGCCGAAGGCGACCTTGCCGCCGCCCGGGTCGGCGTCCGCGCGCACCGACTCGGCGGCCCGCTCGATCTCGGCGAGGGCCCGCTCGACCGTTCCCAGGAAGGCGCGGCCCGCCGGGGTCAGCGAGAGGGTGCGGCCGTGCCGGGCGAACAGGGCGACGCCCAGGTCCTGTTCGAGCCGGACCATGGCCCGGCTGAGCGTCGACTGCGGTACGGCGAGCTGGTGTGCCGCCCGGGTCACATGCTCGTGCCGGGCGACGCCCGCGAACTGGGCGAGCCGCGGCGCGAGCAGCGCCGGCCAGGAATCCGCGTCCAGTTCGGCGACCGCTTCGCCGCCTGCCGCGGTTGTTGCCTGGATGTCTTTTTCGTTGCTGTTCAGTGACATACGCGGTCGTGAGCTGCGATCATGCGCCATGGGAACGATTATGCCGAGTTCATGCATTGGACGCATGAAACCCGGGTCCTTAGGTTGGACGCATGCCTCCCGCTGATACCGGGGCGTCCACCAGCCACGTGGGCGCCTCCACCGCGTCATCCCGTACCACCGATCCCGAAGCGACCAAGCTGCGCCCGGGCGGCCCCGGCTACCGCCGGATGAGCTTCGCCCTCTTCGCCGCCGGGGTCGCGACCTTCGCACTCCTCTACTCCACCCAGGCCCTGCTGCCCGCCATCTCCGCCGGTTTCGGTGTGACGCCGGGCGCCGCGAGCTGGAGCGTCTCCGCCGCCACGGCGGGCCTGGCCCTGGCCGTCCTCCCGCTCAGCGCACTCTCCGAGCGGTACGGCCGCCGGGCCGTCATGACCACCTCGCTCACCCTCGCCGCGGTCATCTCGCTGGTGGTGCCGCTCGCCCCGGACCTGGGCACGCTGATCGCGCTGCGTACCGTCCAGGGTGTGGCCCTCGCCGGAGTGCCGGCGTCCGCCATGGCCTACCTCGCCGAGGAAGTCCGGGCGAAGGCCCTGGTGAGCGCGATCGGGCTGTTCGTGGCCGGCAACGCCATCGGCGGCATGTCCGGACGCATCGTGACCGGCTGGGTCGCCCAGGCCTGGGGCTGGCGCGCCGGACTGGCCGCGGTCGGCCTGCTGGCCGTGGTGTGCGCCGCCGTCTACCGGATGCTGCTGCCGAAGGCCCAGCACTTCACTCCCACCACGGTGAGCCCGCGGGCGCTGGCCCGTACGGTCGGCGGGCACCTCTCGGACCCGCTGCTGCGCCGGCTGTACTGCATCGGCGGGCTGTTCATGACCGTCTTCGGCGCGGTCTACACGGTGATCGGCTATCGCCTCACGGAGGCGCCGTTCAGCCTGCCGCAGGGCGTCGTCGGGTCGATCTTCCTGGTCTACCTGGTCGGCACGGTCTCCTCGGCCGCCGCCGGACGGCTCGTCGCCCGGCTCGGCCGGCGCGGCGCGCTGTACGCGGCGGTGGGCACCACCGCGGCCGGTCTGCTGCTGAGCCTCGGCAGCTCGCTGGTGTCGGTGCTGCTCGGCCTGATCCTGATCACGGCCGGATTCTTCGCGGGGCACGCCGTGGCGTCCTCCTCGGTCAGCCGCGCCGCGAAGACGGGCCGCGCCCAGGCCTCCGCGCTCTACCAGACCGCGTACTACCTGGGCAGCAGCCTGGGCGGCGCGCTGGGCGCCGTCGCCTACCACTCCGGCGGCTGGTCCGCCACGGTGCTGCTCGGCCTGGTGGCCGTCGCGACCGCCGCGGGCATCACGCTGTACGCCACGCGCAAGGCCCTGGCCGAGCGCCGGGCCCGCGCCGCGCACCCGGCGGGGTTCGCCCGGGCGGCCGGCTGACCCACGCGCGGGCGGCCGGCATGCGGCCGGTCCACTCACAGCGCCGGGCTCTGCGGAGTCCGGCGCTTTGCGTTGCCCGGCGCTTCGCGTTGCGGCGTGGGACTTCGGTGCGCCTGGTCCGCCCCGCTGCTCCCCTACGCGGCCCCGGCAGTGGGATTCGGAGGCCCCTACCAGCGGATCAGGTCGTAAACGGCCGACCGCTGAAGGACCCGGCGCCGCTGGGGCCTCTGAGCGGCCCACTGCCGGAGCACTCGCGGAACACCGAACGGGACCGGCAGTGCCCGCGGTCAGCTGACCGGGAATCTCCCGGTGTCGATAACGAGGTCGAAGGGGGTGGGGAGTTGGACCGCGTCCCCGAACTTCCCGGCCTGCAGCACGCGGTAGACGTCCCCCTTCGGTTCCCCGTACAGGGTTACGGTGGGGCCGCCGGGCGCCCAGCCGTCGATGAGCAGATAGAGCGGCACGCCCGCCTGTGCGTAGCCCGCCGGCTTGCTGACGCGGTCGTGCCGGGCATTCGACCGGGACGTGATCTCGACGATGAGCTCGGACCGGGCGGCGGGGATGAAGTGCCCCGGTTCCTCCAGTGCCGCCTTCGGGACGACCACGAGGTCGGGAACAAAAAGACCACTACGCGAAGGCACCGAGACCCCAAGAGTCTGATAGATGCCCCAGGTGTCGGGGATTGCGGTGTACAACCGCCGTTGGACGGTCTCGGCGATGCTGTTGTGGTCGTTGGCGGGCGGCGGTGACACGGTGATGATCCCCTCGATGATCTCCACCTTGCAGCCCTCGGGCCAGTCCATCTCCTCCCAGCGATGAACCAGGTCGTCCCAGCCGTTCTCCGGCCCGTGGTCGACGGTGAGTGCGCTCATGGCGGTCTCCTCAATCGGTGCGTCACCGATCCCAGCATGCCGAACGGGACCGGCGGGGGTCCACCGGTCCCGTTCACCCGTATGGGAAAAGCGCAGGTCGGGGCAGGGCCCGACGGCACGGTCAGCCTATGCGCTCCAGCACCACCGGCGTCCGCTCGTACGCCGTGCCCGGGGCGTCGATCACGAGGGCGCCCGCGAGGGACTCCAGGGCGTACTCGAAGCGCTCGGGGGTGTCGCTGTGCAGGGTCAGCAGCGGCTGGCCCGCCGTGACCTCCTCGCCCGGCTTGGCGTGGATCTCCACGCCCGCGCCGGCCTGCACCGGGTCCTCCTTGCGGGCCCGGCCGGCGCCGAGACGCCAGGCGGCGACGCCGACCGCGTAGGCGTCGAGTTCGGTGAGGACGCCGGTGGACTCGGCGGTGAGCACGTGCTGTTCGCGGGCGACCGGCAGCGGGGCGTCCGGGTCGCCGCCCTGGGCCGCGATCATGCGGCGCCAGTGGTCCATGGCGGAGCCGTCGGCCAGGGCCTTCGCCGGGTCGGCGTCCTTCAGCCCCGCCGCGTCGAGCATCTCGCGGGCGAGCGCCACGGTGAGCTCGACGACGTCGGCCGGGCCGCCGCCGGCGAGCACCTCGACCGACTCGCGGACCTCCAGCGCGTTGCCCGCGGTCAGGCCGAGCGGGGTGGACATGTCGGTGAGCAGCGCCACGGTGTTCACGCCGTGGTCCGTGCCGAGGCCCACCATGGTGGTGGCGAGCTCCCGCGCGTCCTCGCGGTTCTTCATGAACGCGCCGGAGCCGACCTTCACGTCCAGGACCAGCGAGCCGGTGCCCTCGGCGATCTTCTTGGACATGATGGACGAGGCGATCAGCGGGATCGCCTCGACGGTGCCGGTGACGTCGCGGAGCGCGTACAGCTTCTTGTCGGCCGGGGCGAGGCCGTCGCCCGCCGCGCAGATGACGGCGCCGACGTCGCCCAGCACCCGGAGCATCTCGTCGTTGGAGAGCAGCGCCCGCCAGCCGGGGATGGACTCCAGCTTGTCGAGGGTGCCGCCGGTGTGGCCGAGGCCGCGGCCGGAGAGCTGCGGCACGGCGCCGCCGCACGCGGCGACCAGCGGGGCGAGCGGCAGCGTGATCTTGTCGCCGACGCCGCCGGTCGAGTGCTTGTCGGCGGTGGGGCGGGCGAGGGAGGAGAAGTCCATGCGCTCGCCGCTGGCGATCATCGCGGCGGTCCAGCGGGCGATCTCGACGCGGTCCATGCCATTGAGCAGGATCGCCATCGCGAGCGCGGACATCTGGTAGTCGGCGACCTCGCCGCGGGTGTAGGCGTCGATGACCCAGTCGATCTGGGCATCGGTGAGCCGGCCTCCGTCACGCTTGGTGCGGATCACGGTGATGGCGTCCATCAGGAGTTCTTTCCTTGGCGGTCGGGGCCGTGTCGTTTGAGGTCTTCCGGGCCGAAGGCGTCGGGCAGCAGGTCGCGGAGCGGGCGGATGCCGCTCTCGGTGTCGACGAGCATCGTGGCCCCGCCGTGCTCCCACAGCAGCTGGCGGCAGCGGCCGCAGGGCATGAGCACCGCGCCGTCCGGGCCGCAGCAGGTGAAGGCGGTGAGCCGGCCGCCGCCGGTGGCGATCAGCTGGGAGACGAGGCCGCACTCGGCGCACAGTCCGACGCCGTAGGAGGCGTTCTCGACGTTGCAGCCGGTCACGGTGCGCCCGTCGTCGACGCGGGCCGCGGCGCCCACCGCGAAGCCCGAGTAGGGGGCGTAGGCCCGGGACATCGCGTCCCGGGCCTGCTCCCGCAGGGCCTCCCAGTCGGGGGAGTCGGTCACTTGCCCTGTCCCTTCCGGTAGGCCTTGCCGATCGCCTTGGGTGGCCGGAGCCGTTGTGCGGAGAACGACAGGACGAGCAGCGTGGCGACGTACGGGGTGGCGTCCACGATCTCCACCGGCACGGTGTCGGTGAACGCGTACCAGACGAAGAGGCCCGCCGCGACGGCGCCGCCTCCTATGGCCTGCTTGAGGCGGCCGGTGCGCATCCCCCACAGGGCGAGGGCGAGCAGCAGCACGGCGAGGAGCAGCAGCAGCGCGTGCACGGTCTGGCCGCCGCCGCGCAGCTGGAGGCTGTCGGTGAAGCCGAACAGGCCCGCGCCCAGGGCGACTCCGCCCGGCCGCCAGTTGCCGAAGATCATCGTGGCGAGACCGATGTAGCCGCGGCCGCCGGTCTGGCCGTCCTGGTAGAAGTGCGTGCCGATGGCGATGAAGGCGCCGCCGAGGCCGGCCAGGCCGCCGGAGACGAGCACCGCGGCGTACTTGTAGGTGTAGACGTTGACGCCGAGGGACTCCGCCGCCACCGGGCTCTCGCCGCAGGACCGCAGGCGCAGGCCGAACGAGGAGCGCCACAGCACGAAGAAGGTGCCGACGAAGAGTCCGACCGCGATCAGGGTCAGCCAGGAGACGTCGGTGACCAGGCCGCGCACGATGCCGGCGGTGTCGGAGACCAGGAACCAGTCGTGCTTCTCGATGTCGCCGAGCCCGCTGGACAGGCCGGGGACCGAGAAGGCCGAGAGGTTGTCCATCGGGGGCGACTGCTTGTCGTTGCCGCCCGCCGCCGCGGCCGCGCTGCCCTCGGCACCGAACCACAGCTTGGCCAGGTACTGGGTGAAGCCCAGCGCGAGGATGTTGACCGCGACACCGGAGATGATCTGGTCCACCCCGAAGGTGACGGTGGCGACCGCGTGGATGAGGCCGCCGATCAGTCCGAAGCCGATGCCGGCGACCGCCGCCCACCACGGTCCGTACTGCCAGCCGACCCAGCCGGCGCCGAACGAGCCGAGCATCATCATGCCTTCGAGGCCGATGTTGATGATGCCCGCGCGCTCGGCCCACAGACCGCCGAGGCCCGCGAGGCCGATCGGCACCGCGGCGGCGAGGGCGCCGCTGTACTGGCCGGAGGAGGTGAGGTCCGCGGCGCCGGTGACGGCGCGGAGGACGGAGAGCGCGATGAGCGCCCCGGCGATGATCAGCAGGACCACCGGGTAGGTGATCTGCCGGCGTCCGCCCTGCTTCTTGCCGGGCTGCCGCGACGGCGTCGTGGCCGTGGTCGCGCTCATGCGGACACCTCCGCCTCATCGGTCTTGCGGGCCTGGGCGGCGAGTTCGGCGCCCACCTTGCGCTGCTGGCTCTTGAGCCCGTACCGGCGTACGAGCTCGTAGGCGATGACGACGCACAGGACGATGACGCCCTGGACCACGCCGACGATCTCCTGGGCGTACCCCTCGAATTCGAGCTGGCTGCCGGTGCGCTCCAGGAAGCCCCAGAGCAGCGCGCCGAGCGCCATGCCGATCGGGTGGTTGCGGCCCAGCAGCGCGATGGCGATGCCGGTGAAGCCGATGCCGGCGGGGAAGTCGGTGCCGTAGTTGTACGAGACGCCGAGCAGGGTCGGCATGCCGACGAGGCCGGCGGCGGCGCCGGACAGCAGCATGCTGACGACGACCATGCGCTTGACGCTCACACCGCTCGCCTCGGCCGCGGACTCCGACTGGCCGACCGTGCGCAGGTCGAAGCCGAAGCGGGTGCGGCTCAGCAGGAACCAGTAGAGGGCTCCGGCGAGCGCCGCGACGACGATGAAGCCCTCAACCGGCTTGGGGGTCGTCGGGAAGGTGAAGAAGTGGCTGGACTCCGGGATGAAGGGGGTGTGGATGATGTTCCCCTCCTTCTCCGCGAGCCGTCCCTCGGCGAGGAAGTAGCCGATGATCGACGCCGCGATGGCGTTGAGCATGATGGTGCTGATGACCTCGCTGACCCCGCGGGTCGTCTTCAGCACACCGGCGATACCGGCCCACACGGCGCCGACCAGCATCGCGACGATGATGATCAGCGGGATCTGGAGGAACCCGGGCAGGGTGAGGGCACCGCCGACGACCGCCGCGAAGAACGCCGCGATGCGGTACTGCCCGTCGACCCCGATGTTGAAGAGGTTCATCCGGAAGCCGATGGCCACGGCGAGTGCGGACAGGTAGTACGGGACCGCCTTGTTGATGATCCAGACCTGACTGTCGCTCTTCGAGCCGTAGTCGAGCATGATCCGGAAGGCGTTGAACGGGTCGTCGCCCGCGGCGACGATCACCAGCGAGGTGACGATCAGCGCGGCGACGATGGCGAGGAGCGGCGCGGCGACGGCCAGGATCACCCGGTCCTTGTCGAACTTGATCATCGGTTCTCGCCCCCCTCGTCCTCCTGGTGGTCCTCGTGGTGCTCGAGGTGGCCGCGGGCGGCGCCGGTCATGGCCGAACCCAACTCCTCCGGGGTGATGGTGGCGGGGTCGGCGTCGGCGACCAGGCGGCCGCGGTACATCACCCGCAGGGTGTCGGAGAGCCCGATGAGCTCGTCCAGGTCGGCGGAGATCAGCAGCACCGCCAGGCCCTCGTGGCGCGCCTCGCGGATCTGGTCCCAGATCTGCGCCTGCGCGCCGACGTCCACACCGCGCGTCGGATGCGCGGCGATCAGCAGCTTCGGGGTGTGGCTCATCTCCCGGCCGACGATCAGCTTCTGCTGGTTGCCGCCGGAGAGCGAGGCCGCGGTGACCTCGATGCCGGGGGTGCGCACGTCGTACTCGGTGACGATCCGCTCGGTGTCCTTGCGGGCGGCCTTGATGTCGATCAGCGCGCCCTTGGCGTTGGGCGTCTCGGTGACGTGGCCGAGGATGCGGTTCTCCCACAGCGGCGCTTCCAGGAGCAGGCCGTGGCGGTGGCGGTCCTCGGGGATGTAGCCGATGCCGTCCTCGCGGCGGCGGCGCGTGGGCAGGTGCGAGATGTCGGTGCCGTCGAGGGTGACGACGCCGCCGTCCGGGTCGCGCATGCCCATGATCGCTTCGACGAGCTCGGCCTGGCCGTTGCCCTCCACACCGGCGATGCCCAGGACTTCGCCCTTGTGGATGGTGAAGGTGATGCCGTCGAGCACCGCGCGGACCGCGCCGTCGGTGTCGGTGGCCGACAGGTGCAGCCCCTTCACGTCGAGCATCGGGACGTCGGTGACGGTCGACTCGCGGGTTTCGGGCGACGGGAGTTCGGTGCCCACCATCAGCTCGGCGAGCTGCTTCGGCGTCACGTCGGCCGGGTGCACCGAGGCGACGGTGGTGCCGCGGCGGATGACCGTGATGTCGTCGGCGACCGACAGCACCTCGCCCAGCTTGTGCGAGATGAAGATGACGGTGAGGCCCTCGGCCTTGAGTTCGCGCAGGTTGTCGAAGAGCGCGTCGACCTCCTGCGGCACGAGCACGGCGGTCGGCTCGTCGAGGATGAGCGTACGGGCGCCGCGGTAGAGGACCTTGAGGATCTCCACGCGCTGGCGGTCGGCGACGCCGAGGTCCTCCATGAGGACGTCGGGCCGGGCGTTCAGCCCGTACGCGTCGGAGATCTCCATGACCTTCGCCCGGGCCTTGGCCCCGATGCCGTGCAGCTTCTCGGCGCCCAGGACGATGTTCTCCAGGACGGTGAGGTTGTCGGCGAGCATGAAGTGCTGGTGCACCATGCCGATACCGCGGGCGATGGCGTCGGCCGGACTGTGGAAGGTCACCGTGTCGCCGTCGAGGGTGATGGTGCCCTCGTCCGGCTTCTGCATGCCGTAGAGGATCTTCATCAGGGTCGACTTGCCGGCGCCGTTCTCGCCGACGAGCGCGTGCACGGTGCCGCGCCGGACGGTGATGTCGATGTCGTGGTTGGCGACAACTCCCGGGAATCGCTTGGTGATTCCCCGGAGTTCTACGGCAGCGGCACTGTCTGCCTGGGGGCTGCTGGTGGACGCTTTGATGGCGCACTCTCCTCGGCGGAAAGGAGCGGTGTGGGAGGGCGGGAAGGCGACGCTATCGCGGGAGGCGGCGGCGTCGGCGCTGCTGAGGGGCGCTACGCGCGTAGTTTCCCCACGAGCGTGCGGGCCCGGCGAGAGCAGTCACTCCCGCCGAGCCCGCGGGGTCGGCGGAGCCGACCGGAGGTCACTTCTTGGGCGAGTCCTCGACCTTGATGTCGCCGTCGATGATCTTCTTCTTGGCGGCGTCGATCTTCGGCTTGATGTCGTCGATGAACCCGCCGGAGGTGGCGAGCCGGACACCGTCCTTGTCGAGCGGGTAGGCGTGGGTGCCGGTCAGCGGCTTCCCGTCCTTGACGCTCTTGACCACGTCGTAGACGCCGACGTCGACGTTCTTGACGACCGAGGTCAGGATCGCGTCCTTGTACTTGGCCAGACCCGGCTGCTGGTACTGGTCGGAGTCGACACCGATCGCCCAGGCGCCCTTCTTGCCGGAGACCGCCTCGATCGAGCCCGCACCGGACTGGCCGGCCGCGGAGTAGACCACGTCGATGCCGCGGTCCAGCATGCCCTTGGCCTTCTCCTTGGCGGCGGCGGGGTCGTTGAAGCCCTTGTCGTTGTTGGCGTACAGGTACTCCGAGCTGATCTTGACCTTCTTGTCGGTCTCCCGGATGCCCTGCTCGAAGCCCGCCTGGAACTTCTGGATCAGCGCGTTGTTCACACCGCCGATGAAACCGACCTTGCCGGTCTTGGTCTTCAGCGCCGCGGCGACACCGGCGAGGTACGAACCCTCGTGCTCGGAGAAGACGATGCTGTCGACGTTCTTGCCCGGGGACACCGAGTCGACGACCGCGAAGGTGGTGTCGGGGAAGTCCTTGGCCACCTTGGAGATGGACTTGCCGTAGGTGAAACCGACGCCGATGACCGGGTTGTAGCCCGCCTCGGCGAGGGAGGTCAGCCGCTGCTCGCGGTCGGCCTCGGTCTCGTTGTTCTTGGCCGTCAGCATCTTGTGGCCGACGCCCAGCTCCTTCTTGGCCTTGTCGGCACCGCGCGCGGCGGCCTCGTTGAACGAGTGGTCGTCACGGCCGCCGACGTCGAAGGCGAGCCCGACGCCCTTGTTCTTGCCACCGGACTCGGTGGACGACTCCCCACAGGCAGTGGCGGTGAATGCGAGCGCGGCGGTGGCGACACTCGCAGCTGCGATCTTGGTTACCCGGCGCAAGAGGACTTCCCCTTCGGCTGAAAGCGCCTCTTCCGGCGCTGGTTTCGCCGCATCGTAACGCGCGTAGATGCCCGATAAAACCCTCTCCAGAAGCCCGTTATCGGATCGAGGCGAACGGCGGTTGACCAGGTACTTACGGGGATCGACGGGTGCTCACGGTCGGTGTCCGTCGAGCAACGCAGCGGCGGTGAAGAGCTCCACTCCCACCGTGATCGCGCCTTCGTCGACGTCGAAATCCCCGCAGTGCAGATCCCGCCGGGTGGTGTCCCCGAGCGGCCGGACGCCGAGCCTGGCCAGGGAGCCGGGCACCCGCTCCAGGTACCAGGAGAAGTCCTCGCCGCCGAGGCTCTGCTCGGTGTCCTCGATGGCGTACGGGCCGCGCCGGACAGCCATGGCGTCGCGCAGCAGCTCGGTGGTGCCGGGCTCGTTGACCACCGGGGGGACCCCGCGGACGTAGTTGACCTGCGACTTCGCCCGGTGCAGCGTCGCGACCTCGTCGATCGCGGCGTGCACGACGTCGGGCGCGGAGCGCCAGGCGGCGAGGTCCAGGCAGCGGACGGTGCCGGACAGCTCGGCGTGCTGCGGAATGACGTTGCAGGCGTGGCCGGACTCGATGCGCCCCCAGGTGACGGCGAGGCCGGACCGGGCGTCGACCCGGCGGGCCACCAGGGCGGGCACGTCGGTGGCCACCTTGGCGGCGGCCAGCACCAGGTCGGTGGTGAGGTGCGGGCGGGCGGTGTGGCCGCCGGGGCCGTCGAGCGCGACCTCCAGCCGGTCGCAGGCGGAGGTGATCGGGCCGGGACGGATCCCGATCCGGCCGACGTCGACCTTGGGGTCGCAGTGCACCGCGAGGATCCGGCCCACGCCGTCCAGCACGCCGGAGTCGATGGCGTCGGCGGCGCCGCCGGGCAGCACCTCCTCGGCCGGCTGGAAGATCAGCCGGACCGGATGCGGCAGCAGACCGGCCCGGTCCAGCTCGGCGAGGACCAGCCCGGCGCCCAGCACGACGGTGGTGTGCACGTCGTGGCCGCAGGCGTGGGCCCGGTCGGGCACGGTCGAGCGGTACGGAACGGTCTTGGTGTCCGGGATGGGCAGGCCGTCGATGTCCGCCCGGAGCGCCAGCATCGGGCGCGGCGGCTGCGGCCGTCCTCCCGCGACGGGCCGTCCGCCCTCCTCGGTGCCGATGTCGCAGACGAGCCCGGTGCCGACCGCGAGGACGCGGGGTTTGAGCCCTGCCTTCTCCAGCCGCGCCTTGATCGCGGCGGTGGTGCGGAACTCCTGATTGCCCAGCTCGGGGTGCATGTGGAGGTCACGGCGGAAGGCGATGAGCTCGGTGCGCAGTGCGTCGGGGAGCACCCCGGGCAGTTCGGAGTCTGCGGGCAGGTCGGCATCGGTGTCGGCGGACATCAGTTGGTTCACCCTTTGAAGGGTACGTCCGCACACCGGGCAACTGCCCTTCGATCAACAAAAGTTCAGCCCGATAGGCGAAGGAAAACCGGTCCCGGTCGGCATGAGCACGCTCCTGGACGGGTATCAGACGGGACTGTGCGTTCGGCGGTCCGGTCGGCGCCGTACGGCCGGTGGCCCGGCCCCGCCGACCGCCCGCCCCGTACCGCTCAGGGCGCCGAGCCGTACCGCTCAGGGCGCCGAAGCGGGCAGCGAATCGAGTCGGTGCACGTCACGGGCGCTGCCGGTGACTCCGGAGAGGAACCCCTGGGCCCGGGGGGACGCGGTGTCCGTGAGCCAGGCCGGGTCGATGTCGAAGACGGCCACCTTCACCTCGGTTCCGGCCAGGGCCAGCGGCAGGGTGTGCACCACGGTGGACGGGAAGCTCAGGATCGTCCGGCCGATGGGCCCGCGCCGGGCGATCAGCTCCAGCGGCAGGTCGGGCCGGACGATCTCCAGCCCGGTCTCCTCGGAGAGCCGGCGCAGCTTCTCCGCGCTCTCCCGCCGGTGGGCGAAGTACCGGGTGGCCCCGTGGGCCCGGGCCAGGGCGCCGACCGCCTCGATGTAGCGGTCGAGGTCGACCACCCCGGTCTCCGCCAGGGAGGTCCCGACCAGGTCGGATCCCCGGGTGAGCTGCGGCGGGCCGAAGCGGGCCCGGGTCCAGGCGAACGCGTTCCCGGTCACGGTGACGCCGTCCGGGGGCTCGACCGGCATCGAGCTGAACACCTCGACGCGGTGGCCCCGCCGGGGCGTGAGCCGGCGCCGGGCCGCCGCGGCGACCGGCGCGAAGACGGCCTCGCGGGCCCCTCCGCGGCGCCCGGTGCGGTGCCAGCGCACCAGCCGTTCGCCGCGCGCCAGCTGGGCCACGAACTCCATGGTCGCGGTGCCGTCGTCCACCACGACGAGGTCCCGGGCGCGGGCGAGGGTGAGCAGCAGCTGTACGTACCGGGAGAACGGGTCGCCGATGACGATCCGTGCGGCCCGGCGCAGCGCGGGGGCCAGCGAGCCGATGGTCTGGAAGGGCGCTCCGGCCCCGCCCCGGGCCTCCTCCCAGCGCACCGTGAGCCCCTCGTCCCGGGCGAGCTCGGCCATCCGGCGCAGCTGGCCGCGGGTCATGGGGTCGGTCGGGGAGAGCACGACGACGGTGATGCCGCCGCTGCCGGACGGCCCGGCGCCCCGGCGCGCGAACGGGGCGGTGGCGTCCGGGGTGGGGGTGTCCGGGTTCGCGGTGCCTGGGTTCGGGGTGTCCGGGGTGGGGTGGACCGCACTGCCGGGTGCGGTGGGCCGGCCGCCGTCCGGCGCGGGACGCACGGCGTCGCCGGGCGCGGCGGCTCCGGGTTCGGCGGCGGGCCCCGGGACTGCGGGGGGTCCGGGCGCGGCGCCGGGCCCGGGTTCCGCAGCGGGCCCGGGTACAGCGGCCTCCCCGGAAGCGGGGGCGGGGATCCGGCCGTCGGCCGAGGCCGGCCCCGACTCGTGCTGACCGGCCGCCCGACGGCGGTCGGCGTACACCCACTCCAGCACGTTCAGGAGCTGGACCGGGCTCTCCACGAAGGCGAGCGTCTCCCCCGCCGCGGAACGCCGTCCGGCCCGCGTCCCCGCGACGGTTCGCGCCGGGGACCCCGCGACGGGCGTGCCCTTCGGCGTCCCCGCGTCCGGGGCCCCCGGGGCCGCCTGGCAATCCGTCGGCGGGCGGTCCGCCGGGGAGCGGTCCGCCCGGTCCGGGCCCCGGAAGCGGCCCGCCGGTGCCGGCGTGCGCCGGGCCGGAGCCGCTTCCGGGGGCGGGCCCAGCGGCCCGTCAGGTGTACTCACCGAGCTCCACCTCGTGTTCTCGCGCGGCAGCTTCTCGCCGGCAGCGCGGTTCCGGCCGGTTCAGACGGCGACCGGCTCGCGGTCGGCACCCTCGGCGATGACACCGGGCACCCGGCGCAGCTTCTTCATCGGGCCGAGCTCGCTCTCGTAGACCTTCTTGACGCCGTCGCCGAGCGACTCCTCGACGACCCGGATGTCCCGGACGAGGCGCTGCAGGCCCTGCGGCTCCACGGAGGCGGCCTGGTCGGAGCCCCACATGGCGCGGTCGAGGGTGATGTGGCGCTCGATGAAGGCGGCGCCGAGGGCGACGGCGGCGAGGGTGGTCTGCAGACCGGTCTCGTGGCCGGAGTAGCCGATCGGCACGTTCGGGTACTCCTCCTTCAGCGTGTTGATCACGTTGAGGTTGAGCTCCTCGGCCTTGGCCGGGTAGGTGCTGGTGGCGTGGCAGAGCAGGATGTTGTCGCTGCCCAGGACCTCGACGGCGTGCCGGATCTGCTTCGGGGTGGACATGCCGGTCGACAGGATGATCGTGCGGCCGGTGGCGCGCAGGGCGCGCAGCAGCTCGTCGTCGGTCAGCGAGGCCGAGGCGACCTTGTGCGCCGGGACGTCGAACTTCTCCAGGAAGGCGACGGCCTCGGTGTCCCACGGGGAGGCGAACCAGGCGATGCCGCGCTTCTTGCAGTGCTCGTCGATCTGCCGGTACTCGTCCTCGCCGAACTCCACGCGGTGCCGGTAGTCGATGTAGGTCATCCGGCCCCAGGGGGTGTCGCGCTCGATGTCCCACTGGTCGCGCGGGGTGCAGATCTCCGGGGTGCGCTTCTGGAACTTGACCGCGTCGCAGCCGGCGTCGGCGGCCGCGTCGATGAGCTTGAAGGCGTTCTCCAGGTCACCGTTGTGGTTGATGCCGATCTCGCCCGTGACGTACACGGGGTTGCCGGGGCCCGCGGTCTTGTTGCCGAGGGTGCGCAGACGGGGGGTGGTGCTCATGTGAGTCAGTTCCTTCTTCTAGAGGGAGGGGCCGAGGATCCACGAGGCGATCTCGCGGATCGCGCCGTTTCCTCCGGGGGTGGAGGTGACCGCGCGTGCGGCGCCGCGCACGATGTCGTGCGCACCGGCGACCGCGACGGGCCAGCCGACGAGGCCGAAACACGGCAGGTCGTTCACGTCGTTGCCGACGTAGAGCACCCGCTCCGGCGCGATGCCCTGCTCCTCGCACCACTGCTTGAGTGCGAGGTCCTTCCGGTCGATGCCGTGGAGTACGGGGACCCGCAGCTTGCGGGCCCGTGCGGCGACGACCGGGTTCTGCTCCGTGGACAGGATCAGCAGGCCGAGACCGGAGCGGCGCAGTGCCGCGATCCCGAGCCCGTCGCCGCGGTGCACGGCGACCATTTCCCGTCCGTCGGAGTCGACGAGCACCCTGTCGTCGGTCTGGGTGCCGTCGAAGTCGAGTACCACCGCGTCGATGTCGTCGCGGGTGGGGAGTGCGCCGGGGCGCGGGGCGTCCATCAGGGGCGCGAGCGCGCGGGCGCGGGCCAGATCGTGCGGGTCGTCGACCTCCAGCACGCGGGCCGGGTCGGTGCGCACCAGGGAGGTGCGGCCGAAGAACCGGTGCCCCGCCTCGCGGAAGCCCGCGGCGTCCATGGCGTACGCGGCGCCGGTCTCCAGCAGGTCCTGCGGCCGGTCCTGG
The DNA here is from genome assembly GCF_042891165.1 of Streptomyces sp. NPDC001922. NCBI lineage: Bacteria > Bacillati > Actinomycetota > Actinomycetes > Kitasatosporales > Streptomycetaceae > Streptomyces > Streptomyces sp. NPDC001922. Next base: position 415,762 of record NZ_JBIASV010000005.1, on the reverse strand, counting down.
CGGCGCGGGCGGTAGGACTTGTCGTGGTTGACGCCGCTGGCGTCGCCGTCGGCGGCGTCCGCCGGGCCGGCCGTCCCGTCGCCCTCGCGCCAGACGAAGCCGTGGAAGGCGGCGACGGTCAGCGCGCTGTCGGCGCCGTCCTCGGCGACCGCGGCGGCCACCCCGTCGATGTCCTCCCGGGCGAGGAAGGGGCTGGTGCACTGGACGAGCAGCACGGTCCCGACCGCGCGGCCGTGCAGGGCCTCGTGCGCGTCCATCGCGTGCAGCACGGCGGCCTCGCTGGTGGCGGTGTCGCCCGCGATGACGGCCGGGCGCTGCACCACGTCGGCGCCCGCGCCCCGGGCGGCCGCGGCGATGCCCGCGTCGTCGGTGGAGACCACGACGTCGGTGACGATCCGGCTCGCCAGGCACTCGCGGACGGCCCGCACCACCAGGGGCACGCCCCCGACGGCCGCGAGGTTCTTCGCGGGCACGCCCTTCGACCCGCCTCGCGCGGGAATGACGGCCAGCACGGTGGGAGGCATCACGGCTCCTTCGGGGAGTTCGGCGGGCTGCGTCCCGGCAGCCCGGATCGGCGTCGGCGCGGGGCTGCCCGGCGGCGCGGGAGTGGACCGCGGCGGCGCGGTGGCCGTGGCGGACGAGGCCATGGCGGACGAGGCGGCGGCGGACCGTGCGGAGCGCGTCACCGGCCCCGCGGCGGCGGCGCGCGACGGCCCGGCCGCCCCGGGTATGGCGCTCACAGCTGCCCCCAGCGGCGGATCGCGGGCGCCACGCGCTGGACGCCCTGCCGGTAGGCGGTGCGGGCCGCGTCGCGGGCGAAGCCGCGGGTGGCGCGGCGCAGGGCGCTCTCCTCGCGCGGTTCGGCGCTCGCCCCGGGCAGTGGTTCGCCCGTGGGGTCCAGGGCGTGCCGGGCGAGGATGCCGGGGAGATAGCCGGGCGCCGTGGCGTTGGTGTAGTAGGGGCGGATCGGCGGGAGCCCGTCCGCGGCGACGAGTTCGGCCAGCCGGTTCCGGGCGGCGTCGAAGGCCGTCTCGTACGGGCCGTCGGCGGCGACGCCCTGCCGGCCGAGCCAGCCGGCGTCCGCCTCGGGGGTCCGCCCGGCGTCCAGTTCGTCCCAGGAGAGCAGGCAGCCGGACCCGAGGAAGTGGTGGTTGCCCAGCGCCTCGCGGACCCCCAGGTCGGTGAGGACGGCGGTCGGGATGTGCCGGTGCAGCGCCTCCAGCGCGGCGGTGGAGCTGACCGTGACCAGCAGGTCGGTGCGGTCCAGCACCTCCCCCATGTGCCCGTAGACCAGGCGGCAGTTGTCGGGGAGTCCGCCGGGCAGCCGTGCGGCGAGCTTCTGGTAGGGCAGTTCCTCGATGTGCGTGGTGTGCTCGCCGGGCTTGCTGCGCAGCTTGACCAGCACCTCCCGGCCGGGGTGCAGCCGGGCGTGGGCGGCGGCCCGGCGCAGCAGGTACGTGCGGTCGGCGCGGTTCTCCGGGACGGAGGGCTGGGCGGCGAAGACCACGGTGAAGGGGCGGTCGCCGCGGGCCTGCTCGTCGTGGCGCGCGCCGCCGAGGAAGGGGAGCGCGGTCTCGACGACGCTGTCCGTGCCCGCGTTCACCCCCCGGTAGACGGCGCGGAACCGCTCGGCGTCGTGGCGGGAGTTGGCGAGCACGAGGTCGGCCCCGTGCCGGAGCAGCAGCCCGTCGGCCAGCTTCTCGTAGACCACGCCGACGTAGCCGGTGACGACCACGGGGCGCTTGCGGCGGACCCCGTCCGGGCCGGCCGCGGCGGTAGCCGTCGCGCGGGCCAGTCCGTGCAGCATCGCCTGGACGGCCCCGCCCACACAGGCGAGAACGACGACGTCGTACGCTGAATCCGCGACGGTCCGCAGGAATTCGACGCCGGTGACCTCGCGCAGCGAGTCGGCCCGTACACCCACTTCGTCGAGTTGACGGGGGGTCGGGGTGGCGCGTCCGCGCAGGAGGAATCCGTCGAGGCGGATGTCCGATACGAGGCGGTTTGCGGTGAGCGCGCCCCATTTCCATCGAGTATCGGAATCGGCGAGCACGGCAACCCGCTGGCGGTGACTGGTTACTGGCACGTCGATGACGCTAGGAAGGCATTTCGAGTCGCGGCCCAACACAGCCGCAACAAAGGGTTAACAGCACATCGCCGAATGGCGAATCGGCCCGTGACGGAAGCCGGTTAACCGATCCGCCATATTTCGTTCACCCGTGAGTTCACCGTAGGTCAAGACTACGGTCGGGGAGCCGCCTACCGTCACCCGGGTGGTTAAGCTCTCCGTCATCGTGCCGTTCTACAACGTGCAGACATACGCGCCCGACACCCTGAGAAGTCTCCGCGCGAACGCCCGGGAGGACTTCGAATTCATTCTCGTCGACGACTGTTCGACGGACGGGACCCCGGAGATCCTCGACCGGGCCGCGCGGGACCTGCCGGGTGCCGTCGTGGTGCGGCACGAGCAGAACGGCGGTCTCGCCACCGCGCGCAACACCGGCCTCGACGCCGCGCGCGGTGAGTACCTGACGTTCCTCGACGGGGACGACTGGCTCGCGCCCGGGTACTACGAGCAGCTGCTCGCCGCCATGGAGGACCTGGGCTGCGACTTCGTCCGCACCGACCACGTCCAGTGCACGGCCAGGGCACGCAGCATCCACCGTGTCCCGCACGGCCGGCGCGGCGTCGTCATGCCGCCGCGTGAGGCGATCCTGCCCGCCGACCGCAGCACCTCCGTCGACTACGCCTACGCCTGGGCCGGCATGTACCACCGGCGGCTCGCCGACGAGGGGCTGCTGCACTTCCGGGACGGGCTGCGCACCGCCGAGGACCGGCCGTGGATCTGGCGGCTGCACCGCGAGGCGCGGTCGTTCGCGGTGCTCGGCCTGCTCGGCGTGTTCTACCGCCGCGGGGTCGCCTCCTCCCTGACCCAGATCGGCGATGTCCGCCAGCTCGACTTCATTCGCGCATTCGACCAGGTGATCGACGAGACGGCGAAGGATCCGAACGCCGACGCATTGCTCCCGAAAGCCGTGCGCACGTATTGCGCCATCATTTCCCACCACCTCGCCGGTATCGAAAGGTTCGAGCCTGCGGTGGCGCGTAAATTGCGGGCGATGAGCGCCGCCGCATTGAAGCGCATGCCGCAGGACGTTCTGCAGGAGGCCATCGACTCCATGGACATTCAGCGCGCTGCGCGGCTGCGGCGAGTGCGCCGCCGGCCCGTCACCACGGAGGTGGCCGCCTGATGCCCGCCCTCGCACGGAGCCGCCGGAAGACGCAGATCTTCTTCGCCTCCACCCTCTACGGCGCCGCGACGCTGGCCGCCGCCCTCGACGCGGACTGCTTCGGGCCCGCCGACCGCCGGCTGCTGCTGATCAGCAACAACGCGACGACGCCCGAGACCACGCCGTCCGTGGACACCATGCCCGGCTTCAAACGGCTCCGCGGACGCTTCGACCGGGTGCTGTCCTGGAACGAGACGATCAGCCCGTTCCACCCCGGCGGCTGGTCCCCGCGCCAGGACGACGTCCCGCTCTGGGAGCGCCATCTGCGGCTGCTCTGGGGGCTCGGCGACGACGAGGTCGAACTCGCCGTCGAATCCATCCAGGTCAACCCGTCGCTGGCGCTGACCCAGCTCTTCCCGGGGGCCCCGGTCGACGTCTACGCCGACGGGCTGATGAGCTACGGCCCGACCCGCAACAAGCTCGACCCGCTGGTCGGCACCCGGATCCGGCGGCTGCTCCACCTGGACCTCGTCCCGGGCCTGCGCCCGCTGCTGCTCACCGAGTTCGGCGTCGAGCCGGAAGTCGTCCCCACCGACGTCTTCACCGCCGTCCTCGCCGAACTGGCCGAGGACCAGGCCGGCGGCGAGGCCCTGCCGGAGCCGACGGCCCCCGCGCTGCTCCTCGGCCAGTACCTGTCGGCCCTGGACATCCTCACCCCCGAGGAGGAGGAGCAGCTGCATGTGACGATGCTGCGCGGCGCCGCCGAACTGGGCCACCGCACCATCGTGTTCAAGCCGCACCCCACCGCTCCCGCCCGCTGGTCGCGCGTGCTGGAGAAGGAGGCCGGCGAGCTGGGCGTCCGGCTGACCGTGCTCGACACCCCGGTGCTCGCCGAGGTGCTGTACCAGCGGATGCGGCCCGCGCTCGTCGTCGGCTGCTTCTCCACCGCGCTGCTCACCGCGAGCGCGTTCTACGGCCTCCCGGTGGCCCGCGCCGGCACCGACCTGCTGCTGGAGCGGCTCAGCCCGTACCAGAACAGCAACCGCGTCCCGGTCACCGTGGTCGACGCTCTGCTGCCGGAGATCACCGACGCGGCCGCCGTCACCGGCTGGAGCTCCCCGTCCCGCGAGGAGGTCGCGGACCGCCTCACCGGGCTGGTCGCCGCGGTCGGCTACGCCATGCAGTCGCAGATCTACCCCGGCCTGCGGGCCGAGGCGGAGCGCTTCCTGGCCACCCGGCTCGACACCCGCACCTGGCGCTACTTCAAGCGCCGCCGGCTGACCTCGCTGGCGCTGCCCGGGGCCATCCCGTCCCAGCTCGCCTTCCTGCCGCGGAACGCCGCGGTCCGCCGGGTCGCGCGCCGGGCCCGCGCCGTGCAGCGGCGCCTGGTGAAGAAGAAAGCCGTGTTCGGATGACGGCTCCGGCCGGCACCACGCTCCCGAAGCCCTCACCGGGAGCGCCCGCGCCGCGGGAACGGCCCGCGGCGCGCACCATATCCAGCGCGCCCCGGGCCGCGCGGCTGCGCGCCCTCGACGGTCTGCGGCTGATAGCCGCCCTGATGGTCGCCTGCTACCACTTCGGCGGCCGGGACGGCGAGATCGGCGAGGCCTGGGGCAGCTCCCCCGCCGTCCAGTTCCCCACCGCGTCCCAGCTGTTCGCCTACGGCTGTCTGGGCGTCCAGATCTTCTTCGTCATCAGCGGCTTCGTGATCTGCATGAGCGGCTGGGGCCGGCCGCTGCGCGCCTTCTTCGCCTCCCGCGTCTCCCGCCTCTTCCCCGCCTACTGGGCAGCGATCATCCTGGTCACGGCGGTGTTCGCGCTCCCCTGGGTGACGTACGAGGCGGTGTCGCCGAGCGACGCCCTGACCAATCTGACGATGCTGCAGATGCCGCTGGGCGTCGACCGGGTGCTCGGCGTGTGCTGGACCCTCTGGGCGGAGCTGCGCTTCTACGCCCTGTTCGCGCTCTGCGTCATCCTCCCCGGCGCCAACCGGCAGCGCATCGTGCTGTTCTGCGCGGTGTGGACGCTGGCGGCGGCCGTGGCCGAGGCCGCGGGCGAGCCGCTGCTCGACCTGGTGCTGATGCCGGAGTACGCGCCGTTCTTCATCGGCGGCATCGGCCTGTACCTGCTCCACCTCGACCGGCGTGACATGACCGCGTGGGGAATCGTTACGGCAAGCTGGCTGATCGGTCAGCACTACGCCGTCGACCGCCTCTGGCACCCGGCGGACCCGGAGTTCTTCTCCTACCGCCCCTCGCTGGGCATCGTCGCCGTGGTCACCCTGGGCTTCGTCGCGGTGGGCGCGGTGGCCCTGGGGTACCTCCGCTGGGCGAACTGGCCCTGGCTGACCGTGGCCGGAGCCCTGACCTACCCCTTCTACCTGGTGCACGAGCACCTGGGCTGGGTGACGGTCCACGTGCTGCACCGGACGCTCGGACTGCCCGCGTACGCCACCCTGCCGCTGACGATCGCCGCGATGCTGGCGACGGCGTGGCTGCTGTACCGGTGGGTGGAGACGCCGCTGACCCCGCGGATCAAACGGGCACTGGCGCCACCGCGACGGGGAGCGTGAACCACACGCCCTTGCCCTGGGCGCCGCCCAGCCCCATCGGCGCGCCGAGCGCCGTGCCCCAGCGGCCATGGGTGAGGACGTCCACCAGGTGCAGCCCGCGCCCGCTCTCCCCGTCGGCGGTGGCGGGACGCCGGGTGACCGGCTCGGCCGTCCCGTCGTACACCGTGACCCGGACGTCGGCCGCCTCGATCGCCAGCCAGAGCAGCGAACCGAGGCCGCGGGCGTGCAGATAGGCGTTGGTCACCAGCTCGGACGTGCAGAGCATCGCCGTGTCGACGAGATGGTCCAGCCGCTCCGAGCGGAGCACCGTGGCCACGAAGTCGCGGGCGACCAGCGGCGAGGTGCGCAGCGGCGGGCAGTAGAGGGTGTACGAGTGGGGTACGTCCGCGACGGCGGTGCGCATGGGCAAACGCCTCTCGTGAAGGTGCGACTGCGACAAGCGGAACGCAGACGCTACCCCAAGTGAGCATGGCGCGACAGAGAGTAAGGATACATCTCACCCGGTCCGCCCCAGCGCACGGAAGCGATCACGGGGAGCACGCGGGGAGTCCGGGTGCTGGGGCGGGGTGGCGGGGGGCGGCGGGCCGGGTGGGGCTCCCGCCGAAGCGGCGCCGTTCGACCGGCACGCCGGAGGCTGCGCCGATCCCGCCCCGGAGCGGTTGGCGGCGGCGAAGGCGGTGACGCCCTGGGGTCGTGACGGCCGCCCGTAAACCCCGTTATATGTGCGACGAGTTCGGCCCCCTCAGCCGGGACCACCGCGTGGCGGAGCTGGGGGAAGAGATCGCCACTCTGAACACGCCGCGACGAGAGGGGTAGGCATGTCGCAGACCGATGGTGCACGACTGTTCCGGGAATCCTGGATCGCAGGCGTCCAGCAGCACTTCCCCGGCGAGCCGAAGGCCGGGTACGTGACCGGGTGGGACGACACCCCGCAGTGGGAGCGCGAGGCGGCGGGCTCCGTCTACGAGCAGGTGCGCCAGTTCGTCGAGATCAGCGGGGGCACCACGGCCCGGCTGTCCCGCGAGCAGAAGAGCCGCTTCGTCGCGACGTGCTGGACCGCCCAGATGTTCAAGCACTTCGACGACCCGAAGCCCGGCTACGTGGCGGACTGGCCGGACCTGCCGTCCTGGCAGCAGGAGACCGACGCGGACATCTTCGAAGCGATCGAGAAGGCGCTGAGCTGACCACGTAGCAAGCTGCTGACCGCGTAGGAAGCTTTTGGGGCCCGAGGGCTCACTGCCGGCGCCGGCCTGGGCCGCAGCCCCTCGGCGCCGGCCCCGCCCCGTCCGTCACACCCGCCCGTCACGCCCCCGGCGGGGCCGCCCCCACCCGCATCTGCTCGGCTCCCGCGACGACGATCCGCAGGCCCGCCTCGAAGCGCTTCTCGTAGCCGGAGAAAAGGTCCGTCCCGGCCGCGGCGGCCAGCGGGAAGTCCGCGCCGATGTTCTCGGCGCGCTCGACCGGGTCGTAGCGCGGGTCACGCTCGCCCGGCTCCGGGTACACCGCCTGCTCCTCGATCACGAAGCCGATGGTGAAGGCGTACGCCGTGAAGTACGCCTGCACCGCGTCGGCCGGGGTGAACCCGGCCTCGACCAGGGCCTGGAGATGCTCCTCGAGGTACGGGGCGTGGTCCCGGCCGGTGAAGCGGGTGCCGCTGAACACCTTGGCGCCGTCGCGATACCCGAGCAGCCCGCGGCGCAACCCCCGGCAGGACTGCGCGAGGCGCTCCTGCCAGTCGCGGACCGCGGGCCGGCCCTCCGGAGGGCCCACCATGCGCCGGAACATCTCGGTGGCCATCTCGTCGAGCAGTTCCTGCTTGTTCTTGAAGTGCCAGTAGAGCGCGGGCGCCTGCACGTTCAGCTCCTTGGCGATCCGACGCAGCGTCAGGCCGTTGAGCCCCAGCTCGTTCAGCAGCCGCAGCGCGGTGTCCACCATCTGCGTCCGGTCCAGTCGCGTCGTCGCCATTCAGCCATTCTCCCTGTCAGCGCTGTCACCTCTTGACAATTTAACGTCATTAAGGCCAGCCTCGGAAAGATGGAGCTTAACAACGTTAAAGGCTGGGGCGGGAACACGGGTGCACTGATCGCCGGGGCCGGACCCACGGGGCTCACTCTCGGCTGCGATCTGGCACGGCGCGGCATCCGGGCCCGGATCGTCGAGCGGTCGGCGGAGCTGTTCCCCGGCTCACGAGGGACGGGGCTGCAGCCTCGGACCCTGGAGGTCTTCGACGATCTCGGGATCATCGACGCGGTGCACGCGGCGGGCGGCCCGATCCCCCGGATGGTGACGTGGACCGACGGGCAACGGGGCGACGAGTGGAATCTGATCCCGCGGAGCGGCCCGACACCGACCACCCCGTACGCCGAGGCATGGATGCTGCCGCAGTGGCGCACCCAGGAGATCCTGTACACCCGGCTGCGCGAACTCGGCGGGGAGGTCCACTTCTCCACCGAACTCACCGACTTCACCCAGGACGCCGACGGCGTCACCGCCACGGTCACCGGCGCAGACGGTACGGAGACCACCGTCCGCGCCGCCTGCCTCGTCGCGGCCGACGGCGGACGCAGCACCGTCCGCAAGGCCCTGGGCATCGGCATGACCGGTGAGACCGTCACCCCGGACACGATGCTGGTGGGGGACGTCCGGGCGGACGGCATCGACCGGCTCAACTGGCATCTGTGGCAGCAGGCGTCGGGCGGCATGCTCGCCCTGGGCCCGCTCCCGGGGACGGACACCTTCCAGGTCTTCGCCCGGTTCACCGAGAGCGACGCGGCCCCGGACGTCTCCCCCGAAGGCATCCGGGCCGTGGTCGCCGAGCGCACGCATCTGACGGCCGAGAACATCCGTGAGGTGCTGTGGGTGTCCGGTTTCCGGGCGCGCGCCGCGATGGCGGACCGCTTCCGGTCCGGCCGGGTCTTCCTCGCCGGCGACGCCGCCCACATCCACTCCCCGGCCGGCGGCCAGGGGCTCAACACCAGCGTGCAGGACGCCTACAACCTCGGCTGGAAACTCGACCTCGTCCTCCAGGGCCTCGCCGGGCCGGAACTGCTCGACACCTATGAGGAGGAACGGATCCCGATCGCCGCCGGTGTACTCGGGATCAGCTCCCGCATCCACCGGCTGGAGCTGGCCGCCAAGGGGATGAAGCAACGGCCCGACGAAACCGGGCAGTTGAAGATCAACTACCGGGGCGGTTCGTTGACGGCCGAGCGACGGAGCGCCGTACCGGAGGGCGCGCTGCGGGCCGGCGACCGGGCTCCGGACGCCCCGCTGCCGGACGGCACCCGCCTCTTCGACCTCTTCCGCGGACCCCACTTCACCCTGCTCGCCTTCGGCACAACCGAAATCCCGCCCGTCGACAGCGAGATGATCCACACCCACCGCATACCGGCCGGCACCCCCATCGCCGACGAGGCCTACGCCGACCAGGGCCTCTTCCTCGTCCGCCCCGACGGCTACGTGGCCCTGGCCACGCACGACCCGTCCGACCTCGCCGCTCACCCGGCCTGGCTGCACGGCCGCGCCGGCTGAGGCGCCCCCAGGGGCTCGGCACGCGCCCCGACGAGCGCGGCCCCGACGCCCGGGACACGGCGCCAGGGCCGCGCGCCGTCGACCCGCGGACGATCCGACGCAGCGCCATGCCACCCCGGCCCGGCCCCGGCACCCCGGCACCCCGGCACCCCGGCACCCCGGCACCCCGAACGCGGCGCGGTGCCCACCCCGTTCACCCGGACCGGCCACGTCGCCCCGTCGGCCGTCGCCGCCTCCCGCGCCGCCCCCATCACCATCCGGCGAATCCCCCAAGCCCCCTCCACCCTTGACAACTTAACACCGTTAAGTCGATCCTCTGAGGCATGGAACTTAACAACGTTAAGCACGCGGACGTTCTGATCGCCGGAGCCGGGCCGACCGGCCTCGCACTCGCCTGTGACCTGACGCGGCGGGGGGTACGGGCCCGGATCGTCGAGCGGGCCGCGGCGCTGTTCCCCGGGTCGCGGGGGAAGGGGCTGCAGCCGCGCACGCTGGAGGTCCTGGACGATCTCGGCGTCATCGACGCGGCGTACGCGGCGGGCGGCCCGCTGCCGCCGATGGTGACGTGGACGGACGGGCAGCGGGGGGACGAGTGGGACATGATTCCGCGGGGCGAGCCGACGCCCACCGCGCCCTACGGCGAGGCGCTGATGCTGCCGCAGTGGCGCACCCAGGAGATCCTGTACACCCGGCTGCGCGAACTCGGAGGGGAGGTCCGCTTCTCCACCGCACTCACCGGCTTCACCCAGGACGCCGACGGCGTCACCGCCACCCTCACCCGCGCGGACGGCTCGGTGGAGAACGTCCGCGCCGCCTACCTCGTCGCGGCCGACGGCGGACGCAGCACCGTCCGCAAGGCCCTGGGCATCGGCATGACCGGAGAGACGGTCGATCCGGAGCCCATGCTGGTGGCCGACGTCCGGGCGGACGGCATCGACCGGCTCAACTGGCACGTCTGGCCGCACTCGCCCGCCGGAGTGCTCATGATGTGCCCGCTCGCGGGGACCGACACGTTCCAGATCTACGCCCGGTACACGGACGGCTCCGCACCGGACCTGTCACCGGAGGGCATCCGGGCCGTGATCGCCGAGCGCACCCATCTCGCGGCCGGGAACATCCACGAGGTGCTGTGGGCCTCGGACTTCCGGGCCCGCGCCGCGATGGCGGACCGCTTCCGGTCCGGCCGGGTCTTCCTCGCCGGCGACGCCGCCCACATCCACTCCCCCGCGGGCGCCCAGGGGCTCAACACCAGCGTGCAGGACGCCTACAACCTCGGCTGGAAACTCGGCCTCGCCCTCCAGGGCCTCGCCGGGCCGGAACTGCTCGACACCTACGAGGAGGAACGGATCCCGATCGCCGCCGGTGTGCTCGGCATCAGCACGGACCTCCACCGGGCCATGATGTCCGCGCCCCGCGACGTGATGCCCCGACGCGACGCCGGGACGCAGCAGTTGGGGCTGGGCTACCGGGACGGATCGCTGGCGGTCGAGCAGCGGAACGCCCTGCCGGAGGGCGCGCTGCGGGCCGGTGACCGGGCCCCGGACGCCCCGCTGCCGGACGGTTCACGCCTGTTCGACCTCTTCCGCGGACCCCACTTCACCCTGCTCGCCTTCGGCTCGGCCGAACTCCCGCCGGTCGACGGGGAGATGATCCACGCCCACCGCGTACCGGCGGACGCCCCGGTCGCCCACGGGGCCTACGCCGAGGACGGCCTCTTCCTCGTCCGGCCCGACGGCTACGTGGCCCTGGCCACGCACGACCCGTCCGACCTCGCCGCTCACCCGGCCTGGCCGGGGGCACCCTCCTCGCGGGGCGCGTCCCGTTCGGCGTCCCAGGGCACCCAGGGCAGCGCCTCGCGCCAGCCGGCGCGTTCGAAGGCCCAGGCCTGAAGGACCGGGGCGACGATGTCGCAGCCGCCGAGGCCGAACGGCTCGGTCACCACGGCCCGGTGGTGCGTCCCGGGGCCGCCCGAGCGGTACTCGACGAGGCAGCTCATGTCCTCGTTGAGGTGGACCTGCATGTAGTGGTCCCCGGGTCCGGGGGCGTCGAGCCGGTCGACGACCACGAAGCAGTGACGCAGATTCATATCGGCGAGCAGGTCGTGGAGTCGGTCCTCGGACGGATCGTCCCAGGTCGTCCCGCACCACTCGTGGGCGCGCAGCCTCGGCTTCGTCATGCGGCGACGGTAGCGGGGCGGCGGACGCGCCGGCGCCGCGGCCCCCTCGGGGCGGGGCCACGGCGCCGGGGGTCGGTGCCCGCGGCGGGCGCGGGGGCGGCTGCGGGACCGGATCCGAGCGTCCGGACCCGGCCCCCGCCCGCTACGGCAGGACCGGCACTACGGCAGGACCAGCGAGAGCAGCAGGACGAAGCCGATGCCGACCACCGAGATGATGGTCTCCATCACCGACCAGGTCTTGAACGTCTGGCCGACGCTCATCCCGAAGTACTCCTTCACCAGCCAGAAGCCGGCGTCGTTCACATGGCTGAAGAAGAGGGAGCCCGCCCCGATCGCCAGGACCAGCAAGGCCACCTGCGGGGTGCTCATCTCGGCCGCGAGCGGGCCGACCAGCCCGGCGGCGGAGATGGTGGCCACCGTCGCCGACCCCGTCGCCAGCCGGATGCCGACCGCGATCAGCCAGGCGAGCAGCAGCGCGGAGACCGACCAGTCCCGGGAGAACTCCAGGATCATCTGCCCGACGCCGCAGTCGATCAGCGTCTGCTTGAAGCCGCCGCCGGCGCCGACGATCAGCAGGATCCCGGCGATCGGCACCAGCGACTTCTCCACCGTCGTGGCCAGCCGGTCCTTGCCGAAGCCGGCCGCCCGGCCGAGCGTGAACATCCCGACGACCACGGCCGCGAGCAGGGCGATCAGCGGGGAACCGAGGACGTCGGTGACCCGCTGGACGTGGTCCTCGGGGTCGTCGACGACGATGTCCACCAGCGCCTTGACCAGCATCAGGGCGACCGGGAGCAGCACGGTCGCGACCGTGGCGGGGAAGCTCGGGCGGCGCTCCAGGGTCTCCGACGGGCGCTCGGGAACCAGCCCCTCGGGCGGGGTGACGTCCACCCAGCGGGCGGCGTACCGGGAGAACACCGGACCGGCGACGACCACGGTCGGCACGGCGACCAGCACCCCGAGGGCGAGGGTGACGCCGAGGTCGGCGCCGACGGCGTCGATGGCGGCGAGCGGGCCGGGGTGCGGCGGCACGAGGCCGTGCATCACGGACAGGCCGGCCAGCGCCGGGATGCCGATGCGCATCAGGGAGTAGTGGCCGCGCTTGGCGACGAGCAGCACCACCGGGATCAGCAGCACGATGCCGACCTCGAAGAAGAGCGGCAGACCGATGATCCCCGCGATCAAGGCCATCGCCCACGGCATGGAGCGTTCGCTCGCCCGGGCCAGGATGGTGTCGACGATCTGGTCCGCCCCGCCGGAGTCGGCGAGCAGCTTGCCGAGGATCGCGCCGAGGGCGATGAGCACCCCGACACCCGCGACGGTGTCGCCGAGACCCGTGGTGAAGCTCTCGGTCACCTTGTCGAGGGGGGCCGCCGCGACGGCGCCGAGGACGAGGGAGCCGATGGTCAGGGCGAGGAAGGCGTGCACCTTCCAGCGGGTGATGAGCAGGACGATGACGGCTATGCCGACGAGGACGGCGAGGCCCAGCTGCGCATGGCCCGCCGAGGTGATCGGCTCGACGGGGTCCGCTGCTGCCAGTATCTCCGCGCTGAGACGACCGGTCACGGCGATTCCTTTACGGGTGGGTGACGGGGGTGGGGGCCGGACACCGCGCCAGGGCGGCAACCGCCTGTGCGGTGACGGACGCCGGATCCGCGGTGACGGGGACGGCGGTTCCGCACTCGTCCGCCTGGAGCGGCTCCAGGGCGGCGAACTGCGAATCGAGCAGAGCACCGGGCATGAAGTGGTCCCGGCGCCCGTCCAGGCGCTCGGCGATCAGCGAGCGCTCGCCCGTGAGGTGGAGGAAGCAGAGGCCGGGGGCGGCGGCCCGCAGCCGGTCGCGGTAGGCGCGCTTGAGGGCGGAGCAGCTGACCACCCCGCCGAGGCCGGTGCGGCCGCGGGCCCAGGCGCCGATCGCGTCGAGCCAGGGCGCGCGGTCGGCGTCGTCGAGCGGGGTGCCGCCGGACATCTTGGCGATGTTGGCGGGCGGGTGGAAGCCGTCCGCCTCGGCGTACGGCACACCGAGCTCGGCGGCCAGGGCCTGGCCGACGGTGGATTTGCCCGTACCGGACACACCCATGACGACCACGACGTGGGGGGCGTTCATCTGCGAAAACCTCGCTGTCCTCTGCGACCTCGACGCGCCCCACACTCAAACTCATAGGTACGACGTATTCAAGAGTCTGTGCGCTAAAAGTCATACTTAATTGAGGTCACGGTCCGGCGCGTAGGCTGACTTCCGCACAGGGGGCGGCCGGAGAGACGGGAAGACCATGGAGAGCCAGGGCCGGGAACGGGGACTGCACGCACGGCTGTTGGCGTCCCTCGGTCCCGCGATCACGGCGGGCGAGTACCCGGCGGGGACCGTACTGCGCACCGACGAGCTGGAGGAGCGCTTCGACGTCTCCCGCACCGTGGTCCGCGAGGCGGTCCGGGTCCTGGAGTCGATGCACCTGGTGCAGTCGCGGCGCCGGGTCGGGGTGACCGTGCTCCCGGCGGACCAGTGGAACGTCTACGACCCGCAGGTCATCCGGTGGCGGCTGGCCGGCGCCGACCGGGCGCGCCAGCTGCGGTCGCTGACGGTGCTGCGCTCGGCGGTCGAACCGGTCGCCGCCGGGCTGGCCGCCGGACTCGCCACCCCCGAGCAGTGCGCCGAGCTCACCCGGCACGCCCTGGGCATGGTGGCGACCTCACGCGGGCAGCAGCTGGACGCCTATCTGGTGCACGACGTGGCGTTCCACCGGGTCGTACTGCAGGCCTCGGGCAACGAGATGTTCGCCCGGCTCGGCGATGTGGTGGCGGAAGTGCTGACCGGCCGCACCGAGCACCAGGTGATGTTCACCGACCCCGACCCGGCCGCGGTCACCCTGCACGTCCAGGTGGCGGAGGCGGTGCGGGCCCGGGACGCGGCCCGTGCCGAGCGACTCACCCAGGAGATCACCGCCGGCGCGATGGCCGAGCTGGACGTCCTCGCGCCGTGAGCTCCGACCCCCGCCGGGCCCACCGCCGATCCGGACGGGACGGGCCGCCGGCCCCCGTCAACAACGCTGCGGGGCAGTACGCCTAACCCGCGCTCGACATCGACAGCTTCGCCGCGAAGCCGAGGAAGAGCGCCCCCGCCGCCGAAGTCGCCCCCGCCGCGAGCCGCTTGCGGCGGCGGAACTGCGCCGCCACCCGGCTGCCGCCGAATATGAGCGCGGTCAGATAGAGGAACGAGCACAGCGTGGCCAGCGTGCCGAGCAGCAGGAACGACAGCGCCGGGTGCGCGTACCCGGGGTCGACGAACTGCACGAAGAAGGAGACGAAGAAGAGGATCGCCTTCGGGTTGAGCAGGCTGATCACCAGGGCCCGGCGGTACGGCCGCTCCACCGCCTCCGTGCCCTCCCCCGATGTGGCGGCGAGGTCAGGACCGGCGCTCTCGGCCGGGCGCTCGTGCCGGGCGCGCCACATGCTCCACGCGGCCCGCAGCATGCCGATCGCCAGCCAGGTCAGATAGCCGGCGCCCGCGTACTTCACGATGCCGTAGAGCATGGCGTTGGCCTGGAGGAGCGAGGCCACGCCCGCCGCGGAGAGCACCATCAGCACGGCGTCGCCGCAGAAGACCCCGCACGCGGCGCGGTAGCCGGTGCGCACACCGCGCCGTGCCGCGACCGATATCACGTAGAGCGAGTTCGGCCCGGGCAACAGGATGATCAGTACGAGTCCGGCGAGATACGTCGGGAGGTCGGTCACGCCCAGCATGGCCCGGAGTCTGACACAGGCCCCCGACAATTCGCTCAGTTGTCCACATGCCAGAAGCGCCGACGCCGCCCCCGGGCCGGGACATCCCGAGGGTTCTCGCAGGTCAGAACACGTCCGACGGCTCGTAGGCGCCCCACACCTCCCGCAGTGCGTTGCACACCTCGCCCACCGTGGCGCGCGCCGCCAGCGCCCGCTTCATGGGGTACAGCACGTTGTCCGTCCCCGCCGCCGCGCCCCGCAGCGCGCCGAGCGCGGAGTCCACCGCCGCCCGGTCCCGCTCCGCGCGCAGCTTGGCCAGCCGCTCGGCCTGCTGCGCCTCGATCGCCGGGTCCACCCGCAGCGGCTGGTACGGCTCCTCCGTCGGCGTCCGGAACCGGTTGACCCCCACCACGGTGCGTTCACCGGAGTCCGTCTCCTGCGCGATGCGGTACGCGCTGCGCTCGATCTCGCCCTTCTGGAAGCCGCGTTCGATCGCGGCGACCGCGCCGCCCAGGTCCTCGACCCGACGCATCAGCTCCACCGCGGCGGCCTCGACCTCGTCGGTCATCCGCTCCACCGCGTACGAACCGGCGAACGGGTCGACGGTGGCGGTGACATCGGTCTCGTGGGCCAGCACCTGCTGGGTGCGCAGCGCGAGCCGGGCCGACTTGTCCGTCGGCAGCGCGATGGCCTCGTCGAAGGAGTTGGTGTGCAGCGACTGGGTGCCGCCGAGCACGGCGGCGAGCCCCTGAATCGCGACCCGCACCAGATTGACCTCGGGCTGCTGGGCGGTGAGCTGCACCCCCGCGGTCTGGGTGTGGAAGCGCAGCATCATCGACCTGGGATTCCGGGCACCGAACTCCTCGCGCATCACCCGCGCCCAGATCCGGCGCGCGGCGCGGAACTTGGCGACCTCCTCGAGGAGCGTGGTGCGGGAGACGAAGAAGAACGACAGCCGGGGCGCGAAGTCGTCCACCTCCATCCCGGCGGCCAGCGCGGTGCGGACGTACTCGATGCCGTCGGCCAGGGTGAACGCGATCTCCTGCGCGGGCGAGGCCCCGGCCTCCGCCATGTGGTAGCCGGAGATCGAAATGGTGTTCCACTTCGGCATCTCCCGCCGGCAGTACTGGAAGATGTCCGCGGTCAGCCGCAGCGAGGGCACCGGCGGGAAGATGTAGGTGCCCCGGGCGATGTACTCCTTGAGCACGTCGTTCTGGACGGTGCCGGTCAGCCGGCCGGCCGCGATGCCCTGTTCCTCGGCGACGATCCCGTACATCAGCAGCAGCAGCGCGGCCGGGGCGTTGATGGTCATCGAGGTGGAGACCCGGTCCAGCGGGATGCCGTCGAACAGCACCCGCATGTCCTCGGCCGAGTCGACCGCCACCCCGACCTTGCCGACCTCCCCGTGCGCGAGGGGCGCGTCGGAGTCGTGGCCCATCTGGGTCGGCAGGTCGAACGCCACGGACAGGCCCGTCGTGCCGTGGGCGATCAGGTCCCGGTAGCGGGCGTTGGACTCGGTGGCGGTGCCGAAGCCCGCGTACTGCCGCATGGTCCAGGGCCGGCCCGTGTACATCGACGGGTAGACCCCGCGGGTGAAGGGGTACTCCCCCGGCTCGCCCAGCTTCTCCCCCGCGTCCCACCCGGCCAGGGACTCCGGGCCGTACACCGGCTCGATGGGAAGTCCGCTCTCGGTGGTCCGGGGGCTGCCCGACTCTGGCGCCATTGCTGTGCCTTCCCTGTCGCCACGCACCGGTGGCCCGTGTCCGCGGCGCCGGGCGGCGGGGCGAGGGCACCCCGCGCCGGCCCGGCTGCGGGACCTTTCACCCAGGGATGTACCCCGGGTTCGCCCACCGGCAGCCCGGGAAGAGTCAAACGGGGAAAGATCCGGAGGAGGGGGGATTCTGGTGGCCTGGAATTTCCTGGTGTGCAGGGGTCTGATCAGCAGGGGTCCGGTGGGCAGGGGCCCGGCGCGCAGCGGTGTGCGCGGGGCGGTCGCGGCGGTCGCGGCCGTCGTCCTGGCGGCCGGCGCGGCCACCGGCTGCACCCCGAGGGCCCCCGTCGCGGGCGACGGCAAGGCCCCGGCCCGCACGGCGCCGGCCACCGCCTCCCGGAGCGGGCCGCCGTCCCACCGCGGCCCCGGCGCGACGACCGGCGGCGGCACCCGGCCCGCGGCGAAGCGGCCGTCCCGGCCGTCCGCCGCACCGCGGCCGGCGGTCCCGGCACCCGTGATGGCCCTCGGCAGCCGGAGCGCCCAGGTACGGGAACTCCAGGCGCGGCTCCGGCAACTGGGGCTCTTCGGCCGCGCTCCGACCGGCTACTACGGCTCGGTCACCACGGCGTCGGTCCGGTCCTTCCAGGCCCGGCAGCACCGGGCCGTCACCGGCGCGGTGGACCCCGGCACCTGGGCCGCGCTGCGCTCGCTGACCCGGCAGCCGTCGCGCGCCGCGCTGTATCCGCCCACGAGCCGTCCCCTGCCGCGGACCGATCCGCGCTGCCACACCGGGCGGGTGCTGTGCATCAGCAAGAGCAGCAACACCCTGGCGTGGATGGCGGACGGCCGGGTGCTCGCGGCGATGGACGTGCGGTTCGGCTCGCAGTACACCCCGACCCGCGAGGGCGTCTTCGCCGTCACCTTCAAGAGCCGCCACCATGTCTCGACGATCTACCGCACCCCCATGCCGTACGCGATGTTCTTCAGCGGCGGCCAGGCGGTGCACTACTCGGCGGACTTCGCGGCCCGCGGCTACGCCGGGGCGTCGCACGGCTGCGTGAACGTCCGGGACCGGGCCGGGATCGCCGCGGTCTTCGCCCGGGTACGGCCCGGGGACAAGGTGGTCGTCCACCGTTAGGGCCCGATGCCCCGGCTGGACGTGCCGTCCGGGACGCGGCTGCCGGGAGGTGCTCGCCGCCGTGGTTCCCGGGGCGTTGCCGGAAAGGTGCCAGGGGATGCTGCCGGCCGCGGCGGGACGCCGGGGGCGAGGAGGTCGGAGAGAGAGGGCGCGGGCGGGGCCGGGGGAACGTGCCCCGCCCGCGCCGATGCGTGGAGCCGTAGGTACGGGGGGAACCCCGGCTCTTCACGCGGCCGATGACCAGTCGGCTCACTTCATACTGCGCCGGGGCTTCGAAAAGTGTCACACCCTTGGTTGAACAGTGGACTGAAGCGGTGCCGAATCCGTCACTCCCGGGCCGCACTGCGCGACCGGACAGCGCCCCGAAGCGTGCCGGGGCGCACCCGCGCACGCGAGGGATCGCACGGGCCGCCCCGGGCCGTCGGCCACGAACGGACCAGGTCAGGCCGGTGGTCCGGCCGCTGCCCGGGGGCATAACGGGGCGCCCGCACGGCAGAGTCCGTTGAAAGGCACCCCTCAAGGCAGGACCCGAGAAAGTGGCGCCCGCGAAGCACGGTCCCGTGAAGGCGCCCCCACAGCAGAGCCGGTGAAGCCCCGCAACAGCAGGGGCGCAGACGCCGGAGGGCCCGGGCGCCGCGCCCCGCACGGCGGGCCTCCCGCCGGGGGGCCTCGCCGCGGACCTCCCGGGGAGGCCTCCCGCCGGGGGCTTCCGTCCGCGGTGGATCTCCCGCGGAGGGACCCCGGGAGATCACTCCGGAACGGAAGCGACCGCCGGACGGCGGCCGGGACGGCCCCGGGCCGTGGCGTTGCGTTGCATAGCGAAGGCCCCGAGCCCCGGGGCCTTTCGGCGAAACCCGCAGCCCCGGGCCCGTGGCGAAAGCCCCCCGGCATGACGAAAGGCCCCCTGCTCACGGGGGCCTTCGGCAGAAGACTTCAGGGAGCCGTGGTCCCGGTGGCCGGGACCGTCGACGCGCCCCCGGCCGTGGGGCTGTACGCGCTGGGCTTGCCGTCGCCGTGCCCCGGACCGCTGCCGCCGTCGCCGTCACCGCTGTCGTCGGCGCCGCCGTCATCGTGGCCGTCACCGCCGGGCCCGGAGTCCGAGCCCGTTCCGCCGTCGGCGGAGCCGCCGGCCGACAGCCGGTCGCAGTAGCGGTCGACCGCCTGCGAACCGCCGGCCGCCCGCTCCAGGGCCAGCCGGGTCCGGGCGTCGAGCCCACCGGTCTCGTACTTCTGGCACAGCGCCAGGAAGAACTTCAGCTTCTCCCGGTCCCGGTCGTCGCCCTGGCCCGGTATCGCGGGCTTGTCGTCCCGGCCGGTGCCGCCGCTGTCCGAGGGGCGGCCGTGGCCACCGGCGGAGGGAGCGACGGTGCCGGGGTCCCGGCGGTCGGCGTCGCTCTCGCGCTCCCCGGTGGGCCGCCCCGTGGGGGACCGGTCCGGAGTCCGGTCGGCGCCGCCGTCGTGGGACGGCGGAGGCGAGTCGGGGCCGGAGGTCGCGCCCGCGGACACGCTCTGCGCCGGAAGCGGCTCCCCGCTCCCGCCGCCGAACGGCGTGGGCAGGACTCCCGCTCCCGCGGCGACGGCGACGCCGCCCAGCGCGCACCCGGCCAGTGCCACGGCCAGGCCCGCACGCAGCGGCCGGCCGAAGCGGGACGGCCGGCCGCGCCGGGGCGGCTTGGGTCTTCCCAGCCGGACGGCGGGCGGGGCGCCCATCGCGACTTCCCCGCGCGTAGACATCGTGGACACGACACCGGCGCGTTCTTCCCGGGCCTTCCGGAAGGCGGCCAGCGCGGCGGCCTCACCGGGAAGTTCCTCCTGGAACGCGCCGCCCGGGCCGGTTCCGGTTCCGGGCAGGCGGACATCCGCCGCGTCGGCCAGGGCAGCGGCGAGCCGCTCGGCCTGGGCGCGCGCGAGTGGGTCGTCGGCTCCGACCGCGGCGTCGGCTGAAGCGCCCCGCAGCGTCCTCGTCCAGCCAGCTGTACCGGTCGTCGGCCATCACATGTCCTTCTGCGTCCGTGGACCGGAATCCGTCACACCGGCGGACGGCCGAGCGCCCTGCTGCGGGGCCCGCTGCGGGGGCACGCCCTCCAGTCCGCCCGGCTCCGTACCGCCCTCCGCCGCGGCTGCCGCAGCCGCTTCGATTCCTGTGTCACCTGCGGTGTCGCCCCCGGACCCGGCGGGGGCCGAGGCGCCGAGGATCTCGGCGAGCCGCTTCAGTCCGCGGTGTGCCGCGGTGCGCACCGCGCCCGGCCGCTTGCCGAGCACTCCGGCCGCGCTCTTCGCGTCGAGTCCGACGACGACCCGCAGCACCACGGCCTCGGCCTGGTCCTGCGGGAGGTGGGAGATCAGCCGGAGCGTGCTGCCGGTCCCGAGGGCCTCCAGCGCCTCGCTCGCGGTGTCCGCCTCACCCGGCTTGTCCGTGAGTTCTGTTTCGTCCCCGCCGACGGCCGGTCTGCGGCCGCGCATCCGTATGTGGTCCAGCGCCCGGTTCCGGGCTATCCGCGCCGCCCAGCCGCGGAAGCGGTCCGCGTCGCCGCTGAACCGCTCCAGGTCGCGGGCTATCTGCAGCCACGCCTCGGAGGCGACGTCCTCCGCGTCCGGGTCGGCGACCAGCGTCCGCACATAGCCGAGCAGCCGCGGGTGCACCGCCCGGTAGACGGTCCGGAACGCGTTCTCGTCCCCGTCCTGCGCCGCGTGCACCGCGGCGGTCAGTTCCGCGTCGTCCCCCGGCACGCCCTCATCCTGCTTCACTCTCACTTGACTCTCCGACCTGGGGGACCTCACGGTGCGTCTCCCTCGCCGGTATCAGTGGCCGCCGGGCCCGGGAACCATGACCCGGTTCCTCCGCGCCGCGAAGGACATCATGTCCGGGTTCCGGTACGGGCCGTCGGCCGGGGGCACGATCGCCGCACCGGCGGGCAGACCCGCGGCCACCGGCAGTGCGCGCCACAGGTGCGCGGGCCGCGCGGACCCGGCCTGGCCGTCGACGCACGGATTCATCTGTGGAGCACCCCCGGAGTACGGCCCTCCCTGGGCCGAGCAAACGATCACGGCAGTCACGCCGTCCGGCGCGACCAGCACGCTACGGCCTGTTCCGCTTCCGCGTCCACGTCCGCCGGGCGAGCGGGGACCGGCCGGAGGGTGGCCGGGGGGTGGTGTGACAGAAAACCGCCGTCCGGCGCTGAGGGGAGTACGGGCCTCTCCGCAGGCCCTCTTTGACGACGGCCGGGGTCTCTCCTGTGGGGGGTGGCGACCCCGGCCGTCCTTTGTTCTCCCCGCCGACACGCCGTCCGGATGCCGGGCGGATGCGTCCATGCCTCGGACGAACCGGGTCCGCGCGCCGTCCGCCTGCCATGATGCGGGGCCGCCGGGTGACGGATGGCGTGCCGCCGCGCGCTCCGGAACGGCGAACGGCGCCCCGAACCCTCATGGATTCGAGGCGCCGAGTCGATGCCCGGACCGCTCCGCTCCGCCCGGAGCCGGCCCGGCGGCAGGGGCTCAGTTCTCCGCGTCCACCCGGTCCGCCAGCTTCGTGAAGGCCGACCAGCTGAGCTGCGGCTTCCCCGGGTCCCACAACTTCTGCGAGACGGCGTTGAGCGGCAGCCGGATCCCGCGCGCCACCTGCTCCTCGGTCTGGGCGCCGGCGAGGTCGCACCAGACGGCGAGGCGTCCGCCCGGCACCTGCTGCGGGCCGGTGTCCTGCGACGTCACCGGCTTCGTACCGCGCAGCACGGCCGGAGTCCACTGCCGGTAGATCCGCTCACCGGTCGGATAGGTGAAGTCGTTGGGCTCGCCGAGCACGTAGTAGAGGTACTCGTCGTTGAGGTTGGCGACGGTGCGGCCCTCGCTCAGATACGACGCCGGCACCCGCTCCCCGGTCTCCTTGCCGGTCCAGTACTCGACCTCGATGTTCTTGTCGGGCTTCACCACACCGCCGGTGAAGAAGCCGTCGTTCCAGGCCTTGGCCTTCTTGCCGCCCTCCCGCACCACGGCGGCACGGTCGTTGAGCCAGGCGGTGGCCAGGTCCTGGATACGGCCGTCCGGCCCGTACTTCTCCCGGGCCTGCGCGGCGAGTCCGGGATAGGAGGCCGAGGGGTCCTCGGCCATCAGCGCGCTGTACTCGTCGGCACCGATGTGGAACCAGGGCCCGGGGAAGGTCTTGGAGTACTCCCGCAGCAGGTCGTCGATGAGCCGGGCGGACGCCGGCTTGCCGATGTCGATGGCGCCCTCGGCGGGCTCGCCATTGACGTTGACCAGCTGGAGCGAGGGGTGGGCGCGCAGCACCGCACCGAGGTGGCCGGGCGAGTCGATCTCCGGGATGACGGTGATGTGCAGCTTCTTCGCCACGTCCAGGATGTGCCGCAGCTGGGCCAGGGTGAGGTGCTCGCGGGAGACGACCTCGGGGTGCGAGGTGCTCTGGATCCTGAAGCCCTGATCGTCGGAGAAATGGAGAGCGAGCTGGTTGAGCTTGAGGTCGGCCATCTCGTGCAGCCGGTCCTCGATCCACTCCGGGGTGAAGTGCTTGCGGGCGATGTCGAGGTTGAGGCCGCGCTGCGGCCGGTCGGGGCGGTCGTCGATGACGCCCTCGGGGACCTCGCCGCCCGAGCGGAGCGTCTGGAGGACGGTGCGGGTGCCGTAGAAGACGCCGGCGTCCGCGGCTCCGGTGATCACGACCCGGCCGTCCCGCGTGGTGATCCGGTAGGCCTCGGCGCCGCCGCCGCGGCCCTTGTCCAGCGTCAGCTCGATGTCGCCCTGCCGCGGGGAGCCGGTGGCATAGTCGGCCTTCAGCTCGCCCGCGAGCATCCGGGCCTCGTCGGCCAGCGGTCCCTTCGGGTCCGCGACGACCCGGGTGTCCTTCGCCGGTTTCCAGCCCGGGCCGTTCCCCGGGTCGAACGAGCGCACGGCCGGCACCGTGCGCGGCGGGTCCGGCGGCGGATAGGACTTCGTGGGACTCGGGGAGCGGTGCGGCGTGCTCGTCCGCGCACCGCCTCCGTCCCCGTTGCCGGAACAGCCCCCGAGGAGTGCCACCGCGAGGGCGGCGGCTCCCAGGGCGGCCGGTGTTCCCAGCCGTCGTGTCGGCCTGGTCGACCCTGTCGGATGCACCATCGGAGTAAAACCTCCCAATAACGACAAAGGTACGGCTCCTCGCACGCTTCCCTGTGCTTCACTCGCGCGCGACCGCTCCCGTCCGGGTGAAATTGCCCTATGCATCGGACAGGCGGTGACATGCGCCGATACGGTTGACGCTCACCCACACCTCCTGTCCCACTTCTCTCCCTTGCACCTTCTCTCCCCTGCACCGGCGTGCCGGAGATCTCCAGAGGAGGCCACGCTGTCCAGCGACACTCCGGCCGTCCCGCCGCGGGAGTCCATCACATCCATGATCGGGAGCACACCCCTGACCGGAAGCACGTCCCGGACCGGAAGCCCAGCCCTGGCCGGAAGCCCAGCCCTGACCGGAGACCCACCTCCGGGCGGGAGCGAGCGGGCCGGCCCGGCCCGGGAGCACGCCGTCTCCGCCCTGGAGCGGTTCAACGCCGCGCCCCGGGGCGCCGCCGAGGCCGCACTGCTCGGCTGCTGCCGCAGCAGCCGCTGGGCCCGCCGGCTCGCCGACCACCGCCCCTACCCCGATGTCGACGCCCTGCTCGCCGCGGCCGACGAGGCGGGCTACGACCTCACTCCGGCCGACCTCGCGGAGGCGCTGGACGGGGAGTCCGCCGCGGGCGGGCTGCCGGGACTCGGGACGCCGCTCCCGCCGGGGCCGGGCACCCATGCAGCGCACACCGCACTGCGGGCGGCGCACGCCGCGTACGAGAGCCGCTTCGGGCATCTCTTCGTGATCTGCACGGACGGGCTCCGGCCGAGCGAGGTGCTCGGTCACGTCCTGGCGGAGATCCGGCGACGACTGGGTCACGAACCGGAGGAGGAGCGCACCGTCGCCGCCGACGAACTGCGGCGCACGGCCCGGGGGCGACTGGGGCGACTTGTAGCGGATCGTCCGGAAAAACCCCTGCCCGGGACGGCTCGATAGCCCGTACGTGCCTCTTTGATCACACCTTCGGGCCCCCGGGCGAGTGAACCGACAAGGCGTCGCTACGATGGCCAGGGCCGGTGGACCGTACCCGGCCGGGCCCGACCGACAGTGCTCCTCTTAACTGTCAGAAGCTGGCGGCAGGCCCCAATCCCCGCTCCCGGAGGGTTTTCCGTGCCGGCTGGAACGCTGTACCGCGGCCGGGAAGGCATGTGGTCATGGGTGGCTCATCGCGTCACCGGTGTCCTCATCTTCTTCTTCCTGTTCGTCCACGTTCTCGACACCGCTCTCGTCCGCGTCTCCCCGCAGACGTACGACGACACCATTGCGCTGTACAAGACGCCCCTTGTCGCCCTGATGGAATACGGCCTCGTCGCCGCCATCCTCTTCCACGCACTGAACGGCCTGCGGGTCATCGCTGTGGACTTCTGGGCCAAGGGCCCGAGGTACCAGAAGCAGCTGCTGTGGACCGTCATGGGCGTCTGGATCGTGCTGATGGCCGGGGCGGTCTACCCCGTCCTCAACCACGCCGCGCGCGAAGTGTTCGGGAGCTGACATACATGAGCACCACTGAGACCTCTCCGAAGGATTCGGTCGAGCCGACCGGCACCGGCTACAGCCCGGACAACCCGGCTCCGGTGATCGAGCCGCCGCGGGCCCGCACCGGCCGGACGCCGAAGTCGACCCGTACCAACTTCGAGCTGTACGGCTGGCTCTTCATGCGGCTGTCCGGCATCGTCCTCGTCGTTCTCGTCATCGGCCACCTGCTGATCCAGCTGGTCCTGGACGGCGGCGTGAGCAAGATCGGCTTCGCGTTCGTCGCCGGCCGCTGGGCCTCGCCGTTCTGGCAGATCTGGGATCTGACCATGCTCTGGCTCGCCATGCTGCACGGCGCCAACGGCCTGCGGACGATCATCAACGACTACGCCGAGCGGGACAACACGCGCCTCTGGCTGAAGATGTTGCTCTACACCGCCACGGTGTTCACCGTCCTTCTGGGCACGCTGGTGATCTTCACCTTCGACCCGAACATCCAGTAGAGCCGGGGCTGACGCACGACATGCAGATTCACAAGTACGACACCGTCATCGTCGGCGCCGGCGGCGCCGGGATGCGCGCGGCCATCGAGTCGACCAAGCGCAGCCGCACCGCCGTCCTGACGAAGCTGTACCCGACCCGCTCCCACACCGGCGCCGCACAGGGCGGCATGGCCGCAGCCCTCGCGAACGTCGAGGAGGACAACTGGGAGTGGCACACCTTCGACACGATCAAGGGCGGCGACTACCTGGTCGACCAGGACGCCGCCGAGATCCTGGCGAAGGAGGCCATCGACTCGGTCCTCGACCTGGAGAAGATGGGCCTGCCGTTCAACCGGACGCCGGACGGCACCATCGACCAGCGCCGGTTCGGCGGTCACAGCCGGAACCACGGCGAGGCCCCGGTCCGCCGGTCCTGCTACGCCTCGGACCGCACCGGCCACATGATCCTCCAGACGCTGTACCAGAACTGCGTCAAGGAGGGCGTGGAGTTCTTCAACGAGTTCTACGTCCTGGACCTGCTGCTGCGCGAGGTCGACGGGGTCACGAAGTCCGCGGGCGTCGTCGCCTACGAGCTGGCCACCGGTGAGATCCACGTCTTCCAGGCGAAGGCCGTGATCTTCGCCTCCGGCGGCACCGGCAAGTTCTTCAAGGTGACCTCCAACGCGCACACGCTGACCGGTGACGGCCAGGCCGCCGCGTACCGGCGCGGGCTGCCGCTGGAGGACATGGAGTTCTTCCAGTTCCACCCGACCGGCATCTGGCGCATGGGCATCCTCCTCACCGAGGGT
Organism: Streptomyces sp. NPDC001922; assembly: GCF_042891165.1. Lineage (NCBI taxonomy): Bacteria > Bacillati > Actinomycetota > Actinomycetes > Kitasatosporales > Streptomycetaceae > Streptomyces > Streptomyces sp. NPDC001922. The sequence goes on along the minus strand of NZ_JBIASV010000005.1, from coordinate 389,828 downwards.
GCGCGCGGTGAGGGCGGCATCCTCCGCAACAAGGACGGCGAGCGCTTCATGGAGAAGTACGCGCCCGTCATGAAGGACCTCGCCTCGCGTGACGTGGTCTCGCGCTCCATCTACACGGAGATCCGCGAGGGCCGCGGCTGCGGTCCCGAGGGCGACCACGTCTTCCTCGACCTGACCCACCTGCCGCCGGAGCAGCTGGACGCCAAGCTGCCGGACATCACCGAGTTCGCGCGGACGTACCTCGGCATCGAGCCCTACACGGACCCGATCCCGATCCAGCCGACCGCGCACTACGCGATGGGCGGCATCCCGACCAACGTCGAGGGCGAGGTGCTGGCCGACAACGACACCGTCGTCCCGGGCCTGTACGCCGCGGGCGAGGTCGCGTGCGTGTCGGTGCACGGCGCCAACCGGCTGGGCACCAACTCGCTGCTCGACATCAACGTCTTCGGGCGCCGGGCCGGCATCGCCGCCGCCGAGTACGCCGCGAAGGCCGACTTCGTCGAGCTGCCGGAGAACCCGGCCGAGCTCGTCGAGGCGCAGGTCGAGCGGCTGCGGACGTCCACCGGCGGCGAGCGGGTCACCGAGATCCGCAAGGCGCTGCAGGAGACCATGGACGCCAACGTCATGGTGTTCCGCACCGAGCAGACGATCAAGACGGCGGTCGAGACGATCGGCGAGCTGCGGGAGCGCTACCTGAACGTGGCGATCCAGGACAAGGGCAAGCGGTTCAACACCGACCTGCTGGAGGCCGTCGAGCTGGGCAACCTGCTCGACCTGGCCGAGGTCATGGCCGTCTCCGCCCTCGCCCGGAAGGAGTCCCGCGGCGGTCACTACCGCGAGGACTACCCGAACCGCGACGACGTCAACTTCATGCGGCACACCATGGCGTACCGCGAGGTGGGCGACGACGGCGCCGAGTCCATCCGCCTCGACTACAAGCCGGTCGTGCAGACCCGCTACCAGCCGATGGAGCGTAAGTACTGATGAGCACCCCGACGCTCGAGAAGCAGGACGCGGCCCCTCAGGACGCCTCCGACGCTTCGCCCTACATCACGGTCACCTTCAGGATCCGCCGGTTCAACCCGGAGGTCGCGGCCGAGCCGTTCTGGGAGGACTTCCAGCTCGAGATCGACCCGAAGGAGCGCGTGCTCGACGGCCTCCACAAGATCAAGTGGGAGCAGGACGGCACGCTGACCTTCCGGCGCTCCTGCGCGCACGGCATCTGCGGCTCCGACGCGATGCGCATCAACGGCCGCAACCGGCTGGCGTGCAAGACGCTGATCAAGGACATCAACCCGGAGAAGCCGATCACGGTCGAGGCGATCAAGGGCCTCACGGTCCTCAAGGACCTCGTGGTCGACATGGAGCCGTTCTTCCAGGCCTACCGGGACGTCATGCCGTTCCTGGTCACCACGGGGAACGAGCCGACGCGCGAGCGCCGGCAGTCCGCCGAGGACCGCGAGCGCTTCGACGACACCACCAAGTGCATCCTGTGCGCCGCGTGCACGACCTCGTGCCCGGTGTTCTGGAACGACGGCCAGTACTTCGGCCCGGCGGCGATCGTCAACGCGCACCGCTTCATCTTCGACTCGCGTGACGAGGCCGGGGAGCAGCGGCTGGAGATCCTCAACGACAAGGACGGTGTCTGGCGCTGCCGGACCACCTTCAACTGCACCGACGCATGCCCGCGTGGCATCGAGGTCACGAAGGCGATCCAGGAAGTGAAGCGGGCGCTGATCACGCGTCGCTTCTGATTCCGTGCCGCTTCCCGCGGCGGATTCCGGAACAGCGGAAGGGCCCGCTCCATGATGGAGCGGGCCCTTCCGCTGTTCCGGTGGTCCTTGGCCTGCGGGTTCGGGTTCCGTCACCCCGCGGGTTCGGTTCCGTGCCCGGGCCGGCCGGCTGCCCGGTGCCGCGCCGCGTCAGGACCCGTACGGGCGTGCCGTGCGGGCGTCCCGCAACGCATGGGCCCACCAGGCGAGTTGACCGAGGATCGCCGTGGCGGCTCCGTCGGCCCCCTCCTGGTCCAGCGGCAGACCGTCCGCGCCGAACCGGTCCCACACGTTGTGGAAGCTCACCGTCTCGCGGACGGTGGTGGCGTGCAGCTCGGCGAAGACCTGACGCAGCTGCTCGACGGCGCGCAGACCACCGGAGAGGCCGCCGTACGAGACGAAGCCGACCGGTTTGGCCCGCCACTCCGGGCCGTGCCCGTCGATGGCGTGCTTCAGCGCGGCGGGAAAGCTGTGGTTGTACTCGGGGGTGACCACGACGAAGGCATCGGCGGCCGCCAGCCGCGGGGAGAGCTCGACGGGGGCGGCGGCCGTCTCCTCGGAGGCGTGCGGGTCTTCGGGGGTGCGCCGGTCCTCGGTGGTGCGGCGGTCTTCGGTGGTGCGGCGGTCCTCGGTGGTGCGGCGGCGGTCGGCCGCGGCGGCCGCCCGGGACCCCTCCGCGTGCGGGCTCTCCGCCAGGTCGATGACGTCCACCGTCATGTCGCTGCGCGACTCGGCCCGGCGGGCGAACCAGTGGGCGACGGTCGGTCCGAAACGGCCCTCCCGCACGCTCCCGATGATCACGGCGAGCTGCAAGGGGTTCTCGGGCATGATGTTCTCCCTGAATCGGCGGACCGCACCGCGCGGCCCGTCACCGGAAGCCTCCGACCTCGACAATGGTTGAGGTCAAGCCCTCGACCGCCTGGTGCGGAAAGGGGCGGCGCCACGGATGACGATCGGAGCAGCGCCGTGGCCGGGGGCTGAGGGACGACGCCGTGGCCGGAGGGTGAAGGACGTCGCCATGGTCGAAGGGTGAGGGACGGCGCCGTGGGTGGAGCGTCAGGGGCGGCGCTGTGGACGGAGGATCAGGGGTGCGAGGCCGATGAGGGATCAGAGGGACGGCAGTCCCACGGCCGGAGCCGCGGCCCCGGACGGGGCCGAGCCGACGCCGGCGCAGGGCACCGGAGCGGGAGAGCCCAAGGGCGACGGAGCGGGCCGCGTGCTGACGTCCGCCGAGGTCGACGCGCTCGCCGCGCGGGCGCACTCGGGACAGACGGACCGGATCGGGGTGCCCTACATCGAGCACGTCCGCGCCGTCGCGCACGGCCTGGCCCCGGTGAGTGAGCGGCTGGCGCAGGCCGGGCTGCTGCACGACGTCGTCGAGGACACGGCGTGGACGGCCGAGGGGCTGCTGGCGGCAGGCGTGGCCGCCGACGTGGTGTCGCTGGTCGACGCGGTGACCAAGCGGCCGGGTGTGCCGTACGCCGCCATGGTGCGCGGGCTCGCCGCCGATCCGGACGCCGCCCTTCTCAAGATCGCCGACAACGCCCACAACTCCCGCGCGGACCGGCAGGCGGCGCTGCCCCCGGCGGACCGCGCCCGGCTCACGGCCAAGTACCGGGAGGCGCGGGAGGTGCTGTGGCCCGCGGTCGACCGGGAGCTGCTGGAGACCGTGGTGCGCCGGATCAATCCGTCCCTGCTGGACGGAGAGAGCTGAGGGACGGACGCGGTGCCCCTCAGGCGCCCTCCGGCCCGCAGGCGTTCAGGCCTGGCGGGAGGCCAGGGTGACGACGGTGATGTCGGACTCGGCCCCGACCCGGACCGGCGGGCCCCACGCGCCGGCGCCGCGGGTGACGTAGAGCTGGGTGTCGCCGTACCGTTCCAGCCCCGCGACGGTGGGGTTGGCGAGGGCGGCGACGTAGTTGCCGGGCCAGAGCTGGCCGCCGTGGGTGTGGCCGGACAGCTGGAGGTCGACACCGTGCCGCACGGCGTCGTGGATCACCACCGGCTGGTGCGCGAGGAGGACGGAGGCGCGTGCGGGGTCCCGGTCGCCGAGGGCCTTCTCGTAGTCCGGGCCCTCCTGCGCGGGGTCCTGGTTCTCGGCGGAGATGTCGTTGACCCCGGCGAGGTCGAACCCGGGCAGCTCCACCCGGGCGTTCTCCAGGGGGTGCACCCCGAGCTCGCGGACGTGATCGACCCAGGCGGCCGCGCCGGAGAAGTACTCGTGGTTGCCGGTGACGAAGTAGGAGCCGTGCCGGGAGCGGAGGCCGGCGAGCGGCTCGGCGGCGGGCCCGAGGTCCGCGACGCTTCCGTCGACCAGGTCACCGACGATCGCGGCCAGATCGGGCCGGGTGCGGTTGATCGCGTCCACGATCCGCCGGGTGTGCGCCTTGCCCAGGATCGGGCCGAGGTGGATGTCGCTGACGACGGCGATGCGGTAGCCGTGGGCGGCGCGGGGCAGCTTGGCGAGGGGGACGGTGACCCGCTTGAGCGCCGGTCCGTCCAGGACGTCGTGGAGCCCGTACCCGACGGTGCCCACCGCCGCCGCGGAGGCCGCGGCGGCGACGGTCCGCGCGACGAACAGCCTCCGGCCGAGCGGCGCTCCGGACGGGGCGGCACCGGTGGACGGCTCATCGGAAGCGGAACGGGAAACGGACGCCGAGCCCGAGACGGACGCCGAGCCGGAGACGGAGTCGGGGCCGGAGACGGCGACGGGGCCGGAGACGGCGACGGGGCCGGAGACGGCGACGGGGCCGGAGACGGCGACGGACGCCGAGTCGGAGGCGGGCGCGGAGACGTCAGCGGCGGCCCCGGAGGCGTCGGAGGTGGGCCCGGTGGAAGCGGGTGTCCCGGCGGAGGCAGGCGTCCCAGCGGAAGCGGCGGTCCCCGTGGCAGCCCGCGTCCCGGTCGAAGCCCGCGTCCCGGTCGAAGCCAGCGTCCCGGTGGCCACGGCTCCGGCCCCGCCCGCCGCTTCGGATGCGGCTCCGGGCGCCGCCCCGGCAGCGGCCGGGGCATCCGCGGGGGCATCGGCCGCCGGTTCCGGCCGGCCCGGGGCCTCGGGGGCGGCGACCGGTTCGGCCGCGCCCCGGTCCCGCGGAGCCCCGGCCGCGGCCGCGCGGGCGGCGAGCCCCCGGCGCAGCAGTGGCCGCACCGCCTCCCCCACCAGAAGGGCCAGTGTGAGATAGAGCACCAGGGCGAGCCACAGATAGCCGGGCCAGGCGAGCGCCCGCTCCACCGCGAACGGCACTCCGGCCCGGCCGCCGACGAGCGCGCCGACCGTGGTCAGCGGCAGCAGCACCGCCGCCACCGTCCCGGCCCGCCGCCACCGGCCGCCGGGGACGGTCGTGTCCTTCACGAGGCGGCGCCACAGATACCAGTGCACGCCGCCCAGCAGCCCGAGAACGGCCGCGGCGACGAGGACGACGACCAGGATCATCCGGTGGCCCTACCCGGCCGAGCCGGAGGACGTCACGGACCCGGACGCGGAATCCGGGGCCCCCGCAGCGTCACCGGAGGCCGCCCCGGAAAGGGAACCGGAAACGGAACCGGAAGCGGAAGCAGTACCGCCCGCGGCCGATCCGGCCTCCCGGCGCAGGGCCCGGACCCCGCGCAGCCCGATCACGCCGACCGCCGTCCCCAGCAGGAACGACGTCACCGCGAGCAGCAGGTGCACCCAGAAGTACGCGGTCGGCTCACCCGCGTCGTCGAACGCGAGGCCACTGCCGTCCTTCCAGAGGTTCTTGACGAATGTGATCCAGATGAACCAGCTCCACACCCCGAAGGCGAGCAGGAACCAGGACACGGGGCGGCTCAGCTTCATGCGTTCCAGTATCACCGGACGGCCCGAGCGGGGGCCGGTGGGGTGTCTTGGAGCGCGGGTCACGCACCGCGGTGTCTCGATGGACACGATCGCCATATATGTTCACCATCGTGCCTGCTTTCCGTACTGCCGCATCCGGCTTCCCGTCCCGACTGCCGTGCCGCGGCGCCGCGTTGACCCTCGCGGCGGCCGCCCTGCTGCCCGCCCTCTCCGCCTCTCCCGCGTCCGCGGCCCCGGCGGACGACAGCCGGAAGGAGAAGGCCCGGCCCCCGGCGAACATGTCGACGGTCGGCGGCGAGCTGCTGGGCCAGCCGGACACCCAGGTACGGCTGAAGGCCGGCGCCCCGAAGCTGCCGGAGAAGAAGCTGTCGGGCCGCTCCTGGCTGGTGGCCGACGCGGAGTCCGGCGACGTGCTGGCCGCGCACAACGCGCACTGGCGGCTGCCGCCCGCCAGCACCCTGAAGATGCTCTTCGCCGACACGGTGCTGCCGGGCCTGCCCAAGGACCGGAAGCACACGGTCCAGCCGTCCGACCTGGCCGGCATGGGCGAGGGCAGCAGCCTGGTCGGGGTCAAGGAGCACCAGACGTACTCCGTGCACGACCTGTGGCTCGGCGTCTTCCTGCGCTCCGGCAACGACGCGGTCCACGTGCTCTCCGCGATGAACGGCGGCAAGGAGAAGACCGTCCGTGACATGCAGCGGCACGCGACCGAGCTGAACGCCCGGGACACCCAGGTGGTGACCCCGGACGGCTACGACGAGAAGGGCCAGGTCAGCAGCGCGTACGACCTGACGCTCTTCGCCCGCTCCGGGCTGCAGAAGGCGGACTTCCGCGAGTACTGCTCGACGGCCACCGCGCAGTTCCCCGGCGAGGAGAAGAAGACCAAGAAGGGCAAGAAGAAGAAGCGCGAGAGCTTCGCGATCCAGAACACCAACCGGCTGCTCACCGGCGACTTCGGCCTCGACCCGTACAAGGGCATCGCGGGGGTCAAGAACGGCTACACCTCGAACGCGGGGTCGACCTTCACCGGCGTGGCGCAGCGCGGTGACCGGGTGCTGCTGGTGACCGTCATGAACCCCGCCGCCCAGGAGCACGACGAGGTCTACAAGGAGACCGCGCGGCTGTTCGACTGGGGCTTCAAGGCCGCCGGGAAGGTCCAGCCGGTCGGCACGCTCGTCCCGCCGAAGAGCGCGGAGGACGAGCAGCCCGCGGCCGGGCACGGCGAGGACCGCCGGGAGCGGACGAACGCCTCGGTCGCGGGGCCGTCCCACAAGGGCGTGTGGACCGTCGCGGGGATCACAGGTGGGGTGCTGGTGGTTCTGGCCGGGGGCGCGCTGCTGGTGCACCGCCGGTGGCCGCTGCCGGATCTGGTGCGCCGCCGGTCCCGGGGCTGACGCCGGGAGCGTCCGCGGGGCCGGGCTCCGGTTCCGGCTCCGCGGTCTCCATGTTGCCGCGCTGCGTCGCCGTCCAGGCGGCGCAGTACAGCAGCAGTTTGGCCATGAAGTTGATCCACAGCATCAGGGCGATCGGGACGCCGAACGCGCCGTACATGCTCTTCGCGGCGACGCCCTGCAGATAGCCGCTCAGCAGCATCTTGAGCAGTTCGAAGCCGACCGCTCCGATCAGCCCCGCGACGACGACCGCCCGCCGTCCCGGGTTCACCTGCGGCAGCCGGGTCAGCAGATAGGCGAGCAACAGGAAGTCGGCCAGGATCGAGATCGCCACCCCGGCGAGGAAGAGCAGGACGCGTCCGGCCCCGCCCTCGGGGATCCCGATCCGGTCGGCGAGCCAGCCCACGGCGCTGCTGGCGAAGGCCGAGCCGCCCATGGCGACCAGTCCGACCCCGCCGAGGCCGACCAGGACCGCGCCGTCCTTGAGTTTGAGCAGGATCGGGTTGCCGGGGTCCTCCTCCTTCTCCCAGACGGCGCGCAGGCACTCGCGCATCGAGCCGACCCAGCTCACACCGGTGACGAGCAGCAGGGCACCCGCGATGACCCCGATGGTTCCGGCGTGGGCGACGAGCCCGTCGAGATCGAGCTGGTCGGAGATGCCGGGGACCTGGTCGGCGGCCTTGTCCTTGAGCTCCTGGAGCTGGTGGTCGGTGAGCAACGCGGCACCGATGGCGGCACCGACGGTGATCAGCGGAAACAGCGCGATGAAACTGGTGAACGTGATGGCGGCGGCCAGCCGCGTCCAGTGCACGGTGTCCAACCGCTCGTACGCCCGCCACGCGTGAGTACGCATCAGCCGTTCCATCGCGGGCCCGATCACGGGCAGCCGGGTCAACCACTCCATGGTGGGCGTCTACCCTCCCTCGGCCCGGGCGCTCCTCATCCGGCCCGCGCGTTCCTCGTGTGGCCTGCATCTTCGGTGCCGTGTGGGCTGTCGGTGCCGTGCGGGACGGTACTCCCGTGCGGCGTCCGGCGGAGCCGGGGCACCGCACTGCCCGTCTGACACATCCCTGATCACCCTTTTCGGTGAGTAGTGTGACATGTATTGACATTTTGCCCAGAACGGGCGCTACGGTCACCGGCATGTCCGCCGTCACCGCCTCGCACGCCGACGGAGGCCGCTCCGCTCCCCCGCAGCGTGCGGGCGGGGTCGTCCTCGACATGACCGGTCTCGACCGGATTCACTCGATCAACACCGAACGGGGCGAGGTCGTCTGCGACGCGGGGGTGAGCCTGCACCGGCTGATGGCGGTGGTGCTGCCGCTGGGCTGGTTCGTGCCGGTGGTTCCGGCGGGCCGCGGCGGGACGGTGGGCGGCGCGGTCGGCGCGGACGTCCACGGCCGCAACCAGTACGCGGACGGCAGCTTCACCCGTCACGTCCGGTCCCTGGAGCTGCTGACCGCCGACGGCTCGATCCGGATCCTCACCCCGCGGGACACCCCGGAGGAGTTCCGGGCCACGGCGGGCGGCCTGGGCCTCACCGGCGCCGTGCTCTCGGCGACCATCCGGCTGCTGCCCGTCGAGACGTCGCTGATCTCGGTGGCCGGCGAGCGGGCGAAGGACCTCGACGACCTGCTGGCCCGGCTGACGGGAGCGGACCCGCGGCACCGCTACTCCGCCGCCTGGATCGATCTTCTGGCGCGCGGCGCGGCGACGGGGCGCGGGGTGGTGACGTGCGGCGCCCACGCTCCGCTGGACGCGCTCCCCCGGCGCGCCCTCCGGGCACCGCTCGCCCTCCGGCCGGGCCGGTTCCGGTGGTCGCCCCCGGCGCTCCCCCGCTCCTGGCTCGACGGGCGGCTCGGGCGGACGGTGACCGGCCTGAGCAACGAGCTGTGGTGCCGGGTCGTGCCGCGCGACCGGGCCGGCGACCTCCGGAGGATCCCGGGCTTCTTCCACCCGCTGTACGGCGCCCCGCCCTGGTACCGGCTCCCGCGGCGCGGCGCCACGGTGCGGTACGGATTCGTGGTGGGCCACGACCGGGACGACGCGCTGCGCCGGATCGTCCGGCTGATCGCGCGGCGCGGCTGCTCCTCCGCGGTGGGGGTGCTCCAGCGTCTGGGGCCGGGAGGGGCGGGGCTGCTGTCCTTCCCGGCGGAGGGGTGGGCCATGGCCCTGGAGTTCCCCGCCGATCTGCCGGGCCTGGACGAGCTGCTCGGCACCCTCGACGAGGAGGTGGCGGACGCGGGGGGCCGGGTCCGGCTCGCGGCGGACTCCCGGCTGCGGCCGGAGCTGCTGGCCGCGATGTACCCGGCGGCCGACGCGTTCCGCGCGGCCCGCGCGCGGCTGGACCCGGACGGGGTGTTCACCTCGGACCTCGCGCGGCGGCTGGGGCTCTGAGCCGGACCCTCCGGGCAGCCGGTCAGGGGCGCAGGGAGTGGGTGGCCGAGGCCTCGGCCGGTGACGTCTGCGCGGGCACGCCCGGACCGGCCTCGAACAGGTACTCGTGCATCATGCGCCAGTGGCCGTCCTCGCCCTGCTCGTAGAGCGCGAAGCCGGACACCGTCCAGGATGCGACGTAGTCCGCGAGCTCCTCGTACGCCCGGTCCATCGCCTCCTCCTCGATGCCGTGGGCGACCGTGACATGCGGGTGGTACGGGAACTGCAGCTCGCGGCGGACCGGACCGGAGCGGATCTCTTCCTGGAGATCGCTGCACTCGGGGATGCCCTCGGCCAGCTTGACGTAGACGACCGGGGAGAGCGGGCGGAAGGTGCCGGTGCCGTTCAGCCGCATCGGGAACGGGCGCCCGGCGGCGGCGACCTCGGCCAGGTGCCGGCGGAAGGCCGGGAGGTCGGCGGGGTCGACCTCGGTGGGCGGGAGGAGGGTGACGTGCGTCGGGATGCCGTGGGCGGCGAGGTCGCCGAAGCCCGCGCGCCGCTCCTGGAGCAGGCTGCCGTAGGGCTCCGGGACCGCGATCGAAACGCCGAGCGTAACGGTCCCCACGTCGTTCTCCTCTGCTTCCGCCGCTGCTGACCAGTGGTGATGCTGCCGCTGTCGTGTTCTGGTGCTGCCGCTGTCGTGTTCTGGTGCTACCGCTGTCGTGCCACTGCCGGTGTCCTGCCCCTGCCGGTCCGTCCGCCGTGGCACTCAGGCCAGTGTGGCGGGTCGGCCGGGCCGCCGCGAGCGTCCTCGGTCCTCCGCCCCGGGGCCCAGCGACTCTTGCCACCGGGCTCCCGGCGTGCTCGCGGCTCCCGGCTCAGTGCTTGGCCGGGAGGAACCCGACCCGGTCGTAGGCCTGGGCCAGGGTCTCCGCGGCGACCGCACGGGCCTTCTCGGCGCCCTTGGCCAGGATGGAGTCCAGCGTCTCGGGGTCGTCCAGATATTCCTGGGTGCGGGCCCGGAACGGGGTCACCCACTCGACCATCACCTCGGCCAGGTCCGTCTTGAGCGCACCGTAGCCCTTGCCCACGTACTTCTGCTCGAGTTCGGCGATTCCTGTGCCCGTGAGGGTGGAGTAAATGGTCAGGAGGTTGCTCACCCCCGGCTTGTGCTCCTCGTCGAAGCAGATCTCGGTGCCCGTGTCGGTCACCGCGCTCTTGATCTTCTTGGCGGAGACCTTGGGCTCGTCGAGGAGGTTGATGATGCCCTTCGGCGTGGACGCCGACTTGCTCATCTTGATCGTCGGGTCCTGGAGGTCGTAGATCTTGGCGGTCTCCCGGACGATGTACGGCTCCGGGACGGTGAACGTCTGGCCGAACCGGCCGTTGAAGCGCTCGGCCAGGTCGCGGGTCAGCTCGATGTGCTGCCGCTGGTCCTCGCCCACGGGGACGGCGTTGGCCTGGTAGAGCAGGATGTCCGCGATCTGCAGGATCGGGTACGTGAACAGACCGACGGTGGCCCGGTCGGAGCCCTGCTTGGCGGACTTGTCCTTGAACTGGGTCATCCGGGAGGCCTCGCCGAAGCCGGTGAGGCAGTTCATCACCCAGCCGAGCTGCGCGTGCTCGGGGACGTGGCTCTGGACGAACAACGTGCAGCGGTCCGGGTCGAGTCCGGCGCCGAGCAGCTGGGCGACGGCGAGCCGGGTGTTGGCGCGCAGCTCCGCCGGGTCCTGCGGGACGGTGATCGCGTGCAGGTCCACGACCATGTAGAACGCGTCGTGGCTCTCCTGCAGCGCCACCCACTGGCGGACCGCGCCGAGGTAGTTCCCGAGGTGGAACGAGCCGGCGGTGGGCTGGATACCGGAGAGCACACGGGGACGTTCGAAGGCCATGCCGCCCATTCTCTCAGGTGCGGAACCGATCCTCGGTCTCCGGTGCAGGAAAGGTGTGAGGACGCGGAAGGGAAGCCGCACCGGTTCCGACGAGGGCGCCGTGATCGCGCGCGGGCGCGCCGGGGAGTGCGAGGCGTACGCCGATCCGGTGCGCGCCCACACCGTGATCGCGCACCGTACTGCGGTCCTGCCGGGCGCTGGAGCGGACGCGGAGGACGTGGTCCGGACCGCTTTTCTGAAGGCCCACCAGCGGCTGGGGCGCTTCCGGGAGGGGGCGGCGTTCCGGCCGGGGCTGTCACGCATTGTCGCCAATGAGACGAGAAACACAGTGCGGGCCGGCGCGACGGCACCGGCCGGCGGCGCTCCGGCGAGAGGTGAGCGCCGGGGTGCCGGTGCGGACACCGGACGGGCCGAACGGCTTGCGGGGGTCGCAGGGCACGGTGTTGTGGTTCACCACGATCCCGGCCCGGCCCCGGGCCTTGGCGGCGACCTTGCCGGGGACCTCCGCCCCCTCGTGGTCGCTTCCACGTCCGCCGGTCGCCGCGTGCCCGCACCGTCCATGGTCCGAGCCCGCTCCACGAGTTCCGGAAGGTTTCTTCGCAATCCGCCCGAGCGACGATAGAAATGAGCACCATCCGGCCCCGATACCGAACGGAGCACCCCCGTGACGACTACGGAACGCAGCATTGCCGCCGCCGAGGCCCACAGCGCGCACAACTACCATCCGCTGCCGGTCGTCGTCGCCTCCGCCGAAGGAGCGTGGATGACCGATGTCGAGGGCCGGCGCTACCTCGACATGCTCGCCGGGTACTCGGCGCTCAACTTCGGGCACGGGAACCGGCGGCTGATCGACGCCGCGAAGGCACAGCTGGAGCGGGTGACCCTCACGTCGCGCGCCTTCCACCACGACCGGTTCGCCGACTTCTGCGCACAGCTCGCCGAGCTGTGCGGCATGGAGATGGTGCTCCCGATGAACACCGGCGCCGAAGCCGTGGAGACGGCGGTGAAGACGGCGCGCAAGTGGGGCTACCGGGTCAAGGGGGTTCCGGACAACCAGGCCAAGATCGTCGTGGCCCGGAACAACTTCCACGGCCGGACGACCACGGTGATCAGCTTCTCCACCGACCCGGAGGCCCGCGCCGACTTCGGGCCGTACACGCCCGGGTTCGAGATCGTTCCGTACGGGGACCTGACCGCGCTCGAGGCGGCGCTCACCGACAACACCGTCGCGGTGCTGCTGGAGCCCATCCAGGGCGAAGCCGGGGTGCTGGTGCCGCCGCCGGGCTACCTGGCGGGCGTCCGGGAGCTGACCCGGGCCCGGGACGTGCTGTTCATCGCGGACGAGATCCAGTCCGGCCTCGGGCGCACCGGGCGGACGTTCGCCTGCGAGCACGAGGGCGTGGTCCCCGACATGTACGTGCTGGGCAAGGCGCTCGGCGGGGGCGTCGTCCCGGTCTCCGCGGTGGTCTCGTCCTCCGCCGTGCTGGGGGTGCACCGCCCGGGCGAGCACGGCTCCACCTTCGGCGGGAACCCGCTGGCGTGCGCGGTCGCTCTGGAGGTGATCGCCATGCTGCGCACCGGCGAGTACCAGCAGCGGGCAACCGAGCTGGGCGACCATCTGCACGCCGAACTGGGGCTGCTGGTGGGGAGCGGCGCGGTGGAGGCGGTGCGCGGCCGCGGCCTGTGGGCCGGAGTGGACATCGCCCCCGCACACGGCACGGGCCGGCAGATCTCGGAGAAGCTGATGGACCTGGGCGTCCTGGTGAAGGACACCCACGGCAGCACGATCCGCATCGCCCCGCCGCTGGTGATCACCAAGGAGGACCTCGACTGGGGTCTCGACCAGCTCCGGAGCGTGCTCCGGGGCTGAGCGGCGGCGCGCGGGTCCCCCGCATCACGGCCGGGGCGGGGATCAGCGGATCTCTCCGCACACGCAGAGAGATCCGCTGAGGTCTCGCGCCTGCGCACGGGTCCGCGGGGTCCCGCACAGGTGCGGGACCCCGCGGATGCCACGAGCCCGGCCGGGCCCCGGCCTCAGAGGATGACGTGCGGCAGGAAGCGGGCGTATGCGTCCGTGATCAGGCCCGACGACTCACGGATGCCGAGTCCCGCCGCCTCGTCCTCGACGACCCAGGCGCCGAGCACCACCCGGTTGCCGTCGAAGTCCGGCAGCGGGGCCAGTTCCTGGTAGCAGCAGGCCTCGTCCCGGGGCGTCGCGGGATCGCCCGGTTCGTGCACCGTGATGCCCGCGCCCTCCCTCCCCAGCAGCGGCTTGGCCACGTACCCGGAGGTGGCCGCCAGATCGCGGGGGCCGTCCAGGTAGGCGGGCAGCAGGTTCGGATGCCCCGGGTCGAGCTCCCACGCCACGGCGAGCAGCGCCTTGTTGGAGAGCAGCATCTTCCAGGCCGGTTCGATCCAGAGCGTGCTGCCGGTGCTTCCGCCGTTGTCGAGCGTGTCCATGACGTTCCGCCCGAAGCGGTCCGTGGTCAGCCACTCCCACGGATAGAGCTTGAAGCAACTGCGGATGAACCGGAGCCGCTTGTCGACGAACCGTCCGGAGAGCCGGTCCCAGCCGATGTCCTCCATGGAGATCGCCTCGGTCTCCAGCCCGGCCTGCTCGGCGGTCTCGCGGAGGTACGCGACCGTCATCAGGTCCTCGCCGAGCTCGTCCCCCGCGGAGTGCGCGAAGTGGACGGGCGCGCCGGGCGGCAGCAGGGCCGCCTGCCGCTTCCAGGCGTCCACCAGCCGTTCGTGCAGCGAGTTCCACTGGTCGGCGCCGGGGAACCGGTCCTCCATCCAGAACCACTGCGCACTGGCCGCCTCCACCAGGGAGGTGGGGGTGTCGGCGTTGTACTCCAGCAGCTTCGCCGGGCCGCTGCCGTCGTAGTGCAGGTCGAACCGCCCGTAGATGCTGGGCTGTTCGGACCGGCGGTGCCAGGACTCGGCGACCTTTTCGGCCACCCGGGGGTCGGTGATGCCCAGGTCGGCGAAACGCTTCCGCTCGACGATGTGCTCGGCGGCGGCCAGGCACATCCCGTGCAGTTCCTCGACGACCTCCTCCAGGGCCTCCACCTCGGGAAGGGAGAACGAGTAGTAGGCGCTCTCGTCCCAGTAGGGGCGCAGCGAGTCGTCCGGGTAGCGGGTCAGCGGATAGATGACTCCCTGCTCCTCGACCGTGGCCTGCCAGTCGGGGCGGGGCGTGATGGTGTGGCGTCGCATGGGCGGTGCTCAGCCGCCGCTGCTGCCGTGGCCGGAGCCATGGCCGAAGCCTCCGCGTTCCACCGAGGAACCGCCCTTGGAGCCGCCGGACGAACCGCCGGACGAGCTGTGGGACCGGTCGAAGTGGCCGTCCTCGGCCCAGCCGTTCTCGACGTCGGCGTCGTAGTACCAGGCGGCGGCGCGCCGGGACCGGTAATTGGCGGACGTCGTACCGGAGCACTGCTTGGTGTCGACGACCCGGTATCCCTTGTCGTACTCGTAACTGTCGCGGTCCACGCACCGCTTGTCGGGCTCGGAGCTGCAGGCGGTGAGCACCGCCGCGAGCGCTCCCATGCTGCCCAGGATCACCGTGCCGGACCGTACTCGGCGTCGTGCGTCTGCCATGTCGTTCATCCCCGTCGTGTTCATGTCGATCGAACAGGGGTCAGCGTAGGGGCTGGGCCGCCGCGGTCCGCGGCCGGGTGGACCGCCCTGCTGCCACCGGGAGCAGGGCGCCCCCACCAGTTCAGGGCAGCACCCGGCAGAGCGCCTCGATCGCGGCGCCGAACGCGTGGTCGGCCGGGGCCCCGTAGCCGACGACCAGCCCGTCGGGGCCCTCCGCGGTGGCGTCGTAGCGGAACCGGCCGAGCCCTTCGAGCGCCAGCCCCTGCCACGCCGCGGCCCGGACCACGGAGTCCTCGGTCCCCGGCGGGAGTTCGAGCACCGCGTGCAGGCCCGCGGCGACGCCGGTGACCGCGATGTGCGGGGCGCGCTCCGCGACGGCCGCGACGAGCTGGTCGCGGCGCCGCCGGTAGCGCAGCCGCATGCCGCGCAGGTGGCGGTCGTAGGCCCCGCCGGTGATGAACTCGGCGAGGGTGAGCTGGTCCAGGGTGCCGGTCATCTGCTCCGCGGGGTTCTTGGCCGCGAGCACCTCCCCCACCAGGTGCTGCGGCAGCACCATCCAGGCCAGCCGCAGCCCGGGAGCCAGGCTCTTGCTCGCCGTGCCCAGGTAGACCACGCGCTCCGGGTCCAGCCCCTGGAGGGCTCCCACCGGCTGGCGGTCGTAGCGGAACTCGCCGTCGTAGTCGTCCTCCAGGATCAGTCCGCCGGTGCGCCGCGCCCAGTCGACGACGCCGGCCCGGCGGTCCGGCGACAGCGGCCGGCCCGTGGGGAAGTGGTGTGCCGGAGTGAGCAGCACCGCGCCCGCCTCGGGGACGGACTCCAGTTGCCCGACCCGGGTCCCGTGCTCGTCCTTGGGCAGCGGCACGGTGCGCAGCCCGGCGCCGGTGATCAGCTCCCAGTGGAAGTCCAGACCGTAGGAGTCGACCGCGACCGTGGTCAGGCCCATCGCCGCCAGCGCCCGGCCGGCCAGCATCAGGCCCTGGACGAAGCCGGCGCAGATGACGATCCGGTCCGGGGAGACCCGCACGCCGCGGGCCCGCCCCAGATAGTCGGCGAGGGCCCGGCGCAGCTCGGGGCGCCCGGCCGGGTCGCCGTAGCCGAAGGCCTCGCCCGGTGCGGTGGACAGCGCCCGGCGTGCCGCGGAGAGCCAGGCGGCACGCGGGAAGGCCGAGACGTCGGGCGAGCCGGGCATCAGGCTGTGCACCGGCCGCGGCGGCGCGCCGCGCGGGCCCGGCCGCGGTCCCACGCTCCGCCGGCCCGGGCGGGAGGCGCCGCCGCCCGGCGCGGCACCGGACGGCTCGGCGCCACCGGGCCTCCCCGTCCCGCCACCGGGAGTTCCGGCACCGCCACCGGGCCGGCCCACCGGTTCGGCCCGCCGGGCGACCCGGGTGCCGGACCCCTGGCGGGCGGTGAGCCAGCCCTCGGCGACGAGTTCGCCGTAGGCGTCCGCCACGGTGTTCCGCGCCAGCCCGAGGTCGGCGGCGAGGGACCGGGACGACGGCAGCCGGGCGCCGGGCGTCAGCCGGCCGGAGCGCACCGCGTCACGCAGGGCGCCGATCAGCGCGCTGCGCACTCCGGAGGTCCCTCGCGGCGGCAGATCCAGATGCAGGTCCGCCCCGAAATTGGCCCATGTTTCCCCCATGAAAATGGACCATACTCCTAGGCCACTGCCCCCATAGCGTGATCCCCATGACAACGGACACCACGAACACCCCCGCCCCCACGACCACCACCGGCGCCACGCCCGGCACCGGGCTCCACAGCACGCACGGCCCGCGGATGAACCTCGCCGAGGTCGCCCCCGAGGTCTACAAGGCCATGGTGGCGCTCGAACGGGCCTCCAAGCAGGGCGTCGACCCGACGCTCGCCGAACTGGTGAAGATCCGCGCCTCGCAGCTCAACCACTGTGCGTTCTGCCTGGACATGCACACCAAGGACGCCCGCGCCGCCGGTGAGCGCGAGGACCGGATCTTCCTCCTCAGCGCCTGGGAGGAGGCCACCGGCTACTACACCGAGAAGGAGCGGGCGGCCCTGGCGCTCACCGAGGCGATCACGGTCCTCACCGACGGCTTCGTGCCGGACGCGGTGTACGCGCGGGCGGCCGAGCAGTTCGAGGAGGCCGAACTCGCCCGGCTCATCAGCATGATCATCACCATCAACGCCTGGAACCGGATCGCCGTGACGACCCGCGCCCAGCCGGGCGCCTACCGGCCCGGGATGTACGCGTGACGGCCCCGGCCGCCCGGCTGCGGGCGCTGCACCACGGGCGGACACCGGGCGATCCGCTCGTCCTGCCCGGCCCCTGGGACGCGGTGAGCGCCCGCGCCTTCGAGGAGGCGGGCTTCCCGGCCCTGGCGACGCCGAGCGCGGGGGTCTCGGCGACCCTGGGGTACGAGGACGGCGGCGGCACCCCGCCCGACGAGATGTTCGCCGCGGTCGCCCGGATCGTCCGGTCCGTCGGCGTCCCGGTCTCCGCCGACATCGAGACCGGCTACGGGCTCCCGCCGGCGGAGATCGTGGAACGGCTGCTGGAGGCGGGAGCCGCGGGCTGCAACCTGGAGGACTCCGCACCGGACCGTACGGGTCTGGAGGACGCCCGCCGGCAGGCGGACCGGCTGGCAGCGGTGCGGGAGGCCGCGGGCGACGCCCTGGTGATCAACGCCCGGGTCGACACCTTCCTGCGGGGCGACCGCGGCCCGGACGAAGCGATCGAACGGGGACGGCTGTACGCGGCGGCCGGCGCGGACTGCGTGTACCCGATCTTCGCGCCGCCCCGGCTGCTGCCGGAGCTCGCCGCGGGGATCGGCTGCCCGCTCAACGCCCTCGCGGTGCCCGACGGCCCGTCACCGCGCGAACTGGGCGAACTCGGCGCCACCCGGGTCACCTTCGGCGGCGGGCTGCACACCCGCGCGGCCGCCGCGGTACGGGACCTGGCACGGTCGCTGCGCACGGACTGACCCTCGCGGACAAGACGCGACGGTGCCGGGGCAAACCCAGCCACAGCAACGGCGACGGCCGCGAGGCCGCTCCTGGCTCAGCGGCGAAGGGAGTCAGCCGCGGACAAGACGTGACGGTGCCGGGGCATACCCAGCCGCGGGGACGGCGAGTCCGAGAGGCCGTTCCTGGCACAGCGGCGATGGGGGTCAGCCGCGGACGAGACGTGAGGGTGATGGGGCCGCAGGGGTGGGGGGTTCCGGAAGCTTCCGTGTATTTGTGGCCCCCAGGGCCGTAAATATACGTTCCGGAACCCCCCACCCCGGAGGCCCCCGCCCCCCCCCCCCCCCCCCGCCCCCCCCGCCCCCCC
>NZ_JBIASV010000005.1:303820-371663 GCF_042891165.1 Streptomyces sp. NPDC001922 | reverse complement strand
GGGGGGGGGGGGGGTGTTTGCTGTGCGTGGTGGGCGCCCCCCCCCCCCCCCCAAAACAACCCCCCCCCCCCCCCCCCCCCCCCCCCCCCCCCGGCACCCGCCCGCCCACATAGCACCCGCGCCCGAACCCGGGCCGGCAAGGCACCCCACGCACCCCGCACCCCGCACCCCACACCCGCCCCCGTAACCGCCCGAAACAGCAGCAGCGCCCGCCACGGAACGAAAAACGTTCCGCGCCGGGCGCTGCCGTCCCGCTGGAGCCCTACGGCATCCAGGCCTTCCAGACGTCCGGGTGCTTCTTGACCCACCGCTCGGCCGCCTCCTCGGGAGGCAGCTTGTCGGCGGCGATCATCTCCGACACCTCGTTCTGGTCGTCCTTGGACCAGTGGAACTTCTTGAGAAACTCGGCGGCCTTGCCGCCCTTCTTCGCGAACTCCGTGTTGAAGTTCTTCTGCAGCGGAGTCTTCGGATAAGCGCAGTCGATGGCCTCGGGGTCCTTCGCACCGCACTTGTCCGTGTACTTCGGCAGCTTCACCTCGACCATCGGCACCTGGTTGAACAGCCACTGCGGCTCGTACCAGTACGTCAGGAACGGCTTCTTCTGCTTGGCGAACTGCTTGATCTGGGTGATCTGCGCCGCCTCGGAGCCGGAGAACACCACCTGGTAGTTCAGGTGGAGGTTCTTCACCAGCGCCTTGTCGTTGGTGACGTACGACGGCGAACCGTCGAGCAGCTGGCCCTTGCCGCCGCTCTCCGGGGTCTTCAACTGGTCCGCGTACTTGTTGAGGTTCTTCCAGTCGGTGACGTCCGGGTGCTTGTCCGCGAAGTACTTGGGCACGAACCAGCCGATGTGGCCGGTCACCCCCAGATCGCCGCCGGCGGTGATCGTCTTCTTTTCCTTGATGTACCGCTGTTCCTGCTCCGGGTGGCCCCAGTCCTCCAGGATCGCGTCCACCCGGCCCTGGCCGAGCGCGTCCCAGGCAGGGATCTCGTCGACCTGGACGGTGTCCACGCGGTAGTCCAGCTCGTTCTCGAGCAGGTACTGCGCCACGGCGACATTCGCCTGCGCACCGACCCAGGACTGGACCGAGAGCGTCACGCTCTTCGCGCCCTCGGCGTTGGCGTACGGCGACCCCTGCTTGGTCATGTCCGCCGCGCCGCAGCCGCTCGCACCGAGCAGGGCGGCCCCGGAGGCGAGAGCGGCGAGCAGCTTCGTCCGCATGCGTATCCGAGCCATGTCAGGCCCCCTTCCGGCGTTCCGTGGGCTGGGTGACGCGGTCGAGCATCAGCCCCAGGCAGACGATCGCGGCGCCCGCGACCAGGCCGGTGGCCAGCTCACCGCGCGCGATGCCCGCCACCACGTCGTAGCCGAGCGCACCGCCGCCGACGAGTCCGCCGATGACGACGACCGCGAGGACCAGGACGACGCCCTGGTTGACGGCGAGCAGCAGCGCCGGGCGGGCCAGCGGCAGCTGGACCTGGCGCAGCTGCTGGAGGCTGGTGGCGCCCATGGACCGTGCGGACTCCAGAGCGGCCGGGTCGACCTGACGGAGCCCCGTGGTGGTGATGCGGACGACGGCGGGCAGCGCGTAGACGACGGCTGCTGCCGCCGCCGGGGCGCGGCCGACCATGAACAGCGCCACGACCGGGATCAGGTACACGAACTGCGGCATGGTCTGGAAGACGTCCAGCACCGGTCGCAACAGCTTCTCCACCCGGGCGCTGCGGGCCGCGGCGATACCGATGGCGAAACCGAGCACCAGCGTGACCGCCACCGAGGCCAGCACCTGGGACAGCGTGTCCAGCGACGGCTTCCACACCCCGAGGACGCCGATGGTGGCCATGGCGAGAACGGCGGTCAGCGCGGTGCGCCAGGTGCCGATCAGCCAGGCCAGCGCGGCGACGACCAGCAGCACCGACCACCAGGGCATGCCCTGGAGGCCGCTGCGCAGCGGGTCGAGGATCCACGAGGTGAAGTGCCCGGCCCAGTCGGCGGTACCGCCGATGACCGGCACACCGGTGTAGATGTGGTCGACCATCCAGTCCTTGGCCGTGTTGACCGGCTCGGCGATGGCGACGGTCCAGCTCTCCGGCCAGGTGAGGCTGCCCGACAGGCGCGCGGCGAGGGCGAGGACCGCGGTGACGGCGGCGACGGCGGTCCAGCCGCGCCAGCCGCGCAGCAGCGGGGAGCCGGTCGGCTCGGCGCCGATCCGCTCACCGGCCGCGCCCGTCGTCCGGTCGAGGACGACGGCGAGCAGCACGATCGGGATGCCCGCGGCGAGCGCGGCGCCGACGTCGACCGAGGACAGGGCCTGGTAGACGCGGTCACCGAGACCGCCCGCGCCGATGACGGACGCGATGACGGCCATGGACAGCGCCATCATGATCGTCTGGTTGACGCCGAGCAGCAGCTCCTTGCGGGCGAGCGGCAGCCGGGCGGTCAGCAGCCGCTGCCGGCCGGTGGCGCCGAGGGAGGCGACGGCCTCCATGACCCCGGCGTCGGCGTTGCGCAGGCCCAGGGCGGTGAGCCGGGTGATCGGCGGCACCGCGTAGATGACGGTCGCGATGACCGCGGCCGGCACGCCGTTGCCGAAGACCATCACCATGGGGAGCAGGTACGAGTAGGCGGGCAGCACCTGCATGGTGTCGAGTACGGGCCGCAGCCCGCGGTACGTCCGCTCGGAGAGCCCGGCGGCGAGGCCGAGCAGTCCGCCCAGGATGACGGAGAACGCGACCGCGACGACCATCAGCGCGAGGGTCTGCATGGTCGGCACCCACATGCCGAGCAGGCCGCACACCGCGATGGAGACGGCGGCGGTGAGCGCGAGGCGGATCCCCGCCAGACGCCAGGCGATCAGCCCGGCGGCGGCCGTGACCCCGGCCCAGCCGAGGGCGAGCAGCAGCAGGTAGACCGCGCGTACGGAGAGCACGACGGCATTGCTGATGTGCCCGAAGAAGTACAGGAACAGCGGGTGGCTGTCGCGGTTGTCGGTGATCCAGTCGCTGGCCGTGCCGAGCGGCTCGGTCAGGTCGACCGTGAGTGCCTTGGGCCACAGGCCCGATGCCCACTGGGCGTCGGCGAGGGGCACCAGCACAGCCGCGGCGACGGCGAGCAGCAGCAGCTTGCCGAGGGCACGGTTGCGGAGGAGAGCGGAGAGCGGCCGCACGGGGCCGGCGCTCTCGGCGGCGGTGACGGTGGCCATCAGACCGGCACCTCCTCGCCTTCCGGTTCGCCCTCGGTGCCGGCGACGACGCCGAGCAGGCGCTCGTGGTCGACGATGCCGAGCAGCTTGCCGTCGGACATGACCCGGGCGGCCGGGTCGCCGGAGCGGGCGACGGCCGCGATGGCCTGGGAGACGGTGGCGCTCGGGGCGAGCGCGGGACCGGTCACGGACTCACCGGCGTCCAGCGGGCGCATCGCGCTGCGGACGGTGATGACCTGCTCGCGGGCCACGTCGCGGACGAACTCGCGGACGTAGTCGTCGGCCGGGGAGCCCACGATCTCCTCGGGGGTGCCCAGCTGGACGATCTCGCCGTCGCGCATCAGCGCGATCCGGTCGCCCAGGCGCAGCGCCTCGCTGAGGTCGTGGGTGATGAAGACCATCGTCCGGCCCTCCTCGCGGTGCAGGCGGATGACCTCTTCCTGCATGTCGCGGCGGATGAGCGGGTCGAGGGCGCTGAACGGCTCGTCGAAGAGCAGCACCTCGGGGTCGACGGTGAGGGCGCGGGCCAGGCCGACGCGCTGCTGCTGGCCGCCGGAGAGCTGGCTGGGGCGGCGCTGCTCGAACCCGGCGAGGCCGACCTTCTCCACCATCTCGGCGGCCCGGGCGCGTCGTTCGGCCTTCTTCACGCCCTGGATCTCCAGGCCGTAGGCGACGTTGTCGAGGACGGTGCGGTGCGGCAGCAGGCCGAAGTGCTGGAACACCATGGCGGCGCGGTGGCGGCGCAGTTCGCGCAGCCGCCCCGCGTCCATGGCCAGCACGTCCTCACCGTCGATGGCCAGTTCGCCGCTGGTGGGCTCGATGAGCCGGGTCAGACACCGGACGAGCGTGGACTTGCCGGAGCCGGAGAGGCCCATGACGACGAAGACCTCGCCCTTGCGGACGTCGAAGGAGACGTCGCGGACGGCGACGGTGTTACCGGTCTTCTGGCGCAGTTCCTCGGCCGACAGGCCGGCCTCGGGGCTGCCGGGGATCCGGCCGGCCTTGGGACCGAAGACTTTCCACAGGTTGCGGACGGAGAACACCGGCTCGGTGGTCGTACTCATCACGCATCACCTCCCGGTGTGGTCTGCTGGAGCAATTCGGCGCACTTCTCCCCGACCATCAGGACCCCGATCATCGGGTTGACGGCGGGCATCGTGGGGAAGACGGAGGCGTCGGCGATGCGGATGCCGTCGAGGCCGCGAATCTTCAAGTCGGGTCCGACAACCGCCTGGTCGTCGCCGACCGCGCCCATCCGGCAGGTGCCCGCCGGGTGGTAGACGGTGTGGGCGACCTTGCGGGCGTACTCGCTGATCTCCTCGTCGGAGGTGACCTCCGGGCCGGGGCAGACCTCGCGCTTGAGCCAGTGGGCGAAGGGCTCGGTCTTCGCGACCTCACGGGCGATCTTGATGCCGTCGACCAGCGTGCGGCCGTCGTAGTCGTCCTCGTCGGTGAAGTACCGGAAGTCCAGGGCGGGCTTGACCTCGGGGTCGGCGCTGGTCAGGTACAGCCGGCCGCGGCTGCGCGGCTTGGGGATGTTCGGGGTCATCGACACGCCGTGCTCGGGCTTCTCGTAGCCCAGCCGCTCCGGGTTGTCGGTGAACGGGATCTGGTAGAAGTGGAACATCAGGTCCGGCCCGCGCGACTCGGGGTCGCGGCGCACGAAGAGCCCGGCGTCCGAGTCCATCGCGGAGTTCTCCGGGATCGGCCCGTCGGTCTCCCAGACGATGACCGACTCGGGGTGGTCGAGCAGGTTCTCGCCGACGCCCGGCAGGTCGACGGAGACCGGGATCCCCAGCGCCTCCAGGTCCTTCCGCGGCCCGATGCCGGAGTGCATCAGCAGCCGGGGGGTGTCCACCGCGCCGGCGCAGACCAGCACCTCGCGGCGGGCTTCGATCAGCTCTTCCACGCCGTCCTTGGAACGGACGTGGACGCCGGTGGCCTTCGAGCCGTCCAGCTCCAGCTTGTACGCCCAGGTCTCCAGCAGCAGGTGGAGGTTGGGGCGGTCGCCGGCCTCCATGTGCGGGTGGAGGTAGGCGACGGAGGCGGAGGACCGCTTGTTGTTCTCCGGGTGGTAGGCCAGGTCGAAGAAGCCGACCCCCTCGTGGAACGGCTTCTTGTTGAAGCCCTCCACGCGGGGGACGTTCAGCGCGGCCTGCGCGGCGTCGACGAAGTCCCGGGCGATGGCGTTCCGGTCGTTCTCGTCGACGGCGACGATGTTGTTCCGCAGCTTGTGGAAGAACGGGTCCATGGACGCCGCGTCCCAGCCGTCGGCCCCGGCCTCGGCCCACTCGTCCCAGTCACCGGGCAGCGGCTTGAAGCTGATCAGGGTGTTGTGGGAGGAGCAGCCGCCGAGCACCTTGGCGCGGCTGTGCCGGATGTGCGAGTTGCCGCGCGGCTGCTCGGTGGTGGGGTAGTCGTAGTCCAGGTCCCCGCCGAGCAGGCCGAGCCAGCGCCGCAGGGTGAGGACGTCGGGACGGTCGACGTCGGACGGGCCGCCCTCGATCACGGCGACGGTGACGTCCGGGTTCTCGGTGAGGCGGGAGGCGATCACCGATCCCGCCGTGCCGCCGCCGACCACGACGTAGTCGTAAACAGTCAAGGGGTTGTGCTCCTCTGCAAAGTGCGTGCGTGATGCGCGGTGCTGCGAACAGTCGGGCGGTCAGCCCGAGAACCAGCGCACGGGGCGCGGGTTCAGGTTCTGGTACACGTGCTTGGACTCGCGGTACTCCGCCAGGCCGGCCGGGCCCAGCTCACGGCCGATGCCGGACTTGCCGAAGCCGCCCCACTCGGCCTGCGGGAGGTACGGGTGGTAGTCGTTGATCCACACGGTGCCGTGCCGGAGCCGTCCGGCGACGCGCCGCGCGCGGCCCGGGTCGGAGGTCCACACGGCGCCCGCGAGGCCGTACTCGGTGTCGTTGGCCAGGGCGACGGCGTCGTCCTCGGTGTGGAAGGTCTCCACGGTGAGGATCGGCCCGAAGGTCTCCTCCCGCACCACACGCATCTCGCCGTGGCAGTAGTCCAGGACGGTCGGCTCGTAGAAGTAGCCGGTGGCGGGGCGCACGCCGGACGGCTCGGGGCGGTTGCCGCCGCAGCGCACCACCGCGCCCTCCTCGCGGGCGGAGGCGACGTACGCCTCGACCTTGGCGAGCTGCTGCGCGGAGACGAGCGGGCCGCACTCGACGCCGTCCTCGGTGCCGCGGCCGAGCTTGATCTTCTCGGCCCGGCGGGCGAGCTCGGCGACGAAGCGGTCGCGCACCGACTCCTCGATGATCAGCCGGGCACCGGCGGAGCACACCTGGCCGCTGTGGATGAAGGCCGCGTTGAGGGCCTGGTCCACGGCGGTGTCGAAGCCCTCCTCGGTCGCGCACGCGTCGGCGAAGACGACGTTGGGGTTCTTGCCGCCGAGCTCCAGCGCCACCTTCTTGACCGAGGGCGCCGCGGCCTGCATGACCTTGGTGCCGCTGGCGAGGCCGCCGGTGAAGGAGACGAGGTCGACGTCCGGGTGGTCGGAGAGCCGGGCGCCGACCGGGTCGCCCGCGCCGGTGACCAGGTTGGCGACACCGTTCGGCAGGCCCGCCTCGACGAGCAGCTTCACCAGGTGGACGGTGGACAGCGGGGTGACCTCGCTGGGCTTGATCACAAAGGTGTTGCCCGCGGCGAGCGCCGGGGCCACCTTCCAGCTGGCCTGGAGCAGCGGGTAGTTCCAGGGCGTGATCATCGCGCAGACGCCCACGGGCTCGTGCACGACGACGCTGTGCACCTCGGGGGAACCGGCGTCCACGACCCGGCCGCCGCTCTCGTTCATCACGAGGTCCGCGAAGTAACGGAAGGCGTTGGTCACGTCGTCGACGTCGACCCGGCCCTCCTCCAGGGTCTTGCCGGTGTCCCGGCTCTCGATGAGCGCGATGTCCTCGCGGTCCCGCTGGAGCAGGTCGGCGACGCGGCGCAGCAGCGCGGCGCGGTCGGCGACGGGGGTGTGCGGCCAGGGGCCGGAGTCGAAGGCACGCCGGGCGGCGGCGATGGCCGCGTCGGTGTCGTCCGCGCCGGCCTCGGCCACCAGCGCCAGAGTCTTGGCGTCGGCGGGGTCGAGGACCTCGCGGGTGGCACCGGATGCGGCGGCGCGCCACACGCCGTCTACGTGGATCGTCTCAGTTGCCGACACGTTGAGTTCTGCCTTCCCTGCCTGAAATGTTCCGCGCTGGGTGCAACCCAGCAGCAGGGACCCCTATCCCGAACTCAAAAACGTATGCCTAAAGGTTAACGCTAAGTGGCCTGTCTCACGTGGCGCCTGAGGAACCGCCCACCCGGACACCCCCATAACCACCCAACCCAGGACATGGGTTGTGACCGCCCACACATCGTCAGGAGTGAGGCGGGCCACAGCGCCGAAGCGCCCCCGGTGGCGGTGCCGGCCGGGGGCGCTTCGGGTGCGCCGGGGTGGGCGCGGTGGTGCGGATCAGATCAGGCCGAGACCGCGGACGGCGTCGCGCTCCTCGGCGAGCTCCGCCACCGAGGCGTCGATGCGGGTCCGGGAGAAGTCGCTGATCTCCAGGCCCTGCACGATCTCGTACTTCCCGTCCTTGGTGGTGACCGGGAAGGAGGAGATCAGGCCCTCCGGGACGCCGTAGGAGCCGTCCGACGGGATGCCCATCGAGGTCCAGTCGCCCTCGGCGGTGCCGTTGACCCAGGTGTGGACGTGGTCGATGGCGGCGTTGGCGGCGGAGGCGGCCGAGGACGCGCCCCGGGCCTCGATGATCGCGGCGCCGCGCTTGGCCACGGTCGGAATGAAGGTGTCGGCCAGCCACTGCTCGTCGTTGACGACCTCGGCGGCGTTCTTGCCGGCGACCTCGGCGTGGAAGATGTCCGGGTACTGGGTGGCCGAGTGGTTGCCCCAGATCGTGAGCTTCCGGATCTCGGAGACCGGGACGCCGGTCTTCTTCGAGAGCTGGGACAGCGCACGGTTGTGGTCCAGGCGGGTCATCGCGGTGAAGCGCTCGGCCGGCACGTCCGGGGCGGCGGCCTGGGCGATCAGCGCGTTGGTGTTGGCCGGGTTGCCGACGACGAGCACCTTGATGTCGTCCGCGGCGTGGTCGTTGATGGCCTTGCCCTGCGGCTTGAAGATGCCGCCGTTGGCCTCGAGCAGGTCACCGCGCTCCATGCCCTTGGTACGGGGGCGGGCGCCGACCAGCAGGGCGACGTTCGCACCGGCGAAGCCCACGTTCGGGTCGTCGGTGATCTCGATGCCCTGGAGCAGCGGGAACGCGCAGTCGTCGAGCTCCATGGCGGTGCCCTCGGCGGCCTTCAGCCCCTGCGGGATCTCCAGCAGGCGGAGCTTGACCGGCACGTCCGCGCCGAGAAGGTGACCGGAGGCGATGCGGAAGAGCAGCGCGTAGCCGATCTGGCCGGCGGCGCCGGTGACGGTGACATTGACGGGAGTGCGGGTCATGGCGATCTCCTGCTTGCGAACCTGGCGGTGGGTGTCCCTGCCCTGTGTGGTGGGTCTCCGGCCCGGCGTCAGCCTTCTTGGGTACTGCGGGAGACCCGCCCGTCAGGCTATCCTGCGCGGCCCTCCGCGAACCCCCGGGCCCGTGTGGTGCGGCTCACCGGAGCCCCCGCGGGCTCACCCGAGCCCCTGCCGCCGGCGCAGGCGGCTTCCCGCGCAGTGGCCGGCCTCCCCGGGCAAAGCACAGTGGCCGGCCTCCCCGCAAAGGGGTGGCGGCCGCTCGCCCTGAGGGGGGATGGCGAGCGGCCGCCGGGGGGTGGACCGTACCCGTGGGGGGTGCCGAACGCCTTCCCCACTCCCCCAGGGGCATGCCTACCAATTTCAGCCGGATCGATGGCCGGATCCACCCCTCCGGGTAAAGGCCCGCGGAACGCCTCCCTCCGACCGCGCGACGCGGCCGGTGGGAAGCCCGCCGGCGGCAGGCCCGGCCGGGGCGGAAGGCAGCGGTCAGCCGGTGCGCGGCTGCGCGCAGCCCTGCTGACCGGCCTGCGTCCGGATGCACCCCTCGGCCCCGTCCGGCGCCTCCGCCGCGACCATCTGGGTGTACGCCTCGGTGCCCGGGCCCGCCGAGTCGCTCTCCGCCTGCCCGTCCGCGGTGATCTTGACGGTGTCGCCGGGAGCGGCCTGGGTGATCCGGGCCCACGACGCCGCACAGACGGTGCTGTGCCGGACCTCGATGAACGCGGTACCGACCGTCGCGTCGGCCACCGTCTTCGCGTACTTGCCGCCGCAGCCCATGGTCTCCGGGTCCTTGCCCGAGCAGGACTCACCGGTGCACTTCACCCCGGGCGGCAGCTTCGGGGTCTTCGACACGGTCGGCTTCGGGGCGGGCCTGGCCGCCCGCGCCTCCTCGTCGCCGCCGGAGCCGGGGCCGAAGAGGAGGACGGCGGCGGTGACCAGGAGCAGGGCGCCCACGACACCGCTGACCAGCAGCGCCGTCCGGCGGCGCGGCCGGCCGGCGCTGTCGCCGTCGCCCCGTCCCGCCGGTGTCACGGGGCCGGGACGGTCCGCGACGCCCGGCCCGTCCCCGCCCTGCGCGGCGGACGACACGGCCCCCGGGACGTCCAGGTCGAAGGCGGCCGCCCCGGCCGCCGGCTTCGGCCGGCCGGTGTCCTTGGCGCCGCCGCGGCGGACCGGCGGTGCGGCCCGCTTGCCCGGCCCGGGCTTCTTCCCGCCCTTCGCCTCGAACTCCTCCAGCGCGGCCCGCGCCTGGGAGACCCGGATCGCCTCCATCGTCACGTCGTGCCGCATCTCGGAGCGGCTCCAGGCACGCTCCGCGAGCTCCCACATCGTGGTCAGGTGGCCGGAGTTGGCCCCGGTCACCTCCGCGAACGCGATCACGGCACGCTGGGGAGGCAGCAGCCTCCCGTTGAGATAGCGCTCCCACGACGTCCTGCTGTAGCCGGTCCGGTCCGCGACGGCGGCGATACCCAAGCCACTGCGGTCGACGAGCCTGCGGAGCTGGCCGGCGAACTCCCGCACCTGCGGATCGAGCTCTTCCGGCAGCGCCCTCCAACGAGGCATGTGCCTCCCCCTGTTCCCCCCGTGCCGTGCTGGTGTCCCCTCGGTGCCGTGAGCCCTCCCCCGAGGCTCTGGCCCGGGACCGCGCACGGTGATGCATCACCGGGGATGTCAATTCCCTCCGGAGGGGCGTGCGGACAGGCGCACCGGGTCTGGGCCCCCTGACGCGCCCCTCGGTCCTTCCGATTGTCGCACTGGCTCGCGGGTGCGCGGTTGCAACCGGGTGACAGTTGTTGCGGAAGCGCAGCACCTCGATGGAACGGTCACCGCTGTGCCACAGGCGGCCACGGCCCATTGAGTCCCGGGGCCCGTTCCAAGATCCTCTATGGGCGGCACCGGGCGACCGGAGCGGACTCCGGGCCCGCCGGCCCGACGGACCGGCACCGGGAGAACGCCGGCGTTCCGGTTCCGCTTGGGAAACGCAGCGGCGCCCGTCCTCCCACGGGGGAGAGGACGGGCGCCGCTGTTCGGTTCATCGGCCGCGCGGAATTCACCGCACGTGCCCGGCCGGAGACGCTCCGGCACCCGGCCGGCGGCTCGCTCGCGGAGGCCCGGCCACGGGAACCCACCGCGGGGACAGGTCACTCCACGGAGCAGTCACTCCACGGAGAAGTCACTCCACGGAGAAGTGCGCCACGTCCTCCAGCCACGGGACGGGCAGCCAGGGATCGGGCTGAATCATCATCGCCAGCAGCGCGATGACCAGGCCCAGTCCGCCATAGGTGGCCATGTCGGTGAACTTCGACCGCACGGCCAGCATGCCCACCGACGGCAGGACGCGCCGCAGCACCGCGGCCGCGATCAGCGAGAGCCCGATGATGAGCGTGCCCGCCCGGCCCGCGTCGGTCGCGACGACCAGCAGGCCGACCGCGGTCCCGCCGATGACGGCGAGCAGCGGCCACTGGCGCGCGGGGGCCGGCGCCCCGCCGGCCGCGGCCCGTCCGCCGCCCTCCGGCCGGGCGGTGTCCCGGGTCAGCCGGGGGAACCGGCGGCTGCGGGCGGGCCGGACCGCGTCGCGGTCCGTTCCTTCGTCGTCCTCCGGCTCCGCACCGGAACCGGTCTCGGAACCGGAACCGGTCTCGGCGCCGGCGTCGGCCTCTGCATCCGGACCGGTGCGCGCGTCGCCGGAACCGGTGCGCGCGTCGGTCCCGGCCGCCGCGCCGTCGGCGGCGGATCCGGACGTCCGGTCCGGGCCGGTCTCCTCAGCCATGGCTGCCACCGCCCCTTCCCGGTCAGCCTGCGGCGAGCGCATGCCGTTCGGCCGCCTCGACGACGTTCTGCACCAGCAGGGCGCGGGTCATCGGGCCGACCCCGCCGGGGTTCGGGGAGATCCAGGAGGCGACGTCCGCCACGCCGGGGTGCACATCGCCGACGATCTTGCCGTCCTCGTCCCGGCTCACGCCCACGTCCAGCACGGCGGCGCCCGGCTTCACGTCCTCCGGCTTCACGATGTGCGCGGCACCGGCGGCGGCGACCACGATGTCCGCCTGGCGCAGCTGGGCGGAGAGGTCACGGGTGCCGGTGTGGCAGAGGGTGACGGTGGCGTTCTCGGACTTGCGGGTGAGCAGCAGACCGATCGAGCGGCCGACGGTCACACCGCGGCCGACGACCACCACATGGGCGCCGTTGATCTCCACACCGTGCCGGCGCAGCAGCGTGATGATGCCGTTGGGCGTGCAGGGCAGCGGCCCCGGCTCGTTCAGCACCAGCCGGCCGAGGTTGGTGGGGTGCAGCCCGTCGGCGTCCTTGGCCGGGTCCATGAGCTCCAGGACCCGGTTGGTGTCGATGCCCTTGGGGAGCGGCAGTTGCACGATGTAGCCGGTGCAGGCCGGGTCCTCGTTGAGCTCCCGGACCACGGCCTCGATCTCGTCCTGGGTGGCCGTGTCGGGCAGCTCCCGCTGGATGGAGGCGATGCCGATCTGCGCGCAGTCGCGGTGCTTGCCGGCGACGTACCACTTGCTGCCCGGGTCGTCCCCGACCAGCAGGGTCCCGAGACCCGGGGTGATGCCACGGGCCCGGAGGGCCTCCACGCGGGCGGCGAGCTCGGACTTGATCGCGGCTGCGGTGGCCTTGCCGTCGAGAATCTGGGCGGTCATGGGTCCATCCTCCCGGATCGGGGTCCCGTCGATCCAATCAGGGCTTCCGTCTCACGAAGGTTACCGATTCGCCACCTTTGAGGATCTTGGCTGGACAATCTGTTGACACGGGCACGACGATGGTGCGGAATCGCGGCGTTACGGGGGCGGGCCGCTGTTGCACTTGGACGGATCCAACCTCCGTGCGCGCTTGTCATCCGTACCAGCGCTCGGAGGAAGTCATGAGCTATCCCGACCCGAACAACCCGTATGCCCAGCCCCAGCAGGGCCAGAACTACGGCTACCCGCAGCAGCCCCCCGGCCAGCCCGGCTACGGCTACCCGCAGGCCCCGCCGGTCGCCCAGGGGTACGGCGGCTACCCGGGCGGCGCTCCGACGACCATGCCGGGCGGCGTGACCGCCTCCCGCATCCTGCTCTTCGTGATCGCCGCGTTCCAGGTGATCGGCGCCGCGCTCTTCATGTTCACCGCCGTCGCGGTGGGCAAGGCCCAGGACGACCCGCTGTACAAGGACGACGTGCAGTTCCAGCAGCTCGCCGACTTCTCGACGGGCGCCATCTACGGTTTTGCCGTGGTGGTCCTGGCCTGGGGCGTGCTCGCCGTCTTCCTCGGCGCGAAGTTCGGCAAGGGCGGCAACGGCATACGCGTCACCGGCATCGTCTTCGCCTCGATCACCGCGGTGCTCGGCATCTACCCGTTCATCCTGGTGGGCCTGGTCCACACGATCCTCAGCATTCTCGTCATCGTGTTCCTGGCCAAGGCCGACGGTGCCGCCTGGTTCAACCGCCCTCGCTACTGAGGGCATCCACCGGCAGCACACGCACTCCCGAGGGGCGCACCGCAGAAACGGTGCGCCCCTCGCGCCGCGTTGCCAGCGTGATCTGCGCCTCAGTAGCCTGAACGCCGCCGATCCTCGACCGGGAGGAACGTAGGTGTTCAGCGTCATCGTCGTGCCCGACGGATCCCGGGGTCCGGACTCCCAGCTGCGGCTGGAACCCGGGGCCACGCTCCGCTTCGGCCGCACGGACATACGGCCCTCCGGCGACGGTCCGTATCTGACGATCGGCCATGCGGGGGTGTCCCGTTCGGCCGGTGAGATCACCGCGACCGCCACCTTCTGGACGCTGACCAACCGCAGCCGCCGGCAGACCTACGTCGTGGAGAACCCCGAGGGCGCCGGGGAGCACATCAAGATCGGCCCGGGGCGCGTCGACGCGCCCGTCCCCTTCGAGTTCTCCCGTGTCGTCCTGCCCGCCGGGAACGACCTGGTCGGCTTCGACGTCTGGGCCCCGCGCCACGACTACCTGGAGAACAGCGAGGGCACCGGCGGCGAACCGACCGCCCTGCCCTTCCCGCTGGACCGCGGCAAGCGCTACTTCCTCGTCCTCGCCGCGCTGTGCGAGCCGCGGCTGCGCGGGGAACCGCACGCCCCGCTGCCGACGGTCGAACAGGTCGTGGAGCGCCTGAAGCCGGTCTGGCCCGCGGTCAACCGGACCACCGTGCAGTGGAACATCGACTATCTCGCGGTGAAGCTGCGCCTCAAGCCGCCGCCGGAGAGCGCCCCTTCGGCCCCGGGCGGCGGCACCCGGCTGAACGGCAAGAAGGAGTCGCTGGTCTCCCTCGCCCTCCGCTTCGACCTGGTGCGGGAGGACCAGCTCGGCGTCGTCGAGGGGAAGCCCCGGTGAGCGGCGGCCCGTTCGCCGTCCAGGTGCCCAAGGGGTACCGGGTCGGCGGCTGGGAGGTGCGCGAGCCGCTGGCCAGCGGGGCGTTCGGCAGCGTGTACGCGGCCCGGCGCCGCGGCCCGGCCGGCGACGGGCCGCCGGACCTGCCGACGACCGCGGCGCTCAAGTTCCTTCCCACCGGCACCCGGACGCCCCGCCAGCTGCGCCACCTCGCGGAGCTCGCCGGGCGCGAACTGGACCTGCACCGCCGGCTGCGCCGCCCGCGGCTGATCCGGATGTACGAGGCGCTGACCGTCGACGATCCGGAGCACCCGGAGCTCGACGGTGCCACCGTGCTCGTCCTGGAGCGCGCCCGGGAGTCGCTGGACGCCGTCGTCGAGCGGGCCGGCGGCGGGCCGGTGGCGGACGGCCCGGCCCTGCTCGCACAGGTCGCCGAGGGGCTGGCGCAGCTGCACCAGGCGGGCTGGGTGCACGGCGACCTCAAGCCCGGCAACGTCCTGCTGCTGGACCGCCCGGACTCCCGGGGCCCCGAGGTGCGGCTCGGCGACTTCAACCTGGCCGCCGAGCTGGAGGGCACCCACGCGTACACCCCGGCGTTCTCCACCCCGGACTACACGCCTCCGGAGCTGCTCTGGTCGGACATCGGCGAGCGCGGCCAGCAGATCCGGCCGACCGCCGACGTCTGGGCGTTCGGCGTGGTCGCGCATCTGGTGCTGACCGGGACGCTGCCGATGCCCGGCGCCTCCGTCCCCGCCCGGCGCGACGCGACCGTCCGGTACGCCCGCGGCGCCGAGGAGCTGCGGCTCTCCCCCGGCCTGCCGCCGGAGTGGCGCCGGCTCATCGCCGACTGTCTCGCCCGCACCCACGAGGAGCGCGCCGCGCACCCGGCCCGCGCGGTGCTGCGCCGGGTGGAGGAGCTGGCCGGGACGGGCCGCTCCCCGCGGCTGCCGAAGCGGCTCGCCCGGCGGCTTCCCGGACCGGCCGCGCGCCGCTCCCGGGCCCTGATCGGGGCGTCCGCCGCCGCGGCCACGGTCGCGGTGGCGGCCCTCGGCTACGGCCTGGGCGTGCTGGGCGGGGGCGACGGCGGGGCCGCGGCGGACGGGAAGGCGGCCCGCGCCACCTACGGCCGGGAGGAGTTACGGACGGACGCGGGCGTACCGGTGGCGTACCGCAGGCTGATCGTGAACGCCGCGCACCGCTGCACCCAGGAGGAGGTGACCCCGGCGCTCATCGCCGCGCTGCTCAAGGCGGAGAGCAACTTCGACCCGGACCTCTCCGACCCGGCCCGCGACGAGTACGGCATCGCCCGGTGGACCCCCCGGGTCCTCAGGTCCTACCTCCCGCCGGACGAGGTGCCCGCGACGGGCGAGCCGGAGCCGCCGTTCCCGCCCGAGGTGTCCATCCCGGCCGTCGGCCGCTATCTGTGCGTGATCGCGCCGCGCCTGGACCCCGGCCTGCGGGGCGACCGCCGGGTGCTGGTGGCCGCCGCGTACCGGACCTCGTTCGCCCGGGTGAACGCGGCGGGCGGGGTACCGGAACGCAACCGCGGCTACGCGGACCGGGTGGCGCGCCACCTCAAGGAGTACACCCCGCGCGGGGACCGGTGACCCTCGCAGGTCCGAGGTTCCGCACCGCCCGGCACGGGGCGAGGATCGGGTCCGACGGGGAGGGGGTCTCCCGGGGGAGCCCCGGTCTCCGCGCCGGGTGCGCGGAGACCGGGGCACGGAGACCGGGGCGGCCCGTCGGACCGGGACAGGAGAAGCCCCGGCCCGACGGGCCGGGGCTCCCCCACGGACTTCCGGAACGGACTTCCGGAACGGACTTCCGCAGACGGCACTCCTGCCCGGTGCCCGGACGGTGTCCTACTTCCGGACGGTGTCCTGCTTCCGGGCGGTGTCCTGCTTCCGGGCGGTGTCCTAGTGGAAGAAGTGGCGCGTCCCGGTGAAGTACATCGTCACGCCCGCCTTCCGCGCGGCCTCGACGACCTGCTCGTCGCGGACCGAACCGCCGGGCTGGACCACGGCCTTGACGCCGGCCGCCGTCAGCACCTCCAGCCCGTCGGGGAACGGGAAGAAGGCGTCGGAGGCGGCGTACGAACCGGCCGTCCGCTCGGCGCCGGCGCGCTCCACGGCGAGCTTCGCCGAGTCGACCCGGTTCACCTGGCCCATGCCGACGCCGACGGTCGCGCCGTCCTTGGCGAGCAGGATGGCGTTGGATTTGACGGCCCGGCAGGCGCGCCAGGCGAAGGCCAGCTCCCGCAGGCCCGCCGCGTCCAGCGGCTCACCGGTGGCGAGCGTCCAGTTGGCCGGGTCGTCGCCCTCGGCCTGGAAGGCGTCGCTCTGCTGGAGCAGCACACCGCCGGAGACCGGCTTGAGGTCGCCCGGCTGGAGCGGCGCGCCCTCGACCCGCAGCACCCGGATGTTCTTCTTGCGGGCGAGCACCTCGACGGCGCCGTCCTCGTAGCCGGGGGCCGCGATCACCTCGGTGAAGATCTCGGCGACCTGCTCGGCCATCGCCACGCTCACCGGACGGTTGACGGCGATGACGCCGCCGAACGCGGAGAGCGGGTCGCACTCGTGGGCCCGGCGGTGCGCCTCGGCCACGTCCCCGGCGATCGCGATGCCGCACGGGTTGGCGTGCTTGATGATCGCGACGCAGGGCTCGTCGTGGTCGAACGCGGCGCGGCGGGCGGCCTCGGTGTCGATGTAGTTGTTGAAGGACATCTCCTTGCCGTGCAGCTGCTCGGCGTTGGCGATGCCCTCGGGGGTGCCGTCGGTGTAGAGGGCGGCGGCCTGGTGCGGGTTCTCGCCGTAGCGGAGGACGTTCTTGCGCTCCCAGGCGCCGGCGACGAACTCCGGCAGGCCCGCGGAGCCCTCCTCGGGGGCGTAGCTGCCGGTGAACCAGGAGGCCACGGCCACGTCGTAGGCCGCCGTGTGCTGGAACGCCTCGGCGGCCAGCCGCTTGCGCGCCGCGAGGCCGAAACCGCCGTCGCGGACCGCGGCCAGCACGTCGGCGTACCGCTCGGGGCTGGTCACCACGGCCACCGAGGGGTGGTTCTTCGCGGCGGCGCGGACCATGGACGGGCCGCCGATGTCGATCTGCTCGACGCACGCGTCGGGGCTCGCGCCGGAGGCGACGGTCTCCCGGAACGGGTAGAGGTTCACCACGACCAGCTCGAACGGGGCGACGCCCAGCTCGTCGAGCTGCGCGCGGTGCGCGTCCAGCCGCAGGTCGGCGAGGATGCCGGCGTGGACGCGCGGGTGCAGGGTCTTCACCCGGCCGTCCAGGCACTCGGGGAATCCGGTGAGCTCCTCGACCTTGGTGACGGGCACCCCGGCGGCGGCGATCCGCCCGGCCGTGGAACCGGTCGAGACCAGCTCGACGCCCGCCGCGTGCAGACCCTGGGCCAGCTCCTCCAGGCCGGTCTTGTCGTAGACGCTGATCAGCGCGCGACGGATGGGCCGCTGCGTTCCCTCGGCGGTCACAGATCCCTCGTTATTCACCGACATGTACCTTTCGTCCATCAATGCGGTAGCCGTGGCGGGCCAGGCGCCCCACGACATCGACGAGCAGCGCTCGCTCGACTTCCTTGATCCGCTCGTGCAGAGCGGCTTCGTCGTCCTCGTCCCGCACCTCGACCACGCCCTGGGCGATGATCGGGCCGGTGTCGACGCCGTCGTCGACGAAGTGGACGGTGCACCCGGTCACCTTCACGCCGGCCGCGAGCGCGTCGCGGACGCCGTGGGCGCCGGGAAAGCTGGGCAGCAGGGCGGGGTGCGTATTGACGAACCGGCCGCCGAACCGGGCGAGGAATTCCTTCCCCACGATCTTCATGAAGCCCGCCGAGACGACCAGGTCGGGCCCGTGCGCGGCGGTGGCCTCGGCCAGCGCCAGGTCCCACGCGGCACGGGTGGGGTGGTCCTTCACCCGGCACACGAAGGTCGGAATCCCCGCGCGCTCGGCACGTTCGAGGCCCGCGATGCCGTCGCGGTCGGCTCCCACCGCGACGATCTCGGCGCCGTACCCCTCCGGGGCGGCCGCGATCGCGTCGAGCAGGGCTTGGAGGTTCGTACCGGAACCGGAGACGAGCACGACCAGCCGGGCCGGTCCGGAGCGGGGACGGTGCGAGGACACAAGGAGCTCTTTCGTGGCAGCCCTCCCGGCAATCGGGGGAGGGACCCTGCGGTTGGCGGGGTTTCCGGGTCGTAGAGTCGTACAAACGAAGGGATTCCCGCGATACGGAAGACCCTACGAAGCCCTCGAACGTCAGCAACGATACCGGCACACCGAACGGCCCCCACGGGACGGGGGCGCGCGCGGAAGGTAGCGTCTGCGTCACGGACCCGTCCCGCCCGGGGCCGGGCCCCGGACGGCCCGGACCCTCCAGGGGAGACGACGACACAAGGGGAAGACTCACTCCAGATGCCGGACCGACGCCGCCGCGCGGCTCTCCGACTCCCGCTCTCCACGGCACCCTCCCTCGACCCGGCGGGGCTGCCGTGGGCACCGGCGGCTGTGCCGGTGCCGCTGCTGCGCGAGCGCCGGCCCTCGGCGTCCCCGTCCCCGGACGGGGAGGACAACCCCTTCGCCGCCCCGCCGGAGGGCCGCCCGGACCAGCCCTGGCGGCCCCGCGCCGGGCAGGGCGGCGACCACGACGGCCGGCCCGACGGGGACGGCGGCAGCGGCGACGGACAGGGGGACGGCGGCCGGGGGAACGGCGGCGACAACGGACAGGACGGCAACGGGCCCGACGACGACCGCCGGAGCCGGCAGCAGCACTGGGGCAGCCAGTGGAGCAGCCGTCAGCCCGGCCGGCAGAGCGGCGGCTTCGGCACCCGCCCCGGCCCGGGACCGCAGCAGAACAACGATGCCGGCGGCCCCCACGGCGAGGGCGGCCCGAAGGGCCCGGGCGGTCCGGCCGGCCTGCGCTGGGACCCGACCGACCCGCTCCAGCGGCGCGCCCGCTACGCCCTGCTCGCGGGCATGTGGGCCTTCTTCTTCGCGCTGTTCAGCATCCCCGAGGTGGCCCTGCTGCTGGGCGCCCTCGCGCTCTACTGGGGCGTCAGCTCCCTGCGCGGGAAGCCGGTCCGCCCGCGGACGGGCGCGGCGGCCGGCGACGTCGTCCGGACGGGTTCCACGGCGGAGCCGGGGACTCCGGGCGAGGGCGCGGGAAGCGGGCCCGTCGGGAACCCCCGGCAGCAGACGACGGCGGCGGTCAGCGGACTGGTCACCGCGAGTCTCGCCCTGGCGATCGTGGCGGCGACCTTCTCCTTCCAGATCGTCTACCGCGACTACTACACCTGCGTGAACGACGCCCTGACGCAGTCGTCCCGGCACTCCTGCGAGGACCTGCTCCCCGAGCAGCTGCGCCCGCTGCTGAGCACCCGCAACTGACCCGCGGGGCGCTGTCGGTGGCGGCGTACAGAATGATCCGCATGACCGACGCGCACGGCGACGACCGCCGCTTCCCGCCCGCCCTGTCCGATGTCGCCGGGGTCGAGTTCGACTACGGCGAGGACGGCGAGGGCGTCGACTTCGAGCCGTACGGCGCCTTCGACTCCCCGGAGAGGACGACCCGGTGGCTGCGCCAGTGGACCGGGAACCACGAGCTGGACGGCGGCGCCTACCGGATCTTCGGCCAGAACGGCGCCGGCGGACTCGCGGCCCTCTGGTGCATACGGGCCGGCCGTCCCCTCGCCGAGCAGCCGGTGATCTTCATGGGCTCCGAGGGCGAGCGCGGTGTGGTGGCCGGCTGCCTCTCCGACTTCCTGTGGGTCCTGGCCGACGGCTACGGCCCGCTGGAGGCCGCGCTCTACGACGCGTGGGAGGCGACCCCCGACGCGGCCCTGGCCGAGCTCGCCGCGCGGCACGCGACCACGCCGCGCCGGCCCGCCCGGGAGATCATCACCGAGGCCCGGGCCGCTTTCCCGTCCTTTTCCGCGGACCTCGACGCCCTCTGCCGCTGACGGGGCGGCTGGACTCCGGCGGCGGGGCGCGGCAGGGGGCCGGGGCGGTGTGTCCGGGCGGTGCGTCCGGGATCGGTCCGCCGGGTGGGGCGGTGTGTCCCAGGCGGTGGGGTCGAGGGCGGTGCGTCCGGGATCGGTCCGCCGGCTGGGGCGGTCTGTCCCAGACGGTGTGTCCGGGACCGGTCCGCCGGGTGGGGCGTCAGGGCCGGCCGTCGATCCGTCAATCCGGCAGCCCGTCGGCCCCATCGGTCGGTTTGTGCATCGGCTCCTCTGCCGGTCCGTGTGCCTGTGCCGGTCCGTGTGCCTGCCCCTGCGCCGGCTCCCCCGGTGTCGCTTCCTCCGAACCGCCGGAGGACGCCCCGCGGGTGCGGCGCAGTCGGGTCCACAGGGAGCGGGGCCGGCCGTTCGGCGTGCGGTCGGCATCGCGGGGCGTGTCCGGGGCGGGCCGGCGGTCGGGGGTCTCGCCCGAGCCCCCGGAGCCGCCGTCCCCGGCCCGCGTCCCCGCACCCCGCCGGGCCGGGGGGAGCTGCGGGCCCGGTGCGGGTGGCCGCAGATCGTCGGCGGCGCGGCGTCTGCGCGGCAGCGGTGGCCAGAGGGACCGGGAAGCCGTACGGCCGACGGGGGGTGACGGTGGATCGGCGGCCGCTCCGGTCCGGGGCAGGGGGAGCCAGGAGCCGCGTCCGTCGTCGCGCTCGTCCGCCGGGGAGGGGCGGCTGCCGGGCAGCGACGGGCGGTCCGGCCTGCGCCGCAGGGGCCGGGCACCGGCGACCGCGGGGTCGGGGGCGCCGTCCGTGCCGTCCCAGTGGCCGTGACCACTCCCGCGGCCGTGGCGGTCCCGCTGCGCCGGCGGCCCCGGCACCCCTTCCTGCTGTTCCGGCCCCGGTGCGTGCTGCTGCGCCCCGGGGGCGGGCTTCTCGGTGTCTGGCGTTTGCTTCTCCGTGTCTGGCGCTTGCTTCTCGGGGCCTGGCGTGTGCTTCTCCGGGCCTGGTGTGTGCGGCCCGTTCGCCGGTCCCGGTTCTCCCGGCTCCGGGGTGGGCGGCCCTTTCGCCGTCATCGGCTTCCCCGACCCCGGTGCATCCGGCCCGTCCACCGCCCCCGGCTGCCCGGGCTCCTGGGCCACCGTCACCCCGTCGGCCGCCACCCCGTCGGCCGCTGTCCCGTCGGCCGGTGTCCCCTCTGCCGTAGCCCCGCCCGTGATCGCCGCGTCAGCGGTCCTCGCGCCCTCCGTTGCGCCACCCGCCCCCGTGGCCGTTCCTGTCCGGCGGCCCGGTCCCGTCGCGCGCAGCAGGCCGTACAGCCGGGATCCCCGCAGGAGCGTGAGCGCCCGGCCCGTCCAGGCCCGCAGTCGGGCCGGGGGGCGCAGCTGGTGCAGGCGCGAGCGGAGCCATCGCTCGGCGCCGGGCGCCCGGCGCCGTTCGCGGATCCACCACCAGCGCAGGATCAGGGCGGTGGGGGTGCCGACCAGCAGGGTCCAGGCCAGGGCGGCCGGGCCGGTCAGCCACCAGCTCGGGCCGAAGGCGGCGAGCTCCCGCCGGCCGAGCGGTCCGTCCGCGAGTCCGGTGAGCAGCACGGTGGCCAGCAGGCAGCCGACGCTCGACAGCGCGGCCGTCAGAGCCGTCTCCCGGACGCTCCGGAAGGGCTGTTCCCGCCCCTCGTCCGGGGCGGCAACCCTGCCGCCCGGGGCGGCCGTCCTCCTGTCCGGGGCTGCGGCCCGGCCGGCGGGTCCCGGGGTGTCCGCGTCCGCCGGTGGCACCGCGGCCCGCGCGGTGCACCAGCCGACGCCCAGCCCGGCCGCGACGGGCACCGCCGCGACCCACCAGGTGCCGGGCCCGCCCGGGCCCTGCTCGGGCAGCGCGGCGAGGAGCGGGAAGGCCGGCAGGGACGGGTACCCGGACGCGCCGAGCGGCCCCACGACGCTGCCCGCGCCCAGCGTGAAGCCCGGGCCGAGCCCGTAGGCGGCTCCCCACACCACGGCGTTCGGGACGAGGACGAGGGCCAGCAGCAGCATTCCGCAGCGGCCGGACCAGGCCTCGGGGAACCGCGGGAACGGCTGCTCCCCCACGAACGCGTGCCCGATCAGGGACAGCAGCAGGAGCAGGGCGCCCCCGGCCAGCAGCAGCGCGGTGCCGGCCGCCGCGCCCCGCAGCGCGGTGTCCCGCCGGGCCGGGGTGAGGAAGATCCGCACCCGTTCCGGAACGCGGTCGGCCGCCTCCCGGACGGCCTCGGGCAGCGGTCCGCGCGGGCGCCCGCTCGCCACCCACACGCCGTACCCCAGCGCGCCCCCGGCCACGAGCGGCAGGTGCAGCAGCGCACTGAGCAGGTCGGGGTGCAGCGGACCGCCCGACGTGTAGACGAGGGCCGCCGCGCCGACGGAGAGGTAGCCGGCGGCCAGCCACCCGATCGTGGGGCCGGCGTACGGCGGTTCCACCTCCTCCGAGTGGTACCGGCCGAGGCGTTCGGCCCGCGCCTCGACGGTGTACCGGGCCGAGCGGTACATCAGCCAGACCGGCACCACCGCGAGCAGCAGGGGCGTCAGCCCGATGGGGGCGCCGGCCCCTGACAGGGTGTCGGGCCGGACGAGGCCGACCCCGTGCGCCGCCAGCCACAGCGCGGCGGCCACATGGAGCGCGTCGCTGGGCCCGTTGTCCGGGTACGGCGCGGCGATCCAGATCAGCAGGACCGGGACCGTCATGGCACCCAGTCCGAGGGCGGCCGCCACCACCCCGCCGAGCGCGGTTTCACCGGCATCCGGCGTGCGCCGGGCGCGCGCCGGGAGACGCGAGGACAACGGGGTGCTGCGGTCGGTCAATTGCGTCACGCGGACATGCTGCCAACAACACACCATTCATCCACGGAGCGGACCAATAGCCGTCGTGTCGCCCAATATATGGGTATGCACCATTTCGCACTTCGGGGCCGCAGGACGTTCGTCCGGCCGGCCCACCGGCACGGGGGACGCGCGGCATGACCCGGGGACGACACCACCGGAAGCCGCGCCCGGCGGCACGGCGCACACCGGACCCGGCCGCCGCCCGCCCCGACACCGCCCACCTCCACAGCGTCGGTCTCGACAGCGGTCGCCTCGGCAGCGCCCGCCTCGGCCGAGACTGCCTCGACCGAGGCTGCCCGGACTCCGCTCGTCCGGCCGCCGAGGAGCTGCCCACCAGGCCGACCCCGACCGCGCCGCCCTCCGGCGCCGCCGCGCGGGCCACGGTGCGGGGCGGGACCGCCCCAGGCGCGCCCGGCTTCCGGCGGACATCACCACCGGGGCGCACTCCGTACGCCGCCGTGAGCGCCCCCGCGCAGGCCTTCGAGACCCTCTGCGCCGCGCACACCGCCGCGCTGGTCCGGCAGGTCACGGTGCTGACCGGGCGCCGGCGGCTGGCGCGCCGCGCCGTGGACCGCGCCTTCCATCAGGCCTGGCAGCACTGGCCCGAGGTGGCCGCGGACCGCGACCCGGCCGGCTGGGTGCGGGCCGCCGCGTACGAGTACGCGCTCTCGCCCTGGCATCAGCCCTGGCTGCGCCGCAGGCCGCCGGCCGGCACCGCGTCCGGACCGGACCGTGCGCTGTTCGCCGCCGTGCTCGCCCTCCCCCGCTGCTACCGCCGGGTGCTGCTGCTCCACGACGGGGTGGGACTGGGGCTTCCGGAGACCGCCGCCGAGGTGGAGGCGACGCTGCCGGCCGCTGCGAGCCGGCTGGCCCGCGCGCGGGCGGCCGTGGTGGCCCGGCTTCCGGAGATCGGCGAGGCACCGCCCGCGCTGTACGGCGGGATCCTGGGGCGGCGGCTCGACGGCCTGACGTCGGCGCAGCCGGTACGGGCCGTCTCGGCGCGCGCCGTGCGCCTCGGCAGTGAGCGGCGCACCCGGCGCTGGACCGCCGCGGCGTACTCCATCAGCGGCGTGTTCGTGGTGACGACGGCCGTCTTCGCGGTGCTCTCCCCGGGCCGGTACGTGGCCGAGTTCCGTGAGCGGCCCGCCGTGACGGCCTCGGATCCGTCGGCGGCGGATCCCTCGGCCCCGGATCCGTCGGCCGCCGATCCCGCCGCGGGCCCGTGAGGCCGGATGGCGGGGCCTCGGCTCCGGCACTTCCGGGCGCCGGGGAGGCATTCGCGGGTCGCTGGGCACGGTCGTAGCGAAGTCCCGGCACTTCCGGGCGCCGGGGAGGCATCCTCCCCCGCCTCTCCGAGCACCGGAGGCGGTGCGGGGAACCGGGGCTCGCGGTCCGGGCCCCGGCGCCGCCCCGCCGCGCGTTCGCCGGACGGGGGCGCACACCGGGGCGGCGCGCACCGTCGCGGCGGGCACCGTCGTGGAAGGGCGGGCACGCGCAAGGGCGGGGCCCGTACGTCGTCCGTACGGGCCCCGCCCCTGGTGCAGCTGGGACCGGAGGTCAGCCGCCGAGCGCGGCGCGCGCCAGGCGGGCCGTCTCGGACGGGGTCTTGCCGACCTTCACGCCCGCGGC
Organism: Streptomyces sp. NPDC001922; assembly: GCF_042891165.1. Classification (NCBI taxonomy): domain Bacteria; kingdom Bacillati; phylum Actinomycetota; class Actinomycetes; order Kitasatosporales; family Streptomycetaceae; genus Streptomyces; species Streptomyces sp. NPDC001922. The sequence goes on along the minus strand of NZ_JBIASV010000005.1, from coordinate 347,232 downwards.
CTCGAGGGCCTCCTTCTTCGCCTGCGCGGTGCCGGACGAACCGGACACGATCGCACCGGCGTGACCCATGGTCTTGCCCTCGGGCGCGGTGAAGCCGGCCACGTAGCCGACGACCGGCTTGGTGACGTTGGCCTTGATGAAGTCCGCGGCCCGCTCCTCGGCGTCGCCACCGATCTCACCGATCATGACGATCAGGTCGGTGTCGGGGTCGGCCTCGAAGGCGGCGAGGGCGTCGATGTGGGTGGTCCCGATGATCGGGTCGCCACCGATGCCCACGGCCGACGAGAAGCCGAGGTCACGCAGCTCGTACATCATCTGGTACGTGAGCGTGCCGGACTTCGACACCAGGCCGATGCGGCCGGAGGTGGTGATGTCGGCCGGGATGATGCCGGCGTTCGACTGGCCCGGGGTGATGAGGCCGGGGCAGTTCGGGCCGATGATCCGGGTCTTGTTGCCCTTGGCCTGGGCGTGCGCCCAGAAGGCGGCGGTGTCGTGCACCGCGATGCCCTCGGTGATGACGACCGCGAGGCCGATCTCGGCGTCGATCGCCTCGAGGACCGCGTCCTTGGCGAACTTCGGCGGCACGAAGATGACGGTGACGTCGGCGCCGGTGGCGTCGATGGACTCCTTCACGGAGCCGAACACCGGTACCTCGGTGCCGTCGAAGTCAACGGTCGTGCCGGCCTTGCGCGGGTTCACGCCGCCGACGATGTTGGTGCCGGAGGCGAGCATCCGGCGGGTGTGCTTCTGGCCCTCGGAGCCGGTCATCCCCTGGACGATGACCTTGCTTTCCTTGGTGAGGAAAATAGCCATGGTTTGGTGACCCGTTCCTTTACTTCGCTGCCAGCTCGGCGGCGCGGTCGGCCGCACCGTCCATGGTGTCCACCTGCGTCACGAGCGGGTGGTTCGCGTCGGTCAGGATCTGCCGACCCAGCTCCGCGTTGTTGCCGTCGAGGCGGACGACGAGCGGCTTGGTGACGTCCTCGCCCTTGGACTTGAGGAGGTCCAGGGCCTGGACGATGCCGTTGGCGACCGCGTCACAGGCGGTGATGCCGCCGAAGACGTTGACGAAGACGGACTTGACGTCCGGGTCGCCGAGGATGATCTCGAGACCGTTCGCCATGACCTCGGCGGAGGCGCCGCCGCCGATGTCGAGGAAGTTGGCGGGCTTCACATTGCTGTGCTTCTCACCCGCGTAGGCCACGACGTCGAGGGTGCTCATGACGAGACCCGCGCCGTTGCCGATGATGCCGACCTCGCCGTCGAGCTTGACGTAGTTGAGGCCCTTGGCCTTGGCCGCGGCCTCGAGCGGGTTGGCCGCCGCCTTGTCCTCGAGCTCGGCGTGGTGGGCCTGGCGGAACTCGGCGTTCTCGTCCAGGGAGACCTTGCCGTCGAGCGCGATGATCTTGCCGTCACCGGTCTTGACCAGCGGGTTGACCTCGACGAGGAGCGCGTCCTCGGCGATGAAGGCCTTCCACAGGGTCTGCAGGGTCTCGGCGATCTGGCCGGCGACCTCGGCCGGGAACTTGGCGGCGGCGACGATCTCCGCGGCCTTCTCCGGGGTCACACCCTCGTTGGCGTCGACCGGGATCTTGGCCAGCGCCTCGGGCTTGGTGGCCGCGACCTCCTCGATGTCCATGCCGCCCTCGACGGAGGCCATGGCCAGGAAGGTGCGGTTGGTGCGGTCCAGCAGGAAGGAGACGTAGTACTCCTCCGCGATGTCCGCGGTCGGGGCGAGCATGACCTTGTGGACCGTGTGGCCCTTGATGTCCATGCCCAGGATCTGGTCGGCCTTCGCCACGGCGTCCGCCGCGTCGGAGGCCAGCTTCACGCCGCCGGCCTTGCCGCGGCCGCCGACCTTCACCTGCGCCTTGACGACGGCTCGGCCGCCAAGACGCTCGGTCGCCTCGCGCGCCGCCTCAGGCGTATCGATGACTTCACCGGCCAGCACCGGTACACCGTGCTTGGCGAAGAGGTCCCTCGCCTGGTACTCGAACAGGTCCACGCGCGTCCGTCCCTTTGCGTCTCAATACCGCTGTCGTGGTGTGATCGCGGTTCGTTGTCTGCCTGGGCGTGCCGCGAAGGGCAGCGTGACGACGCGGTCACAAGGGAGGCGCACACGTTGTCCGGGTACGCGGCATGTCCGCCTCGCAGGTTATCCCCGTCGGACCGGGCGCCCTAAATCGCAGGTCACATGTGAGCGGTGATTACAGTCACAGAGCGGCCGCGCCGGGCCGGGGTACCCGGCGCGCGGGCGACGGCGTCCGCGGCTGCCACCGAAGCGCGGCCAATCGGTCATTTCTCGCCTTTCGCTGTGCAATCTCCGCAGCAAGAGCTGCACCCGTTCGGTTTTCTTCCGCGGAGGGCTTGATCGCGATCATGAGCCCTTCTGCGAGAAATCGCTTTCCGTCGGAGCTCCTCTCTTATTCATCATGCTCATGACGATCTCGGGAATTCCGGGACCCGAAGTGACCGGATCGATACCTCGGCTTCTTGTCACGGCCGGCTCCAGGGCCCCAGAGCACCACTCACGCATCAGGAAGAACACGTACTGGTGCCTGGTTCCGCGCAACCCGTTTACCGGGTCCTCGACACGGCGGGTGCGGTCCAGGAGTCCCGCCCGGGCCGTCCCTGCGCGAGGACGACGCCCGTCGCTGTTCGAAGGCCGCGCCCGTCCGCGCGAAGACCACAGCCGAGGTCCGCGAAGAACCACAGCCCTCCGCGCCGGGCCACACCGGCTTCGCCGGGACAGCCGTCAAACGCCTGTCGGCCGCCGGCCCGTGGAGCGGAATTCGTGATCGCCAGGAATCGGGCCGCCGGCCGGCCGGGGGCGCGATTCAGGGATCTCCATGCCCGAATTCGTGGAGGACGCACAGCGATTCGATCCGTGCACGCGGGATGCGGGGCACGGGGCGCGGTTCGAGGCGTGCAGCGCGCGACGTGCGGTGAGGTGCAGTGGAGCCGAATGGCCCCGCGAGAACGGCTCCGTCGTGCTCTGTCGGCCGAACTCGGCGGCACCCGGGCGGAGATCGCCGCCCACGGTCCCGGCGAAAACCTGGATCTGCTGGTCGGAGACGGGGTCGAGCTGGTCGACAGCGGGTATACCGATCGCGGGGAGCCGGCGCCACTGCTGTGTGTGGAGGAGGTCGACCTGCCGGGGCGCCGGGTCCGGCTGTCCGGTGAACCGCTGGACGGAGTCGGACGGCGTGCCGACCCCCACCCCTTTCCGTTTTCCGCGCCGCTGGGACCAGCGGCCGCCCGCCCGGTCCGGAGGACGACAGCCGCCCCACGGCTCGCTCCGCATCCAGGAGGGCGCCTGGACCGATCCGGAGTACGGCGTCCAGGTCCGGTTCGCCCCGGGGGCTCCCACCGCCCCGGAGACCACTGGCTGATCCCGGCCCGTACCGCGAGGGCTCCGTGGAGTGGCCGGTCGACGCCGCCCGCCGGCCGCTGCTCCGGAATCCGGCGGTGTCCTGCTGCACTTCGCTCCGTCGGCCCGGTTCGGGACAGGTGCGGGACAGGTGCGGGACAACGGTGAGAACGACGTAGTGGATCTGCGCAACGCCTTCGCCCCACGGGCCGTCCCGGTCCCCACCGACGGCGGCCGACGTGCCGTAACCCCTGTCCGGACCACCCCCTGACCACGACCGCTCGTCCCCGTCCCCGCTCCCCGCCGCGTCATGGCGCACGCGTTGAGAAACCCGAGGCCCTATCGACGCACCGCTTCCCATCCCCCACTGAAGGAGCATCACGATGGCAACTCCGTTGTCCGCCGACCGGCTGCTCAGGGCCCTCCGTGACGAGGGACTGCATGTCGTCGAGGTCAGGAGCTGGCGCACGCACAACCGGAACCACAAGGGACCCTGGGGTCCGACGCACGGTGTGATGATCCACCACACCGTCACCTCGGGCACCCAGAGCTCGGTGGACCTCTGCTACGACGGGCACTCCAGCCTGCCGGGCCCGCTGTGCCACGGGGTCATCGCCAAGGACGGCACGGTCTACCTGGTCGGCAACGGCCGGGCGAACCACGCCGGCCTCGGCGACGACGACGTGCTCCGCGCCGTGATCAACGAGACGGCGCTGCCCGCCGACAACGAGGCCAACACCGACGGCAACCGGCACTTCTACGGCTTCGAGTGCATCAATCTCGGGAACGGCAACGACCCGTGGCCGGCGGCCCAGCTCACCGCGATCGAGAAGGCGGCGGCCGCGATCTGCCGGGCGCACGGCTGGACGCAGAGATCCGTGATCGGGCATCTGGAGTGGCAGCCCGGGAAGGTCGATCCCAAGGGCTTCACCATGAACAGCATGCGCACCCGGATCCAGAACCGGCTCAGGTCGGCGCCCGAAGGGCCCGTCGAGCCCACGTACGAGCCGTACCCGGGCGCCTCCTTCTTCCGCTCCGGCCGCAGCAGCAAGGTCATCACCGCGATGGGCAGGCGCCTGGTGGCCGAGGGCTGCGGTCGCTACGAGGTCGGCCCCGGCCCCGAGTGGACCGAGGCGGACCGCAAGTCCTACGCGGCCTGGCAGCGCAAGCTGGGCTACTCCGGAAGCGACGCGGACGGCATTCCCGGCAAGGCGAGTTGGGACCGGCTGCACGTGCCCAACGTGTAGCGACTGCGGCTGCGGCTGCGGCTGTGGCCGTGTCGGGTCCGGGGCGGGGCCCTCCTGCTGAGTGGTCCCGTCCGGCCCGGCCCGCACGGTCCGTCGCGCACGGTCCGCCCCGGCCGATCCATCTCGCACGGACCGTCCCGCACGGCCCGTCCGGCACAGTCGGTGCGGCACGGTCAGTGCGGCACGGTCCGTCCAACAGTCCGTCCAACAGTCCGTCCGGCACCGCCTGTCCGGCCAATCCCTGCCCGACAGGCGGTGCCGTACGGGCTCGGCCGGACGGGCTCGGCCGGGACGACCGCGGGATGGGGCACGGATGCGGTCACAGCCTGCCGTCACGGTGTCGCCGGGTCCGGTACCGGCAGCGGTCGCTTCTCGATCGCCGCCGCCATCACCTCGGGGAACAGGTCCGGCGTGCACGCGAACGCCGGCGCCCCGAGGGCCGCGAGCGCCGCCGCGTGCTCCCGGTCGTAGGCCGGCGCGCCCTCGTCGGAGAGCGCGAGCAGCGTCACGAACTGGACCCCGGACGCCTTCATCGCCGCCACCCGCTTCAGCATCTCGTCCCGTATGCCGCCCTCGTAGAGGTCGCTGATGAGCACCACGACGGTGTCGGCGGGCCGGGTGATCTGCGACTGGCAGTACGCCAGTGCCCGGTTGATGTCGGTGCCGCCGCCGAGCTGGGTTCCGAAGAGCACGTCCACCGGGTCGTCGAGCTGGTCGGTGAGATCGACGACGGCGGTGTCGAACACGACCAGCCGGGTCGCGATGGACCGCATCGAGGCGAGCACCGCGCCGAAGACCGAGGCGTAGACGACCGACGCGGCCATCGACCCGGACTGGTCGATGCACAGCACGACGTCCTTCTTCACGGCCTGGGCCGCCCGCCCGTACCCGATCAGCCGCTCCGGAACGACGGTGCGGTACTCGGGCAGATAGTTCTTGAGGTTGGCCCGTATGGTGCGGTCCCAGTCGATGTCCCGGTGCCGGGGACGGCTGATCCGCGCGGACCGGTCGAGCGCACCCGTGAGGGTGGCCCGGGTGCGGGTCGCCAGCCGCTTCTCCAGCTCCTGGACCACCTTGCGCACGACGGCCCGCGCGGTCTCCTTCGTGGCCTCGGGCATCGCCTTGTTCAGGGACAGCAGCGTGCCCACGAGATGGACGTCGGCCTCGACGGCCTCCAGCATCTCCGGTTCGAGGAGCAGGGAGGACAGCCCGAGCCGGTCGATGGCGTCCCGCTGCATCACCTGTACGACGGACGACGGGAAGTAGGTGCGGATGTCGCCGAGCCAGCGGGCGACCCGGGGCGCGGATCCGCCGAGCCCGGCCGACCGGCCGCCGCCCTCCCCCTTGTCGCCGCTGCCGTAGAGCGCGGCGAGCGTCCGGTCCATGGCGGCGTCCCGCCCCGTCGGCACGTAGCCGGTGCCGTCCGCCGCCTCCCCGCCCAGGACCATCCGCCACCGCCGCAGTCGCTCGGCCGGCTCGCTGCCCGGCCCCGGTGCCGTTGCGCTGCTCATCGCGCCACCCCCGCAGGCTCGTTGTCGTTGCGTTCACGGTCGTTGCGTTCACGGTCGTGGTGGCCGAACCCGGCGCCGGCGTGGCCGGTCCCGGGACCGTTGCGGTCGTGCACGGGACCTGTCGGGTCGGCCCCGGGACCGTTGCCGCCGCGCACCACCCCGTCCCTGTCCGGCCCGTCCTGCTCCGGCCCGTGTCCGTGGTGATCCGGCCTCGAACCGCTGTCGTGGGGCCCGGAACCGCTGTTGTGCGGTCCGGCACCGCCGGTGTCCGCGCCGGAACAGCCGTCCAGCCCCAGGAGCAGACCCAGTGTGGGCAGCACGGCCGCCGAACGTCCGGGGTCGAGTCCAGCCCCGAAGCCGGCACCGCTGCCGTCGTCCGGCTCCGTGCCTGCCGCACCGGGTGCCGCCGGGCCCCGGCGTACGAGCTCCCCGAGTGTGCGCCGCACACCCGACTCGTAGGCCGCGAAGGTCCGTCGCAGCAGCGGCAGTACGTCGGTGAAGGCATCCACCGGAACAGCGGTGAGCCAGGCGTCCACCAGCCCGAGCAGCCGCTCGTCGTGGACCAGCAGCAGTCCGCCCCCGGATCCGCCGCCGACGAACCCCTCGATCCAGGCCGCCGCCTGCACGGGCGCGGTGCCGGGCGACAGGGCGTGCCCCATCAGCCGGGCGGCCTCGTCCTCCGCCAGCCGTCCGTCGTCGAGCAGCAGGCGTGCCGCCCGCCCGCGGATCAGCCCCGGCACGGTGTCCCGTCCGGCGAGCGTCCGCAGCACCGCGGCCCAGCGGTCCCGCAGCCCGGTACCGGGCTTGGCCCGCTCGGCGGGTTCGGCCGGCTCGGCGGGTTCGGCCCGCTCGGTGGGTTCGGCCCGCTCGGTGGGTTCGGCCCGCTCGGTGGGTTCGGCCGGGTCGGCGGGTTCGGCCCGCTCGGTGGGTTCGGCCCGCTCGGTGGGTTCGGCCGGGTCGGCGGGTTCGGCCGACACGGCCGGCGAACGACCCACCGGCCCGTCCCCGGCCTCGACTGCGCCGGCACCGCCGAGGGCCCCGGTGCCGGTCCCGGCGCCGACAGCGGCCGTCTCCGCGGACACCATCTCCACCGGCACCGCCTCCGCGGGCGCCGGCTCCACAGACGCCATCTCGGCAGACGCCGTCTCCGCGGGCGCGGCCTCCGCCAGCAGGCCCACGGCCGTGTGGACGGAGTCCAGATGTCCCCGCATCTCCGCTGCGCCGTCCGCGTCGAGCCCCGCACACGCGGGCGGGAGTCCGACGAAGACCCGCTCGGCCAGACCGGCGGCCACCTCGGCGAGCGCGGCGGCATCGGTGCCGCGCACATCCCCGTAGCGCGCCGAACGGACGAGCGCGGGAAGCGCCTCTGCCAACTGGCCCACGTCCGCGTCGAGCGCGGCCCGGTCGGCGAGCACCCGCATCACCACCGGAAGCGCGTCGGGGAGGCCGGCGAGCAGACAGCGCTCGGCGAGTGAGGTGACACCGGCCAGCGAGCCGGCCGAAGCCGCGTCGGCTCCGGCCTTGGCCGTGGCGGCGGCGAGCACCGTGGTGCCCCACACTCCGGCCTCGGCGACGCGCACCGACAGCTCCGGTTCCCAGCGGAGCCACCACGTCTCCCGGAACGTCCCGTGCCCGCTCCGCGACCGCACCGGCTCCCCCCAGTCGATGCCGAGCAGCCGCAGCCGGTGCAGGAGCCGGCTGCGCCGGGCGTCGGTGTCCTTGCGCAGGTCGAACTCGCACTCCCGGTCCCGGGCTTCGGGCTTGAGCCGCAGCGTGCGCTGGGTTCGGGTCAGATCCCGCTGCAGGGGCACGGCCGGGGCCGAGTCGGGAACCCTGCCGAGCACATCCCCCACGATCAGCCGGTCCTCGACGAGCGCGAGCGGCACGTCCGACCCCTCGCACATCACCGCCCTGATCGCGTCCGTGGTCTCCACGAGCCCGGCGAGCGGCCGGCCGCGCATGGCGGCGAGCGTGTCGGCGAGCCGGACCGCCTCGATCACATGGGCGGAGGAGACCGGATGGTCCTCGGCGCGGAGGAGCCCGGCGACCTTGGTCATCCAGCGCTCGACCGGACGGTCCGGGGCATCGAACAGGTGCCCGTACCAGCCGGGTGAGGTGATCCCCGCGCCGTAGCCGCTGTCCCGGGACAGCCGGCGGTGGGTCCACGGCACCCAGCTGAGCTCCACCTTGGACTTCGGCAGTCCCTTGAGCAGCTTCCGGTCCGCGGTCGCCGTGGTCCGCCGGGTCAGCGCGGGGACGTGCCAGGCACCGCAGACGACGGCGTACGCGTCGCCGAACTCGCGCCCGGCCTCCCGCATCCGCAGCCGCATGTGCGCCTCGCGCACCAGGTCCCGGTCGTGGTCCCCGTCCTCGTAGGTCTCCCGCAGCGCCCCCATGGCCTCGGCCAGCGCCTCGAAGGCGGCGCAGGCGGCGGCCCCTTCGACGGCCGGTCCGTCCCCGGGCTCCCCTTCTCCGGCGGGCGGCCGGACGGCGGCGGTCCGGTGTTCGACCACGTCCTCCCACCAGCGCTCGGGGTCGTCGTACCCGGCCGCCTCGGCGAGGACGGCGAGCGGATCGACCCGCAACCGGCCTTCCGCGCCGCGACCGGCTTCCGCACCGGTACCGTCCGGCACGCCGCAACCGTCGTCCGCACCGGTACCGTCCGGCTCGCCGTGCCCGTCCCCGTCATGGACCGGGCCACCGTCGGCGACGGGGAGCCCACCGGGACCGGAGCCGCCGGCCGCGGGCTCCGGCCCGGTCCGGTCCCCGGAGTCCGGCCGGGTGTCGCCGTCCCCCATCGCGAGGGTGTGGGACGCCGGCAGGTCGATGAACCGGACCGGCACGTCATGCGCCAGCGCCCACCGGATCGCCACCCACTCCGGCGAGAACTCGGCCAGCGGCCAGAACGCCGCCCTCGCCGGGTCGTCGGCCACATGGGCGAGCAGCGCGACGGGCGGCCGCATCTCCGGATCGGCGGCGAGCGCGACGAGACCGTCCGCCTCGGGCGGCCCCTCGATGAGCACGGCACGCGGCCGGTGCCGGTCGAGCGCGGCCCGCACCGCCCGCGCCGATCCGGGCCCGTGGTGCCGGACACCGAGCAGCAGCGGTCCGGTGCTCATCCGGTCACCTCACGGCACGCGCGGTAGAAGTCCTTCCAGCCGTCGCGCTCGCGCACCACCGCTTCCAGATACTCCTGCCAGACGACCCGGTCGGCGGCCGGATCCCGGACCACCGCGCCGAGGATGCCCGCGGCCACGTCGTCCGGGCGCAGCACCCCGTCGCCGAAGTGGGCGGCGAGGGCCAGGCCGTTGGTGACCACGGAGATGGCCTCCGCCGTCGACAGCGTGCCGGACGGGGACTTGAGCTTCGTCCGGCCGTCCGTCGTGACCCCGTCCCGGAGTTCGCGGAAGACCGTGACGACGCGGCGGATCTCCTCGACGCCCTCCGGCGCCGGGGGCAGATCCAGGGACCGGCCCATCCCGTCGACCCGGCGCGCCACGATGTCGACCTCCGCCTCGGGTGTGGCGGGCAGCGGCAGCACGACCGTGTTGAAGCGGCGGCGCAGCGCGCTGGACAGCTCGTTGACCCCGCGGTCGCGGTCGTTGGCCGTGGCGATCAGATTGAAGCCGCGGACGGCCTGCACCTCCTGGCCGAGCTCCGGGATGGGGAGGGTCTTCTCCGACAGCACGGTGATCAGCGTGTCCTGGACGTCCGCCGGGATCCTGGTCAGCTCCTCGACCCGGGCCGTCATCCCGTCCGCCATGGCGCGCATCACCGGGCTGGGCACCAGCGCCTCCCGGCTCGGGCCGTGGGCGAGCAGCCGGGCGTAGTTCCAGCCGTAGCGGATCGCCTCCTCCGGCGTGCCCGCCGTGCCCTGGACCAGCAGCGTCGAATCGCCGCTGACGGCCGCCGCGAGATGTTCCGACACCCAGGTCTTCGCGGTGCCGGGGACGCCGAGCAGCAGCAGCGCTCGGTCCGTGGCGAGCGTGGTGACGGCCACCTCCACGATGCGGCGCGGACCCACGTACTTGGGAGTGATCACCGTGCCGTCCGGCAGCGTGCCGCCGAGCAGGTAGGTGGCTACGGCCCAGGGCGACAGCCGCCAACGGGCGGGACGCGGGCGGTCGTCCGCCGCCGCGAGCGCCTTCAGCTCGTCGGCGAAGGCGTCCTCCGCGTGCGGCCGCAGTACCTCGTCGCTGGTGGTCCGGCTGGTTGTCGCGGTGCTCATGGCTCCCCCTCCTCACGGATGTGCGCACGCAGGCGCCATCACGTACGGCCCACCCCCGATGTGCCGTGGGCCGCTTGCGTCACCAACTCTGCACGGCACCACTGACAGTCGGCCGGACACGGCCTCTCCCCGCCCCGCGTCACGCACCGTCACATCGTGCCGCGCCGCACGGACGGCCGATGTCACTCCGCACAACGCCGGAACGCGTTCTCCTGAGGCTCCGACCAGGGACGATCACACCGTCGTCACCGCGCTGCCGCCCCCACGACCGGGGCCGGCGGGACAGCGGCCGACGGGATTGTCAGTGGCGGACCGTAGCGTCGTCGGCATGACTCAGCAGGGGGTGCGCTGGGCGGCGGAACAGGTGCTGGCACTGGCTCCTGACGCCGCCTCGCAGAAGGCGGGCAGCAGACTGGGCGTGGCCGGACCGTGGTCCGCCACCGGGGCGAACGAGGGGGCGGTATGGGGCGCGTGCAAGGGCAGCGGCAGCAAGCCGTACCGGACGGTCGTGGCGCTGCACGGCGCCGACGCGGGTTCCGGACCGGGATATTCCTGCAGTTGTCCGAGCCGTAAGTTCCCGTGCAAGCACGCGCTGGGGCTGCTGCTCCTGTGGTCCTCCTCCGCGGACGGGGACCCGGCGGCCGTGCCGGACACCGAGGCGCCGCCGGAGTGGGCCGAGGAGTGGCTGGCGGGCCGCCGCCGGCGGGCCGAGCGGAAGGCCGGTGCCCCGGAGCGCACGCGGAGCGCGGATCCGGCCGCGGCCGAACGGCGCGGCCGGCAACGGGCGGAGCAGATGGCGGCCGGAGCCACGGAGCTGGAGCAGCGGCTCACCGATCTGCTGCGGAGCGGGCTGGCGGGGGCGGACCGCGCGGGATACGCCGCCTGGGACGAGACGGCGGCCCGCATGGTGGACGCCAAGGCCCCCGGGCTGGCAGCCCGGGTACGGGAGTTGGGGGCGACGGCGGCGTCCGGAGCGGGCTGGCCGGCCCGGCTGCTGGAGGAGTGCGGCCTGCTGCACCTGCTGAACCGCAGTTACCTGGGCATCGCCCGGCTGCCGGATCCGCTCGCCGCGACGGTCCGCGCCCGGGTCGGCCTCACCACGGAAGCGGCGGAGCTGCTGGCCACGAAGGGTGCGGCGGTCCGGGACCGCTGGCTGGTGCTCGGCCGCCAGGACAGCGGGGACAGCCGGCTCACCACCCGCCGGATATGGCTGCGCGGCGAGGAGTCCGGGCGGTCGGCGCTGCTGCTGGCGTTCGGTGCGGCCGGGCGGGCACCGGACCTCACGCTGCCCACCGGCCTCGCGTTGACCGCCGAGCTCGCCTACTACCCGGGCGCGCGGCCGTTGCGGGCGGCGCTGGGCGAGCAACTCACCCCACCGGGGCCGGGTTCCGTGCCGCCGGGCCGGGCGGTCGGTGCGGCGCTGGCGGAGTACGGGGACGCCCTGCGCGACGACCCCTGGCTGGAGGCATGGCCGGTGGTGCTGTCCGCCGTGGTGCCGGTCCCGGGCCCGGACGGCTGGCAGGTGGCCGACGCGGACGGTGACGCCGCGCTCCCGGTGGACCCGCGCTGCCTCGGCCGTACGGGACTCTGGCGGCTCGCGTCGATATCCGGCGGACGGCCGGTGACGGTCTTCGGGGAAGTCGGCCACCGCGGCTTCACTCCGTTCACCGCCTGGTCCGGGTCCGCCGGCGCCGAGGCGGTCCCTCTGTGACGCGCCGCAGCGCAGGTCCGCGTACGCCCGAGCGGCACCACTCCCACGATCACGCCCACACCCACACCCACACTCGACACGCCGCCGCACGCCCGCGGCACCACCGCAGGAGGGACTCATGAGCACCGTCGCCGAACTCCACGCTCCCGCCTGGGAAGAGCTGGTCACCGCCGCTCTCCTGGGCACGGAGCGCCGCACGCCGCCCGTACGGACACCCGGGCGGGAGCCGGCGGTGACCCTGCTGGACGCGGCGGCCGTCGTCACGGTCCGCCGGCGGGCCGGGCTGCGCCCGGCCACCGCCCTGCCGCGCCCCGGCCCCGCGCCGGAGGACCAGCGGCCTCCGCTGCCTCCCGCGGCCCGGCACCGGCTCGCGACCCTGCTTGCGGACCGCGCCGCCGGTGCGGGCACCGGCAGGGGCCGCCGCGGCACGGCACCCGACCTCACGGAGTTGCTCCCCCAGTGGCTGACGGCTGCCCACCGGCACGGCTACCGGGCACCCGACGAACTGCTCCCCGCCCTGCTCGACACCGCCAGGGCCCGCAGCGACCTGCGGCCCCAGGCGCTGGCCCTGGCGGGCCCGCGGGCCCTGTGGCTGGCCCGGCTGAATCCGGACTGGAAGTTCGCGCTGCGCGGCGCCGCCGGCAGCTCAGCGCTGCCGGACACCGCCGGGCCCGATGCGGTCCGACAGCTCTGGGAGGAAGGCCTGTTCGCCGAGCGGGTCGCGCTCCTCACCGCCGTGCGCCGCCGCGCCCCGTCCGACGGGCTCGCGCTGCTGGGCTCGACCTGGGCCACCGAGCGGGCCGAGGACCGGCTGATGTTCCTCGACTCGCTCCGCGGGGAACTGTCCGACGCCGACGAGCCGTTCCTGGAGGCCGCGCTGTCGGACCGCAGCCGCAACGTCCGCGCGACCGCCGCCGAACTCCTGTCGGCTCTCCCCGGCTCGGCGCTCGCGCTGCGGATGGCGGAGCGGGCGTCCCGCTGTGTCGGTCCGGCCACCCGGGGCGGCGAGCCGGTCATCACGGTCGAGCCGCCCCAGGTGTGCGACGCCGCCATGGAGCACGACGGCGTCGTACCGAAGCCGCCGTCCGGACGGGGCGCCCGCGCCTGGTGGCTGAGCCAGCTGATCGAGGCGACCCCGCTGTCCTCCTGGACGGGACCGTTCGGGGGCCGTTCCCCGGAGGAGATCGTGGCGCTGCCGGCCGTCGACGACTGGCGGGCGGAGCTGCACTCCGCCTGGTGCCGGGCAGCGGTGCGGCAGCGGAACGGCGCATGGGCGCGGGCCCTGCTCGGCTCCCCCTCGGCGCCGTCCGCCGCCGCGGCGGCGAGCACCACCTCGCTGGGCGAGCTGGCGAAGCTGCTCTCCACCCTGCCCTCGGCCGAACGCGCCGCCTGGGTCGCGGAGTTCATCGCGGCGCACGGCCTCTCGGAGGCCTTCCAGCTGCTGGGGGTGTGCGCGGTTCCCTGGGACGAGACCTTGGGCCGGGCCGTGGTGGACGCCCTCGACATCGCCCGCGACGCCGGCAGCTACCCGTGGAGCTTCAGCGGGGTGATGGGCCTGGCCGAGCGCTGCCTGGATCCGGCGCACGCCGAGCGCCTGGAGGCGCTCACCGCGATACCGGACGAACCGGAGGGCTCCTCCCCCGGAGCGGGCAGCTACTGGTCCGAGGCGTTCCAGCGCCTCGTCGGCACGCTGCGGCTCCGCGCCACGATGCGGGCCGAGCTGCAAGGGGAACGGCCCGAGCCGGACGGGACCGGGGACGGGGGCGACGGCGGAGAGGGGATCACGACACCGCGCACGGCGTGAGGCGCCCGCCCGGGCCCCGGGGCAAGCCCGTCCCGGCCTCGGAGAGGGACAAGCCCGCCCCGGCCTCGGAGCAAAGGTGACCCGGGCATATGCCATACCGGGCCGGTTCCTGCGGGCGCGCGCCCGCCCCCGGCACCCCGGGGCCCGAGCCCCGGGAAACCCCTCAGGCAGCCAGCTCGCGGACGTGGTCCCGCACCCAGGCGACGACCTCGGTCGTCGTCGTGCCGGGAGTGAAGATCGCGGCGACGCCCAGCTCCTTGAGCGGCGCGATGTCGTCCTCGGGGATGATGCCGCCGCCGAAGACCTTGATGTCCTCGGCGTCCCGCTCCTTCAGGAGCTCGATCACCTTCGCGAACAGCGTGTTGTGTGCACCGGAGAGGATCGACAGACCGATGGCGTCCGCGTCCTCCTGGATCGCCGTATCGACAATCTGTTCGGGCGTCTGATGCAGACCGGTGTAGATGACCTCCATACCGGCGTCCCGCAGCGCCCGGGCGATGACCTTGGCCCCGCGATCGTGGCCGTCGAGCCCCGGCTTCGCCACCACGACGCGGATCGGACCCGACACACCCATCACTGCCTCCATGCACGTCTGCCGGGACGTCGCTGTCACCGGCCGCTGGGGTCCCCCACAGCCTCAGGACCAGGGGGAGTGAACGAACGTTATCCCCCAGCATCCCGCACCGGGCTGTTTCGCGGAGGCCACCGAGGGGGAAATCACACGATGGGACATATGGAAGGGGAGCCGCAGCGGGCTTCCGTACCCACAGGCGCCGAAGGCCGGCGCGACGGGACGGTACGGGAGGCCCGAGCCGCACCACCGGGCATCGTGGCGGCTACCCGTGAGGGCACACGGGGGACGCAGGCGTCCCTGCTGTGCCATTCGGGAGGTCGGCCATGGGGGCACTGCCATTTCTTCCCAGTCTTCTCCGCCCGTCCGCCGCGCTGATCAAGGCCACAGCCCTGGACCTGGCGATCCTCGCCGGGCACGCGGTGCTGTACCCGACCGGCGTGATCGCCGAGCGGCCGCCCGAGCGGCAGGCGGTCCCTCCACCGGCGGTGCCCCTGGACGACCCCGAGACCACCCTCCTGCCCACCCCGGAGGAGCCCGGCGCCGGACACCCGCCGGTGCTGCTGCTGCACGGCTTCATCGACAACCGCTCGGTCTTCGTCCTGCTGCGCCGCTCACTGCGCCAGCACGGCTGGACCCAGGTCGAAGCGCTCAACTACTCGCCGCTGTGCTGCGACATCCGTGAGGCCGCGACCCTGCTGGGGCGGCACATCGAGGAGGTCTGCGCGCGCACCGGCCACGACCGGGTGGACGTGGTGGGACACAGCCTGGGCGGCCTGATCGCCCGCTACTACGCGCAGCGGCTGGGCGGCGACACCCGTATTCGCACCCTGGTCACGCTGGGCACGCCGCACTCCGGCACCCGCGCCATCCCGCTGCTTTCCGCGCATCCCATCGTCCGGCAGATGCGTCCGGATTCCGATGTGATCGAGGAATTGGCGAGCCCCGCCCCCGATTGCGCCACGCATTTCGTCAGCTTCTGGAGCGACCTGGACCAGGTGATGGTCCCGCTGGAGACGGCCCGCCTCGAACATCCGGATCTGGTCACTCATAACGTGCAGGTGAGCGGTATCGGACATCTGGCGCTTCCGGTCCACGCGGCCGTCGCGGCGGGCATCCGCCAGGCGCTGGACGACGAGGCGTCGGCCAGCGGTTCGTCCGACGCGGCCTCCGTGGCGTGATGCACGGCGGGCGCATGGCTTGATTCCATCGCCCCAACACGAACCCGGGTCGAAATGTATTCGAACGCCGAGCCAAGCCATGGTCCGCAGTTCGCCGAAAGGCGGCCAAATGCCCGTTCCCGGGCCACCGGAAACCTGTTGAAGATTGTCGCCGCCGCATACCGCCGGGTACAGTCGCCGCTAATTCTCCTGCTGCCGAGGCGAAAGAGAAGTTGGTGGTGAACAACCGTCACCCGTCGGAGGACTCGTCCCTGACCGGTCACGTCCCCGACGCCTCGTACGGACTCCACGCGCCGTACGAGCAGCAGGGAATTCCGAGTGCTCACGCCGCGTACGACGGCTACGCCACGGGAACCTTCGACAACCTCGGCGCGGCCTACGGGCACGGCGACCCGCTCTTCGGGGAGATGCCCGGCAGCTACGGCACCGGTGCGTTCGCCTACCCCGCAGACCAGG
This sequence comes from Streptomyces sp. NPDC001922, assembly GCF_042891165.1. Classification (NCBI taxonomy): domain Bacteria; kingdom Bacillati; phylum Actinomycetota; class Actinomycetes; order Kitasatosporales; family Streptomycetaceae; genus Streptomyces; species Streptomyces sp. NPDC001922. The sequence continues at coordinate 331,153 of NZ_JBIASV010000005.1, read as the reverse complement.
TACCGGACGCCGGGCAGTGGCACAACGGCGCCCAGGGCACCGACGGTTACGGCATCGCGTACTCCGCGCAGCCGACGACCTACGACACCGGGATGTACGACAGCGGCCAGTACGACGCCTCGCAGTGGGCCGGTGCGGATCACGGCCTGGCGCAGGGCATCCCCGCCCCGTCGGCACCCCATCCGCTGGAGACGACCTACGGGACCGGGGACTGGAGCCCCGCCGGGTGGACCGACCCGGCCGGCAGCGGCCCGTACGACGCCGGCCTGTACGACACCGGTCAGCACCCGACCGGTTCGTACACCATGGACCAGCACAACCCCATGGACCAGCACACCCCCGTGGACCAGCACAACTCCGGCCAGTGGAACACCGGTCAGTGGGCCGAGGCCGCCGGGCCGGAGAGCTGGGACGGCGCCGACGCGACACAGCTGTGGGACGCCGAGCAGACCCAGGCCTGGAACGCCGCCGACGCCGCACAGGCGTGGGAGAGCGGTCAGCCCCAGCCGTGGGACGCGACGGGGCCGACGGCCGACGGGACCCCCGCGGGCGCGGAGGCGTACGACGCCTACGGCCGGCCCGCCGGGACGGACACCGAGCACAGCACGGCGTTCGACGCCACGGCGGCGTTCGAAGCCGTGGATCCCGCCGCGTTCGAGGCGGTGGACGCCGCGGAGTTCGCCGCCATGGAGACCGCGGTCTTCGAGGCCGTGGAGGAACCGCACGGCGCGGAGCCCGCCCCGGGTCACGACGCGACCGCCGTCCACGGCATGACGGCAGGCACCGCGGCCGACGGCCGGGCGGGAGACGAGGACGAGCCCGCGGTGGCCCTCCTGCCCGGCCCGCGCCGGGGCGGCGGCGGTTCCGCGCGCGCCCGCCGCCGGATGCCCGCCCGCCGGTCCGCCCTGCTCACCGTCGCCGTTCCGTCCGTCGCCGTGATGGGCGTGGCCGGGATCGCGGCGGCGTCCGTCAGCAACAGCACCCCGGACGAGTCCAGGACCACCCAGGCCGCGCCCGATCCGGCGGCCGTCAAACCGTCCGCGGCCAACAACAAGATGGACACCCAGCTGGCGACGCTCTCCGCCGACGCCGACGACTTCGCCGACCGCGCCAGCCGCACCCAGGAGCGCATCGACCTCAAGCAGCGCCAGCTCGAGGAGAAGAAGCGCAAGGAGGCGGAGGCCGCGCGCCGGGAGGCGCTGCGTCCGAAGTTCGCGATCCCGGTCGAACAGCACGGGCTCAGCGCGACGTTCGGGCAGGCGGGCGTCAACTGGATGTCGCTGCACTCCGGCATCGACTTCCCGGTCAGCTACGGCACGCCCGTGATGGCGGCGACCGACGGCACCGTCCGCACGCAGTACAACCTCGCCTACGGCAACATGGCCATAGTCACCGCCCCCGACGGCACGGAGACCTGGTACTGCCACCTGAGCAGCACCAAGATCCGTTCCGGCTCGGTCAAGGCGGGGGACGTCATCGCCTTCTCCGGCAACTCCGGCAACTCCACCGGTCCGCACCTGCACTTCGAGGTGCATCCCGGCGGCGACGACGCCGTCGACCCGCTGCCCTGGCTGCGCAGCAAGGGCCTCGACCCGAACTAGGGCCGCGCCAGGCACTGGAGCAGCTGTCGGTCACGAACCGAGCGATCGTCGACCGACGGCCGGCCCCCTGATCCGTCGGGAGGCGAGGCCGCCCGCCCCCGGCTCTCCCAACCCCGGGAGGCCGGGTCCCAGCCTCACCCCGCCCGGGTCGGGCCCCCGGCCCCGGCTCCCGCAGCTGCCGCTCCCGCTCCCGCTCCCGTCAGAGCTTCTGCACCGGGGCGTACCGCAGCAGCAGGACCTTCGGCTTCTCGTCGCCGAAGTCGATCGTCGCCTTGGCGTCGTGCCCGCTGCCCGCGACCGACATGACGGTGCCCAGCCCGAACTGGTCGTGCGTGACCCGGTCGCCGACGGCGAGGGCGATCACCGGCCGGTCGGTGGTGCGGCGTGTGGCGAAGCCGCTCGGGCCCGCCTTGGTCCGCGAGGACGAGAGCGAGGAGCCCCCGGCCATGGCACCCGCCGACGCCGACGGCATCGCGGGGCCGGTGCGCCGCCACTCCAGGTACTGGGCCGGGATCTCCTCCAGGAACCGCGACGGCGGGTTGTAGGAGGGCTGGCCCCAGGCGCTGCGCATGGTGGAACGGGTCAGGAAGAGCCGCTCCCGGGCGCGGGTGATGCCCACGTACGCGAGCCGCCGCTCCTCCTCCAGCTCCTTGGTCTGGCCGAGCGAGCGCATGTGCGGGAAGACGCCGTCCTCCAGGCCGGTCAGGAAGACGACCGGGAACTCCAGGCCCTTGGCGGTGTGCAGGGTCATCAGCGTGACGACGCCGGCCCCCTCCTCGTCCTCGTCGGGGATCTGGTCGGAGTCCGCCACCAGCGCGACCCGCTCCAGGAACTCGGCCAGGGTGCCCGGGTCCTCCTCGGTCCGCTCCTGCTCGAACTCCAGCGCCACGGCGGCGAGTTCCTGGAGGTTCTCGATCCGGGTCTCGTCCTGCGGGTCGGTCGACGCCTGGAGCTCCGCCAGGTAGCCGGTGCGCTCCAGCACCGCTTCGAGCACGGTGGCCGGACCGGCGCCCGACTCGGCGATGGTGCGCAGCTCCTCCAGCAGGGTGTTGAACCGCTTCACCGCGTTCGTGGAGCGGGCCGCCATGCCGTACGCCTCGTCGACCCGGCGCAGCGCCTGGGCGAAGGAGACCTTCTCCCGGGCGGCCAGCGCCTCGATCATCGCCTCGGCGCGGTCGCCGATGCCGCGCTTGGGCACGTTGAGGATCCGGCGCAGCGGCACGGTGTCCTCGGGGTTGGCGAGCACCCGCAGGTACGCGAGGACGTCGCGGACCTCCTTGCGCTCGTAGAAGCGGACGCCGCCGACGACCTTGTAGGGCAGCCCGACCCGGATGAAGATCTCTTCGAAGACACGGGACTGGGCGTTGGTCCGGTAGAACACCGCGACGTCGCCGGCGCGGGCGTCGCCCGCGTCGGTCAGCCGGTCGATCTCGTCGGCGACGAACTGCGCCTCGTCGTGTTCGGTGTCGGCGACGTAGCCGGTGATCGTCGCGCCGGCGCCGGCCTCGGTCCAGAGGTTCTTGGGGCGGCGGTTCTCGTTCCGCTCGATGACGGCGTTGGCGGCGCTGAGGATGGTCTGCGAGGAGCGGTAGTTCTGCTCCAGCAGGATCGTGGTGGCGTCCGGGTAGTCCTCCTCGAACTGGAGGATGTTGCGGATGGTGGCGCCGCGGAAGGCGTAGATCGACTGGTCGGCGTCGCCCACCACGCACAGCTCGGCCACGTCCTGGCCCGGCACGGTCTCCCCGGTGCCGACCAGCTCGCGCACCAGCGTGTACTGGGCGTGGTTGGTGTCCTGGTACTCGTCGACGAGGACGTGCCGGAAGCGCCGCCGGTAGTGCTCGGCGACGTCCGGGAAGGCCTGGAGCAGGTGGACCGTGGTCATGATGATGTCGTCGAAGTCGAGGGCGTTGGCCTCGCGCAGCCTCGACTGGTACATCGCGTAGGCCTCGGCGAGGGTCTTCTCGAAGGGGTCCGAGGCCTGCCCGGCGAAGGTCTCCTCGTCGATGAGCTCGTTCTTGAGGTTGGAGATCTTCGCGCTGAACGACTTGGGCGGATACCGCTTCGGGTCCAGGTCCAGATCCCGGCAGACCAGCGACATCAGGCGCTTGGAGTCCGCGGCGTCGTAGATCGAGAAGCTGGAGGTGAAGCCGAGCTTCTTGCTCTCCCGGCGCAGGATGCGGACGCAGGCGCTGTGGAAGGTGGACACCCACATGGCGTTCGCCCGGGGGCCGACGAGCTCCTCGACGCGCTCCTTCATCTCCCCGGCGGCCTTGTTGGTGAAGGTGATCGCGAGGATCTGGCCGGGGTGGACGTGGCGCGCGCCCAGGAGGTGGGCGATGCGGTGGGTGAGCACCCGGGTCTTGCCCGAGCCGGCGCCGGCGACGATGAGCAGCGGCGATCCGGTGTGGACGACGGCGGCGCGCTGCTGCTCGTTCAGCCCCTCGAGCAGCGCGGCCGGGTCGATGGCAGGCCTCGGCGCGCCGTCGCGGTAGTACGCGTCCCGCTCGACGGGGTGGTCGAAGCGCCCCTCGAAGAGGTCGTGGGGGACCTCTTCCCGCGGGTGCGCGGACTCCTCGGGCGGCGGCGGGGGCTCCTCGCCCGAGTGCTCGAGGTCCGCCAGGAAGCTGTCGTCAAAGAGGCTGCTCATCGCCCACCGAGTCTAGGGCCTGTCTGACAAATCCCGCCTGCCCCGCGGCCCTACGGGCGACGGCGCTATTTGTCAGACAGACCCTGGGCCGCCGGACCGACAGCCCACACCGGTTCCCGCGTCCCGGCGGCGGCGACCGCCCCGTTCCGGCCGCCGCCGGTCCGCCGGCGGGCAAGGTACAGGCCGTGGGGCCCGGCCGGCAGGAGACCGGGGACGGCATGATCGAGCTCACACCTCAGGTCACGAAAAGGTTTCGGGCATATCGAACACCAGCCTTCACAGCACTCCCACACATTGGCTACCGTGCTCGCTCAGGCGGCTCGCACCACCCGCCGACGACCGCGTCGGCACGGGCGGCCTCCGCCGAGTCCGGCCCTGCCTCAGGCACCCGGAGCCGGGGACCCACAGAGCAACAATGGGGTGAATCGGCCCTCCGCACGCAGTTCGAACGCACCGTGCACGGGCCGTAGGGCAGCCTTCCGATCCGCCCGAACCCGACAGCTAACCCGGTAGGCGGTCCACGGAAGGAGACGCGCGCCTTGGCGTCGCACCGCAAACCGCGGACCAGCATTCTCGCCTCCACCGGCTCCAGCCGCGCGGCCGTCGGCCTCACCACCGCGGCCGTGGCGTCCGCGACGCTGCTGTCGCAGAGCGCGCAGGCCGCGCCGGACGAGCCGCAGCAGAGCATCGAAGAGGTCCAGAAGAAGGTCGACGACCTGTACCGCCAGGCCGAGTCGTCCACCCAGGAGTACAACGAGGCCAAGGAACGCACCGACACCCAGCGTTCCCGCACCGACCGGATGATCGACGACGTCGCGAAGCGGACGGAGCGGCTGAACGAGGCCCGCCGCAAGCTCGGCGGCCTCGCCGCGGCCCAGTACCGCGAGGGCGGGATGGCGCCGACCGCCACCCTGATGCTCTCGGAGCAGCCGCAGGACTACTTCGACCAGAACCACCTGATGGACCGGATGACCCAGCGGCAGCAGCGGGCCGTCTCGGACTTCCAGGAGGAGCAGGAGAAGGCGTCCGAGCAGCGGGGCAGGGCCACCCGGAGCCTGGAGTCGCTCACCGAATCGCAGGACCGGCTGCGGGCCAGCAAGCGGACCGTGCAGCGCAAGCTCGCCGAGGCCCGCGAACTGCTGTCGGACCTGACCGCCGAGGAGAAGGCCCGACTGGCGGCGATCGAGCGCCGGAAGCAGGAGGAGGCCCAGCGCAAGGCGGAGGAGCTGGCCCGGGAGCAGGCCGAGAAGCAGCGCCGGGAGGAGGCCGCGCAGGGCGACAGCGCGAGCGGTTCCACCGGCACCGGCCAGGACTCGGACTCCGGCACCGCCTCGGCCAAGGCCGCCCAGGCGCTGGCCTTCGCGAAGGCGCAGATAGGCAAGCCGTACGTCTGGGGCGCCAGCGGCCCGAACTCCTTCGACTGCTCGGGGCTCACCCAGGCCGCGTGGAAGAGCGCCGGGGTCTCCCTGCCGCGCACCACGTGGGACCAGGTGAAGGTCGGCACCCGGGTCGCGACCGAGGACCTCAAGCCGGGTGACCTGGTGTTCTTCTACGACGACATCAGCCACGTCGGGATCTACGCGGGCAACGGCCAGATGGTGCACGCCCCGAAGCCGGGCGCCAACGTCCGCACCGAGGCGATCACCTACATGCCGATCTACGGCAGCGTCCGCCCTTCGTAACCGGCCGACGACGCGGAGTGCGCCCCACCGGAACGCCGGTGGGGCGCACTGCGTTCGGGGGCGGGTGGCCGTTGCGGGGGCGCCTCGGGCCGTGCCCCGCCCCGGCCGGCCGGGGACCGGTTCCGGACTCCGGAAATCAGGTCCAGAGCACCGCGATGAACACATTGGCGACCGTCAGCAGGCCGACCGCGGCGAAGGCGCCCTTCTCGACCTTCTCCTCGTCCCGCTTCACGTAGACCAGGGCGAGGATGACGACCAGCAGGGCGAGCTTCACGCCGAGCTTGACGGTGTTCAGGGTCTGGCCGTCGGCCTGGTTCAGGCCGGCCAGCGCGACGCCGGTGACGAGCATGGTCAGGGCGCCGTGCAGCATCGCGGGGACGAACCGCGCCGTGCCCTGGCCCATCACCTTCATCTGGGTGAGGAATCCGCCGAGCAGCGAGGCGATGCCGATGATGTGCAGGCCGACGAAGACATTGATCAATATGTCCATGCGGCGGAGCGTAACCGGGCCCATAGCACCCTCTCGCAGCCGGGTCCGGCTCAATCGCCATTTCGATCATGCGCGCACCGGGAAGCGCCAGAGCGGCGAGAAATCACCCGGGGCTTCCGTTCAGACCTGCGCGTAATGGACCCAGTCCCGTTCATCCTCGTACTTGCTCCCGCCCGGCGGGCTTAGCGTCCTCCTCCAGACGGCCGAACCCCCCGCGGCTGTCGGACCGTTGGAAGGATGTGATGGCGGCCGTGGCCTCGCACCGGAAGCCCAGGCGGCGATCGCTGACCGGTACCACCGCCCGTACGGCGGTGACCCTCGCCCTCGCCTCCGCCGCGGGCGGAGGCGCCCTGGAGGGCACCGCGCTGGCCGACCCCGGCCCCGCCACCGCCCGGGTGAGGACCGAGGTGGACCGGCTCCACCGGGAGGCCGAGGAGGCCACCGAGAAGTACAACGGCGCACGGGAGAAGGCCGTGAAGGCGCAGCAGGCCCTGGACGGACTCCGGGACGAGGCGGCCCGCCGGACCCAGCGGCTGAACGCCTCCCGCAACGCTCTGGGTTCGCTGGCCACCGCCCAGTACCGGTCGGGCGGCATCGACCCGGCGCTCCAGCTGGCGCTCTCCTCCGCGCCGGACCAGTACCTGGAGCGCGCCTCGCTCATGGACCGGGCGGGCAGCCGGCAGGCGACCGCCGTCGCCGGGATCCGCCACCAGCTCCGCGGCCTCGACCAGGTCCGTGACCAGGCGGGTGAACGGCTGGCGGAACTCCGCGGCCACCAGGCCGAGCTGCGGACACAGAAGAAGGCCGCGCACCGGAAGCTCGCCGCGGCGGAACGGCTGCTGGACCGGCTCACGGCGAAGCAACGCGCCACCGTTCTGCGGCAGGACGACCACGCCGCCGAGAGTGCGGACAGCGCGGACCGCGCGGACCGCGGCGCCCCGCGCGCCGCCCGCCTCAAGGCACCGAACGCCCGCGCCGCCCAGGCCGTCTCCTTCGCCTACGGGGCGCTGGGCAAGCCGTACGTGTGGGGCGCGACCGGGCCGGACGGGTTCGACTGCTCCGGGCTCACCCAGGCGTCCTGGCGGGCCGCCGGGGTCGCCCTCCCCCGCACCAGCTACACCCAGATCAACGCGGGGCAGCGCGTCCCCCGCTCCGAGCTCGCCCCGGGTGACCTGGTGTTCTTCTACTCGGGCATCAGCCATGTGGGGCTCTACATCGGCAACGGGCAGATGATCCACGCGCCGCGGCCGGGCGCCCCGGTGCGGCTGGCGCCGATCGACCAGATGCCGTTCGCGGGGGCGAGCCGGCCGGCGTAGCCGGAGCGGGACGCGGCCGGCGTAGCCGGAGCGGGACGCGGCCGGCGTAGCCGGAGCGGGACGCGGCCGGAGCTCGGCGACCGGCAGCCCTCCGCCCTCGTCATCGACTTCAGGGTGGCCGTCCCCTTCGTCGGCCCCTCTCGGCGGTCGGGCCCGGCGGGTGGCCGAGATCGGGCGCCGGGGACGAGCGCCGGGGACGAGCACCGGGAGCCGGCTTGCGGGGCACCGGTTGCCGAGTACGGGCCCGGTGCGAGGCGCCCGCCACGGGGTGGTGCCGGAGATCACACGCGCTCCGCGCTCCGGACCACGCCGCGCGCCACCTCCCGCACCAGGCGCCGCCGATCGCAGCGCACGTCCCGGCCGCCGCTGCCGGACGGGGCGACTCCGCTCTCGGGGCCGGAGCTCCGGTACGCCACTCCTGATGCCCGGACCTGCGAAGACGCAGCGAGAGGGCCGGATTTCGAACCGGTGGGGTGACCCTCCGCGGGTCTCCGAACGGCTCCTCTGCCGCCGACGGACGAGACGCGCGCCGCCATCCGGGAGCGGAACCGGAGGCTCACCGAGCCGGCGGGGGGCGGAGTCTAGCGATCCAAGGGCATATTCCGCGGGGTAATGCCATAACTCCCCACCTTCGATGCCACGGTACGTAATCTCTTCGTCACTGACGCGCTCCCACAGCGTCAGCACGCTGCACAGGGAGGGGAGTCGGCGTGCCCGGAATCGACGAGTGCCTGCTCAAAGCCATGACGCTGCCCGGCGCCCGCGGGGCCGCGGTCGTCGACTGGACGAGCGGCCTGGCCCTCGGCACCGTCGGCGACTCGCCCAACGGCGACCACGAGGCCACCGCGGCGGAGACCGCCGAACTGGCCCGTATGGCCGCCGAGCAGACCGCGTTCGCGCTCACCGAATCGCGCCGGCCGGCCGAACCCTGGGGGCCGCCCGGACCGCCGCGGCCCGCGCTGGACCGGGCAGCGTTCGGGCCGCCGGACCTCACCGACCCCGGCAAGGGCGCCCCCGTGGAGGACGTGATCGTCACCACCCGCACCGGCTACCACCTGCTGCATTTCGTGGAGACCACCTTCGACAGCAGCGTCTTCGTCCACGTGTGGCTCGACCGCGACGAGGGGAACCTCGCCCTCGCCCGAATATGCCTGAAGGACCTCGCCGAGCGGCTGGTGCTGGGATGAGAACCACCGAACTGACGCGGCCCACCGAACTCCCGCTGCTGGAGCGTCTCGCCGCCGACCGGGCCACCGGCGCACTCCTCCGCGACGGCGGCACCCTCTTCCTCTCCGACGGCGCCGTGGTGCACGCGGAGAGCGACGCCGCCCCCGGCCTCGACGTCCTCCTGACCACGACCGGACGCCTCCCCGCCGAACGCTGGCAGGAGGCCGTCGACCGGGCCGGTGCGCACTGCCGGGTCGGCCGCCATCTCGTCGACAGCGGCAGCCTCGGCGACGGCGAGCTGGAGATCTGCCATCTGAACGCGCTGTTCGACGCCGCGTACTTCGCGCTGGCCCCCAGCGACGGCCCCACCCGCTTCCGTCAGGGCGCCGTGCACTGGCTCGGCCCGATCCGCCCGGTCCGGGCCGAGCACGTGGCCCGGGAGTCGCGGCGCCGACGGGACCTGCTGGACGGCCTGTGGCCGTGGCCGGCCGTCGACACCTCCCCCGTCACCCGCCACCCGTCGGCCCGCGCCCCCGCGGTGCCGCACCGGCAACGGGCCGTACTGGAGCTGGCGGACGGCCTCCGCACGCCCGACCGGATCGCCCGGCTGCTCGGCCGCCCGGCCTTCCACACCCTGATCGACGTGCGCCGGCTGGCAGCGGCCGGGCACATCCGGACACCCCACGCGTCCGAACCGCCCCCCGCACCCCACCCCGTTCCCGACTGGGTCGCGGACCTCTCCGCCGACCCGGACATCGCCCTGCTGCGCCGGCTTCGTGATGCTTTGGAGGCACGCCTTTGAGTCCCCGGTCCGTCCACCAGGCCCTCTCCACGCCGTCATGAGGCGGGCCTTGAGACTGCGCGCCGAGAGGAGACAGCTGTTGGCCGCCGAAGCCGAAGTCCTCGACGAGCTGCGGCGGTTACGGGCCCGTGTCCCCCATCTGACCGGCGCCCTGGCGGCCAGCATCGACGGCCTGGTGCTGGCCCAGGACGCGGCGCCCGTGGAGGCCGAGGGCGTCGCCGCGCTCACCGCCGCCGCGCTCGGCGTCGCCCTGCGGATGACGGACGCCACCGGCCAGGGCGAGTTCCGCGAACTGCTGCTCCGCGGCGACCACGGCTACGTCGCGACCTACGCGGCGGGCACGTCGGCCGTCGTGACGGTCCTGGCGGGCTCGCGGACCAATGTGGGGCGGCTGCACCTGGAGGGACGACGGGCCGGCGCCCGCATCGGTGACCTCGTCGACGGCGCCCTCGACCGCCCGGAGCTGCCGTGACCCGTCCCGCCCGGCACCGTCAGCCGCCCGACCCCGAACCGCCGTCCTGGCCACCGGCACCGCCGCTGCCACCACCGGCACCGCCACCGCCCCTGGCGCCACCGGCTCCGCCGCCCGCGCCTCCGCCACCGCCTCCACCTCCGACCGCCGGACCCTCCAGGCCTGATCCGAACCCCCCGAAATCCGCCGACCGGCGCGGGCCGACCCGCACCGTGACCAAGCGGAGAACACCCCAACGGAAAGGAAGTGCATCAACCATGGCCAATACCGAGACCGCCCTCAAGGAAGCGATGACCTCGATAGAGGGCACGCTCGGCGTCGCCCTCGTCGACTACACCAGCGGCATGGCGCTGGGAACCCTGGGCGGGGGCAAGGAACTCGACCTGTCGGTGGCCGCCGCGGGCAACACCGATGTGGTCCGCGCCAAGGTCCGCACCATGGAAATGCTCGGCATCAAGGAGGAGATCGAGGACATCCTGATCACGCTCGGGTCGCAGTACCACCTGATCCGGCTGCTGAAGTCCCGTGGAAGCAACGGCCTGTTCCTCTACCTGGCCCTGGACAAGGACCGGGCGAACCTCGCGATGGCCCGTCACCAGCTCCGGAAGGTCGAGTCCGAGCTGGAGGTCTGACACCGGCCCGGCACAACGGCCGCGCGCGGGGAGCCCGACAAGGGGTCCCGGCTCCCCGCGCGCCGCGGCCGCTTCACCGCAATGGCTGCCGAGCGGCGTAGGCGACGAAGTCCGCCCAGGCGCCGGGGCTGAACGCCAACTGCGGGCCGCTCTTGTCCTTGGAGTCACGGACGTGGACGGTGCCGGGGCAGGTGGCGACCTCGACGCAGGCGCCGCCCTCGGAGTTGCTATGGCTGGACTTGACCCAGGAGACGGCGACCTCGACACACTCACCGCCGCCGCTACTGCTGTGACTGGACGTGAACCACACGAGCTCGTCCCTCATAGCTCCTCCGCCAAGGACGTGATGAAGCGTGCCGATTCCTCGGGGCTCAGGGCACGCTGAAGGATCAGTGCATGTCGCTGCATGATGATGCTGACCTTAGCGGGGTCTGCGTACAGGATGCCTGTCATCTGCCCTTCCTCGAAGGCAAGGTGCTCGTGCTCAGGCGTTTCCAGGAGGACGAACGATCCTTCGAGACCAGGGTGCACTCCACCAAAGGGCATGATCTGCACGGTGATGTTGCGCCGCATCAGCATGTGTGACAGGTGATCCAGCTGCCGCTTGTGCGCATCCGCACTGTCGATGGGAAAGCGCACGGCGCCTTCCCCGACGGCGAAGCTGAAGGCCCTGGTCTGCTTCTCCAGGAGAGCTTGCCGTTCCAGACGCGCCGCCACCCGCACATCGATCGTCTCGTCGTCCAAGGGCGGCCAGTGCGCGCCAATGAGCTTCCGCGCATATTCCTCGGTCTGAAGTAGCCCCGGGATCACTTGGGGCTGATAGGAACTGTGCGCAATGGCATCGGCCTCGTACCGTACGAAGTCTTGGACATAGGAGAGGAAGCGCTCCGGCTTCAGATAGTCCTGCGCCGCGAGCAGCATCCCCCGCGCCCCGCACATCTCGTCCGCCACTTCGAGAAGCCGGAGGGTCGGCTTGCGGCGGCCCTGCTCCATGGACTTGACGTACTCGTAGTCGTAGTTGGCTTCCTTGCCCAGGCCCTCGCGGGTCACCCCGGCCTGAGTACGCCACAGCTTGATCTGGTTCCCGCAGTACCGCCACGCCATCGGCGGCTGGGCATTCTCGGTGGTCACCGCACCTCGCCTTCCTCGGTGCGCGCGGGGTACAGCCACGTTCCGTACCCGGGTCGCTACTGCCGAGGCTAGGCGGTCGTCAGCACCGTAGGTGCCGGAAACGGGACAACTTCCCCTGTCCATGTGACAGCCCACCGACCCTGCCGCGCCTGCGACTTCAGCACCGAGGATTCCGATGGCCGCCCACCCTCACCCCTCCCCTCCTCACGACGCCGCGTCCGAACCGTCGGACTCCGCCTCGCTCCCACCCGAGCCGTACGCCAACGGCCTGCCGCAGGACATCGAATGGCGACTGCCACGCCACGCCCGCAGTGTCGGGAGATCGAGAGTTCTGCTGCGCGAGCAGGCGCGCTCGTGGCGCATTCCGGAGAACACCCGGGACACCGCTGTCCTCCTGCTGAGCGAGCTGATGACCAATGCCTGCCGGCATGCGCGGGTCTCCCCGGGCCGTGAGATCAGTGCGCGGTGCGTCGTACGGGACGAACGGCTCCGGATCGAGGTCTCGGACGCCTGCGACGACCTGCCGGAACCCCGGGAGGCCTCGGCGGACGACGAGTCGGGCCGCGGCCTGGCCCTGGTCTCCGCGCTGGCGGACGAGTGGGGCGCCCACCCGCGGAGCTGCGGCATCGGCAAGACCGTGTGGTTCGAACTCAAGCTCCCGGCGACCGTGTGACCTGCGCGCGTCAGCCGGGCAGGCGCGGGACTGTGGGGTGCCCGTCATCCACAGCCCCCGGCAGCGCCCACCCCACCGGACACGTCACCCCACAGCCGCTCCGGGCCGTTCGTAGCGGAGGAGGACCACCCCGTTGCCGAAGGCCCGGGTTTCCACGAGACGGAGAGAAGTCCGGGCGTCCGTGTCCGGGAAGAGGGGCTTGCCGCGGCCGATCAGGACCGGGTGGACGTAGACGCGGTACTCGTCGATCAGGTCCTGCCGCATGAAGGTCGCCGCCAGGTCGGCGCCGCCGAGCACCAGGTCCCCGCCCGGCTGCTCCTTGAGCTCCCGGATCTCCTCCGGGACCACGTCGCGCATGACGACGGTGTTCCAGTCCGCCCGCTTCAGGGTGCGGGAGAACACCATCTTGGGCTTCTCCCGCCAGATCTCGGCGAACTCCACCATGACGGGAGGGGCGTCCGGATCGGCGTCCGCGGTCGGCCAGAAGTCCGCCATGAGCTCATGGGTGACCCGGCCGCTCAGAAAGGCACCCATGCCGCGCAGCTCATCGTTGAAGTATTGGTGCAGCTCGTCGTCGACGACGTGCCAGTCGATTTCCCGGTGCGGTCCCTCGATGTAGCCGTCGAGGGACATCCCCATCATCAGGACGATCTTTCGCATGACAGTCCTCGCCGCGGTCGTCGGGCCTTGCCCACCGCCGGACCGGCCGGGCGCCCAGGGGCGCCGGAGGGTGGTCGACGGTCGGCACGAGCAGCCGGCGCGGGGAAACGCGCCGGTCACGGCCGAGACGATACGCCCGATCCGGCGGGAGACGACGCACCGCGGCGAGGCGGTGTCGTCGCGTCCCCGGTCCGGAGGGGCCGTCAGGCAGCCGTCTCCCGGGCAGCGGTCCCGCGGCGGTCGACATACGACATCACGTAGGCCCACAGACCGCCGGAGACCGCCGTGAAGGCGAGCTCCGCCCACTCGTCGTCGAGCAGGAACTTGTTGACCACGACCAGAACGACGACCCAGAGAACCCAGATTCCGACCTTCACCACGGTGCACCTCACATGTGGGGGGGAGGAGACGGACAGCGGAACGCGGTGGCAGCCGCCACACACCGTTCGGCATGCGGCGGCGTCCGCACGCGTGGGGTCGAGGCTAGGTTCCCCCGGCCGCACCCGGCCAGAGAGTTGATCAAGATCTGAGAGACCGGGGGTCCGAGACGGACCGGTACCGCCCGCCCCACCCGCGATGTCCCCGTCCCGTGCCGTACCGCCGCGGCCCGCCCGACGGCCCGGACGGGCCCCCGACGGCTCAGACCAGCCGTCGGGCCGTCGCCCACCGGGTCAGTTCGTGGCGGTTGGATAGCTGCAACTTCCGCAGCACCGCCGAGACATGGCTCTCCACGGTCTTCACCGAGATGAAGAGCTGCTTGGCGACCTCCTTGTACGCGTACCCGCGCGCGATCAGCCGCAGCACCTCCCGCTCGCGCTGGGTGAGCCGGTCCAGGTCCTCGTCCACCGGCGGCGCGTCGGTCGAGGCGAAGGCGTCCAGGACGAAGCCCGCCAGCCGCGGGGAGAAGACGGCGTCCCCGTCCGCCACCCGGAAGACGCCGTTGACCAGGTCCGATCCGGTGATGGTCTTGGTGACGTAGCCGCGTGCGCCGCCGCGGATGACGCCGATGACGTCCTCGGCCGCGTCCGACACGGACAGGGCGAGGAAGCGGACCGGCCGCTCCGGGTCGGCCATCAGGGCGGCGCAGCGCTTGAGCACCTCCACACCGCCGCCGCCGGGCAGGTGGACGTCGAGCAGGACGACCTCCGGGCGGGTCGCGGTGATGACGGTGACCGCCTGGTCGACGTCGGCGGCCTCCCCCACGACCTCGACGCCCGTGCTCTCCGTCCGCCCGATCTCGGCCTGTACGCCGGTCCGGAACATCCGGTGGTCGTCGACCAGGACGACCCGTACCGTCCGGCCGTCCGCCGGCGTGCCGTCCTGTGTGCCCTCGGTCATCGTCCGTCCCTCGTCTTCCGCTCCGCCGCGTCCGCGGCTGCCGTGGTTGCCGGGGCCCGGACCGCTGCCGCTGCCCCGGTCGCTGCCGCTGCCCTGGTCGCCGCCGCTGCCCTTGCCGCTGCTGCCGCCGCCGTTCACGGCGAACGCTCCATCTCCAGCTCCACTTCCGTCCCCCCGTCCGGTGCGGACCGCAGCCGCGCCGTGCCGCCGTTGCGCTGCATCCTGCCGATGATCGACTCCCGGACCCCCATCCGGTCCTGCGGCACCGCGTCCAGGTCGAAGCCCGGGCCCCGGTCCCGTACCGACACGAACACCGTGCGGCCCTCGACCTCGGCGTAGACCTGGACCGGCCCGCTCTCGCCACCGTACTTGGCGGCGTTGACCATCGCCTCCCGCGCGGCCTGGAGCTGGGCGCCCAGCGGATCCTCCAGCGGGCAGTCCCCCACGCAGACCACCTCGACGGGCACCCCGTGGTGGTCCTCGACCTCGGCGGCGGCGCGCCGCACCGCGGCGGCGAAGGTCCGCGGCTCGTCGGAGGCGTCCCGGCCGGTGCCCTCGGGCCGGTGGAGCCAGGCGCGCAGCTCCCGCTCCTGGGCGCGGGCGAGCCGCGCGACCTCCCGGGGGTCGTCGGCGTTCCGCTGGATCAGGGTGAGGGTGTGCAGGACGGAGTCGTGGACGTGCGCCGCGACCTCGGCGCGCTCCTGGGCGCGGATGCGCATCAGCCGCTCCTGGGACAGGTCCTGAGTCATCCGGACGACATACGGCCCGGCGAGCAGCGCGATGCCGACGAGGACGGCGAGGGCGGCCTGGAGCACGGAGCCGAGGTGTTTGGCCGAGCTCTGCATCACCACGATGCCGGTCACCCCGAGGCAGACCAGCAGCACCCCGGCCGCGCCGCGGGCCACCGCCAGGACGCGTCTGCTGCGGCCGACCTCCATCCAGTGCGCCCGGCGGGCGTTGTCGGCCTGGCGCCAGAAGAGGGCCGCACCGGCGCCGATCAGCAGCGCCGGCCAGACGTAGGCGTCGACGGCACGGCCGAAGCGGAGCGTGTCCAGGAGGATCGCCAGTCCGGCGACCAGGGCGAGCAGGGCGAACAGCTGGCCCTTGTCCGGCTTGCGGGCCAAGCGGCGGCGGCCGTCGGGGCCGGTCGCGAGGTGCGGACGGTCCGTGTGGGAGCTGTCGACGCCCCCGACGCCGAGCGGGACGACGAACCAGAACCCGGCGTACAGCAGCGCCCCCAGGCCCTCGACCAGGAAGAGCACCACGAAGACGAGGCGCACCCAGGAGACCGGCAGTCCGAGGTGCCCGGCCAGCCCGCGGGCCACGCCGCCCAGCATCCGGCCCTCGGCGCTGCGGTAGAGCTTGCGCACGCCGGGCTCGTCGTCGGCGGGCTCGGACGCCGGAGGGTACGGCCCTCCGGTACGGGCTGAGGCGGCGGTCATGGTCCCGATCGTCACACGGGGGACGGGGCGGGTGCATCAGGGTCGACCCTGAGGGTTCCCGGGCATGGCGCCGCTCACGGGCCCGACGGCCGCCGGACACGTGGGTCCCCAGGGTGCGGGAGCCAGATCCCCACGGTCCGGGAGCGCGGGCCCCCAAGGGGGCGGGAGCGCAGGTCCCCAGGGTCCGGGAGCGCGGGTCCCCGGGGCTCCGGAAGCCGGTCCCGGGCGCCGTCGGGGTCAGCGGCCCGCCGACGCTCCTACAGCGCGTCCTTCGGCAGCCGCAGGCCGTTCCGGACGTGGTCGAAGATGGGCCGGTGCTTCGCCCACTCCAGATCCGGGGCGGACAGGTAGACCGCGTACTCCTTGCCGCCCACCCGGCCGAAGCCGAGGTCGATGGCCCGGAACTTGCGCTCCTTGCCCTGGAGCGTGAACTCCCAGACGGCGGCGGGCGCATTGCGGAACTTCGTCCGGTCCATGCGGAGCTGCTTGTAACTGGGGTCGTCGGACTTCAGGTTGGACTCGACGTTCCGGAAGTGCGCCAGGGGGTCGGTGCTGGCGAAGTCGATGACATTGATCCGCACCCCCACCAGGCCGGTCGGGTCGACGTAGGTGAGCTGTTCGGGGGTGGACTTGCGATCCCGCTTCCAGCCGTCGGGCACCGGGAAGGAGACGCCGGTCTCCTTCTCCGTGACCAGGTGGTAGCCCGGCGGGACGGGGGACGGCTCGGGCGCCGGCTCGGCGCTCTTCGACGACCCGGAACCGGCCGGACGGGAGTTCCCCGGGGACACCTCCACACCGGAGTCCGCGTCGTTCATCGCCGTCAGCGTGCCGCCCACCGCCGCCGCGGCGGCCACCACGACGGCCACCGCCCACAGCCAGGTGCGGCGCCGGCCGGAGGGGGTGGCGCCGGAGGGGGTGGTTCCGGAAGGGCCGGTGCCGGAAGGGGTGGGACCGGAAGGGCCGGTGCCGAGAGGGGTGGTGCCGGAAGGGGTGGTTCCGGTGGGTGTCTGCGCGGCGGGTGCGGGCGTGGCCGCCGCAGGCGCCGGGGCCTCCTGGCGCGGGCCGGGGATCGCGGCCCCGAAGCTCCCGGAGGGCCGCGCGGACCCGGGCGCCGTATCCGTAGCCGTTCCCGTGCCTGTTCCCGTTCCCGTTCCGGGCTCGGCGCCGTGACCGGCCGCCGTCCCCGGCATGGCGTCCGTGTCGAGCACCCGGGTGCGGTCGACCGTCGCCGTCTCCGCCTCGGCCGCCGGTTCCCGCAGCCGCCGCTCCACGGCGGCCGCGTCCGGCCTGCCCTCGGGGGTCTTCGCCAGCAACTCCTCGATGAGCGGAGCCAGCACACCGGCCGAACGGGGCGGCTCCAGCGGGTCGATGGCGATGGAGTACGCGGTCTCGATCGCCGTGGCCTTGCGGAACGGGGGCTTGCCCTCCAGCGCCTGATAGAGCGTCGCGCCCAGGGCCCACAGGTCGGAGGAGGGGCCCGGGCTCCCGCCGCGGACCCGCTCCGGCGCCACGTAGTCCACCGACCCGACGAGCTCGCCGGTCTTGGTGAGCGTGGAGGTGCCGGACGCCATGGCGATGCCGAAGTCGGTCAGGACGACCCGTCCGCCCTCGCTCAGCAGCACGTTGCCCGGCTTGACGTCCCGGTGGAGCACCCCGGCGTCGTGTGCCGCCCGCAGCGCGGCGATCATGCCGCGGCCGATCCGGGCCACCTCGTCCGGGGCCAGCGGGCCGTCCTCCTTGAGGACTTCGGAGAGCGTCCGGGACGGCACGTACTCCATGACGATGCACGGAAGGCCGCCGTCGTCGACGACGTCGTGCACGACCACGACGTTGGGATGGGTGATACGGGCGGCGCTGCGGGCCTCGCGGCGGGTGCGCTCGTAGAGCGTGGCGCGCTCCTCGTCGGTCTGGTGCGGCGCCACATGCAGCTTCTTCAGCGCGACATGCCGGCCGAGCATCTCGTCCTCGGCCCGCCACACCGTGCCCATGCCACCGCGGCCGATCCGTTCGAGCAGCCGGTACCGCGCGGCGACCAGCCGTCCTTCGTCAGACTCCGCGCCGTACACGATGCGCCCCTCTGTTTCCCCCACCGGTCATGACCCGGACACGATATCGGCGAGGCGTCCCCCCGTCCCCAGGGGGGATATCAGGGTTCGGCCAGGGTCGCTCCCGGTGCACCGCGCCTCCCCGCACCGTCACCATAGAGCCATGAACGACCAGCAGACCGACGCCGGTACGCCGCCCGCGCCCGGCCACCGCCCGAGTCCGCCGCTGCGGCGCAGCCGTGGCGGCAAGGTGGTGGCCGGGGTGTGCGGGGGCCTCGGGCGCCACTACGACGTCGACCCGGTCGTCTTCCGGGTGGTCCTGGCCGTGCTGTCCGTCGCGGGCGGATTCGGGCTGCTCGCGTACGGATTCGCCTGGCTGATGATCCCGCTCGACGGGGAGGACGAGAACGAGCTCCGCCGGATGCTGTCCGGCCGGGTCGAAGGGCCGGCGCTGACGGCCCTGCTGTGCGCCCTCGTCGGCTGCGGGCTGCTGCTGTCGATGCTGGACAACGGCCCGGTCCTGGTGTTCGCGGCGATGCTGTCGGCCGCGGTGCTCGGGGCGGCGCACCGGTCGCAGGACCGGCGCCGGACCGAGCGGGAGAGCCCGGCGGACGGGTCCACCGCCCGTACGCCGGCCGGGAGTCCACCGCACGCCCCGGCGCACGGGGTCGCGCCGCCCGAGACCACCGCGCCGCCCGCGCCGGGCGCTCCGTCCTGGTGGCGCGATCCCCTCACCAAGGACGGCACCAGCGGGCCCACCGGCACCGGGTATCTGTGGGGCCCGGCCGAGGTCCCGCGGGAGACGAAGGACCCCGTGCCCGGCCGGAACGGCATCGGTGGCCGGATCTTCCTGCTGGCGGCGGCCACCTGCACCGTGGTGATCGCCCTCTCCTGGGACGCCCGGCCGCTCGGCACCACGCTGCAGCTGGGTCTGGCCGCCGCGCTCGGGGTGTTCGGCCTCGGGACGGCGCTGAGCTCCCGGTTCGGCCGCACCGGCGCCGGAACGGTCGTCATGGCGCTGCTGACCTGCGCGTTGATGGCGAGCGTGGCGGCCCTGCCGAGGAGCGTGACGACCGACTGGAGGGAGCGGTCCTGGACGCCGGCGACGGCCGCGGCGGTCGAGCCCGGCTACGAACTCGGCACCGGCTCGGGGACCCTCGATCTGTCCGGGGTGGAGCTGCGGAAGGGCCAGCGGATCGCCACCGGGGTGAGTCTGGGCTTCGGCCGCCTGACGGTCGTCGTCCCGGACGGCGCCACGGTGCGGCTGCACGCGGAAGTCGGCCTGGGCGAGCTCAGGTTGCCGGGGGACGGCCCGGGGGACGCCGACTCCGCACCCGACATCGAGAAGAGCGTCACCCTGCAGCCGGCGAAGGACAGCACGGCGCGGGGGACGGTCGAACTGGACGTGGAGGCCGGAGTCGGCCAGGTGGAGGTGGTCCGTGCGACGTCATGACTTCGAACCCGGGAAGCTGATCGCGGGCCTGGTCCTGCTGACGGCGGGTCTGCTCCGGGTCCTGGACACGACGGACGTCTGGGAGACCCCGCTGTGGGTGCTGATCCCGGTCGTCGTGGGCGGTCTGTCCCTCGCGGCCCTGGCCTCGGTGTACACGGGCACCGGCCGCGGCGAACGCGGCTGAGGAGCCCCACGGCCCGGACACCGGCGCCCCTGCCCCGGGCCGCCGGGCGGCCGCGCACGAACGCCGGGCTCCCGCCCGTGAACGGAGCCCGGCGCGGCGGGGGCCGGACCGACGCACCGGCCGGCCCCCGGCGCCGTCTCCGTGGCGGCGTCCGGCCCCGTCACGAGCCGGCGGGCCGTGGGAGCGGCCCGTTACGAGCAGACCGCTAGGAGCGGGCCGTCCCCTTCGGGAACACCCGGTCCTTCTGGTCGGGGACGACCGAGCCGTCGGGGCGCCGCACCGGACCCTCGACGCCGTCGGTGTTCATGTAGCCCTCGGTCGCGCAGCGGTAGGGCGCCGACTGCCGCTTCTTCGGCTCGATGAACATGGGGTTGACGATCCACCGCCGGTCGGCGTTGTCGTAGGCCCGGCACATCAGCTCGGTCTTGTTCCGGTTGATGACCAGGTGCCCGGCCGTGGCGTCGTCGACGAAGGTGACGTCGGTCTCCGCGTCCCCCGCGCCGAAGGCGATGCGGTGCGCCGGGTCCTGCTGCCGCCAGGCCTCGGCCCCCTTGATGCCGTAGATCCCCTTGTTGATCCAGCAGCGCTTGCCGTCCATGTAGGTCAGCGCCTCGCCGCGGGTGTCGTCCTTGACGTCGCCGCACCCCTGGACGCCGGTGGTGAGACGGCCGTCCCGCACGACGTTGCGGATGCCGATGACACGGTTCTTCGTGAAGCCGGCGCCGGGAGCCCAGGCGCGGACGATCGGCTCGGCGGAGGCGGACACCACCCAGACGTCGAACCCGGCCTTGCGGAGCGTGCGGA
Organism: Streptomyces sp. NPDC001922; assembly: GCF_042891165.1. Taxonomy (NCBI): domain Bacteria; kingdom Bacillati; phylum Actinomycetota; class Actinomycetes; order Kitasatosporales; family Streptomycetaceae; genus Streptomyces; species Streptomyces sp. NPDC001922. The sequence continues at coordinate 310,614 of NZ_JBIASV010000005.1, read as the reverse complement.
TGAGGTCCACCTGCTGCTCGTAGTAGCGCACGTAGCCCGCCCAGTCGTGGGTGCCGACCTTCTGCACGGAGCCGACGGGCGCGGCGAGGTTCTCGGCGCGCGCCTTCCGGGCGAACTCGGTGAGCCGGGCGGGGCTGTGCCCGGCGAACAGCTGGGTGATCCAGACGTACTCGGGCACGGTCCGCCGGTGGTTCCACACCCCGCTGAAGGCGGTGTCCCCGGCCGAGGTCTTCGCGCCCTCGTAGATGTCGAGGATCTCGTCGGTGCAGCCGGTGTCCGTCGAGGTCGGCAGCGGACGGCCGACCGGGACGGAGGTGCCGCAGGCCCGGGTGAGCGCGCGGTGGGCGTCCGCGGTCATCCACTTGTTGGTGGCGCGCCAGCTCGTCGGCTGGAGGATCTTGTCGTGCTTGAGCATCCAGGCGAGCGTGGCGTCGGAGATGTCGTTCTTGACGACGGTGTTGTCCCAGTCGAACGCGGCGACCGGCTTCCCGGCGCCGCTGCGGGACTTCGCGGAACACGAGCCGCGCTCGTCGATCATCCGCTGGAGTTTCGCGCGGTTGCCGCCGTACCAGGGCAGATCCTTGCGGAGCTGCGGGCACTCGGCCCGGGAGGTGCGCGGTGACGAGGCGTCATGCGCCGCTGCCGTCCACGGAGTGCCGACGGTGGCGGCGAGAGCGAGTGCGAGACCCGTCGTGACCGGCCTCAGTACCTGCTTGCGGAGCATGGGACCTCCTGGGCGTGGGGGCGCGTCGAGAGCGCGGAACCCGCGAAGAAAGGTTTCGGCGTCGATCACGGACCTTATCCGGCAGGACGGCCTCCGCGTAGCCCCCGAAGCCGGGCATGCGGGGAGTGGTGCGGCATGTCCCCCTTGCGGCTGCGCCCCCGGCCACGGCTCCACCGGCTCGGGCGGGCCCGGGCGGGTACGCCCTCGGGGCCGGGGGCGTCTCGCGGCCCCGAGGTGCCTCCTCCGGCGCCGGGGCGCGTCGTCCGGCGCCGGGGTGCGTCGTCCGGCGCCGGGGTGCGTCGTCCGGCGCCCTGGGGCCGTACCCGCCCCCTGCTGCTACCGCCTGCCGCTACCGCCAGGGCGACCGTCGTCGGCGGCGGGCCAGCAGCGCGTCGACGGAGAGCACCGACGCCCCCGCGAGCAGCAGCGGGAGCCACGCCATCAGGTAGATCAGGTCGTTGCCGTAGTAGTACGGCTGGGTCTGCCAGCTGACCGTGAGCCAGAGGCTCAGCGAGATCAGCGCGCCGCCCAGGGCGGCGAGGCGGGCGAGGACACCGAGCAGGGTGCCGATGCCGACCGCCAGCTCACCGGCCGCGATCGCGTACCCGAAGCCGGCCGGGCTCTTGAGGGCGAGATCGACCATGGCCGGAATCGCGGCGTTGTCCCGGGCCGAGCGCATCATCTCGCCGATCGAGCCGGACCCGCCGGCCGCGAAGAAGCCCGGGTCGGTCAGCTTGTCCAGACCCGCATAGATGAAGGTGACGCCCAGGAAGACCCGCAGCGGCAGCAGTGCGTAACGAGAGGCCACCGCCCGCAGTGTCTCCGGGCCGCGCCGCCCGTCCGGCCCCCGCGCGATCACGCGGTCCAGATCCGTATGAGCCATACCGTCCGCCTCCTCGGTGCCGTGCAGGCACGATTCTCCCCACGCCTCAGGGCTTCTGCGAGAGGTACGAACGGGGCTCTGCGAGGGTTCAGTCCGGGCGGCATCATGGCTGCTCGCGCGGGTACCGGGCCGGGATCGGGCGGGGTGTGGCGGGGCGGGGCCGGACGGGCCACGACGGTGCGACGGCGCGCCCGACTCCCGGCTCCCGCCGGTCCGCCGGCGCGGCTGCCGCCCGCCCCGGAGACGGCCGGCTCAGCCGTCGGCCACGTCGATGGTGCAGCGGTTGGTCTCGGCCCCCGCGGCGGTGATCACCTGGACGTCCACCCGCCCCGGTTCGACCTCCGCCGGGACCGGCACCGTCAGCACCGTGTCCGTGGGGTTGCCGAAGCCACCGGCCACGGGGACCAGTGGCACGTTCACATGCACGGCGCCGATCCGTACGACCACCCGGGCCAGCGCCTCCGGGGTCCCCGCGCCCGGCGGCACGAAGCCGCTGCCCCGGATCTCGACGTCCTCTCCCGGCCGGATCGGCCCGTCCAGGTCGCCGGCCTCCCGGGACCGGACGACCGACAGCACGACCGGCCGTCCGCCCTCCGACCAGACCGCGGCCAGATACGTCGCGGCGGAGACGGCGACCAGGACCGCGACCGCCCACGGCAGCGCGGGCAGCCGCTGCGGCTCGCGCACCAGCAGCACCGCGGCGACCACCGCCGCGGCGCCCGTCACCAGCAGATACTGCACATCGGCGAAGCTTCCGCGGCCTCCGTCGTCGGTCACCAGGTCCCTGATCCGCGGCCGGGCGGCGGCGACCTTCTGCAGCCGCTTCGCCCGCACCCGCTGCCGGACCACGGCCGTCACGGCGACGGACAGCAGACAGCTCAGGGCCACCACGGTCAGCAGTGCTGCGCCGTGGCCGATGCGCAGTCCGTCGAGCGGCCGGGACCGGCCGCCGGAGACGGCCAGCCGACCGGCCGGTACGAGCACGGCGGCCACCGCGACCAGGATCCAGAGCGCCGCGACCGCCCGGGACGTCGACAGCCGGTTGTCGTCGCCGACCAGCGGCCCCAGGAACCCGCTCCGGCCGCGGCGCTGCCACATGCGGCCCTCCGCCCGGCCGAACTCGGCGACGGTGCGGGCGGACCGCGTCAGTTCGTCCGCGACCCACTGCCGGGAGGCGCCGGCCGAGTGGACGAGCGCGCCGGGCACCCCCTGTCCGGCCGCCAGCTCCTCCCGCCGGCGGATGAACGCGGCCACCGCGCGCCGGTGCCCCTCACGGGCGCCGTACGGGCAGGCGCCGCAGGAACAGCTGCCGCCGTGGCCGCCCTCCGGCAATCCGTCTCTCGCCGTCTCCACGGCCATGGGACAACCCTGCCTCTCTCGCCGCACACGCGCGGCAACGCCCGGTCACCGAGAGGGGATTGTGCCGCAATCGGCACGCTTCGGACGCAGGATCAGCCCAGCAGATCGGGCTCGCTGCGGGTGATCTGCTGCCACAGGGGCTGGTAGTTGATCCATGCGACGAGATCGTTCCCGAGCTGCTCCCGGGTGTGCAGAGCGCTCTCGTGGTCGATCCGGACGGGCTTCCCCGCCGCCTTCGCGGTCAGCTGCACCTGGCAGGACCGCTCCATGGTGATGAACCACCACGCGGCGGCGTCGACCGAGTCGCCGACCGTCAACAGGCCGTGATTGCGCAGGATGACGGCCTTGTGCGGGCCGAGCGCGCTCGCGATCCGGCGCCCTTCCTCCTCGTCCACGACGACGCCCGTGTAGTCGTCGAACAGGGCGTGGTCCTCGTAGAAGGCGCAGACGTCCTGGGTGATCGGCTCCAGCAGCTCGCCGAGCGAGGAGAGGGCGCGGCCGTAGGTGGAGTGGCTGTGCGCGGCGGCGACGACGTCCGGCCGGGCCCGGTGCACTTGCGAGTGAATCGCGAACGCGGCCTGGTTGACGTGGAAGCGTCCCTCGACGACCTGGCCCTCGTGGTTGACGAGAATCAGATCGTTCACGGTGATGTGCTTGAAGGACATCCCGAAGGGGTTGACCCAGAAGTGGTCGGTGAACTCCGGGTCCCGGGCGGTGATGTGCCCGGCCACCCCCTCCTCGAAGCCGAACCGCCCGAAGAGCCGGAGGGCGGCGGTGAGCCGTTCCTTGCGGTAGCGCCGCTCGTCCTCCAGCGACGCGTGGGTCGGCGGCATCGCGAACTGCAGCTGGTCGGTGGGTATCGGCGTCGGCTCCGGCATCGCGGCTGAACCTCCTCGTCCATGGCCTGTGCCAGGGAAGCTACCGCCCGGTACCGCAGGAGGCCAGGGCCCGGACGGGCTCTCACCGGATCCGCACCTCGGCGGGGGCCCGGCCGGGGCGCGCAGGGCGGGGCCACGGACACGCCGGCGCCCGGCGCCGTGAGCGGCGCCGGGCCCCGACAGCGGGGACCTCTCTCGGTGACCCGCCCTACAGGGTGTCGAATCCGGCGAGGTCGATGTCGATGTCGAAGGGCACGGTCAGCTTGAGGCGGTCGTGGTGGATGCCCGCGAGACCGTAGGCCTTGGTGCCGCCGTCCAGCTCGTAGACGTAGACCACCGGCCGGCCGTCCTCGCCCTTCTCCACCCGCCAGAAGTGCCGGATGCCGGCCTGCGCATAGAGCTGCGGCTTGCGCTCCCGGTCGCGCTTCCTCGGAGTCGGGCAACACGACCTCGACGGCCAGCACCACATCGGCGGCCTGATAGGCGGTGAGATGGTTCCTCCCATGGACGGGATTCTCGGCCGTACGGCCAGACCACCCAGGCCGAACGACGACGCCGCCACTCAAACGAATGAGCGACGGCGTCGGCGTTGTCGGCTAGCGGGAGGTGGTCACTCCCACTCGATGGTGCCCGGGGGCTTGCTCGTCACGTCGAGGACGACGCGGTTGACCTCGTCGACCTCGTTGGTGATCCGCGTGGAGATCTTCGCCAGCACCTCGTACGGCAGGCGCGACCAGTCGGCCGTCATGGCGTCCTCGGAGGAGACCGGGCGCAGCACGATCGGGTGGCCGTAGGTGCGGCCGTCGCCCTGGACGCCGACCGAGCGCACGTCGGCCAGCAGCACCACGGGGCACTGCCAGATGTCGCGGTCGAGGCCGGCCGCCGTCAGCTCCTCGCGGGCGATGGCGTCGGCCTCGCGCAGCAGGTCCAGGCGCTCCTTGGTGACCTCGCCGACGATCCGGATGCCCAGGCCCGGGCCGGGGAACGGCTGCCGCTGGACGATCTCCTCCGGCAGGCCCAGCTCCTGGCCGACCATCCGGACCTCGTCCTTGAAGAGCTTCCGCAGCGGCTCGGTGAGCTGGAACTGCAGGTCCTCGGGGAGGCCGCCCACGTTGTGGTGGGACTTGATGTTGGCGGTGCCGGTGCCGCCGCCGGACTCGACCACATCCGGGTACAGGGTGCCCTGGACCAGGAACTCCATGGTCTCGCCGTGCGCGCCCGCCTCGGCGACGACCTCCGAGGCCGCCTTCTCGAAGACCCGGATGAACTCCCGGCCGATGATCTTGCGCTTCTCCTCGGGGTCGGAGACGCCCTTGAGCGCGTCGAGGAACTGCTGCTCCGCGTCGACGACCTTGAGCTGCACGCCGGTCGCGGCCACGAAGTCCTTCTCGACCTGCTCGGACTCGCCCTTGCGCATCAGCCCGTGGTCGACGTAGACGCAGGTCAGCTGGGAGCCGATGGCCTTCTGGACGAGGGCGGCGGCGACGGCGGAGTCCACACCGCCGGACAGCGCGCAGAGGGCGCGCTTGGTGCCGATCTGCTCGCGGATCGCCGCGACCGACTCCTCGACCACGTTCTGCGTGGTCCAGTTCGGCTCCAGGCCGGCGCCGCGGTAGAGGAAGTGCTCCAGCAGCTGCTGGCCGTGGGTGGAGTGCAGCACCTCGGGGTGGTACTGGACGCCGTAGAGCTTCCGCTCGTCGTTCTCGATGGCGGCGACCGGCGCACCGTCCGTGGTCGCGGTGACCGTGAAGCCCTCCGGGGCGGCCGAGCAGGCGTCGCCGTGCGACATCCACACCGGCTGCTCGCTCGGGGTGCCCTCGAAGAGGGTGGAGCCGTTGCGGGTGACGTTCAGCGGGGTGCGGCCGTACTCGCGGCCGCCGGTGTTGTCGACCGTGCCGCCCAGGGCCAGCGCCATGGCCTGGAAGCCGTAGCAGATGCCGAAGACGGGGACGCCGGCGTCGAAGATCTCCCGGCCCAGGTGCGGCGCACCCTCGGCGTAGACCGAGGACGGGCCACCGGAGAGGATGATCGCCTTCGGGTTCTTGGCGAGGATCTCCGCCACCGGCATGGTGTGCGGGACGATCTCGCTGTAGACCCGGGCCTCACGCACCCGGCGGGCGATGAGCTGGGCGTACTGCGCGCCGAAGTCGACGACCAGGACCGTGTCCGGTGCGCGGTCGGCGTCGGGGGCGGCGGGAGTTCCCTCCGGCGAAGACGAGGGGCGGGACGCTGATGGCACTTCGGCGGCCTTCCGGCGGTGTCGTACAGGGGTGGTGCCCCCGAGTCTAACGGGGGCGGGAGGCGCGCCCTCCCGTCTCATCATCCGGGCCCTCCCGGGGGCAGCGGCCGCGGTCGGGCATACTGGCTTCCATGCATCAGCACACGACGTTCGTCTTTACCTATGGCACCGGCCCGTCCGGCTGCCATGGTCGTGCTGCTTGAGCCACTGACAAGCGACTTCCCAGGCGCCCCGGGCCGATTCAGGCCCGGGGCGTTCTGTCTTTTCCGGGGCCTGACGGCTCGGGGCGGCGAGCACCCCGAGGAGACACCGATATGAGCACTGTCACCACCACCCCCGCACCGGCTCCCGCGCACGGCCCGGCACCGGCGGACACCGGAGCCCGGACCGACGAGGCCGCCGCCCTGATCGGCGGGGCCCGGGAGCGGATCGACGATCTCGACGGGCGGATCATCGGCCTCGTCCAGGAGCGGATCGCCGTCTCGGAGGCGATCCAGCAGGCCCGGACGGCCTCCGGCGGCCGGCGGGTGAACCTCTCCCGCGAGATGGAGATCCTGAACCACTACAGCGGTCAGCTGGGGAAGCCGGGCACCGCGCTGGCGATGACGCTGCTGGAGCTGTGCCGCGGCCGGGTCTGAGGCCGCGCGCCCGCCCCGGCGGCCCCGGCGGCTCGCCGGGGCCCGCGGCCGGTTCTCCCGACCCGGGCCCCCG
>NZ_JBIASV010000005.1:301778-303723 GCF_042891165.1 Streptomyces sp. NPDC001922 | reverse complement strand
CGGCTTCCGGCTTCCGGCTTCCGGCTTCCGGCTTCCGGCTTCCGGCTTCCGGCTTCCGGCTTCCGGCTTCCGGCTTCCGGCTTCCGGCTTCCGGCTTCCGGCTCATGATCGAAGGGAGTCGTACGGCAGCCGTCACAGGTCACCCGTACGGCGCGTGACCGGGCGGGCGGCCCCTTCGTTGAGTTCGGTGTCCGTGCCATCCAGGGGCGGTCAGCGAGAACCACGTGTGGCTCCGCCCCTGTTCGATCGGGCCCGTGGCAACAGGGCGGAATCACCGGAGCGTGTGACGTGCCGAGCGGCTTGGCTCAGGACTGACCCAAGCGGTGTGCGTCGTGGGACCACGCTCCGGTACGTGACCGGTCGGCAGGGGACAGCAGCCCGGTCACGGCCTCCAAGGACGGCCGGTTCCCGGGGACGCCCGGGCGCCGGCCGCTTCCGTGTGCCGCCCCGCCCTCACCCCGATCCCGCCCCCCACCCGCGCCGCAGCGCGCACGAAGGCCGGCCGCCCGGCTCTCGCACCCCTCATGGATGCGGCAGAGCAGGCACCCCGCGGGCATCGGAGGCACCGCTCGAGGGTGTGACCCAGATCACTTGAAAGCCGAAGTGCCTTCGCACAACCCTTCGGAACCTTTACGGGTCACTTATCTGCACACGCACGGCCCTACCGCGCTCCCCCAACCGCGACGGCCTCCCCATGACGGTGCTGCCACCCATGCAGCACTCCGGACCCCGAAGAGGTCTCATGATGCTCCGCCGCGCCCTGGCGACGGCTGCCGCAACGGCCGCCATCGTTCCCGCCGCCCTGCTCGCCGCCCCCTCCGCGTTCGCGACCGACGGCGGCGAGACCCCGGACCCCGCCGCGTCCACCTCGACCGCGCCGGCTCCGGAGAGCTCCACCTCCACCGCTCCGGCCCCCGAGGGCAGCACCAGCTCCGCGCCCGCTCCCGCGAGCAGCTCCTCGTCGGCCCCGGCTCCTGCCGGCAGCGCGCCCTCCAGCAGCTCCTCCGCCACCACCGGCGCGACGGACAAGCCGAGCGCCACGGCCACCACCGGGACCCGGCCCACGGCCGGCTCCACCGACGGCCCGCTGGAGTGCGACGAGAGCGACGAGCCGCAGATCGACGACAGCCTCGTCACCGGCTTCTCCGGACTGCCCTCGAAGATCGTCGCGGGCAGCGGCTTCCACCGCTTCCGGCTGGACGTCTCCAATGCGTCGGACTCCGCCTACCAGCGTGTCGACCTCGGCGTCTTCGCCGCCCAGATCGACGAGGACACCTGGGGCGTCGGCAGCGGCCACCTGACGCTCCAGTACCGCGACCCCGAGTCGGGCGCCTGGCAGAACATCTCCCTGAACGAGAACGACGAGGGCGCGGGCTACGTCGGCTACACCGACGTGCGGCCGCACGAGTCCTTCTCCGTCGACCTGCGGCTGAGCGTGGACGCGTCCGCTCCGGCCGGACTGGGCTTCGCGATCAGCATCGGCGCCTACGCCAACGACAAGGGCGAGTGCGTCTACGCGTCGGGCAAGAGCTACTACGAGTTCGACATCCTCGCGGCCGGTTCGAAGCCGGGCGAGATCCCGAGCGCCGAGCCGAAGCCGCAGGGCGGCCGGAAGCCGGTCCCGGCCAAGCCCGCCGGGAACACCGCGATCGACCCGAAGGGCCACCTGGCCGAGACCGGCGCCTCGTCGCTGCTGCCGACGATCGCCACCGTCGGCGGCGTCGCGATGGTCGTCGGCGCGGGCGCCGTCTTCGTGGTGCGCCGCCGCCGGACCGAGGGCCCGGTGAGCGCCGCGTAAGCGGACTCCTCCCGGCCCTGCCGGAAGGGGCCGCACCGGAGGGGGGTGCGGCCCCTTCGTCGTTCCGTCGGGTTCGGCGTTCCGTCAGGTTCGTCGTTCCGTCGGGATCGTCGTTCCGTCGGGATCGTCGGGGGACGGCGAACAGCG
>NZ_JBIASV010000005.1:259356-301769 GCF_042891165.1 Streptomyces sp. NPDC001922 | reverse complement strand
GGGGGGGGCGGGGGGGGGGGGGGGCCGGCGGGGGGGGGGGCCCGGGGGGGGGGGGGGCGCGGGGGGGCGGGGGGGGGGCGGGCCCCCGGGGGGGGGGGGGGGGCGCCCCCCCCCCCCCCCCCCGCCGCTGTCGCCCACGGCCCCGGCCGGGCCCCACTCAGGGTTCCCCGGCCGGGCCCCCGCTCAGGCGTCCCCGGCCGGAGCGGCCTTCTTCGGCGGTACCGCGGGCACCGGCAGCACCGGCAGCCGCAGTGCGCCGAAGGCCGCTTCCGGCACGACGGGGGACTTCGGCTCGACGGGCGCCAGCCGCACGTACGCCTCGCCCGGCGCCGGACGGGTGTCCTCCTCGCCCTTGTTGGGCCACAGCGACATCGCGCGCTCGGCCTGGGCGGTGATGGTGAGCGACGGGTTCACGCCCAGGTTCGCGGAGACCGCCGCACCGTCCACCACATGGATGCCCGGGTGTCCGTACAGCCGGTGGTACGGGTCGATGACCCCGCGCTCCGCGTCCTCGCCGATCGGGCAGCCGCCCAGGAAGTGGGCGGTGAGCGGGGTGCCCATGAGCTCGCCGATGTTGCTGCCCGCGAAGCCGTTGATCTCGTCGGCGAGCAGCCGGGCCGCCTCCGCGCCCTCGGGAATGTGCGACGGGTTGGGGGCGCCGTGGCCCTGCCGGGCCGTCAGCAGTCCCTTGCCCAGGCCCTTCTCCTTGCGGTACGTGGTCAGCGAGTTGTCCAGGGACTGCATGACCAGCCCGATGATGGTCCGCTCCGACCAGCGGCGGTTGGACAGCGAGCGCACGGTGAGCAGCGGGTGGCGCACGCACTTCCCGGCGTACGCCAGGGCGCGCGGCACCCGGCCCCCGTGCGGGACCTGGAGCACCGTGAGCGCGCCCATCGAGTTGGAGCCCTTGCCGTACCGGACGGGCTCGATGTGGGTGTTCTCGTCGGGGTGGATCGACGAGGTGATCGCGACGCCCCGGGTGAAGTCGGTCCTGGGCTCGCCGGTCTTCCGGCGGTACCGGCGGTCGTCGGTCATCGCGCCGACCACGGCCTCGGAGTTGGTCCGCGTGAGATGGCCGAGCCGCTTCGAGATCCGCGGCAGCAGGCCCTTGTCCTGCATGGTGTGCAGCAGGGTCTGGGTGCCGTAGGTGCCGGCGGCGATCACGACCTGGCCGGCCCGCAGGGTGCGGACCCGGGTGCCGCGCTTCCGCTTGCGGTCGGTGGGCACGGTGGACACCAGGTAGCCGCCGTCGCCGTCCTCACGGACCGCGAGCACGGTGGTCATCGGGTGGACGACCGCCCCGGCCTTCTCCGCGAGGTACAGGTAGTTCTCGTTGAGGGTGTTCTTCGCCCCGTGCCGGCAGCCGGTCATGCACTCGCCGCACTCGGTACAGGCCCGGCGGGACGGCCCGGCGCCGCCGAAGTACGGGTCCGGGACCTCGGCGCCGGGCTTCCCCGTCGCGGTGCCGGGCTCCTCGCCGCTGACGGCGTCCTTCCCGTCCCCGAAGAAGACCCCGACGGGCGCCATGTGGAAGGTGTCCCCCACGCCCATCCGGTGGGCGGCGGCCTGCAGATGGACGTCGGAGGGGGTGACCGTGGGGTTGAGCCGCACGCCCAGCATGCGCTGCGCCTGGTCGTAGTACGGCTTCAACTCCTCCTGCCAGTCGGTGATGTGGCCCCACTGCGGGTCGTCGAAGAAGGGCTTCGGCGGGACGTAGAGGGTGTTGGCGTAGTTCAGCGACCCGCCGCCGACCCCGGCGCCTGCCAGGATCATGACATTGTTGAGCAGGTGGATCCGCTGGATGCCGTAGAGGCCCAGCGCCGGGGCCCAGAGGAAGTTCCGGAGGTCCCAGGAGTTCTTGGGAAGTGCCTCGCGGGTGTAGCGGCGGCCGGCCTCCAGGACGCCGACGCGGTATCCCTTCTCGGTGAGCCGGAGGGCCGTGACCGACCCGCCGAAGCCGGAGCCCACGACGATCACGTCGTAGTCGTGGGCGGAGTTCTCCTGTGACACTGGTACCTCCGTTGGAACGTGCAGGTCGGCGCGGGCCCCTCGGAGGGCCTTGCACTGTGCCCGCCGGGGAAGCGCGCCACAGTGCAAGGACCCTCAGCGGAGACGGAGAGCCTTCATCACGCGCAGGCTCCGGCTCATGAACGCCGCGTACTGGGCGTCGTCCAGGCCGAAGGACGGCCCCAGCGGAATGAGCCGCTGCTGGGCGACGGTCTGGGCCTCGGTGTACTTGAGAATGCCCTCGGAGCCGTGCCGGCGTCCGAGGCCGGAGTCGCCCATGCCGCCCATCGGGGCCTGGACGCTGCCGTAGGCGGCGGCGTACAGCTCGTTGACGTTGACCGTGCCGGTGCGCAGCCGCGCGGCAATGGCCCGCCCGCGCCGGCCGTCCCGGGTCCAGACGCTGGCGTTGAGGCCGTACGGCGTGGCGTTGGCGCGCTCGACGGCGTCGTCCTCGTCGCTGAACCGGTAGACCGACACGACCGGGCCGAACGTCTCCTCGGCGCAGACCGCCATGGGCGCCTCCACCCCGTCGAGGATGGTCGGCTCGTGGAAGAGCGGGCCGACGTCGGGGCGCGGCCGGCCGCCGGCGACGACGGTGGCGCCCTTGGCCACGGCCTCCTCGACGTGCCGGACGACGTTCTCCAGCTGGCGTTCGGAGACCATCGAGCCCATGTCGGCGCCGTAGGCGAGGGCCGTGCCGAGCCGCATCGCCTTCGTCCGGGCGGCGAACCGCTCCAGGAAGGCGTCGGCGACCGACTCGTGGACGTACAGCCGCTCGATGGAGATGCACAGCTGACCCGCGGAGGAGAAGCAGCCGCGCACCGCGCCGGCGGCGGCCTTGTCGAGGTCGGCGTCGTGCAGCACCAGCATGGCGTTCTTGCCGCCGAGTTCGAGGGAGCAGCCGACGAGCCGGGCCGCCGCGGCCTGGGCGACCTCGCGCCCGGTGCGGGTGGAGCCGGTGAAGGAGACGTAGTCGGCGTGCCGGACGACGGCGGGGCCGACCACCGGGCCCTCCCCGAGGACGACCTGCCAGACGCCGGCCGGCAGGCCCGCCTCGATCAGCAGCTCCCGGGCCCAGAGGGCGGTGAGCGCGGTCTCGGTGTCGGGCTTCATGACGACGGCGTTGCCCGCGACGAAGGCGGGGAGCGCGTCACCGACGGACAGCTCCAGCGGGTAGTTCCAGGGGGCGATCTGGCCGACGACACCGCGCGGCTGGCGGAGTTCGGTGACCTTGGTGAGGGTGGGCACCACGCCGGTGTGCCCCTTGGGACGCAGGTAGGCGGGGGCCCTGCGGCCGTAGTGGCGGGCGGCGAGGGCGACTGCCTGCACCTCCTCGTGGGCGTGCAGCCGGGCCTTGCCGGTCTCCAGCTGGATCAGGTCCAGGACCTCGGCCTGGCGCCGGAGCACCAGGTCGTGGAAGCGGAGCAGGACCGCGGCGCGCTGCCGCACCGGCGTCGCCGCCCACGCCTGCTGGGCGGCGCGGGCCGCCTCGTACGCCTCGGCGACCTCCTCGGGCGTGGACTCGGGCAGATCGGCCAGCTTCTCCCCGGTGAACGGGGTGTGGTTGGCCGTCCGGCCGGAGCCGGTGACACCGCGGGTGAGGCGGGCGACCAGGTCCGGGGTGACCACGTCGGCCGCGGTCCGGGTGCCCGCCGGAGTGGCGAAGACCGGGTTGCCGGGAGGGGTGGGTGCGGTGTCCTGCGTGCTGCCCTGCGAGTCCGTCATGCGGGTGAGCGTATTCCGGGGGGAGGGCTTTGGGTACCCGTCAGTAACTCGTTTTTCGGAGCCGCGGAGCGGCCGGTGGACGGCCCGGGACCGCATGGAACCGTACGCGCCAGCGAATACTGGCACGATGCTGCTGGTCAGGGCGTTCCAGGCCGGCGCACCCCGGCACGCGGAGGCGGACTCGTTCCTGCCGGGCGCGGGCACGCGTGGTGACCGTCACGGGACGGGCGCGGGCACGCGTGGTGACCGTCACGGGCCGGGCGCCGCCGGACGGGCCGTCCGCCGCCGCGGAACGGCCGCCCCATGGCGGACCGGCGGCGCCGGGCACCGCCGGAATGCCCACCGCGCCGGACCAGCAAGATCAAGTATCTTGACCGGAACGGGGCGAGGGGGAAAACGTGGGACGCACACGTGAACTGGGCCGTACGCAGGAGCGGGGCGGCCCCAAGGGCGAGTTGGCGATAGCCAAGGCCGTGGCCGTCATCGTGGCCGCGTTCGTGACCTGGCACCTGGCCGTGTGGGCCACGGCGGACGGTCTGGAACTGCCGGATGTGGCGGCCACGCTCACCGCCCTGGTGATCCACGAGCCCCTGGCCGGGCTGGGGTCCGGCGTCCGCCCCGCCTCCACCCCGGTGACCGTCACCGTCTGGGCCGTCCTCCTGCTGGGGCCCGCGCTGCTGCTGTCCCTGGCCGTGCGGAGCCGCAGGACCCGTTCCGGCGCCCGGGCCGGTGAGGGACTCGCCTCGGCCGCGGAGGCCCGGAACGCCCTGGGCGAGCGGCGGGCGCGGGCCGCCGCAGCGCAGACCCGGGCGACGACCTTCGCCCGGTCCGACGGGCGGTACGACGCGCGCGCCGCGGCCCGCGCCGAACTGCGCGAGGTCGGCTGGCAGCTGGGCCGTCAGCTCGGCACGGGCCAGGCGCTGATCGCCACGCCCGAGGACTCGGTCGCCGTCATCGCGCCCTCCGGCGCGGGCAAGTCGCGCACCGTCGTCATCCCCGCCTGCCTGGACACACCCGGCCCCCTGGTCGTCACCTCGACCCGCGCCGATGTCCTCGACGTCATCGCGGAACCCCGGTCCCGGCACGGGAAGGTCTGGGTCTTCGACCCGCTCGACACCGTCGGCTGGCCGGAACGCATGGTGTGGGACCCGGTCGCCGGCTGCGAGGACGGCGAGACCGCCACCTCCCGCGCCCTGTCGTTCTCCGTCGGCATGGGTGCGGACGACGGCTCGTCCACCAACGCCGGCTTCTTCCGGCAGACCGCGTCGTCCGCGCTGACCCGGCTGCTGCACGCCGCCGCCCTCGAGGGCCGGACCATCGAGCACGTGCTGCGGTGGGCCACCAACCTGGAGAACGCGAACGAGCCGCGCGCCGTCCTGACCGACCACCCGGACGCGGAGCCCGGCTGGGACGTCCTGCTGCGCTCCGTCTCCACGGGCGCCGACGAGACGGTCGCCTCCACCCGGCAGACGCTGGCCGCGCAGATCGAACCCCTCGCGCTGCGCAAGGTGCTCCGCTGCGTCACCCCGCAGGAGGGCGTCCCGGCCTTCCGGCCGGACGACTTCGTGGCCTCCTGCGACACCCTCGTCCTGATCAGCGACTCCAACGCCTCCACCAACGTCTCGCCGCTGACCACCATGCTGCTCGGCGAGGTCGTCGACGCGGCGAAGCGGCGGGCGCCCCGGCTGCCGTCCGGCCGGCTCGACCCCTTCCTCCGGCTGGTCCTGGACGAGGTCGCCAACGTCGCGCCGCTGCCCAAGCTCCCCTCACTCGCCTCCGACGCCCGCGGCTACGGCATCCACCTCGTCTACGCGCTCCAGTCGCTCGCCCAGGCGGTGCTCCGGTGGGGACAGCAGGAGGCGGACACCCTGCTGGACAACGCGGCCGCGACGCTGGTGATGGGCGGGCTCAAGGACGTCGAGGCGCTGCGCCGCTTCTCCGAACTGGTCGGCGAGACCGACATCACCGAGATCTCGACCTCGCGCGAGTCCAACCGGCTCTTCTCCTACAGCACCTCGGAATCCGAACGGGAGCGCCGTATCCTCCGCCCCGAGGAGATCCGCCAGTTGCCCAACGGCCAGGCCCTGCTGCTTTTCCGCGGCGCGCCCGGGGTCATCGCGGAACTCGAACCCTGGGACCGCCGCCGGGACGGTCAGCAGCTGCGGGCCGCCGAACAGGCCACCCGGGCCCGCCGGATCGGCCCGGCCGGTCCCGTCGAGAAGGTGTGAGATGACGGACTTCCCCTCACCCGTGGCGGGCCCGTCCCGCGTGGATGCGGAGCACCCGTCCTCCCGTGTCGACCGGCTGGAGCGGGACGCCGCGGCCCAGCGGGCCCACCGGGAGCAACTGGAGCAGCTGGTCCGGAAGTTCGCCCTCCGGGTGAAGAGCGACCAGGGCGAACTGGAACAGATCCTCGCCGGGGTGCTGCGTCGGCTCGACGCCCTGGAGACGGGCGGGGGTTCCGCAGCCGGTGGAGGCCCTGTGGCGGGCGGATCCTCTGCGGCCGGCGGTGTCCGGCAGGGCTCCGGCCCGGACCCCGCCGCCGCGCTCCCGTGGTCCGCCCGCGCGGCCGAGCAGGACTGGCGGGACCTCGCGGCCTGGGTCGACTGGCTCAGCGCCCACTACGCGCCGCAGCTCAACCTGCGGATCTGGCCGTGCTGGCCGCTCCACGGCGGCGTCGCCGAGGAACTGGCCGCACTGCGGTCCGCCTGGTGCGCGGCGGCACAGGCGGACGCGCAGTCGGGGGGCACCGGGCCCGACCTGGCGTACTGGCACCAGATGTGGCTGTGGCCGACGCTCGAACGGATCCGGCAGCACTACATGTTCAAGAGCTGCGAGAGCGACCACACCCCGGACCGGCCGGGCAGACTCACCGACCCGGCCGCGCTCGGCACGAGAATCGACGCCGCGGGCAGGACGAACGCCGCGAGCAGGAGGAGCAGCGAGACATGACCGTTCCGTACGAGTACTTCGTGACCATGACGGTGGGCTACCAGCAGGAACGGCCCGCCAACCTCTGGCGCAAGCAGGGAGAGGAATGGGAATTCCTCTCCCTCATCGACTGGCAGTGGCGCAACGTCAAGGACACCAACGCCAAGTACCCGCCCATGCCGGAAAAGCTCCGTGCGGTGAGCGCCGAGCGGGCCCGGGAGATGGAAGCCGACCGTAAGAGCTGGGTCATCCACTGGGCCCACTACGCGGATGAGGCCGACTGGCGCGACGGGGAGAAGCCCACCACGGTGGTACGCCGGCGTCACAGCCCGGAGAACCGCTACGACGAGGTGTTCCGGCGGGCCAACACGTGGGGTCCGACCACCGCCGTCTACGAGTTCACGCATTCCCGCGCGTCCAACCCTCCGCATCTCGTGGAGATCAGCGCCAATGAGGCGGAGCGCATTCTCCAGGAGCTCCGCGGCATCTCGGGAGCCACCGACCTGTGACCGAGACACCAACGGGGGGCTGGCAGGGCGAAGGGCCGGAGGCACACCTCCAGCTCACTCCGGAAGAGAACAGGACCGCCATCGCGCGCTGGCAGCGGGCACAGGCGGCACGCGGACGGCTCGACTCCATGATGAAGACCATCCAGCAGGGCACCGCCGAGACACATGGCAGCCGGCTGGAAGGTCTCGAGCATTCATTGAAGGGTCTGGATTCGTTCCGCCGCAAGGCAGCCACCGCTGCCGACCGGGGTGTCAGCGTCGAAGCGACGGGCCGGAA
Organism: Streptomyces sp. NPDC001922; assembly: GCF_042891165.1. Lineage (NCBI taxonomy): Bacteria > Bacillati > Actinomycetota > Actinomycetes > Kitasatosporales > Streptomycetaceae > Streptomyces > Streptomyces sp. NPDC001922. Next base: position 294,320 of record NZ_JBIASV010000005.1, on the reverse strand, counting down.
GGTCGAGGACCTCAACCGGTACACGATGAGCTTTCCGCCCGAAACGTACACCGAGGGCACGAAGCGCGCCTACGAACAGCTCCGGGAACACGGCTACGAGCCCATCCCGGGGAAAGAGCAGAACCTCTGGGAAGACCCGGTCTACAAGGGGGTCAACACCTCCTGGCAGAACGCGGAGACCCAGGAGAAGTTCGAGCTCCAGTTCCACACCCCCGACAGTTTCCGCATCAAGTCGGAAACCCATGAGCTCTACGAACTGGCCCGGTCCGGGGTCTTCGAGGAGATCACCGAGGGGAACCAGGAACAGGCCGATGAGTACAAGGCCGCCTCCGACATCCTGCAGAACGAGTACTACCAGGACATCGACATCCCGCCGGGCGTGGAGCAGCTCGCCGAGCGCAAGGTGCGCGCGACCCTCGACCCCGGTGTCCGTCCGCACATCATCGAAGAAGTCCGCACCATGGAGGCGGAACTCAAGGCGGAGAACGCCGCCAAGGCCGAATCCGCCCGCCAGGAGCCCGGCGCGGAGATCAGCCCCGAGGTCAGCGAGGATCTGTCCGAGCTACTACGGGACGACGGGCCCAGTCCCCTCGACCGCCTGAAGCCGTCCGCACAGCAGGAGCCCGCACCGTCCGCCCTGCCCGCCGTGGAACTGCCCCAGCAGAACCTGGGACAGGCACCCAAGGGGCCCCGACTCTGAGAATTCCGGATAGGTGCAGCTCCCTCACCTTCCGTCACCCCACCGTCGGACGGCGCGGCGAGCCACGGACGGCACGGGAAGCAGAGCCCGGCAGAACTCCGGCCCGGACCCGGCTTCCCGCTGCTGTGGGCCGCCCGCGGCACCGAGCAGAATGCCGGGGTCCGTGGGCCACTGACTCAGCGCCCTCCAGGGAGAGACTCACCGACCCGTACCGCTCTGGCACGAGAATCAACGCAGCGGCAGCAGGACGAACGCCATGAGCAGGAGGAGCAGCGAGACATGACCGTTCCGTACGAGTACTTCGTGACCATGACGGTGGGCTATGAGCGGGAGCGGCCCGCCGACCTGTGGCGCAGCCGGGGAGACGAGTGGGAGTACCTCTCGCTGCTCGACTGGCAGTGGCACAACATCAGGGACACCAACGTCAAGTACCCGCCCCTGCCCGAAAAGCTCCATCCGGTGAGCCCCGAGCGCGCCCAGGAGTTGGAGGCCGACCGGCAGGGCTGGGTCATCTACTGGGCCCACTACGCGGATGAGGCCGACTGGCGGGACGGGGAAAAGCCCACCACGGTCGTACGCCGACGTGAGAGCCCGGAGCGCCGCTACGACGAATCGTTCCAGATCGACGATACCTGGGGGCCGACAACAGTGGTCTTCGAGTACTTCCACTCACGTGCCTCCGACCTCCCGCATCTGGTGGAGATCACCCCCTCCGAAGCCGAACGGCTGGTCCAGGAGATGAGCGGAGTCGCGAGGACCACTGAGCTGTGAGCGACCATTCAGCGGGGGGCTGGCGGGGCGAGGGCGCGGAATCGCATCTCACGCTCACCCCAGAACAGAATCAGGTCGTCGTCGACCGTTGGGAGCAAGCACGGTCGGCTCGCAACCGTCTCGACGGCCTGATGAAGAACATCCAACAGAGTGCGGCCGAGTCCCACGGCAGCCGACTGGAGGGTCTTGAGCACTCACTCAAGACGCTCGGTTCCTTCCAGCGGAAGGCAGCTGCCGGGGTCCGGAATCGCAAGAGTGTCGAATCGACCGCCCGGAAGGTCGAGGACCTCAACCGCTACACGCTGAGCTTCCCGCCCGAGACGTACACGGAGGGAACGAAGCAGACCTACGAGCAACTCCGGGAACAGGGCTACGAACCCATCCCGGGCAAGGAGCAGAACCTCTGGGAAGACCCGGTCTACAAGGGCATCAACACCTCGTGGCAGAACGCGGAGACCCAGGAGAAGTTCGAGCTCCAGTTCCACACCCCCGACAGCTTCCGCATCAAGTCGGAAACGCACGAGCTCTACGAACTGGCCCGTTCGGGTCACTTCGAGGAGATCAGTGATGGCAACCGGGACCTTGCCAAGGAGTACGAGGCCGCCTCCGACATCCTGCAGAACGAGTACTACCAGGACATCGACATTCCGCCGGGTGTGGAGCAGCTCGCCGAGCGCAAGGTCCGCGCGACCCTCGATCCCGGGGTCCGCCCGCACATCGTCGAAGAAGTCCGCACGATGGAGGCGGAGCTCAAGACGGAGAACGCGGCCAAGGCCGACCCCACCCGCCAGGAGCCCGGCCCGGAGCTCAGCCCCGAGGTCAGCGAGGATCTGTCCGAGCTCCTGAGGGACGACGGGCCCAGTCCCCTCGACCGACTCAAGCCGGGCGCCCCGGAGCCCGCGCCGTCCCCGTCACCGGTGGAACTGCCCCAGCAGAGCCTGGGACAGGCGCCCAAGGGCCCGCGCCTCTGAGGCGCTTCGCACGGGTGAGGCTTCCTCGCGGAGCCTCACCCACCGCTACCCCACCGGCGGCCGCCCGGTGAGGTCCGCCAGGCGCTGTTCGGTGCGCCGGACCATGCGCTGGTCCTTCTCGGTGCGCGCGACCGCCTTCCACATGGCCAGCACCTCGCGCCCGATGTGCACCGCGGTCGCGGGGTCGGCCACTTCCTTCCACGCCGCATACGCGTTCCGGGCCACCTGAATCGTCGCGTCGTGCGGCGCTGCCGCGGCGACGCGGCGGACGGCGACCTGGACGTGCAGCCAGCTCGCCTGCGGGTGGTCCCGCGCGACGAGCGCCAGGTAGGCCTGCGTGTGCAGGGCGTTGACGGTCTGCGGGTGCTCGGGGCCGTACCGCCGGCCGAGTTCCGCCACCAGTTCGGCGGCCTCCCCGACGGCACCGGGCAGGTCGCCGCGGCTCTCGGCCGCGCGGATCCGGTCCCAGTACCGCGCGTACTCCGGTGACGGGGCAGCGGTCCACTCCTGGGCAGGGCGGGGCACCGGGTGCGGGCCCTCCACCGCTGCCACCGCGCCGTCGGGACCGACGACCAACGGCCAGAGCGAGCCGTCCGGTTCCTTGGCGTTGACCCGGACCGGACGCCCCAGGAACGCGGCCTTCACCGTCGCCTCGCGCAGCCCGGCAGCGCGCGGATCGCCGCCCGGCGGCACCGGTTCGCCGTCCACGGTGACGGACCCGTCGGTCATCAGCACGATGGTGAGCACGGGGGACGGGGGAACCGTCGAGAGGTCGACAGCAGCAGGCATCCGATTCTCAACTCCTTGCCGGCCCGGGCCGGATCGCACCCACCCGGCCTCACCCGGCGTGCGGATAGTAGGGCGGCGACCAACCGAGATACGTGGCCCCCCACACCGACTCGATGTCCGTGGCATCGACGATGTCGATGTGTCCCGGTCGTTTGATGTCGTTGCTGGCGATCCTGCCGTCACCAATATAGATCGCGACGTGGCCGGCCCGGCTTCCGGTGTCCCAGAACATCAGCGCCCCGGGCGGCGGTTTGCGGTCGCGGTCGTGCCGCATGTCCTTGGGCATTTCCTTGCGGTACAGGTCCACCGCGTACCCGGTGCCCGAGAAGTTCCATCCGTAGGCGCGGGCGGTGAAGGCCAGGCACAGCCGCTGCCACTCGGCGTGACCGCCGACCTCCTTCTTGGCCCAGGCGATGGCGTCCTTGGTGGACCGCCGGTTGCGCACCTTGTCGGGCCAGGACGCGTCGCCGTCGTGGAACGGCTCCCCCGGCTTTCCGGGCTTCTCGCCGCCGCCGTCCTCGCAGCCGGAGGAGGTGCCCTCGTCCTCGGCGGCGTCCCCGCCGCCGGCGTCCCCGCCACCGGTGCTGCCGGCCCGCGCCAGATCGATGCCCGCCTTCTCCGCGATGCGGCGGGCCTCCTTCTCGTGCGGCGCGTAGAGATCGGGGTAGGCCGAGACCTGGACCTTCTGGGCCGCGACACCGAGCGGCAGACGCTGCCAGTTCTTGATGTCCACCAGGCCGCGCGGGCGTCCCTGGCCACGCCCGCCGTAGAAGGCGTTCGCCGCGTACTCGGGCTTGACGAGGTCCTCCCGCTTGCCCCAGTTCGCCGACGGGCGCTGCTGGAAGAGGCCCACCGAGTCACGGTCGCCATAGTTGATGTTCCGCATCCCGGACTCCTGGAGCGTCGTCATCAGCGCGATGAGCGTCGCCCTGCCCGGGAGTTTGCGCCGTGCGGCGACCTTGTCGATGATCTTCGCGTTCTCCACCTGCTCCTTCGAGCCGGCGGGGCCGGTCGGCACCTCTACGTCGTCGGTCTGCCCGGCGCAGTCGCCGTCGGACGCCTCGGCGTCCCCCGGTCCGGCGAAGCTTCCGAGCATCAGCAGCATCGCCAGAAAGATCACGGCGCCCACGACACCGAACTTCAGCCCCGCCGCACGCCCCGCGAGACCGCCGGCGAGCTGGACCGCGTTACGTCCCTTCACCGGGCCGCACCAGGTCGAGGATGCGGGAGACGACCCAGCCGTGATCCCGGTAGAGCATCTCCAGGTGCAGTTCGCGGGTCTGGATCGTGGTCTTCTCGGCCTTCACCGCGATCCGGCTGGTGGCCGCCCGGTAGACCCGGGCCTTGGGGATATCGCCCGGCAGGTCGGTACCGGCCTTCTCCACCGTCACATGCTTGACGGTGGCCACGCCCCCGAGGATGACCAGCTTCGTGTAGTCGGGGTCCGGGTGCTCGATCAGGTTGTCCTTGAGCGCGGTCGTCATCCAGGGGGCGGCACGGCGCACGGAGGCCTCGTGCCCCTGGTCCTCGACGGGATCCCGGGTGAGGAACGCCTTGATGTACGCCTCGGCGACGAGGTCGGGGTCCTGCCGGTCCACCTCCCCGGCCGGGGAGTCCGAGGCGCTCGGAGAGGGCGCGTTCGACGGGTCCCCGGGGCCGCTGTCCTCGGTGACCGACGGCGCAGGCCCGGAGCCCGTGCTCACCGTCGTCCGGTCGTCGGAGCCGACTCCGGGGAAGACCTGCGAGGCGAGTCCGCCGACCACCAGCAGTGCGACGACGATGACGATGATGCCGCCGGGCGTCGCGGGCTCCCGCTCGCGGAGTTCGCGGACGTACTGCCGCCGCGCCTCGCGGTCGGCGGCGCGCCACCCCTTGCGGGCGGCCTTGCGCGCCTTGCGGCCGCTGTCGGCCTCGACCAGGTCCTCGGGGTAGTCGTACTGCGCCTTCAGCAGCTCACGCCAGTCCTCCGGAGTGGAGGGCCTCTCCGGAGTGGACGGTTTCGGTTTCGAGTGGTCGGGTTCCCGGCGATCCGCGGACATGGCTTCTCAATCGTCGAACCGTCAATGACGGGCATGGGGTGGGAGGGGACGGCGCCGGCGGCAGCGGGTGCGCGCTGCCGCCGGCGGTGGGCCGTGCGGCTCGGTCAGCCGTCGTCCCGCTGCGGACCTCCGGAGCGCGGGCCGCGCCGGCCACCGGAGTCCGGGCGGGGTCGCTGGACCGGCCGGCTCGGCGGGGGCGCCTGCCGGCTCTGCGGCGGCCGGTGCGGCACGACGGGCCGGAACGCGGCGTCGTACGGCCTGCGCCGGGCCGTGGTGCTCCGCGCGGTGTCCCCGGCCTTCCCGGCGGCCTTCGCGGGGCTGCCGGGGCCGGCGGCTCCCGGCTTGTTCTTCGTCCGCTCCGCGGACCGGTGCAGCCGGGCGTTCGGCTGGATGACGCTGACCGGCACCGACTTGCGGCTCGGCGGACGCACCGGGGAGGCTCCCCGCTCGCCCTGCCGGTACGACCGGCCGCGGCCGTCCCCCTTCGCGGGGCCGCCCGGGCGCTCCGCGGCCACCTGGCCGCGGTTCCGCCCGAGCTGTGCCTGCCGCTGGTTCCCGGCGGCGAGCGGCGGCGGGGCGCTGCCCGGAGGCGGCAGGGGTTTGTTCGGGCCGCCGGGCAGTCCGCCGCCCCTCCCCGGGCCGGACGACCCGCCGGACGCCCCTCCGGCCGTCGTCCCGCCGCGTTCCCGGGCCAGCGTGTCCCACCGGTCGTTGGCCATCCGGCCCACGTTGCGCTTGACGTTGCCGCCGATGGTCCGGGCGCGCTGGGCCACTCCGCCGACGGCCTTGGCGGCCAGCAGCCCGCCGATCGCCGCCTCCGGCCCGGCGGCGCTCATCGAGCCGACGATGGTCTCGACCATCCGGCGGAACTTGAACGCGACCAGACCGGCGGTGATCGAGAGCCCGGAGGCGACGAACCAGCCGAGGTCACCGGCCGCCTGGGTGCACACCGTGGTGATGATCAGGAGGCAGGCGAGGACCAGGGTGACGACGAAGGACTGGAGCACCATGCCGAGCAGGGCGTCGAACCACTTGACGCCCCACTGCCGGGGCTTGCCGGGGATCACCCAGAGACAGGCGAAGATCACCCCGGCGATGAGCAGCATGAGTGCCCCGAGGAGCGAGGCGATGGAGGCGAAGGCGAGGGTGAGGACGAGGACCGCGTAGATGAGGATCGAGATCATCGACAGCAGCAGGACGCCGAAACGCCCCTCGGGGATGTGGCCCTGCCGCCAGTCGACGGACTTGCTGCCGGCGAACTCATCGGTGTCGTCATCGTCATTCATGTGTTTCGAAAGATATTTCCCCCGCTCTTCGCCGGACTTCTTGAGTGTTTCCTCCCCCACGTACTGGCACCATTCGACGCTGCCGAAGTCGGCGAGACACCAGGGGTAGACCACATAGGTCCGCCAGACGGCGTCCCCGGCCTTGCGCATCATGGCGACCCGTTTGGGCTGCTGCTCGCTGAGCTTGTCGCAGCGCGCCTGGGTGGCCTCGCGCGCGGCCTTGTCCTTGGCGTGCTTCACCTCCTTCTGACACTTCACGAGCGCGGTGCAGAAGTCGCTCTTGTCGTCGTCCTTGCACCGGGGCACGGTGTCGAAGTTCGGCGGGCGGTCCATCTTGATGGGGGTGTTCCCGGGATCGCCTATACCCGCGCTGGCGACGCTGAAGGTGACGTCATTGCCTATGTTGCGGGCCGAGTTGATGCCGTCCACCCAGGCGCCCGGGCTGGTCAGCAGCGAAATCGCCAGAACGCCCGAGGCGAAGAGCCAGCCGATCTGCGACAGGGCGGAGCCGTTGGCCCGTTTGTTGTTGCCGTAGGCGACCAGGGCGCCGACGACCAGTGCCGCGGGCAGCAGCGTGGGCACCAGAGCCCCGGCCGCCCCGCCCACGGCCTTGGTGATCGGCGCGTTGAGCTCCGGAACGGACGCGCCCAGCAGGGCCCACTGGGTGATGACCACACAGGCCCGGCCGATGAGCACGATCGCCGCCATCAGCAGCGAGTTGATCCCGCCGAGGAACTTGTCGATCAGGTCCCAGTCGCCGAACTCGTTGTCCAGCTTCCATGCGCTGGCGTCGGGATACGCCTCGTAGAGGGTCTTGCCGGAGCCCGGGGGCGGAACGGCCTCGGGAATCAGCCCGCCCAGACCGGTCGGATCCATCTCCCCCGGAGGACCGGCGGCATAGGCGGCGTTGCTCAGCACCACGAGCGTCACGAGCGCGCCGACGACCGGAATGGCCAGCGTGCGCTTCCTCATCAATTGCCGCCCTGGAGGAGACGGGTGACCGAGGCATCATCGGTGGAGGTCCTGTCGTAGAGACGCTCCTGCTGGTCGACCTTGTACGACTCGTCCTTCTGCTTCACCAGCCGCAGAACCAGGCCAGTGGTACGTGTTTCCCCGGAGGACTCGTCATACCGCTGCCTCGAGATCCATATGCCCACGCCTGCGTCGTGCTCCGGGGACTCCGGTACATCCACCGGCTTGCCGGTCCGGTACTCGTGATCGGGCGCCTTGCGCTTGCCGCCCCCGATCGAACCACGAGCCTTCACGCAATTACGGGCAGAGGTTCGCGGAAGGGTGTCGTCGGAGTCCGTGTAGGACTGGATCTCGCTCCGCTGCGCGGTCGCCGTCATCAGCCCGCAGTACGTCTTCCAGTCCCGGGCTGCGTACGCCTTGTAGAACGTTCGCGCGATCTCCCCCGGCTCGGCCTTCGCCTTCCCCTCCTCGGAGGAGGAGCATCCGGTGAGGGTCGCGGCCGCCGCTGCCACGACGAGCGAGCCCGCCAGCATGGTCCGTACACGCATCACGCCATCGCCTCCTGTGCGAGTCCTTCGCGAGGGTTGTCCGGCTCGGCTGCGAACCGGCCGATCGTCGGGGTGGTGCTGAGCAGTTCCAGCAGTTCGATGCTGGGAATGTCGAACTGCGTGGTGGCGCAGGCGAAGCGGCGGTCCCGGGTGATGCAGTGACCGTGCCGGATCTCCCCGTCGGCCTGCACACCGATCGCCTGGATGAGCCGGCGCGTGTGCTCGCCGTCCGGCAGACCGAGCAGGGCGGCCAGCGCGTCCTGCTGCTGCGGCGTGGTGAGCTGGAAGCCGAAGACCGTGGTCAGCTGCTCCACGAGACCGGTCAGTCCGGCCAGGCTCTCCGGGTCCTGGGTGTCGACGACCAGCGCCGTCGACAGGGCACGGCCCACCCGCGCGATGTACTGGAGGAACGCGCTGCCCTCGCGGGTGGCCGTGAGGACGTGCACCTCCGGCACCGCCACGACCTTGCGCATCCCTCGGAGGTCCTTCCGGCCCGCCGTCGTGACCGCGTAGGCGATCATCGAGTGCATCAGGGCGACCGAGAGCCGCTGGGTGACGTTCCAGTCCTCGCGGTCGCTGTCGGAGTCCGGCAGCGAGAGCCCCGGCATCTGGACGACCCACAGTCCGGGCTTCGGCGAGAGCATGGCCTCGCCGGACGGCCGGCCCATGAACGGGGCGCCGACACCGGTCAGGGACAGCTCGTAGAGCGCCTCGCCGGCCTCCCGGGCCAGCGGGTCGTCGCTGTTCCGCAGCCGCTCGACGACCTTCCAGGTGGCCGGCCGCCCGTCCGCGATGACCTGGTTGACCGCCTTCTGGATCGGCGTCTCCGCGCCCCGCACCCGCAGATGCGACGGCAGCGCGATACCGAGCTGCGCCGGGACCTCGATCTGGGCCCGCTCGTCCTCCTCCAGCATCCGGAAGAGGTCGGCGACACCCGCGTAGTGGGTGCCCGTCTGCACCAGCTGCGCGTCGAGGCCGTACGCCTGCGCCGCGTTGACCAGCCCGCCCAGGTCGCCCTTGAAGTCCAGGGCCAGGACGAACGCCTCGCGGAACCCGGCGTCCAGCAGGCTCAGCATCATGCCCGTGGTCTTGCCGCGCCCGGACCGGCCGATGAACGCCGAGGTCGTCGCGTCGCCGCGTTCACTGCCCGCGGTCACGTCGTTGCGCATGACACCGGGCGTGGAGCCGGTGAGGTAGCCGACGATCGGGCCGGTGTCGTCGCCGACCTGGGCGCCGCCCCAGAACCACGAACCCGCGAAGGCGTCGACGGTCCGGGTGTGCCCCAGGTCCGCGACGCGCAGCTGGTCGCCCGGCTGGGTCTCCAGCCACAGTTCGCGCTGCTCGTCGGAGCCCACCACGACCTCGATGCCGATGCCGCCGTAGTGGCTGATGACGGCATCGACCTTGGCACGCAGGTCGTCGAGGCCGGCCTCGCTGGTGACCACGATCCGCGGGTGGTCCTCGATCAGCGTCACGTCGTCCCGCTTCATGTCGCGGGACAGGTCGGCCATGACCTGCTCGGTCTCCTCGATCTCCCGCCCCGCCTCACCGGCGGAGTGCTTGGCGGCGGACTGCCGCTGCTCCTTCGCCAGCCGGCGGGCCTCGTCGATCGCCTTCAGCGCGTCCCGCTTGTGCATCACCTCGAAGCGGACGGACACCTCCGGGTTCACCGGCACGACGGGGATCTGCCCACCGTCGTCCAGGTCGTCCTGCTCGGGGATGTAGGTGATCTCCGAGACCGCGCGCAGCCACTCGCCGCTGCCGGGCGTCTCCATCTCCTCCGGGAAGCCCGTCATGGCGAGCACCGACACCCAGGCGGTGACCCGCCCGCGCGGGTCCACGATCCGGAGGTGGTCCGGGTACGGCAGCACTCGTCCCTGGGTGAGCTGCGCGAGCTTGGCGCCGGTGACGGCGCCGTCGGAGTTGGCCACCGGCAGCACGGCGCTGCGGTGCTGCTCCCGGGCGATCATCCAGGCCAGCATCTCCACGGTGGCGGGCTGGGCACGCCACGGCGTGCTCTCCAGCTGACGCCCCAGCCGCCGGGTGAGCGCGTCGAACCGGGCGAGTTCCTTGTACGACACCTGGCGGGTGCCGAGCCCCAGGGCCTCCTGGAAGCCGGCCCGGCTCTTGGCCTTGGTCTGGTTGTTGCGCTCCGCCATGCGCACACCCAGCAGCAGGTGCCGGCTGGGCAGATCCAGCATGTCGAGCCGGTCGACCCGCAGCTGGGCCCAGGAGCGGTACTGCCCGGCGGAGAACAGCTGCTCGGTCTCCTGGAGGTACTCCTCGGCGTTGAGCGGGGACCACAGCACCTTCAGATGGCAGTCGAAGCCCGCCAGGGTGCGTGCGAGCACCGAGGCGATGACGTCCTGTTCGGCGTCGCGCGCGCCCTCCGCCATGAGGTCCGTGTTCGAGCCGGAGAGGACGAACCACGCCTCGGCGGCCGTGTCGGTGATGATCAGGCCGTCCGCCACGGCCTCGTACCGCGGGGGCGGAAGGGCCCGTTCGGTGCCGAGGCCCAGAAACCGTCCGATGCTCTTGCCGATCTTCACCGACGTCCCTTCCTCGTTGACGCAGCAGCCGACGACTGCTTCTTGTCCAGACCGGCGCGGCGCCGGGCCCGCCACACCCGCTCGGGCCCGTGGAGGCGGGCGCGGGCGGCCAGACGGACGGGCGAACCGGCGGACACGGCCCGGTCCGTGCCGCTCGTCAGAAAGCGTTCCAGCCCGCCGAATCCGGGCAGGTCGAGGAGTTGGTCCACCCGCTCCCCCCAGCGGTCCCGCACCGGGATCCACTCGTCGCGGCCCGCGGCCCGGCGGCCGCCGTTGATGACCGGCCGGTGGCCCACGGCGACATAGCGGATGGCGAGCGCCCAGCCCGTCAGATTGCGGCGCCGGTCGACCCGCCGGCTGCGCTGTGCGCCGAGCACGGCGGTCACCAGCGGCGGCAGCATGTAGAGCGAGAACGTGTACTGGGAGGGCGCTCCGAAGAGCATCAGGAGTCCGCCGCACCAGCCCACGAGCAGGAGCACGCCCAGGACGAGGGTGCGCCGCGGCACTCCCTCGCCGAGGTCGAGGCCCATCAGTTCGTGCTGACGGGTCTCCAGATCGAAGTGCCGCGTAAAGGTGTACCCCTTACGCATCAGGTGCCTGCGACCTTGCTCCAGATTCCCTTGAACAGGTCGACGGCCACATTGGGCGCGTAGACGATTCCCGCGATGACCACGGCGGCCATCAGGTGACCTATGAGTTCGCCCCATTCGCGCTTGGCGTAGTAGCCGATTCCACGGACCGCGAGAATGACGATGAAGACGTTTCCGGCGATCAGCAGGATCCACTTCTTGAGATCCGAACCGTCGGTGAGCTCTGCCGCAAGGTGCAGCGTATGCATGTTGTCCTGCCTTTTTCGAGAATGTTCCGGAGAATCAGTTGCCGCCGCCGTGCAGGCCGGAGACCTGCCAGCGTTCGGCCTGCGCCGAGGCAACACGGGTGATGACGACCCGGTACGTCTGTTCCATCGCGCCGCCGGAGGTGTTCCAGCGGACGACGGCGGTGCCGGTGCGGTCGCTGCCCTTTCCGGCGTCGACGCTCCAGTCGTCCAGCCCGCCCAGGTCGATGCCGGCCGGGAGGGCCGGGATCTTCGCCCCGGGAGCGGCGACCGTGGAGGTGTCGCCCGCCGCGTACTCCTTGAAGAACTGAGTGAGGACGCCCTTGGTCCGCTGCGACATGGCCGCGTCGACCGGGGGCGGATCGCTCTCCGGGACGTTCGCCGGCGGGGCCGTCGGACCGACCAGGCCGGGCTCGCCGCTGACGACGACGCGTTCACCGACCCGGACGACGGGGACGTCCAGCCCCAGCCAGCCGCCCTTCCCGCCCTTCTTCCCCGTGCCGGGCAGGACGCGGGCCTCGACGTGGACCCGGGCACGGCCCTTTCCGGTCACGGCCACCCGGCCCGAGTAGACCTCGCCGACCTCCTGCTTTCCCTTGCCGTCCCATCCCATCGCCGGGTCGCCCGCCGAGGCGACGTCGAGGGCGAGGGCCTTCTCCCGGTCGCCCGGGTTCTCCTCGTCCCAGGTCAGATAGGCGCGGGTGAAGCGCGCGGCCACCGCCTGGGCGGTATCGACGGGATAGGCGGGCCCGGCCTTCACGATGGGCGGCGGGCCCTGGACCGGCTTCGACGGGAAGAACCAGGAGCGCACGCCCGTCACCGCGGCGAGGGCGACGACCGTCCAGAGAAGCCCTCGGCCGAAGCGGCGGGCGAAGAGCGTCCCGCTCTTCTCGTCCTGCACATTCCACGGCGTGCCGGTCGCCCCCGGGCCTTTCCTCTGCCGGCCCCCGGCACCGGAGGAATCCGGCGCGGACGGCTGGGCAACGGGCGCCGGGTTGTTGGCGGAAGCGAGCCGCTCCGCAGCGGCCACCCAGGGATTCTCGACCTGTGGTGCATTCGGTGCGGGCGTCGGCGTGACGCCGGGCACCGCTTCTTTTGATTCCGTCCCGTTTGCTGCCGATTTATCACCTTGCGGATCCGGCAGATTCAGAACAAGGCGCAACGCCTTGGGCACGCTCATCGATCCTGTCCCCCGATGTCCCCGTCATCGCATGAGTGCGGAGGCGATCATTCACGATCAAGGGACGGCTCGCAAGTTTGTATGACTCACTCCGTGGCACCCTTCGCACTCGCCGTCACAGGCCGGTCGCGCCGGCACCGGACTACGAGCCGGTCCGGTGGAAGGTGTCCAGTGCGGTGTCGAAGTGGCGTCGCGCCCGGGCCCGTTCGGCGACCGGAGCCGTCATCGACACCTCGTACCTCCGGCCGCCCTCGTCCCAGGTGAGGTCGTAGGTGCACCGGGGTCCGCTCCCGGCCGCCCCGTCCCAGGTGAACTCCCGGCGCGCGGCCGGCCGTCCGCGGAACGAGGCCCCGTCGACCCGGGCTTCGCGGTATCCCCGGTAGTGCTCCGGCCCCTTGCCGTTCGCCCTGCGCAGCGCGGCCAGCGGGCTGCCCGCCCCGGTCTTCCCGATGCGGACCCCGAGCCGGAGGACCGCGCCGGGCGAGGAGTAGAGGACCCGTGGGGGATCGAGGGAGCGGATGAAGCCCGTGGGCACCGCCATCCGGAACCCCTCGGGGTCGAAGACGGTGCGGTAGCCCTTCGGCGCCGCCGTCGAGGAGCCGGACGGGCCGGGCGTCCCGGGGGCGCCGGTCCCCGTGGGGCCGGTCGTCTCTGTGGCGGTCGAGGTCACGGTCACCGCGGGTGACGGGCTCCGCCCGGACGCGGACGGCCGCCCGCCCGGTCCGCCCTTTCCGCCGTCCCGGCTCCAGGTGGCCGAAGGCCCCACGCCGGTGCCCCCTCCGGGCGCCTCGTCCACGAGCATCGCCACAGCGGCCACCCCGGCCCCGAGCGCCGCCGCGACGAGCAGCGCAGCCGCCACGGCCGTACGGGCGCGCGTCGCGCCCGAGCCCGGCGGCCCGCCGACGGGACCGGACACCGTCGCCGCGGTGTCCCCCGGCGGCTCCACCGCACCCCGCCACGCCCGGGAAACGGAAGGGGACTGCTCCGGCATCCGCCCCGTGCGCAGGTACTCCGCGAGCAGCGACTCGGCGGTGGCCGCGTCCAGCCGGCGGTCCGGGTCGCGCTCCAGCAGGCCCCGGACGACCGGCATCAGCGGGGCCGCGGCGTCCGGCGGGCGGATCACATCGGAGACGACGGCGTGCAGCACGCCGCCCAGCGAGTCCCGGTGGAACAGGGACCGGCCGCTCAGCGCGGCGCAGAGCAGCACCCCGAGCGACCAGAGGTCCGACTCCGGGCCGGTCCGGCTGCCGGACATCCGCTCCGGGGCGGTGTACTCGGGCGAGCCGACGAACGAGCCCCTCTCGGTGATCGTCGTGCCCCCGCTCACCTGGGCGATCCCGAAGTCGGTGAGCACCACGCGCCCGCTGCCCCGCTCCATCAGGACGTTGGCCGGCTTGACGTCCCGGTGCAGGACGCCGTGGGCGTGGGCCGCGCGCAGGGCGCCCAGCAGGGCGAGCGCGATCCGCGCCGCTTCGCGCGGCGGCACCGGCCCGTCGGCGGAGAGCTGGTCGCTCAGCGAGCGGCCGTCGACCAACTCCATGACGATCCAAGGCCGTTCGTCCTGCTCCACCACGTCGTGGACGACGATGACATGGGGGTGCTGGAGCTGCGCCACCGTCCGCGCCTCGCGCAGCGTCCGCTCCCGCCGCAGCCGGGCCTCCGATTCCGGAAGCCCGTCGTCCCGGTATAACTCCTTCACGGCGACCTGGCGGCCCAGGAGTTGGTCGGTGGCGCGCCACACGACGCCCATTCCGCCACGCCCCAGCCGTGCGCCCAGCCGGTACCGACCGGCGAGCAGCCGTCCGCCCTCGCCACCGCCGTAGCTCCCCATGAGGCCCATCCTGCCCCACCGGTGTCCCCGCCGGGACAGGGCCATAGGGGTGGACTTCCCTGGATCTGCGGCGTGTTGCCCGGCTCGCCGGCTTGACACGGGGTTCGTCCGGGCGAGGCGGAGCGCGGCGGGCGCGCGTGCTGCGGAGCGCGGGCTACGGAGTGCGCGGGCGCGGGCCGACGGGCGCGAGCCCGGAGTGCGCGGCCTGCGGCGACGGCTCCCGCCGAGGCCGATCCGTCCGCCGAGGGGCCGGTGAGCCCGTCAGCCCGTCACCCGGTACGTCACGCTCGCGTGCCGGAAGAAGCGGTCGACGTCCTCGCGCCGGTCGTCCGGGCCGAGGACCAGGACGAGGTGGTAGCGGCCCTGAAGGATCATCGCCAGGTTGCGGCCGTAGATCTGGCGGCCGCTGCTGTCCTTCCACCGGAAGGTGCCCTCGGCCATCGCCGTGGTCCCGACGTCGATCCGGCGGAGCCCGGAGGCCGAGGCCCACTGGGACGCCCGGAACGACGCCAGTTCCTGCTCCCGGTCCTGCTGGTAGGCCATGGGGTCGCTGCCGAAGCGGGCCACCCGGTCCCGGCCGGGCACCACGATCAGCTCGCAGTCGCCGCCGAGATAGCGCACCTGGCCGCGGGAGTTCTCGCCGCGGCGCTCCCAGTCCCGGTGGACGGCCAGCCGGAACCCCCGGGGGTCCTTGCGGACCGCGAAGCCCTCGGGAAGGCCGGCGGACTCGGTGGACAGCGTCTCCCGGGGCGACGAGCCCTCCGTCGTGCCCCCGCTCCCCCGGTCGTCCCCGTCCGCCGGGCCGCCCTCGCCCGCCGGGTCGGGCGCCGGGCTCACCGAACCGGCCGTCTCCGTACGGGCGGCACCCCGGTCCTCGGTGGCCCCCGGCAGGAACAGCACCGCGTACGCGACGGCCGCGGCCAGGGCGAGCAGGATCAGCGCCAGCAGCGTCAGCCCGAGGGTGCGCGGACCTCTCCGGGCCTTCTCCCGGCCCCGCTTGTGCCGCCCGTGCGCCACGGCCGGGTCGGTGGCGCGCCGTCTGCGCACCACTTCGCCCCGGCGGCGCAGCACCGGCAGCCGGCGGGGGTCGGCCGGCTCGCCGGTGCCGAGCGAGGGGACGGTCACCGTGCGGCTGCCGAGCTCGGGCTCCGGCGCCGACCGGATCAGCGAGCGGAGCCAGCCGCGCAGTTCCTCGAAGTCCGGGCGCTCCAGGGGGTCCTGGCGCAGCAGCGACTCGACGACGGGGCGCAGCGCACCGCACTCCTCCGCGTAGGCGGGCGGCTCGGCGCACACCATCTGCACCAGCTCGGCCGCGCTCTCCTCGGGGAAGGGGGCATGGCCCTGGACGGCGCGGAAGAGGAGGGCGCCGAGCGCCCAGAGGTCGGTGGCGGGGCCGACGGGCGGCGCGAGCTGCCAGTTGCCGTGGACCGGACCGGCCTGCTCGGGGGCCCAGCGCTCGGTGACGGCGCCGACCACGAGGATGCGCGCCTGCCGGGCCCGTTCGGCGGCCAACGGTGTCTCCGGGCCGCGGTGGACGGCGGCGCCGGGGGCGCCGGCCCGGCCGGTGCCGCCGCCGCGGAGCGGCTCTCCGCCGGGAGGCCCGGCGTGCCCGTACCCGTGCTCGTGCTCGTGCGCGGAGTGCGCGGAGTGCCCGGAGTGCCCGGAGAGGCCGGAGAGGCCGGAGAGGCCGGAGAGGCCGTCCGCGGCCTTGGCGAGCCCGGCCCGGCGGGCGGCGGGCACGCCCCCGGTCCGGTCGTCGTCCCGGGGGCGTCCGAGCGGGCTCGCGGGCAGCTCACCGCGGGTGGCGGGCCGCGCCGGCGGGGCGCCGCCGGGCGCGGGCGCGGCCCAGGGGGTGACCTCGGCGCGCGGGCCGGCGTCGGTGCTGCGGCGCGGGGCGGGCAGCCCGGGGGCGGCCTCCGTCCCCGGCCGGAGGTCCGAACGGGCCGCGGCCCGGGTACCCGCCCGGTAGGCGGCGATCGCCTCCGCACGGGCGGCCCGGTCATCACGGGCGGCCGGGTCGTCCGGTCCGTCACCGGACGCGGCAGGGCCGGGCCAGGGCGCGCGCTCCGCGGTGTCCGGGCCGGTGCCGGGCTCCTCGTCCGGACCCGCCGGGCCCTCGCTCCCCTCCGCCGGGTGCTCCCGCCCCTCCGGCTCCGCCGGCGCTCCGGGGCCACCGGACACCGGGCTGTCGTCCGGTGCCCGCGGCACCGGGTCGTAGCCGCACAGCGCCTCCTCCGCGGCGCCGGCCGCCAGGCCGGTGAGCACGGCCCGCCCGTCGTCGCAGACCAGAACGGTGCGCGCGGTGATGTTGCGGTGGATCCAGCCGTGGGCGTGGAGCGCGCGGAGGGCCGTCAGCACATCGGCGGCGACCTCGGCCGCGCGGTGCGGGGACATCGGCTTCTCGGCGAGGAGGGCGGCCAGCGGACGCGCGGCCACCAGTTCGCTGACGACCCACAGACTGCCGTCGTCGGCGAAGACGTCGAAGACCTGGTCGAGCCGGGGGTGGTCGGGTATCGCGGCGGCCGCCGCGGCGGCGTCGATGGCGCGCCGCACCGCCGGGTCGTCGGGCCGCCGGGCCGTACGCCCGGGCGCGGGGGCGCCGTAGTGGCCGTCCGCGCCGACGACCTCGGCCTCCACCACCTCCGGCAGGGGTATCTGCCGGACCAGCACCTCCTGGCCGCTGAAGGTGTCGAAGGCCCGGGTCTCCACCAGGTCGTAGACGTCGGAGGGCGGCCGGGGCAGCCGGTAGCGGCCGGCGAGCACCCGACCCGCGTAGTCCTCCACGACGCCTCCCCGGAGCGCGCGATCCACACCTCACCCAGCCGGACCCGCCGGCCGTACGAACCGTCACATCCACTCGGCTTCGGGCGCGTTACGGCTGCGTACGGTCCGCGGGAACTCACGATACGTGCCGGAGCCGGACCCTGCCGAGCGGACGGCACAACCGACGGCGTCCGGGCGGCCGTTCACCGCGGGCCGCCCGGCTCCCGGACGGCCCGGCGCGGGGACGTCCACGACGGGGAGGCGGCCCGTCGCGGGGACGGTCCGCCCGTCCGCGACGGACTCCGGCCGCCCGTCGGCTTCCCGGACCGGACGGGCCCGGCGCCTCGGTCCCGGCCTCAGTACCGGTCCCGTCCCCGAGGCCTCAGTCCTTGGGCTGGAAGGTCTTGAAGGCCATATCCCGGATCGTGGAGCACTCCTTGCCCTTCCAGGCGTCCTTGCCGCAGGAAATCATGATCGAGTAGCCGTGGTCGCCGTCCACCTTGAAGCCCCGGTTCAGCACCCGCACCTGACGGCCGTTCTGGGTGCGCTCGAAGGACCAGTCGGCGACGGTCGGGTAGTTCCGGTAGTCGACGCTCCGGATGCCCAGCGAGCGGTAGCCGGACGAGTTGCTGCGCACCGCGGGCTCCAGGCTCCGCCACGCGGCCGCCGCGTCCGTCCCCGGCGAGGAGCCGAAGTCGACCTGCACCCGGGGGAAGCCGCCGGACGCGCTGAAGATGCCGCCCGAGTTCTGGCCCGCGACCCGGGTGAGCTTCCACTTCTCCGGCATCTTCATGGAGAAGTGGAAGCGGCTGTTGGACACCGTGGCGAAGCCCGCCGGCTCGCCCTTCCCGCCGTCGCCGTCCTTCTTGCCGTCCTTCGGCGGGCGCTTCCCGTCCTCGGGGGACTCGTCCTTCCCGGCGCCGCCCTGCGGCTTCTCGGTGGGCCGGCCCGCGTCCTCGTCCCGCTCGCCGTCCTGGCCGGCTCCCCCGCCGGTCTCCTCCGCGCGGGTCTGCGCGCCGGTGGCGGTGGCCCCGCCGTTCCGCGGCCCCTCGGCGACGTTGCCGTCCCCGCTGTTCAGCGTGAGGGCCAGCACCAGACCGATCACCGCGAGAGCGATGACCACGGCGACGATCACCAGCGTGCGGCGGGGCACCACATCGGTGAGGGAGACCCCGGTGGTCCGCCGGCCGCCGTTGCCCGCCGGGCCCTCCGCGGACGAACCGCGCGCCCCGGCGGACGACTTCGCGCCGGCCGCCCGGGCAGCCGCGGCGGACCTGGCGGCAGCCGCCGACTTCGCCACGGACGACGACTTCTCCTTGGCCGCGGCGGCGGCGCCCCGCACCGCCTGCAGCGCGCCGCGCATCCGCTCCTCCGCCTCGGCGCGGGCCGGCGGCTTGGCCCTCGGCTGCGGCTCCGGCCGCGGCTCCGCCTTGGTCTCGGCCTTCTTCTGCGGCTTGGGAGCGGCCTTCTCCTCCGGCACCGGAGGCGTCGGCAGCATCATCGTGCGGGTCGGCTCGGGCGCCTGCGGACCCTGGTCCTCCGGGGCGCTCAGCGCGTCCTCCAGCAGGGCCCGCGCCCCCGCGTCGTCCAGCCGCTGCGCCGGGTCCTTGGCCAGCAGGCCGTAGATGACCTCCTCCAGCGGCCCCGCGTTCTTCGGCGGGTCCAGCGGCTCGGTCATCACCGCGGTCAGCGTCGCCAGCGCCGAGCCCTTGTCGTACGGGGGAACGCCCTCCACGCAGGCGTACAGCAGGCCGCCCAGCGACCAGAGGTCCGCCGGCGGGCCGGGCTTGTGGCCGCGGGCGCGCTCCGGCGCGATGTACGAGGGGGCGCCGACGAGCATGCCGGTGGAGGTCACCGAGGGGTCGCCCTCGACCTGCGCGATGCCGAAGTCGGTGAGCACGACCCGGCCGTCGTCCGCGATGAGGACGTTCGAGGGCTTGACGTCGCGGTGCAGGATGCCCTCGCGGTGCGCCGCGCGCAGCACGTCGAGGACGGCGAGCCCGACCTCGGCGCTGCGCTGCGGGGTGAGGCCGCCGGTGTCCCGGACGACGTCCGCGAGGGAGCAGCCCTCGATGAGCTCCATGACGATCCAGGGCCGGTCGTCCTCGTTGACCACGTCGTAGACGGTGACGGCGCCGGTGCTGCGGATCCGGGCAATGGCCTTTGCCTCACGCAGCGTCCGGGTGATGAGCCGCTTCTTCTCGTCCTCGTCCACGTTGGTCGAGAACCGCAGTTCCTTGACGGCGACCGTCCGGCCGAGGGTCTCGTCGTGGGCGCGCCAGACCGTACCCATGCCGCCGCGGCCGAGGACCTCTCCGAGCCGGTAGCGCCCGGCGAGGAGCCGTCCTGTGGTTCCCTGCGTCTGCTCCGCCTTCGACATGAATCCCCTCAGCCCTGCAATCAATCCACGATGGCGCCGAGTTGGCTGTCGTCCTTGGCGACCTGTCGGCGCTTTCGGTTCCAACTCGGGCGGCCCGCCCCCGGCAGAGCCCTCATTCTCCCTCATGCACGGGTGTGGGGAAGGCCCGGGTCCGCCTCGGCGGGCACCCTGCCGCCGTCCCACCGGGAGGAGCGGGTCATGATGGGGCCACCCGACGAAAGGCCCGGCATGGCCCAGCGCACCGCCCGCACCCCCGTGGTGGCGGCCGTGCTGGCCGCGCTGCTGGCGGGCGGCTGCGCCCCGCAGGAGCGCCCCGCCTCCGCCCCCGCGCGGCCGGGCGTGTCCGCCGCCGTCCGGGGGCTGGTGACCGAGGGTGACGCCCCGGGCGCGGCGGCCCTGGCGCGGGACGGGCGCCGTACCTGGTTCGGCACGGCCGGGGTGGCCGATGTGCGCAGCAAGCGGCGGATCCGGCCCGACGACCGGTTCCGGGCCGGGAGCGTCACCAAGACCTTCGTGGCCACGGTGACGCTGCAGCTCGCCGCGGAGCAACGGCTGCGCCTCGACGACACCGTGGAGCGGCACCTGCCGGGCCTGGTGCGGGGCAACGGCAACGACGGCCGCCGGATCACGGTCCGCCAGCTCCTGGACCACACCAGCGGGCTCTTCGACTACACCGGGGACCGCGAGCTGCGGGACCAGTCCTTCGGCAGGGGACTCCCCGTGCACCGGGCGGGCTCCCGCACGCCCCGGCAGCTGGTCCGGGTGGCGCTGCGCCATCCGCCCCGGTTCCGGCCGGGCACCGGCTACCGCTACTCGAACACCGACTACATCCTGCTGGGCCTGATCGTCCGGCAGGTCACCGGCCACCCCTACCCGGCGGAGATCCGGCGCCGGATCCTCCGTCCGCTGCGGCTGTCCGGCACCTCCTTCCCGGGTACCCGGGAGGGCCTGCCGGCACCGCACGGCCGGGCGTACTCCACCCGGCCGCCCGGCCCCGGAGGCCACCGCCGGAAGCGCGTGGACGTCACCGCGCTGGACCCGTCCAGCGCCGGCGCCGCCGGGGAGATGGTCTCCACCCTCGACGACCTCGGCCGCTTCCTCCAGGCGCTGCTGAGCGGCCGGCTGCTGCCCGCGGCTCAGCTGGAGCGGATGCGGGACACCGCGGGGACCCACGGGAAGTACGGGCTGGGCCTGTTCCCGGTGCGGCTGCCCTGCGGGCGGACGCTCTGGGGGCACAACGGCGTCATCAACGGCTCCTACGTCCTGGTCGTCGGCACCGCGGACGGCCGCCGGGTGTTCGGCTACCGCGTCAACAGCGATGTGATGCGCGACCGGCAGGCGGAACCCCGCCTCCTCGCGGCGGAGTTCTGCCGCAGGAGCCCGGCGCCGCGCTCCTGAGCCGCCCCGCACCGGAGCGCCGGCCGGCACGGCGCACGGCCCCGCGGCCCGCCCCGCGCCGGCCCGTCGCACCTCGCTGCCAGGATGGCGTCATGATCAGCGAGACGGACGCATGGGCGGACGCCCCGGAGCGGCTCCTGGCCGCCGAACGGGCAGCGGTACGGGAGCACATCGAGCGCCGGCCGGCCGGGGACCACCCGGGGGTCGAGGTGTTCCGGCAGGCCGAGGCGGTATTCGGCACCGCGGAGGTACCGCGCGCCGAATTCGCGGCCTGGCTCCACTTCGCCGCAACGATGCTCGGTCACCAGGCGTACGCCGAGCGGATCGCGGCAGCCGAACCGGGGATGCCCTGGCGGGCGGTGTGGGCGTGGTGGCGTCCGGTGCGGACCTACTCCGCGCATCCGAACCTGACCTGCCCGGAGGCCCTCGGACTGCAGCACCACAACGGCCGTGCGCTGCTGCGCGTGAAAGCGGCCTGGGAGGACACCTGGCTCGACCTGGAGACCGGTTCGCCGGTACCGGCCCCGCCGGAGGAGACCACCGCGCCCCTGCCCTCCCGCCACGGCGCGGTGCCCCCGTTGCACGGCTCGGCCCTGTACGCGCCCGAGAGCTGGGCGCACGCCACGCCGCTCGTCGCCCCGGACGGCCGCACCCGGTATCTGGTCGCGGACACCTGCGGCCTCGCGCTCCTGGACACCGACCCGGAGGTGCTGCACGACTGGCCGCGGGGCGGTCTCGACCACACCTCGGCGCTGGAGGGCGCGCCGGGGCGGGTGCCCTCCCGCCCCGGCCCCGCCGGCCCGCTCACCGCCGACCGTGTCGACGCGGCGTTCGCCCCCGTCGACGTCGTCCGCACACCCGGCCCCGAGCTGCCGGTGGCCCTGGAACACCCCGGCAGCCGGGCGCACCTGCGCGACATCGGACTGCCGTCGTGGTGGGCGTGCGCCTGGACGACCTTCGAGCCCTGCCCGGCGGCGAAGATGACGCCGCCGAGTGAGGCGGACCTGACCGGGGTGGCGCTGCCGGCCGGCGTCGAGGCCGCCGATCTGCTGCTCCTCGGCTCCAGCGAGCACGGCGAGCTGTATCTGCACCGCCGCGAGGGCGGCGTCCACATCGTCACCGAGGGCGAGTGCGTCCGGCTCTCCCCCGGCCTGGACCACTTCACCCGCGTGCTGGAAGGTGTACGCCGCTACATGGAGGCCTGCTGGCACCCGCGCCCCGGTGAGGACGCGGCGGAGGACTTCTTCGCGGAGCTGGACGCGCTGGCACCGGACACACTCGACCCGGGCAGCCGCAGCGGGGAAGTCTGGGAGTACTTCACCGCCGGCATCACCGTCCTGAACGAGGACGGCTTCTGAACGAGGACGGGTTCTGAACGAGGACGGCTTCTGAACGGCCCGGACAGTACCGGAACCCGCCCGTCGTGAGGACCGGCGGTGCCGGGGAGAGCAGCCGGCGCGGGGAACGGTCCCGGCCGGTGCCGCCGCGCCGTGCCGCACCGGCTCCCCCGTCCTCGCTCCCCCGTCCGGCTCGCCCGGGGCCGCCGCTCCGCCCGGCCCGGGGCCGCCGCTCCGCCCGGTCCGGGGCCGCCGCTCCGCCCGGTCCGGGGCCCGTGGCGCGCCGGCCCGAGGCGCCACGGGCCCCGGACCGGCCCCGCCGCCGGACGGTTCAGAGCGGAACGATGTCCCGCGCCCCGAGGCGGGCGGCGTCGGCCGTCTGGTCGTCCGGCTGGCGCTGCGACTCCCGCTCCGCCTCCACCCGCTTCTCGTAGTGCTCGACCTCCTTCTCGATCTGGTTCGCGTCCCAGCCGAGCACCGGCGCCATCAGCTCCGCCGCCTCCCGGGCGCTGCGGGCGCCCCGGTCGAAGGTCTCGATGGAGATCCGGGTCCTGCGGGTCAGCACGTCGTCCAGGTGCCGGGCGCCCTCGTGCGAGGCGGCGTAGACGATCTCGGCGCGCAGATAGTCGTCGGCCGTGGCGAGCGGCTCGCCCAGGGCCGGGTCCTGCCGGACCAGCTCCAGCACCTCCTCGGCCAGCGAGCCGTAACGATTCAGCAGGTGCTCGATCCGCGCCACGTGCAGCCCGGAGCCCGCCGCGATCCGCGCCCGGGCGTTCCACAGCGCCCGGTAGCCCTCCGCGCCGACCAGCGGGACGTCCTCGGTGACACAGTCCGCGACCCGCTGGTCCAGGCCGTGCACCGCCTCGTCCACGGCGTCCTTGGCCATCACCCGGTACGTCGTGTACTTGCCGCCCGCGACGACGACGAGGCCCGGCGCCGGGTGGGCGACCGTGTGCTCCCGGGACAGCTTGCTGGTGGCCTCCGACTCGCCGGCCAGCAGCGGGCGCAGCCCGGCGTAGACGCCCTCGACGTCGTCCCGGGTCAGCGGCACGGCCAGCACCGAGTTGACGTGCTCCAGCAGATAGTCGATGTCGGCGCTGGAGGCGGCCGGGTGGGCCTTGTCCAGGTCCCAGTCGGTGTCCGTGGTGCCGATGATCCAGTGCCGGCCCCACGGGATCACGAAGAGCACGCTCTTCTCGGTGCGCAGGATCAGCCCGGACGTGGAGTGGATCCGGTCCTTCGGCACGACCAGATGGATGCCCTTGCTCGCCCGGACGTGGAACATCCCCCGTTCGCCGATCAGCCGCTGGGTCTCGTCCGTCCACACCCCGGTGGCGTTCACCACCTGCTTGGCCCGGACCTCGTACTCGCCGCCGCCCTCGACGTCCTGCACCCGCGCCCCGACCACCCGCTCGCCCTCGCGCAGGAAGCCGATGACCCGGGCCCGGTTGGCCACCTCGGCGCCGTAGGCCGAGGCCGTGCGCACCAGCGTCGCCACATAGCGCGCGTCGTCCATCTGGGCGTCGTAGTACTGGAGGGCGCCGACGAGGGCGTCCTTCTTCAGGCAGGGCGCCACCCGCAGCGCGTGCGTGCGGGTCAGGTGCCGGTGCGCGGGCAGGCCGCGGCCGTGGCCGGAGGAGAGCGACATGGCGTCGTAGAGGGCGACGCCCGATCCGGCGTAGACGCGCTCCCACGCCCGGTGGGCCAGCGGATACAGGAACGGCACCGGCTTCACCAGGTGCGGTGCCAGCCGCTCCAGCAGGAGCCCGCGCTCCTTCAGCGCCTCCCGCACCAGGGCGAAGTCGAGCATCTCCAGGTAGCGCAGTCCGCCGTGGATGAGCTTGCTCGACCGGCTGGAGGTGCCGGCCGCCCAGTCCCGCGCCTCGACCAGCCCGGTCGCCAGCCCGCGGGTGGCCGCGTCCAGCGCGGTGCCCGCGCCGACCACGCCCGCGCCGACGACGAGAATGTCCAGCTCCCGCTCCGCCATCCGGGCGAGTGCCTCACTGCGCTCGGCCGGTCCCAGTGTCGCTGTCCTCACCGCTGCCTCCCGTCCTGATCCGGGTCGCCGCTGCCGTCGCCGACCGGTTCCCGGTGCCTGCGCACCCCGGGCCATCCTGCGCCCGCGGCGGCAACACCGGGGTCTCCACCATCAGCCAATCCTCAATATCAGTCATATGTGTGCTTAGCCTTACATACAGCACAGCCAGCACATACGGCACAACCAGCCACGAAGCCTCGTCTCGGGAAGGACGGCCCGCAGCCATGCCCGCAGACCTCGCCGTCATCGGACTCGGTCACCTCGGTCTCCCCCTCGCCCAGGCCGCCACTGCCGCGGGTATTCCCACCATCGGCTACGACACCGACGTCCGCGCCGTCGCCGAGCTGCGGGCCGGCCGCCCCCCGGTGGACGGATCGCTCACCGCCGCCGAGCTGCGCCGGATGCTCTCCGGCGGCTTCCGGGCCACCACCGACCCGGCGGAGCTGGGCCGCGTCCGCACGGCCGCGATCTGCGTGCCGACCCCGCTCGGCGAGGACCGGGCACTGGATCTGTCCGCGGTGGCCGAGGCCGCCCGCATGCTGGCCGCGCGGCTGCGTCCGCACGCGACCGTGGTGCTGGAGTCCACCGCCTACCCGGGCACCACCGAGGAATTCCTCCGGCCGATCCTGGAGGAGGGCTCCGGTCTTCGCGCCGGACGGGACTTCCACCTCGCGTACTCCCCCAGCCGTCTCGACCCGGGCAACCGCGTCCACGGCCACGCCGGAGTCCCCAAGGTCATCGGCGGTCTCACGCCCGCGTGCACCGAGGCCGCGGCGGCGAGCTACGGCCGGTTCACCGACCGCGTCGTCCGGGCGCGCGGCCCCCGCGAGGCCGAGACGGTCAAGCTCCTGGAGACCAACTACCGGCACGTCAACATCGCCCTGGCGAACGAGATGGCGGTCTTCTGCCACGACATCGGGGTGGACCTGTGGGACGTGGTCCGCTGCGCCGAGACCAAGCCGTTCGGCTTCCAGGCCTTCCGCCCCGGGCCGGGGGTCGGCGGCCACGGCGTCCCGATCGACCCCAACTACCTCTCGTACCGGGGCCGCAGCTTCGGCTACCCGCTGCGCATGGTGGAGCTGGCGCAGGAGGTCAACGGCCGGATGCCGCGCTATGTGATCCAGCGCTGCGCGACCCTGCTCAACGAGCACGGCAAGTCGGCGCGCGGCGCCCGGGTGCTGCTGCTCGGCGTGACCTACAAGCCCGACGTCGGCGACCAGGAGGGCTCGCCCGCCCGGGAGATCGGCTCCCGGCTGATGGAGATGGGCGCCCAGCTCAGCTATCACGACCCGTACGTCCCGCAGTGGCAGGTGACGGGCCGTCCGGTGCCGCGGGCCGACGCGCTGTACGAGGCCGCGGCCGAGGCCGATCTGACGCTGCTGCTCCAGCACCACCGCACGTACGACCTCCAGGGGCTGGCGGTCAAGGCCCAACTGCTGCTGGACACCCGGGGCGCGACACCCGCGGGCGCGGCCCACCGGCTGTGATTCCCGCGGCCCGCGGCCGGAATCACCTGCCGGGGCGTGTTTCGACAGTAGCGTTGTCCGCCCGAAGGGCGGACACCTCCGGCCGGACGGGACTGTCGAAACACGCCCTGGCGTCGCACCGAGCCGGGTCGGGAGAGTTGACGATGGGCGAAATCCACGACACCACCGGGGGACACCTCACCGGCGGCCGCCCTTTCGGGTGCCGCGCAGCCGCTCCGTGAGCGATGCCGCGCGACGCGAGGAGAGGGCGCACGTCGGGGTGACGGTCCGGCAGCAGTCCGGAAGTCCGGGGAGCGCCCGGGTGCCCGGCGGCACCGGAGCGCGCGCGGCCGCGCACGGCAGCCGGAGCGCCCACAGGGCCCCGGACGGCGGGCCGTCCGACGGACGCACCGGCCCCGGGGTGGCCGTGGGCGCCGCGACCGCGGCGGTCTCCGCCCTGGTCCTGGGCTTCGCCCAGGGCTCCTTCGGCCGGACCGGGCACGAACTCGGCTACTGGGCCCTGGCGATCGGCCTGCTCGTGGGCGTGGCGCTGGGCACCGCGGGCGGACGCTCCCTGCCGGCCTCGCTCTGCGGCATCCCGCTGGCCGCGGCCGGTGTCGCGGTCGCCCAACTGCTGGCGGCGGCCCTGCAGGTGGGCACGGTCGAGCCGGAGTACTCCGCCGTCGATCCGCTGACCGGGCACGCCGGACCGGCTCTCGCCTACTGGCGGCACGAGATCCTGAGCCGGAACGACATCGCCTTCTACACCGTCGCCGCCCTGGAGGGCTTTCTGGTGGCCCGGCGTGTGGCGGAGGTCCGGTCGCCCTCCCCCGGCCGGCCGTGATCCGGCTTCGGTCCAGCCCTGCTCCGGCCCGGAACCGGCGCTGCCGCCGCCCCTGCGGTACCAGCCCGGTCACGGACCGTGGAATCCCCTTGTCGGACCGTCAGCACCTGTTAATGTTCTGGCCGAAATCCGCGCAACCGCACTCCAGTCCGAATTCTGCCCGGATTCCGGAACGCGGTGCCACAGGGACATCCACGGGGGAACGATGAACCAGCCTCAGCAGCAGCCCGGACAGCAGTACGGCCCGGCGCAGCCCGGCGGCTCCCCGCCCCCGCAGCAGCCCTTCGGCATGCCCGGCGGCTTCCCGCCCCCGGCACCGGCCGCCCGCCGGGGCACCACCGGCCTGGCGATCGTCGCGGGTGCGGCCGCCATGCTGATCGGCGCGGCCGCCTACGGCGGGATCTTCAAGGCCTTCGACGGCACCCAGATCGGCTACCTCGCGGTCGGTGTCGGTGCCCTCGTCGGCGCCGTCCTCGGCAAGGCCGGCGGACGGCATCCGGTGCTGCCCGTCGTCGGCGCCGTGCTCGGCCTGCTCGGCGTCTACTGCGGGCAGCTGTTCGGCTTCGCCCTGGTGATCTCCGACATCGGCCGGGGCTCGCTCGTCGACGTGCTCACCCAGCACCTCGACCTGCTCTCCCAGGCCTGGAAGAAGAGCCTGGAGCCCGTCGACGCGCTCTTCTTCGCGCTCGCGGGCTTCGCCGGCTTCAGCACCGCGAAGAAGCTCGGGGCCTGACCGGGACGGACGACAAGCCCCCCGGGACGGACGAAAGCCCCCGGCCGCATCGCGGCCGGGGGCTTTCCTGCTCACCCGACGGGCACCTCGTCCCGTACGGAGCGCCGGGGCGGCCGGGGCTCCGGCGCCTCGGTGCCCGCCGTACGCCTCAGCGGTTGTCGTGCTGGGACGGTGCGACCGTCACCTCGACCCGCTGGAACTCCTTGAGCTCCGAGTAGCCGGTCGTGGCCATCGCCCGGCGCAGCGCGCCGAAGAAGTTCATCGAACCGTCCGGGGTGTGCGAGGGACCGAGCAGGACCTCCTCGGTGGTGCCCACCGCGCCGAGGTTCATCCGCTTGCCCCGCGGCACGTCCTCGTGCACCGCCTCCATGCCCCAGTGGTGGCCGCGGCCGGGGGCGTCGGTCGCCCGGGCGAGCGGGGACCCCATCATCACGGCGTCCGCGCCGCACGCGATGGCCTTCGGCAGGTCACCGCTCCAGCCCACGCCGCCGTCGGCGATCACGTGCACGTAGCGGCCGCCGGACTCGTCCATGTAGTCCCGCCGCGCCGCGGCCACGTCGGCCACCGCGGTCGCCATCGGCACCTGGATGCCAAGCGTGTTGCGCGTGGTGTGCGCGGCGCCGCCGCCGAAGCCGACCAGCACACCGGCCGCGCCGGTCCGCATCAGGTGCAGCGCCGCGGTGTACGTGGCGCAGCCGCCGACGATCACCGGCACGTCCAGCTCGTAGATGAACTGCTTCAGGTTCAGCGGCTCGGCGGCACCGGAGACGTGCTCCGCGGAGACCGTGGTGCCGCGGATCACGAAGATGTCGACCCCGGCGTCCACCACGGCCTTGGAGAACTGCGCGGTGCGCTGCGGGGAGAGCGCGGCGGCGGTGACGACACCGGAGTCGCGCACCTCCTTGATGCGCTGCCCGATCAGCTCCTCCTTGATCGGCTCCGCGTAGATCTCCTGGAGCCGGCGGGTGGCGGTCCGCTCGTCCAGCTCGGCGATCTCGGCGAGCAGCGGCTCCGGGTCCTCGTACCGGGTCCACAGCCCCTCGAGGTTGAGCACACCCAGTCCGCCCAGCTCACCGATGCGGATCGCGGTCTGCGGCGAGACGACCGAGTCCATCGGAGCGGCCAGGAACGGCAGCTCGAACCGGTAGGCGTCGATCTGCCAGGCGATCGAGACCTCCTTCGGGTCCCGGGTGCGCCGGCTGGGGACGACGGCGATGTCGTCGAACGCGTACGCCCGGCGGCCGCGCTTGCCGCGCCCGATCTCGATCTCAGTCACGTGTGTGGCCCTTCCCTCAAGGTTCTGCCGTTCCAGTATCCCCGACGCGCATGCCGGAGCCCGCGGGCCTGTGCCCGCGGGCTCCGCAGTGCGCTCCGGTCAGCGCCGGCTGTAGTTCGGCGCCTCGGTCGTCATCTGGATGTCGTGCGGGTGGCTCTCCTTGAGACCCGCCGCGGTGATCCGGACGAAGCGGCCCTTCTCCTTGAGCTCCGCGACGTCCGCCGAGCCGACGTAGCCCATCGACGCCCGCAGGCCACCGATGAGCTGGTGCGCCACCGAGCCCAGCGGGCCGCGGTAGGGCACCTGGCCCTCGATGCCCTCGGGGACCAGCTTGTCCTCGGAGAGCACGTTGTCCTGGAAGTAACGGTCCTTGGAGTACGAGGCGGCCTGCCCGCGGGACTGCATCGCGCCCAGCGAGCCCATGCCGCGGTAGGACTTGAACTGCTTGCCGTTGATGAAGACCATCTCGCCCGGCGACTCCTCGCACCCGGCCAGCAGGCTGCCCAGCATCACGGTGTCCGCGCCGGCCGCGATGGCCTTGGCGATGTCACCGGAGAACTGCAGGCCGCCGTCGCCGATCAGCGGGACACCGGCCGCGTTGCACGCCCGCGCGGCCTCGTGGATCGCCGTGACCTGCGGCACGCCGATGCCGGCGACGACCCGCGTGGTGCAGATCGAGCCCGGACCGACGCCGACCTTCACGCCGTCCACGCCCGCGTCGATCAGCGCCTGGGCGCCGTCCCGGGTCGCGACGTTGCCGCCGATGACGTCCACCGGGACGTTGGACTTGACCTTGGCGATCATGTCGAGGATGCCGCGGCTGTGGCCGTGCGCGCTGTCCACGACCAGGAAGTCGGCACCCGCCTCGACCAGCGCCTGCGCCCGGTCCAGCGCCTCGTCGCCGACGCCCACCGCGGCGCCGACGATCAGCCGGCCCTCGGCGTCCTTGGCGGCGTTCGGGTACTTCTCGGCCTTCACGAAGTCCTTGACCGTGATGAGGCCCTTGAGCACACCGGCCTCGTCGACCAGCGGAAGCTTCTCGATCTTGTGGCGGCGGAGCAGCTCCACCGCGTCCTCGGCGGAGATCCCGACCTTGCCGGTGACCAGCGGCATGGGCGTCATGACCTCGCGGACCTGACGGCTGCGGTCCATCTCGAACGCCATGTCGCGGTTGGTGACGATGCCGCGGAGCTTGCCCGAGGCGTCGGTCACCGGCACACCGCTGATCCGGAACTTGGCGCAGAGGGCGTCCGCCTCGCGCAGGGTGGCGTCCGGCCGGACGGTGATCGGGTCGGTCACCATCCCGGACTCGGACCGCTTCACCAGGTCGACCTGGTTGGCCTGGTCCTCGATGGAGAGGTTGCGGTGCAGCACACCGACACCGCCCTGGCGGGCCATGGCGATGGCCATCCGGGCCTCGGTGACCTTGTCCATCGCCGCCGAGACCAGCGGGATGTTGACCCGGACGTTGCGGGACACCCGGGACGAGGTGTCGACCGCGTTCGGGAGCACCTCGGACGCGCCCGGCAGCAGCAGCACATCGTCGTATGTCAGCCCGAGCATCGCGAACTTCTCGGGCGTTCCCTCGACGTTGTCAGTCATGACACCTTCCCCAGTGCTCTTGCCCAGCGCGGACTCCCATGCTAACGGCCGCCGGGGGGTGGTCGGAGGCTACTGCTCGGCCAGCGCCCGGAGCCTGCTCAGGGCCCGGTGCTGGGCCACCCGGACCGCGCCCGGCGACATCCCGAGCATCTGGCCCGTCTCCTCGGCCGTCAGCCCGACGGCGACCCGCAGCAGGACCAGCTCGCGCTGGTTCTCCGGCAGATTCGCCAGCAGCTTCTTGGCCCACTCCGCGTCGCTGCTCAGCAGCGCCCGCTCCTCCGGCCCGAGCGAGTCGTCGGGCTGCTCGGGCATCTCGTCGGACGGCACGGCCGTACTGCCCGGACCGCGCATCGCCGCCCGCTGCAGATCCGCGACCTTGTGCGCGGCGATCGCGAAGACGAAGGCCTCGAACGGCCGGCCGGTGTCCCGGTAGCGGGGCAGCGCGCAGAGAACCGCCAGGCAGACCTCCTGGGCCAGGTCGTCCACGAAGTGCCGGGCGTCGCCCGGCAGCCGCGACAGCCTGGTCCGGCAGTAGCGGAGCGCGAGCGGGTGCACATGGGCCAGCAGGTCGTGGGTGGCGCGCTCGTCACCCTCGACCGCGCGATGGACGAGCGCGGCGATGCCCCCAGGGCCTGAGGCCATGGGGGAGCCCCGGTTCTCGTCTTCGCGCATCGGTCCATGGTGCCTTGGCGCGGGATGCTCCTCGGCACCGCGTCCGTAGTTGTGCACCGAAGCGTTATGAGCAGGTGCGCCGGTTGTCACGTCCTGCGCCCTCCCCCCGGCCGAGCCGTCCCCGAGACACTCCATGCTTCAAGGATGCGGCAGAGCGCGCGAAACGTACTCACCCCGCCCGCCGCGGTACCGACCGGGGCCGCCCTTTTCCTGCGGCGGACCCTCCGGACCGGCTGTGGAACTGTTCGCCATCTCACGCCCGGGCCGCCGCACTCCGGTGACATCCGCCACCCCGGCGACGGCCCGCGACGCGGCACGGAGCCGCCGGCCGCCCGGCTCCGGGGCCGGGCGCGCTCCGCCTCCCGGCCCCCGGAGCTCCGCACGGCACGGACGGCCGTCCGCCCGGTGGGTGCGGAGCCGTGGGGCGGGGCAGGGGCAGCCACAGGACTCCCCCGGCCCGCGGCACGAGGCGTCCCGGAGCCGGCCCGACAGGACACCGGGACCGGCCTAGCGGACCAGGCCCCAGCGGAAACCGAGCGCGACGGCGTGCGCGCGGTCCGAGGCACCGAGCTTCTTGAAGAGCCGCCGGGCGTGCGTCTTGACCGTGTCCTCGGAGAGGAAGAGCTCACGGCCGATCTCGGCGTTGGAACGGCCGTGGCTCATCCCCTCCAGCACCTGGATCTCCCGCGCGGTCAGCGTGGGCGCGGCGCCCATCTCGGCGGACCGCAGCCGGCGCGGCGCGAGCCGCCAGGTCGGGTCCGCGAGCGCCTGGGTCACCGTCGCGCGCAGCTCGGCCCGCGAGGCGTCCTTGTGCAGATACCCGCGGGCACCGGCCGCCACCGCCAGCGCCACACCGTCGAGGTCCTCGGCGACGGTGAGCATGATGATCCGGGCGCCGGGGTCGGCGGAGAGCAGCCGCCGCACGGTCTCGACACCGCCGAGTCCGGGCATCCGTACGTCCATCAGAATCAGGTCCGAGCGGTCGGCACCCCAGCGGCGGAGGACTTCCTCGCCGTTGGCGGCCGTCGTCACGCGCTCGACGCCGGGCACGGTGGCAACCGCGCGGCGGAGCGCCTCTCGGGCAAGCGGGGAGTCGTCGCAGACGAGGACGGATGTCATGGCCGCCCTCCGCAGCTGATGCGCGTCACCTTGAGCCTCCAGGCTGGTACGAATCGTCACCTGTGCGATTGACCGCCTCGGACGTGCGCCCGAGTACTTGTTTCGTCAACCGCCTCCGCACTCTCAACGACGGTCACCCGAAAGAGTTACGGGCTACGTCGGCTGCTCTCAACACTCTACGTGAGGGCTCGGACACGCATCGAGCGCACCGCGCGGCCGGGCCCTCCGGATGGACTATGCCCTATTTGGCGGCTTTTCTTCACATCTGCCGGTGTCTGTCGCTAGATTCGCAATGAGTCATATTTACATCTACTTACACAGTGGATGTACGGTCGGGCTGTATCCGCACCGGAACACCTCCGAGGGGATAAGCAATGGCAGATTTCTCCCGCCTTCCCGGTCCCAACGCCGATCTGTGGGACTGGCAGCTCCTGGCCGCCTGTCGCGGAGTCGACAGCTCGCTGTTCTTCCACCCCGAGGGCGAGCGCGGCGCGGCACGGAGTGCGCGTGAGGCCTCGGCCAAAGAGGTCTGCATGCGGTGCCCGGTACGTGCCGAGTGCGCGGCGCACGCGCTGGCGGTCCGTGAGCCCTACGGAGTCTGGGGCGGGCTGACGGAGGACGAGCGCGAAGAGCTGATGGGGCGGGCCCGGCACCGGGTCATCGCCACCACGAGCAACTGACAGGACAGCGGGAACCGGAACTGAAGAAACGATTCATCACGGCTCGCACGCCGCCGACCGGGGATTCTGCCGACCGGATCAGCGCAGCGCGGCGCGGGCCAGTCGGTCGAGCATGGCCCCGACCGCCGGAACCCGGGCCAGATCGGGAAGCGTGAGCGCCACGACTTCGCGCTGCACGGCCGGTTCCACACGCACCGTCGCGACGCCCTTGGCCGGCGCCGCCCCCCAGCCGCCGCCGACGGACGGGCCCGCCAGCGCCAGCTCGGGCAGCAGCGCCACCCCGAGCCCCGCCCCGACCAGCCCGATCACCGCCGGGTAGTCGTCCGTGGCGTAGTCGATCCGCGGCGAGAAACCGGCGTCCTCGCACACCTCGACCAGGTGCCGGCGGCAGCGCGGGCACCCCGCGATCCAGGGCTCCTCGGCCAGTTCCGCGACACCGGCCCGCTCCGCGGCGGCGAGCCGGTGCCCCTCGGGCACCACCCCCACCAGGCGGTCCGTGAGCAGCGGCCGGACGACCAGGTCGTCCCACTCCGCGGCGGCGGCCGGGTCGGCGCCCCGCACCTCCGGATAGCGGAAGGCCAGCGCGATCTCGCAGTCGCCGGCCCGCAGCAGCTCCACCGAGCGCGGCGGCTCGGCCTCGACCAGGGAGATCCGGGTGGCGGGGTGGTCCGCGCGCATTTCGGCGAGCGCCGTCGGCACGAGGGTGGAACTGCCGCTGGGGAACGAGACGAGCCGGACCCGTCCGGCGCGCAGCCCCGCGATCGCGGCGACCTCCTCCTCCGCGGCGGCGAGCCCGGCGAGGATGCCGGCGGCGTGCCGCACCAGGGCCTCCCCGGCCTCGGTGAGGCGCATCTCGCGGCCGGCGCGGACCAGCAGCGGGGTGCCGACGGACTGTTCGAGCGCCTTCATCTGCTGGCTGACGGCGGGCTGGGTGCAGCCGAGCTCGCGGGCGGCGGCCGAGAACGAGCCGGTGGCCGCTACGGCGCGGAGCACTCTCAGATGACGGGCCTCGATCATGCCCTCAACCATAAGGGAGGCTTTGGGGGGCGGGGACGGAGTGCGGGCGTGGGGGTGGGGGCGGGGTACGGGCGACGCGCGGGCGGAGGGGTGCGCGCGGGGTACGGGCGGAGGGGCCGCGTCCGCTGCGGGCCACCGGGCATGGCCGGGCGGGAGGCCGGCCGCTAGCGTTTCGCGCATGACGACTGCACTGATCACAGGAGCCACGGCGGGTATCGGGGCGGCCTTCGCCCGGCGGCTCGCCGCCGACGGGCACAACCTGGTGCTGGTCGCCCGGGACGCCGGGCGGCTCGCGGAACAGGCCACCGAACTCCACGACCGGCACGGAATCGAGGCCGACGTCCTGGTCGCGGACCTCGCGACGGAGGCCGGGATCGCGGCGGTCGAGGCGCGGCTGGCCGAACGCCGGCATCCGGTGGACCTGCTGGTCAACAACGCCGGCTTCGGCAACAAGGGGACGTTCCTCGAGGTCTCCATGGCGGACGAGCTGACGATGCTCAAGGTGCACTGCGAGGCGGTGCTCCGGCTGACGTCCGCGGCGGTCTCCGGGATGCGGGAGCGGGGGCGCGGCGGGGTGGTGAACGTGGCGTCGATGGCGGCGTTCGTCCCGCGCGGGACGTACGGCGCGAGCAAGGCGTGGGTCGTGCAGTTCACCCAGGGCGCGGCGCGGGACCTGGCCGGTTCGGGGGTGCGGCTGATGGCGCTCTGCCCGGGGTTCGTGCGGACCGAGTTCCACGAGCGGGCCGGGATGGACACCGGCAGTGTGCCGGGCTGGCTGTGGCTGGACGCGGACCGGCTGGTGGCGGCGGCGATGAAGGATCTGGCGCGGGGGCGGACGCTGTCGGTGCCGGATCCCCGGTACAAGGCGCTCGCGGGGCTGGCGAAGCTGGCGCCTCGGGGGGCGTTGAGCGGGATCACTTCTCGGACGGGGCGGCGGTACGGGCCGCGCTGACGGGGGGCGCTGAACGGGGGCGCTGCCGGTGGGGGCGGGGTGCGGGGTGCGGGGTGCCTTGCCAGGCCGGGGTGCGGGGCGCGGATGGCCGGTGCGGGGGCGGGGGGCGGGGGGGGGGGGGGGGGGGGGGGGGGGGGGGGGGGGGTTTTGGGGGGGGGGGGGGGGGGGGAAGAGGCGGCCCGCCCGCGCCCCCCCCCCCCCCCCCCCCCCCCCCCC